>NZ_RQVD01000001.1 GCF_003992055.1 Veillonella sp. CHU740
TCAACTATGTGAAACCCGCACTCTGGCTTATGTTTACTTCTTTCGAAATAATTACCTTACATTGTTCAGTTTTCAAAGATCAACTTCGTCTCTCACAACCCTCTGTTGTGGCGACTAGATTATAATAACAGATTCACAAGTTTGTGTCAACAGTTATTTTAATCATTTTTTATTTTCTTTCATCTAATATGATTTGAGAAAATTAAAAGTGCTTGTGTCTCAAGCACTAAAAGTATTATATGCCATTTCCAAATAATTTGCAACCCCTTAACACAATTATTTTCAAACTTTATTAAAAACTATATTTACCAAGGAACGCCATCTTTGCGTAGAATATTTCACACCGTTATTTCTACCTAAACGTAGAACGGCAGAAACGAGCAGCATGTTCCCTGACCACCCTTGTAGTGTCATCTTGCGTAGAATGTTTTGTGCTGTTATTTCTACCTAAATGTAGAAACGCAGAAACGTGCAACATCTTCCGGAGCAAACCTACCGTAGGATCAGTTTGCGAAGGAATATGTTACTCGTTTCCCTTTCTCCCTTTAAGAACTAAAGCAAAACAAAATAGCATTAAAAGCGAAACCCTTGTTTTTCCGCTATTCTAATCAATGCACTTCGCTTCTCATCTTTCATTTTCAATCGCCCTACTACTTGGTCTGTAAATTTAGGCAATGGATAATTAGGGCTTCGAAGATCATAATATTGATTCATCTCTTCGTCATAATCTTCCAGTAGTTCATGGTAATTGTCAAACGTGCTGTATGCATCATCAAATACATTCGCTTCTCTTGGCATACGTGGCTTTAAAGCAGGTTTTTGGTCAGCCATACCTAACCCAAGTCCTACTACAGGGAATGTTAATTCAGGCAGATTTAAAATTTCAATCATTTTGTCTGTGTCATTTAAAATACTCCCCAAATACACTGTCCCATATCCAGCTAATTCTGCTGCCGTTACCATATTTTGCGCCGCTAAACACGCATCTGTCCAACCTTGGAAAAATCGATCTGCATCATTTGCTGTATCAAGGTCTAGTCCTTTTTCTTTCATAATTTGTGTATTACGATAGGCATCCACCACAAATATAAACAGTTCAGGCATGTCTTTCACATACTCTTGTTTACATACTTCTGCAATAGCCGCCTTAATTTCTGGCTTTACAATACGGATGATACTGAATGTTTGCATCCCCATACTTGTAGCTGTTCGTTTTGCCACATCTAATAAAATACTTAAGTGTTGAGGTGACACTCGCATTGGTTTATATTGACGAATACTTTTATGGTCTAACATAATATCAATTGGGTTCATGATTCTACTCCTAACCTTCATTCTAAATTCATTTTTATTGTGTAGTATAATAACTATAAAAGGATGCATAGCACTATACATCTTTCATTGTAGGTCACCTATTTTTCATTTGTCAACATCCACGATGACAAGGAAAGGAAAAATTATGAAACACTCACTTTTTCTGAAAGCTTTTACAATTGGCACACTAATGGCATCCGCTACTTTGGGAGCAATTGCAGCTGACATAAGTCCTGGAGAAATTTCAGTCACAGGGCAAGCTGCTTGTCAAGTAGCACCTTCGTATGCATTGCTAAATCTTGGCGTATCTAGCAAAAACACTTCTGTTCAATCTGCTAAATCACACAATGATGCAATTATGTCTAAACTCATCTCTTCCTTACAACATTTAGGCGTGTCAAGAAACAATATTCAAACATCTAACATCACGATTAACCCTAATTACGATTATATCGATGGAAACTCCAAATTAAATGGGTATAATGTGAACAATACTGTTGTCGTTAGAATCTATGATACCGCCTCTATAGGCAAGGCTATCGACGCAGCTATTGCTAGTGGCGCTTCTGATGTAAATTCTCTTACCTTCCAAACAGATGTATCCCAAGAAATGGAAGATCAACTGTCCACATCTGCTATCAACGACGCACGCCATCAAGCAGAAGTGATTGCAAAATCTCTTGGTCGCGAACTAGGCCCTGTTAAATCCGCAAGCTTAGGAACTACACATACACAGACTATGGAGGTAAACCCTAGATATGCTATGCTTGCAGTAAAATCTATGGATTTATCTAGCTCTACACCTGTCGAAAAGGGAGATATGGCGGCCAACAAAACAGCAAATGTAGTTTTCTATTTACAATAAACTTCACCAATCACTCAATAGAAACACATAGAAGAACCGTCATCACAAAGATGACGGTTTTCTATATACAAAAAGCCGTAACGAGTTCCAACTATTGTCGCTACGGCTTTTTCTTATTTCTTTTTAGGAACAATTTTAAAACTATCATGCATTTGCTGCTTCATCTCATCAGTCAATGGACAAGGCCATTCATTAATGTCATTGTGTTTTTTTAGTTTTTCTAAATCTTCAGGACTTAATTTTTGTTTTTCTGCATCGTCGAATGTAATCATGATCCTATCACCTCTGCTCAGATTAATAGAAAGTAAGAAAGACCAAATTCTTTCTAAATCCATTATATGACGAAAAGCATCTTCTTGTGAAGATGCTTTTCCTATGTATACACGATACTTTCTTCTTAGATACGCTAAGGAGGGTATTATGCACGATCTTTAATTTCTTGTGTGATGTTTGCCAGGAATTCTTCCCAAGGAATTGCCCCTTGTTCGCCTACGCCACGTTTACGAACTGCCACTTTTCCTTCTTCCACTTCTTTATCACCCACAACAAGCATGTAGGATACTTTTTCCATTTGGGCTTGACGGATTTTGTAACCAATCTTTTCGCTACGGTCATCAAGTTCCACTCTTACATAAGCATCTTTAAATGCTTTACGTAATTTTTCAGCATATTCTACATGTTTTTCGCTGATTGGAAGGATTTTCACTTGTACTGGCGCCATCCAAGTTGGGAATGCCCCTGCAAAGTGTTCAATCAAGATACCGATGAAACGCTCCATAGAACCGAAGCAAGCACGGTGAATCATGATTGGACGATGTTTCTGTCCATCTTCTGCGATATATTCCAAGTTGAAACGTTCTGGCAAGTTCATATCCAATTGGATAGTACCACATTGCCATGTACGGCCTATGGAATCACGAATATGGAAGTCTAGTTTAGGACCATAGAAGGCACCATCACCTTCGTTAATACGGTATGGAATACCTTTTGCTTCGATTGCTTCACGCAACGCTTCTGTTGCCAATTCCCAGATTGCATCATCTCCGATAGCACCTTCTGGTTTTGTACTCAACTCTACATGATAGGACAAGCCAAATTGAGAGTAGATACGACCGAATAAATCGATAACGCTCATTAACTCTTCTTTAATTTGAGATGGAGTCATGAATACATGAGCATCATCTTGTGTAAAGCTACGTACACGGAACAGACCATGTAAAGCACCGCTCAATTCATGGCGATGTACTAAGCCAAGCTCTGCCATACGAATTGGCAAATCACGGTAAGAATGCATGTCATTAGCATATACCAAAATACCACCTGGGCAGTTCATTGGTTTAATTGCATATTCTGCGCCATCAATTTGTGTAGTGTACATGTTTTCACGGTAATGGAACCAGTGACCTGATGTTTCCCACAAATGTTGACTCAAGATGATTGGTGTACGAACTTCTTCATAATCATAGTCATGATGTACTTCACGCCAGAAATCTTCTAAAGCATTACGCACTGCCATACCTTTTGGCAAGAAGAATGGGAATCCTGGGCCTTCTTCTTTAATGACGAACAAGCCAAGCTCTTTGCCCAATTTACGATGGTCACGACGAGCCGCTTCTTCTAACAAGTGTAAGTATTCCTCTAGTTCTTCTTTCTTTTCAAAAGCAGTACCATAGATACGTTGTAACATTTTATTTTTTTCATCACCACGCCAGTATGCACCTGCAATACTTTGTAGTTTGAAAGCTTTCACTTTACCAGTGCTTGCCAAGTGTGGACCAGCACAAAGGTCAGTGAAGTCACCTTGTTTATACGCAGAAATCACTGCATCTTCTGGCAAGTCATTAATCAATTCTACTTTATAGTTTTCATGTTTTGCAGCGAAGAAATCTAATGCTTCTTGGCGTTCCATCAACACTTTTTCGATAGGCAAGTTTTCTTTTACGATACGGCTCATTTCCGCTTCGATTTTTGGCAAATCTTCTGGCACCAATTTATGTTCCATATCGATATCATAGTAGAAACCATTTTCGATAGCTGGTCCAATGGCCAATTGTGCATCTGGCCATAAACGTTTTACTGCTTGCGCCATCACATGAGATGCTGTATGACGGAATGCATGTTTACCACCATCTTCTGCAAAAGTTAAAAAACTTACTTTAGAACCTTCCACCAACACTTCACGAAGATCTGTTAATTCACCGTTCACATCTGCAGCCAATACTTTTTTTGCTAAACTGTTTGAAATTTGTTTTACTGCTTCTCCCAAAGTAGTTCCTGCAGCAAATGCTTTAGAACTTCCATCAGGTAATATAATATTTACTTCACTCATTTTGTACCTCCCTAGGTCTAAACAATTATACGCCATTGGGGATGGCCATGATCTTACCAACAAAAAAAGACCCTCTCCCATACAAGGGACGAAGATCTTCGCGGTTCCACCCTAGTTAGTCCTATATAACGGACTCACTCTTACGGACTATAACGTGTCCCCACGGATTCGATTACAAGCATTGCCTTCACCAAACCAGTTTGAAGGTGGTAACACCTAAGTCTACACTAGATACTCACAGCCAAGGTATCTTTCTCTGAAAGTATAGATGATTAAGGTCATGTCCTTCGCATCACTGTTCTTTATATAATAATATAATTATAATAAACAAAAACCATATCTATGTCAAGTGAATTATTTCGATATATCTTCACAAATAAAAAGCACTACCTCTGTCATCAACTTACCCGTTGACATCTAGGTAGTGCTTCATAAGTAAAATAGGCTCTATCTATTAAAGTTAACTATTATCCCACGTTTCTTTTACAGTTTCTAACATTCCTTTCAGGCGTGCTAAGCCTTTTCTTCGCAGTCGATGAATATAGCTATGACTGCATTCCAAGGTATCTGCAATAGAGGCTACACTATGGTCCTTGTAATAGACCTCTTCCACTACGTGCTGCTCCGCCAAAGGCAACTGCTTCATAGCCGATGTGACCATATCACCATACATGCGCTCCTCGCAAACGATTTCTGTAGAAGGGCCCTCAGCAGGTAATTGTTCCCACCAAGTTTCACCATCTTCGGTTTCTTCCTGTAAAATGACGCCTTCTTTGCCTTCTTTTCGTAGGTAATCTAATATGCGTCCACGAATGCGATGTACTGCATAGAGAGAAAAGGCTACCCCTTTTGTTGAGTCATACCGTTCTACAGCTTCAATAAGACCTATAGTCCCCTCCTGAATGCAGTCCATCATATCTACTTTCGTCGACTTATATACATTCGCTTCCTTTAATACTAGAGGTTGATAATGCTCAATGATTGTCATGCGAGCTTGCATATCCTCTGATTCTTCATAGGCTTTCCATAACTTCTGTTCTTCTTCAGCCGACAATAGTTCAATTTTATCAACACTGGCAATATAATCATTAAGCATACTTTCACCTCCTTTAGAACCGATATCTCCACTGCGCCCCTAGGTATTTTCGGTTACTATTATCTAACCATCCCGTAGCACTAATGCTTTGATTCACATCATACTGGAATCCATAGGCCATCCGATCATTATTGAGCCCCCGTGTGACGGTAACCATGAAATCTGGCAATACATATTTTCCAATAGACACATTAAAATTATTTTTTTCCTGTAAATCTCTAGAATCTTTTCCGTCTAGAGACCCAGTTGTAATATTAACCATATCTAGGCCCAAAGAATCTTGTAAGACATCTTCGATATAGCCAAAAGCCAACGATTGCAATCCAGATGCCAGTAAGGCATTAGCGTCCTCTGAGGTAACGCCACTCGTATTCCCTACATTCCTACCAAATGTCAGCAGCGAAATGATTTGTCGCTCTGATAGATTTGGTTCCGCTGAAAGTTTTAACTTCATCTGCGTCGCTGGACCTTCCGCTTGTAAAGATACACGATAGCTTTTTACATTGGCCATACTGCGTACATTAAGCTCCGGAATAATACTACCAGATACAAATTTTACTTGTCCTTCTGTAATCTTGAATCGATTCTTCAGGTATTTCAAATATCCTTTTCGAACAGATAATTGACCACTGGCTTTAGGATCCCCCAGAGTACCTTCAAATTTTACTTTTCCTTGTAAATACATATCATAGAGAAGTGGATTATACAAGCGCACATTATCACCTGCATCTATGGTTAAATCAAGACCTAGCGGTATAGACTCACCGGAACTTTCAAAAGAAAGTGGTATCGACGCCACCACATCATGTAGGGAAATAGTACCCACTAAAGTTGGCATATCATGCTTATCCACCATATACAATTCCCCATCCAAAGGTCCCGTATAGAATTCATGATCCATCTCTAGGTTTTTCATCTGCAAAGCACCATAATAGGAGTTAATATGATTGGCAGCCCATCCCATACTACCGGATATACCTGCATTACCTTTTCCCACTAGAGTACTACCTGTCAAGTCTAGCTGATTACCTCTGAACACAAGTTGTGCTTTCAACTTATCGAAAGGCTTTTTCATGGATTTTAATTTAAGAGTACCTTCAGATAATTCTACCGTACCCTTTGCCAATACATTAGAAGCAGTACCTGTCACATGAACTACACCTCGTATAGCTCCATCTGCACTAGTAACGCCTTTGAACATGAGCGGAAGAACTGATAGATTCGCTTCATTCATATCTACATAGATGTCAAACTGCTTATTAGGGTCTGGTGACATGTATTCATTATGAACAATCGCCTCCAATGGAGCCTTACCTCGAACTTTGATAGAAGAGTCTGCTTTCTTAATCATTCCCTGTTGGATATAAATTACTTCATCTTCCATCGTTCCCAAGATACTCAATTGGTCTAAGGCAATTCCATTGACAACAGGATTTGCTACTTCACTGGAAAACTCCACTTTAGGAGACTTCGTCTTACCATTTACATTGATAATAAAGTTCCAATCCCCTTGACCTTGCACCTCTGTTGTGACTAGTGGTAATACAGTTCCCACCGGAACTTTCGATGCCACTATCTGTATATCTGAATCTCCATCTAAGTCAGCTTTACCCTTCGCTGCAATCAAACCTTCTTTGATAGGCAAGGTAAATGTCCGTATATCAACTGTACGACCCGCATACGTGGCATCAATCATAGCTGTTCCAACTACTTCATTGCGAATAGAGGTATCTACGATAGACCCTTTTACATCAATTCGTGGATTTTCCGTAGTACCACCAAGATCTACAGTACCTCGCAACTTGCCATTAATATCTGGCACATTAGTATTACCGAATGATAGTAATTGATGAATATCTCCATCCTCTACATGGGCATATCCATATATCCGTTTTGACGCATCTAACTGAACTCCACCTTTGATTTCATAGCGACTATTTCCAGCCCCTGTGAAAGTCAACTCTTGTAAGTTAAGCACCTTAGGAGTCATGTATAGGCTACCTGCTACATTATGTAATGTAGACTTCTGAACCTGAAGTTCATCAGATGTAATAGCCCCCTCAAAAATTGGATCATCCACGGTACCACCTAGATATCCTTGGGCTTCAATATATCCCTCTAAATTCACCCCAGTGTTGCGAATAAATGGTTCCACTGGCAATGCCTTCGCTGCCAAATTGATATCTAATTTTCGATTATCTAATTTGCCATCTACGATAACTAATGCACCATACGTACTCATTTCTAACCGAGGCAATGTAAGCACTCCATCTGCAAAGGAATAATCACCCTCAATAGATTCAAAAAGTTTTCCATAGATTGAACCATCCCAAGCTTTTAGATGACCTGATATCTGAGGATTATGCAAGGCTCCCTGTGCTTGTAGCTCTGTCTGCACCCAACCTGTAATTGGCATAGATGTTACATTTGAGGTGACCTCTTCTAACCGTACATCATCGGCCTTAGCCGTCATATCAATTTGCTGATCTCCACCTAGTTCTAATGAACCTTGCACTTGATAGTGACTATTTTTATAGGATACATCACCTGTGGTCAACTGTAATTTGCCATCTTGCATAGTAGCTTTCACTAGTGCCTGATCAAACTTCATAGCTCCAAAGCCCATGTCTTTACCACTGATTTCAAGAGTTCCACTAGGGTTTTCCAAAGATCCTGCTAGGTTAACTGACATCGATACATGTCCGCTCAACGGTTTTGGAGACCATCCATTCAGATTTGAAAGCTCAATCTCAGTGCCATGTACATTAACAGCAAATTTACCATTACCTATTTGTCCATTACCAGTCAATGAGCCAGATCCCATAGTACCATTCATATACGGAACAACAAGAGTAGAGCCATCCCAAGCAATACTGCCTTCCAATGTATTTAGCAATATAGATTGATAGCTCACTTGTTTACCTGATACGGTCCCCTGTACAGAAGTAATTCCACTGTAATCCCCCTGAATCGTGAAATCACCACTCACTACACCTTGTAACTGTGGCATGGAATCGATAGGTAATTGATACAAGGACAGATTCTGTGCACTAAGAGCAGCCATATATGTGCCATCCTCTACGTGATACAATCCAGATCCCAATACGGTTCCACCTTGTGTATACGCCATCATATCAGATATCTGTATGGTTTGATCACCATAGGCAACATGTGCTGTGCCACGGTTTAAGGTAGCCCCATTATACCTGACATCATGTACTTGTATATCTGCACTGCCTCTCACGTTAGAAATAGGCCCCGTTACAATCGCATCGCCAGAAATATACCCTGTACCTTTTCCCTGCGTAAATGGAGCTAAGCTCCACTCTTTCAGTCCAATGGATAGATGTAGTGTAGGATCCTCATCAAATACATGATGCACTGTTCCACCCAAGAATAGATGCTCATCATTGATCTCCGCTTCTATATTCTGCAGCGTAACTACATCACCATGAATTTGAACACTCCCTTTACCTTTTTGTAATGCATAGCCATCTACCTTAGCCCCTACATTATCAAAGGAAAGTTGCCCTTCTCCATACCAAAATCCACTCCGTTTTTGCATAGTAACAGCCACATCAGTTAGGGCCCCTGTAAACGCATGTTCTGCATCTACAATATCGAAGCTTTCCAGTATTGGTTTCAACTCTAAATGGCTAGACTCTAAATAAAAAGATCTATCTGTAGTCTCCCCTAAGCCTAATGTGACCTTCCCATGAATCTTGTCATTTCCTAGCGTTGTATCTATGACACTCTCCAAAGTATGCCCCCCATCACCTACAACAGATGCGTTGACATTCCTTAACACAAGTGGCGTCCTTTGAGGCATCATCAAAGATACTGTACCATTTTTCAGTCGAATAAGCCCACTAAATTGGCTTTGAGTCTCGCTCTCTTGTGGTTTCATAAGCTTGGACAGATTCCACTCACCATCAGCTTCCCGCACTACATTTACATGCGGTGCCGTGACAGTAATTGTACCGATTAATGCATCAGGAGATACATTGCCAAATGGATATTGCAACACATGAAGCCACTGTATAGAGACGGTAACCATATCAGCAGTTAACACTCTATTTCCTTTAGTATCATCCACTGTAACGTCACCTACTTGAATGGATCCATCCCATCCAATATGGAATGATTCATAAGAAACGGTTCCATTCAGTGCTGTATGTAATTGTTCTTGCACATAAGGCCCTATATAGGCTTCACTAAACGGTTGTAAACCAAAACCAATTCCTAGTATGGTACTCCCTATGAAAGCACTAATCAGCCACCCTTTCCTCTTCATGAATCACCTCATCATGGAATTTATTTGTTTGCTCCTTGATTGACTACAGAAAGACCATCCCCAATCGCCGTAGTTACTGGTACTCCCATCGCTCTTTCTAAGGTAGCAACATTAAGATTATACGTATATAGCACATCTACATAATTATTACGAGCAGTCGCTAATGCTGTTTCCGCATCTAATACATCTACATTTGTCCCTACTCCAGAACGATACCGTAAGGTTTTGATACGATAGTCTTCTTGTCCCGCTTCTACTGCCGCACGAGTGCTAATAATTTTTTGTTCTGCAGACTTCATATTTAAATAGGCTTCATGGATTTGTAATTCTACGGCTTCAATTGTTTGTGCATAGGCCTCTTTTGCTTTTTCTACATTCACCTTAGCCACTTTCAAATTAGCTTTAGAGGCACCGCCATCCCAAAGATTCCAAGATACAGTAGCACCAATTGTCCAATTTTTGTTATCCGTAGCTCCTACACTGGTACCTCCCATAGAGCCACTGGCATTAGCATCTACAACAGGTATATCGGATGCATCCACTCGACGAGCAGATTCTTCAGCAGCCTTTACAGCCATCGCTGCACGAACAATATCTGAACGATGGTATACACCATATTGTTTCGCCGCTTCTAGGGAAATCTTGTGCGGTTTATATGTCAACTCTTTATCTGCTGTTACGATAGACGTAGATACAGGTACACCTATATGATTATTAAATCTTGCTTCTGCAACGCTCGCTGCATGTTTCGCTTCTACTAGTATTGTTTTTGCATTTTCCAATCGTGTATTTGTGGCTAATACATCAGATTTAGATACAATTCCTACACTGTATTGTAAATTAGCATTTTTTAAATGTTCTTCATAGTCACGTACGGTTTGTTCTGCTACGCCTACTTTATTACGGGACATAATCAAAGATAAATAGTTAGAAGTAGCCGTTAATTTCGCCTTTTGCTCGGCCTCTTCTACAGCAGCCCCACTACCATCTCGACTATATTTGGAGGCTTCTATTTGTGCCTGTAATGCTTGGTTATATAGAGGCATTTTCACGCCTACTTTATGTCCAAACTCATTACCTGTTACACGAACAGATCCCACTTCTTTAATTGCATGATTCGCACTATATCCATAAGAAATAGCAGGCCTTTTACCACTTTGTGCAACATCTACTTGACTTAATGCCGCCTCATAATCCCATTGTGTTTGATGCAATTCTCGATTATTTTTCAATGCTAACTCAATCGATTGTGGCAGCGTAACAGACATACTTTGTTGTTTTGTTTGCACTTGACTTTTATATGTATTTGTCATCGTAGCTGCTTGGGCAGTTGTCTTTTGTTGATACGATACTAACTTCACTGTATCAATATGTGGTGTAGCCGCCCCCACTGTACATGCATAGGCTGCTAAAAGAGTTGCCATTGTAATAACTTTTCGATTCATACTTCCTCCTACAATATATCGTAGATATAATATCTATCATTAAAATACCTTTTTTACACCGAAATAGTTGTCATGATGTTTATGTTGTCCATTCCATATCCACTGCCCTACAGCATACGTATTGTTCCATAGGCGCACATCTGATCGGACTCGATACGAGCCATGATGCAAATCGTAGAATGCGCCAGAAAGAGTCACTGGTGAGCCTACCCCCACATCAAGTCCTAACCCCAACTTACCATCAAAAAGACCACCTCGTAAATACACTTTGTCACGCACTTCTTTTCCATAGGTGAGATCCAAATTAGACCCATTGCCTACATTAGAGATGCCTAGCGCATACAGATTTTTATTTATCATAAGCCGCACTTCAGCATCAGTCCGTACTTTTGCATCTTTCGCATTATATAGAACTTCACCACTCACTTGCGCCTTAAGGTCGGACTTTTTTCCAGCATCGCCTGCTTTCACATCTCCACCTGTGAGACGATTTAATTTAGTGGTCAATTGCGCTGTATTATGCAATGTTTCCTTAATATCTGCGGCGCTCTTTGGATCTGTCACAACACCTTCCATGGCACCTGCCATTTTGGAAATACTATCTGTTGTTGTTTTTAAATTATCTACAATTTTTCGCATTTCTGTGCCAGCTTGCCCATCTGCATTAAATTGTTTCATATTCGTATCCATCTGGTTAGTCAATGATTCCATATTGCGAGTAATGCTGACCATATTAGCCGTTAAGGAAGCAATATTTCCTCTATTTTCTGCCAACATCTCATTCATTTGTCCTGTTAAACTCGCAGTATTTTGAGCGATTAGTTCTGTAGATTGTAACGCATTGCGTAAGGCTGCCTGTGTCTTTGCATCCCCAATAATTCCATTCACAGAATCCAAGGTTGTGGTCGCTGCTTCCATCAACTTAGTGGCTTGTGCCATAGTTTTATCGATTTCGCTTTTGCCATCCCCTTTGATCATAGATCCGTCATCTAAGTATAAAGTACTTTTTCCCGGTGTAATCTGAATAAATTTATCACCTAATATGCCATCACTTTCCATTGTGAAAGCCGAATCTGTAGGAATCTTCACATCTTTATCAATATCCATCGTCACATTGACACCTTTATCTGTCACCACCATAGACGCAACTTTACCTACTTTCACGCCAGAAAAGCGCACTGTATTTCCCTCTTTCAATCCCGTAACAGACTGAAAGGAACCTGTAATATGCATACTCGGAGAGGCAAATATATCAAATCGTCCCAAGAATACGATGCAAATTGCAAATAAAGCTATTCCCAATACAGTAAATAGTCCTACTTTTGCTTCCGTAGTCCACTTCATGATATCTCTCCTTTCTCTATTTCATCTTTTTTCACTGATTTTCGTCCTTCAATAAACTGTTGTACCTTCGGATTTTTAGAATGCTTAAATGATTCCGTTTCCGATACTTCAATAAACTTACCTTTATCTAAGAGCGCTATACGGTCGGCCACAAAAAAAGCTGACTGCATATCATGAGTAACCACAACAGAACTACATCCCAAATGGGATTGCATACTGCGAATGAGGCGACTAATCGTGCCCGATGTGATGGGATCTAAGCCTGATGTAGGTTCATCATAGAGAATAATATTGGGATCTAATGCAATCGCCCTAGCTAAGCTAATCCGTTTCTTCATACCACCTGATAATTCATTAGGCATATATTTTTCCGTTTTAGGCAACCCCACCATCCTCAGCTTTCTCGCTACAGTATGTTGAATCTGTTCCTCTGTCATAGTTGTATGTTGTCGCAAGCCAAAGGCTACGTTTTCACCTACACTCATAGAGTCAAATAGTGCTGAGTATTGAAATACCATCCCCATAGTTTGCCGCAACCTATCGAACTCTTCGTCAGAAATCTTTGTAATATCAATTCCATCTACTAAAATAGTACCACTCGTAGGGCGCAATAATCCAATAATCAACTTTAATAATGTACTTTTCCCTGCTCCAGAGCCACCTAAAATAGCCAATGTTTCTCCATCATGAATCGTTAGGTCTACATGGTCTAAGATAGTTCGATTTTCATAGGAAAGGACTACATCTCTTAATTCAATCATAGCCCCTCCTAGAATAATAAAGCAGATAAAAAGTAATTTAATACAAAGACAAGAATAATACTTGTTACTACAGAACTAGTTGTAGCATAACCTACTGCTGTAGCACCCATATTGGTATACATGCCTTTATAGGAACCTACTAAGGCAATGACAGCTCCAAATACACAAGATTTAATCAACCCATACGTTAAGTCTGATAAGGTAGAAAAAATTTGAATCGAATCTGTGTATGTCATGCCTGCCATTCCTTTCACCACAGTAGCTACTAAATAACCACCCCCGGTACCAATAAGGATGCCATAAAATGTCAAAATAGGTACCATAATCATACAAGCTATGACTCTTGGTACTACCAAATATCCAATGGGGTTCACCGCCATAACGCGCAGTGCATCAATTTGCTCGGTTACTTTCATAGTCCCCAATTCTGCTGTAATCGCTGCACCTACTCGTCCTGCCAATACAACACCTGCCAATACAGGGCCTAATTCACGCCCCATAGCGATGGCCATAATGCCACCTACGGTACCTTGTGCTCCATAGCGAATTAATACATCTGCCATCTGCAATGTCATAACAGCACCTGCAAAAAACATAGTAAGGCTTAATATAGGTAATGAATTGACACCTAAATGTGCCATTTGTTCAATTGTTAGCTTCCAATTTAGTTTCGGTACTTGTCGAATGGTGCGCCATAAGAGCAACATTGCTTCCCCGATTTGCGATAAGAAAAAGATAACTCTTTTACCTATCCACTCTAGCCAAGTCATAGTCCCTCCTGATTCTATATATCATTCTTCAGTATATCACAAAACTACGAGAATGTGCACTAGTACCACCAGACTTTTCAAAAAAGAAAACAGGAAATACTGGAGCATCTCCAATATTTCCTGTTGAACACAATTCGTCTAAAACGCAAGTTCCTTATTTTTTAGCATCAGATTTGTTTGTTTCATCTTTCTTCTGGTCTGCTAATTTTGAAAGCTTTTCTTTGATCCGTTGTTTTCGTAGATGGTCACGATCTTTTTTATCAACTACATTCACAGTAAATTGTCCATCACCTAAGACAACGTAATCCACAACTACTCGTGTTGCTTCATTGTTTTCTTTTTCATCATCATCAGAAGCTCGTAAACCTTTTTTATGTTTACCGCCATTTGGCAACTCATCATCATCCACATCTTCATCATCTGCTTCTAAACGTTGCTTTTTCACCTTGTCGCCAGACTCTTCCACCATGCTAATATCATCAGACAAGAACTCTGCTACAATTTGGTTATTCTGATCATCTTCACTTAAATCCTTGAAGTATTCATCAAAGTCTTTATGCACTTTCAATCGTTCTACGATTTCATCAGTGAGATTATATTTTTGTTTTTCAAACAAATATGGCAATGGTATGACGCCACCACCACGCACTTCAAGGGTATACGTTCCTAGCCTTTGATCATCCGGCACCCTAAAGATGATTTCCTTCTGAATCTTTCCTTTTTGGTAGGCTTGCAAATTTACTGTAATAGCAATATCATCGCCAGGAGAAACAATCACTTGATCTGCACTAGCATCGATGATGGTAGCAGTTCGTTTTGCCTCTTCTACCTGTACATCTACTTGAATATCACGAATTTCATATGGTTTGAAAGCATTGTTCATTAAACTTTCCACAATATCAAACAACTCATCAATAGATTTTTCAGATACAGCACTGCTAGAATACACCATATTGCGTCGTTCTAAAGTAGGTAGTTTAGGGTCCGCCGGTGTAATTTTAATGTTTATTTTTGCGGTACCACCGCCTACACGATCCAATGTTTTATTAAGCAAACTATAGACGGATGTTGCCACTAGGGTCGGTGTCATTTTAGGAGATTCCACAACGGTAACCCCTGCATTACGTTCTACACCACGGTCTAAATCTCGTAAATTCATGCGTACAGGAACGCCTTTTCCAAATACACCCACAGTTCCGGCAATACCAGCACCACGGTCTTCTGTAATGACCCCTACTTCTCGGCCTAAGGACCCCAATTTAAATCCAGAGTCCATACTTTTTACGATTGTAAAAATACTAGAGTTATTCATAAAATAACCCGTAGATCCTCGTTTATCAAAAGGATGTCCAAAGGCAACCACTTTATCTTTATCGACATAGGTTACAGTACCTACCGCACCCATTTTCAAATCACCTTTTACCAATAAAGCAGCAATAGAGCCACCAGGCACCATCGGTTTCACAATATCATCGGTACTATCACTGGCCGTGGCATATCCTTTATAGCCAAAGTCTTTAAACTTTGTTCCTAAATAAGATAAGGATGCCTCATCGTAGCCATCTGCCATCAAAGGCGTTCCCAATGGAATGAGTTCTGTATCTTTCCAAGGATTAGGTAAATCTTTTTGGTATCTTTCATCCCACAGCTTTACCATTTGATCGATAGGTGTGACCATTCCCAACGTACCATCTGTAAATCCCCAACCATAGGCAACAGCACCTACTAATTTTCCATCAATGTATACAGGACTACCACTCATACCGTGGACGATACCTCCCGATGCATCAATAACAGGACCGGATACTTTTATCAATATTAAATCTCCAGAAGGACCACGTTGTTTCATAACACCAAGGACCTCAACCTTAAAGGAATCAATCTTGTCACCTTGTACGACTGTATCTGCATGACCTACCATGCCACGGTGTAAATCTTCTACTTTCATAAATTCTATTGCATGGGCACTTGTAAAAGCGGCCCCACACAATAAGAGCGCCAGCACACCCTTAGTGCACCGACGCCAAAAACGATGTAGTTGCATTTATATCGCCTCTTCTTATTGACTATTCACAATTGTTATAATTTGACCTCTTGCCACTGTCGCACCTGGTGCTACAGATACAGACTCAACAACCCCATTCACTGTGGCGCGAGATGCTACCATAGGTCCACCTAGTGTTTGTACGGTTAATAAAGGATCTCCTTCTTTTACCGCAGTTCCAACTGGAACAACAGTCACTACGTCACCAGATAGTACTGTTTCATGATTGACTGGTGCTGCATCCACAGTTCCTACCATCAATAGGCCTGCAAGAACGGCCCCTAAACTATATACGAGCGTTTTTTTCATATACAAACACCTCCTAGTTCTTTTCTATATACAGTATATCACATTTTTGATATCTGCCAAATATGTAGTATTACCATTAGCATGATATATCGAATTCTATGTTTTACAAGCTATAGATACATCTATATTGTATCGTTCTTACATGAAAGAAAGATGAATCTCCTATCGTAACTCTTCTAATGTATCTCGTAATTGATTCAGTTCCGATAACGCTTTCCCAGTCCCTAGAATCACAGAATATCTTGGATGTTCCACTACATATGCAGGTCGTCCCGTCCGCTCTGTAATCATTCGATCCAGTCCACGCAACAAGGCTCCTCCACCTGTAAGAATGATGCCGTGATCATTAATTTGTGCTAATAGTTCTGGTGGTGTTTTCTCCAAAATGCTCACAATACCTTCGACGATCATTTGCACAGGTCGTTCCAAAGCTATCTTCATATCCTTCGAAGTAATTTCTACAGCTCTCGGCAATCCAGTACTCGTATGTCTACCGCGTACAATGGCTCGTTCTTCTCCTGATCGAGGGTCCACGGTACCAACTTCGATTTTTAAATCTTCTGCTGTCAAAGGCCCAATGAGAAGTTTTTTCTTCCGCTTCATATAGCGAAGTAAAGCTTTATCAAAATCATCACTACCAGTACGCAAGCTTTCACTTACCACCACACCGGAGTCACAAATTACGGCAATATCTGTGGTACCCCCACCGATATCTACTACCATAGCCCCTACTTGTTCCGCTTTATCAAGACCAGTTCCAATGGCTGCTGCCAATGGCTCCTCCATAAGAACTATTTTTTTCGCACCCGCTTGTAACAATACTTCTAGGACGGCTCTTTTTTCTACCGGTGTAATACTAGATGGCACACAAGCAACAATCCTACACCGCACAAGTCCTGATATGGGAATAACACGGCGAATAAAGTGACGTAACATATAAGCCGTTGTATCGTAATCAGCGATGACTCCACCTTTGAGAGGTTGAATGACTTCAATACCATCTGGTGTTCTACCTAAAATCGCTCGCGCCTCATGACCTACTGCAATGACTTCACGAGTCTTGGTATCGCAGGCCACAAAACCAGGTTCATCTAATACGATACCTCTACCTTTGACATACATAACGATATTAGTAGTCCCTAAATCGATACCAATATCTGTGGTCCATAAGAGTGCCACTTTTTCTAAAAATGATAATTTTCGAGGTTCTCGTTTCAAAGAAGTCTGCTTTGTTGTAGTGCCTAAGGGTTTTCTTCGCACTCGTCGTTGCTTACGACGCTCATCTTGTGTATTGGATTCTTTTCGCTTACTCGTCCACCCGAACAATGTTAGCACCTATCCCTTTTAATTTGGTCACTAAATTATCGTAACCACGATCGATATGCGTTAATTGACCAACCTTAGTTACGCCTTTTGCCGCTAGACCAGCACATACTAGTGCCGCTCCACAGCGTAAATCAGTTGCTTCTACTTCAGCACCTACTAATTGATCAACACCAGTTACAAATGCTTTGCGATCATCCACCTCAATGGAGGCTCCCATTTTTTGCAGCTCTCCTACATGCATGAATCGATTTTCAAATACAGTTTCCATAACAGTACTTTTGCCTTTTGCAATGGTTGTCATCGCCATGAATTGGGCTTGCATGTCTGTTGGAAATCCTGGATACGGTAAGGTTTTAATATCTGTGGCTTTTAAGTTACCATCGCTAATAACTCGAATACCATCAATATCTTCTTCTACTGTGACACCAGCTTCTTTTAGTTTAGCCACTACAGGTTTTAAATGTTCTGAAAGTGCATTTTCTACATATACATTGCCACCAGCCATGGCTGCTGCAATAAGATACGTACCGGCTTCAATGCGGTCTGGAATCACTGTGTGTACAGCACCTTTTAATTCTTTGACCCCTTCAATACGAATGACATCTGTACCTGCACCGCGAATATTAGCACCCATACTGTTTAAGAAGGTAGCTAAGTCCACAATTTCTGGTTCTTCTGCAGCATTTTCAATAATCGTCTTTCCTTCTGCAAAGGTAGCTGCCATAATCACATTTTCTGTAGCCCCTACACTTGGAAAGTCTAAATAAATTAAATTGCCTTTTAATCCTTCTGGTGCTTTTGCTTCTACAAAGTCTTCACCCATAGTAATCGTTGCACCTAATGCTTCAAATGCTTTCAAATGCAAATCGATAGGGCGACTACCAATCGCACAACCTCCTGGCAATGCAATGCGAGCTTCTCCTTTGCGAGCCAATAAAGGACCCATCACTAAAAAGGATGCACGCATACGACGCACTAAATCATAAGGTGCTTCTACCGCAGAAATCGTAGACGCATCAAACGTAATATTGTCTCCATCTTTTGTTACTTTCACACCTAAGGATGCAATAACATCACAAATAGTATGAACATCTTCCAAATCTGGAATTTCAAGCAGGGTGCTTGGAGTAGACGCCAACAAAGTCGCAGCAATAATAGGTAGTACTGCATTCTTTGCACTACTTACTCGAATACGACCTTCTAAAGGCGTACCTCCTTGAATAATAAGCTTTTCCAACTGAATTCCTCCTAATCTTATGTATGGTTACAACTCAATCATCACAAGATTGAATCATATGTATTTTATCTTACAAACATTCTATCTTAGTATACTAAATCTTTTCTCTCTATGCAACAAAAAAGACCGTCTCAAAGACGGTCTTTCCAAAGTTAGCACTCTAATACTTTTTTATTTTACTTTCATAGAAAGTTTTTTATCTAACCGATGAATGGTGTCTACAAAACGGACCGTTCCCGTTTTATATCGCATCACAACAGAATGTGTACGTGCACCACCTGGGAAGTATTTAATAGAGGACAATACATTCCCCTCTGTGATGGCAGTGGCAGAGAAAATAACATCATCTCCACTCACTAGATCATCAATGGTTAGTACTTTATTTAGATCTGTAATCCCCATTTCATGGCAACGACGAATTTCTTCATCAGTAGCTGGTTTTAGACGAGCTTGCATATCGCCGCCAGTACATTTTAAAGCGGCTGCTGCCAATACGCCTTCAGGAGCTCCACCTGTACCTACTACCATATGAATACCAGATCCTTCCAATCCGCATTCCATCGCTGGGTTTACATCACCATCAGTAATGAGACGAATACGAGCACCTGCGGCACGACATTCATCCATCAATCCTTGATGGCGTTCACGATCCAACATAACAACCGTTAAATCATCTATGGCGCGTTCCATTTTAGCTGCTACACGACGTAAATTTTCTGTCATAGATTGATTTAAATCAATCACACCTTTGGCACGTGGGCCTACGCATAGTTTTTCCATGTACATATCTGGTGCATGTAACAAACCACCTTTAGGAGCTATGGCCAACACAGCAATCGCACCATTTTGACCTTTTGCTATTAGATTTGTACCTTCAATAGGATCTACAGCGATATCTACTTCTTCTCCGCCGGCTCCTACACGTTCACCAATATATAACATTGGCGCTTCATCAATTTCGCCTTCTCCGATGACAACTGTACCAGAAATAGGCACTGTATCAAAGGTTTGGCGCATGCCATCAACAGCTAATTGATCCGCTGCATCCTTAGCACCACGGCCACATAAACGACCACTTTTTAATGCTGCTGTTTCCGTAACTCGAACAAATTCTAACGCTAATGTGCGATCCATTTTGATCCTCCCACTTGTGTCTACTATTTATTGGCTGCTTCCCAGTCCGCAAGAAAACGTGCTAATCCCGCATCTGTTAATGGATGTTTTAAAGATTGTTGTAGCACATTGAACGGTACTGTAGCAATATGTGCGCCAGCTTTTGCACATTGTGTCATATGCATTGGTGTGCGTACGCTAGCTGCAATGATTTCTGTTGCAATATTGTGAACCATGAAAATTTCTGCAATATCTTCAATTAATTGAATCCCATCCATAGAAATATCATCTATACGGCCCACAAAAGGACTAACATAGGTAGCTCCTGCACGAGCTGCTAACAAGGCTTGGTTAGCAGAGAAAATTAAAGTTACATTCGTTTTAATACCTTCTTTAGAAAGGATAGAAACAGCTTTTAATCCTTCTGCTGTCATAGGTACTTTAATAACTACATTATCCCCTAATTTAATTAACTCATGTGCTTCTTTCACCATTTCTGGAGCAGTAGTCGCAATCACTTCTGCACTAACAGGTCCTTCTACAAGATCTGCAATTTGCTGAATCACTTCGTGTAAATCACGTTTTTCTTTTACAATTAATGATGGGTTAGTAGTAACCCCTGCAATAAAGCCCATTTCATAAGCGGCTTTAATATCATCAAAATTAGCTGTATCAATAAAGAATTTCATAATAGACTCCTTTCTAAGCTTCTGGATGAATGACGGCTAAGCCTCCCATATACGGTTGAAGAGCAGTTGGAATACGTACAGAGCCATCTGCTTCTTGGTTGTTTTCTAAAATAGCTGCTACCGTACGGCCTACGGCTAAGCCAGATCCATTTAATGTATGTACAAATTCTGGTTTACCTTTTTGTTCACGACGGAACTTGATATTACCACGACGAGCTTGGAAATCAGTCATGTTAGAACAAGAAGAGATTTCGCGGTACACGCCTTGACTTGGCATCCACACTTCAATGTCGTATGTTTTTGCAGAACCAAAGCCCATATCACCAGTACACAGTGTAATCACACGATGTGGTAATTCTAGAGCTTGTAAAATGCTTTCAGCTTGTGCTGTCAAGCTTTCTAACTCCTCAAAAGACTCTTCTGGTTTAGCAAATTTAACTAATTCAACTTTATTGAATTGATGTTGTCGAATCAGTCCACGTGTATCTCGACCAGCGGAACCTGCTTCTGCACGGAAACATGCCGTAAATGCAGTATAGTATTTAGGCAATTCTGCTGCAGTTAAAATTTCGTTCGCATGGTAATTCGTTAATGTAACTTCTGCGGTTGGAATCAAGAAATAATTTTCTCCTTCCACTTTATACATATCTTCCGCAAATTTAGGCAATTGCCCAGTATTCGTTAGTGTTTCACGAGTGACAATATATGGTGTCATCATCTCTGTGAATCCTGCACTGCCATGCATATCCAACATAAAGTTAATCAATGCACGTTCTAAGCGAGCACCAATGCCCTTGTAAATTGTAAAGCGAGCACCACTTTCTTTAGCCGCTCTTTCAAAGTCTAAAATACCCAAGGATTCACCTAGGTCCCAATGTGCTTTTACGTCAAAGTCAAAGGAACGAGGTGTACCCCAACGACGTTGTTCGATATTTTCGTTTTCATCAGCCCCTACTGGTACAGAAGCATCACACATGTTAGGTAACATTAAAGCCACTTGTTGCAATTCTGTTTCTACTTCACGCAATTTGTTGTCCAATGCACCGATTTCATCGCCTACACGTTGCATTTCTGCAATTTTATCATCTGCGTTTTCTTTATTTCGTTTTAATTGACTAATTTCAGCAGTTACTGCATTACGAACCGCTTTCATTTGTTCTACTTCTTGAATGATAGCTCGTCTTTCATCGTAGAACTTTACAAAGCTGTCTAAATCGCCCGTAGTATGGCGACGATTTAGGTTTTCTTGTACCGTGTCAATATGATCACGGACATATTTTAAATCCAACATAGTCATGACCTCATAGAATTCATATAAGTACTTCATTAATCTATCTTTAATATTAGCACATTTGCCATTACATTTCTACCTTATACAGCACGTACCGTGTGGTAAGTTTTTATATAACTAGCCCCCATACACTGTAAAGATACAAAAAAGCGGCTAAACTCATACAAAGTTTAGCCGCTTGTGTATGCACTATGAGGTTTCCATCATAGGCGCTCATATTACATCATGTTATTCTTCTGTAGCTTCCTCTTCTTGTTTTGCCACTTCTGGTTTCATAAGAGGGAACAACAATACATCGCGAATTGATGCAGAATCAGTTAAGAACATCACAAGACGGTCAATACCAATACCCAAACCAGCTGTTGGTGGTAAACCATATTCCAAAGCCGTTACGAAGTCTTCATCCATACGATGGGCTTCATCATCACCTGCTTCACGTTCTTTTAATTGAGACTCAAAACGTTGTTTTTGATCAATTGGGTCATTTAACTCGGAATAGCCATTCGCTAATTCACGACCATAGATGAAGATTTCAAAACGTTCTGTTGTTAATGGTTTCTCACGATTTTGTTTTGCCAATGGAGAAATCTCAACTGGATGGCCATATACAACTGTTGGTTGCATCAAGTTTTCTTCTACATATTCTTCAAAGCAAAGATTCATGATTTTACCAATGCCATCTGCATCACCATATTCTACATTTAGACGGTCTGCAATAGCACGAGCTTCGCTCAATGATTCTACTGCATCAAAGTCTTCACCAGTATATTGTTTGATACCTTCTTGCATTGTGATACGATTCCAAGGAGGAGTTAAATCAATATCCATACCTTGGTAATTAATTTTTGTTGTACCTAGTACTTCTTTCGCACAGTAGGATACGATACCTTCTGTTAAGGCAATCGCATCTTCAAAGTTACCATAGGCTTGGTAGGATTCCATCATAGTAAATTCTGGATTATGACGAACAGACACACCTTCATTACGGAAAGAACGGTTGATTTCATATACGCGTTCTAAACCGCCAACGATCAAACGTTTTAAATATAACTCTGGAGAAATACGCATATAGATATCGATGTCCAATGCATTATGATGGGTAATGAAAGGACGTGCTGCCGCACCACCAGGGATCGCATGCATCATAGGAGTTTCTACTTCCATGAATTGATTGCGATTCAAATATTCTCTGATTTTTGCAACGATTTTCGTACGTTTTACAAACGTTTCACGAACACTTGGATTCACAATTAAATCTACATAGCGTTGACGATAACGAAGCTCTGTATCTTTTAAGCCATGCCATTTTTCTGGCAATGGACGAAGTGATTTAGATAGTAAAGTCAATTTGTTAACTTTGACTGTAATCTCACCTTTTTGTGTTTTAAACACGTGACCTTCAATACCTACTAGATCGCCCATATCAAGCATTTTTACATACTTGTAAGCGTCTTCTCCCATCACATCTTGACGGAAATAGACTTGGATGTCACCAGATAAGTCACGTAAATTAGCAAACGCTGTTTTACCATGAGAACGAATTGTCATCAATCGACCAGCTAATACGACTGGTTGACCGTCAAAATCTCGAAACTCGTCCTTAATTTGGAGAGCCTTGTGTTGTACAACAAATCGTTGTCCAAATGGAAAAATACCATCTGCTTCATATTGCGCCAACTTATCGCGGCGTACCAACATTTGATCATTCAAATCTAATTGTTCAGGTACTTGTCTTTCTTCGCTCATGAGGGGCCTCCTTTTGTTTTTTTACCCTTATTGAATACTTAAAACTTTAAAAGCTACCACACCATCTGGTGTATTAACTTCTACTGTATCGCCTTTTGTTTTACCTAAAATGGCCATGCCTACAGGAGATTCATTAGAAATACGATTGTTGAAAGGATCCGCTTCAGAAGAACCTACAATTGTATATTCTACTTCATCGCCAAATTCTTTATCCAATAGCAATACTTTGCTACCTACTGTTACCGTATCACCTTTCACATTCTCATCAATGATCTTAGCTGTGTTAATTTTATTTTCTAATTCAATGATATGGCCTTCAATAAAAGCTTGTTCATTTTTTGCATCATCATATTCAGAGTTTTCTGAAATATCACCGTAGGAAATGGCAATCTTAATACGTTCAGCTACTTCGATTCGACGTACAGATTTATAATGATTTAATTCCTCTTCCAGTTTCTTTAAGCCTTCGGCTGTAAGTAATGTTTCTTTTACCTCTGCCATATATGTCTCTCCATTTCTTTTCCTTCATATACAGAAAACAGTGCCACTAGACACTGCTTCTTATATGAAAAAGTCACTTAAATTTCTTCTTTACAATGGTTATAATTATACTGATTTTCCCTTGAAATGTCAATGTAAACCCTTATTTTTCAAAGACACTTTCATAAATTCGTTGTGCATCTTCTACTGATAAGTTACTATAGGCAGTCGGATATCGTACACAACTCTTTGCAATGGATCCCAAAGATTCTTTCGGGATCCCTACTTCTTGCAACGTACTAGGTGCACCAATTTCACGGAAATACGCTTCTAGTGTCTCAATCCCTGCTAGGGCATACTCCTCTTCTGTCATAGTTCCACGTTCAATGCCCCATACTTCACGAGCAAAGCGCATCAAACGATCGGTGGCCTTTGGCAAAATCCATCGTAAATAGGCTGGATGCATAATGGCTAAGCCCGCTCCATGGGGAATATCATAAAAGGCAGATAGGGCATGCTCTAAAGCATGAGTCATCCAATCTTGATCTTTGCCTAGCCCTAAAGAACGATTTAATGCTAAAGTAGCTCCCCACATAATATTGGATCTTGCTTCATAATCTTCTAGGTTCTCCATAGATTTACGTCCATTGCGAACGATATTTTTAAACACCCCTTCAATAGCAGAGTCTGTTACATTATCATCATCTGGTGTCGACATATATTGTTCCATCAAATGAGATAACATATCTACAATACCATACGCCACCTGTTCTCTTGGCAAAGTATATGTGTACGTTGGGTCCAACATAGAAAATTGCGGGAAGATAGCTGGTCCGTAGCCGCTTAATTTTTTTTGTGTTTCCCAATCTGTGATGACACCGCCATTGTTCATTTCACTACCTGTGGCTGCCATCGTCAACACAACACCAAAAGGAATCGCCTCTGTTACTGGCTGATGCTCTAAAAAGAAGGTTTGCCAAAAATCAACACCATCAGGTAACTTAGCACCACCGGCAATAAACTTTGTGCAGTCAATGACAGAGCCACCACCTACAGCCAATATAAAGTCGATTTGATGCTCTTTACACAATGCAATCCCTTCTCGCACTTTTGTAGTGCGTGGATTTGACATGATGCCACTTAATTCGAAAACTTCTTTTCCTGCCTCTTGCAGTACATTGATAACAGTATCATATACACCATTTTTCTTAATGCTTCCACCACCATAGGTGACTAGCACTCGTTTCCCATATTGTTCTAATTCACTAGTCAAAGACTCTACTACACAGTCTTTCCCAAATACGATTTTTGTTGGATTATGGTATATAAATGGTTTCATAAGACCCTTGTCTCCTTCCTAAGAGATATTAAGATCGGTGAAAAAATGAATAGGCTATCGTTCTTTCATAAACTGTATCTGCCTTAGTTTTGCTTTCACCGTTCACATTAATATCATTCGGCACAAATTGAGGTTCAATCGCAATCCCCGCATGACTTCCATACTGGCGATCTCTACCTTTCTCATTTAGCCAATTCCCCGTATACACCTGAAAATGTGGCGCATCTGTGTGAAATACGGCAGTTACATCCTTAGCTTGCAACACTGCAAATGGCACAACAGAATCCTCTGTATGCAGCCCATCAACAGAAGATGTTACAAAGTCATGATCATAACCTTTGTAAGGATGTAATACATCTGCATAATAGTCCAAGGCTTTTTGCAGATCCATCCCTTTTCTAAAATCAAAAGGAGTTCCTTCTACTGATGCTGGTTCTAGCTGTGGAATCTGGTGTTCTCCAAATGGCATATATTGATGGGCCCCTAGTTCTAATACATGCCCCGATAAGTCCCCTTCTCCATGTAAATTAAAGTATACATGATTCGTCAAATTTACAAAGGAGTCCTCTGAGGTTGTGTACACATATGTTACCACCAATGTTTCTTCTACCACTCTAAAGACAGCTTCTACATAGAGATCTCCTGGGAATCCATCCTCTTCGGAAGTAATGGTATGAGATAGATGTACTGCTGTGTCAGAGCAATCTTCTTCCACTACATCCCATAGTCGATGTCCGATATTTCCTTTTCCGCTATGCAATAAATTAGGTCCATTATTAGCCTCTAATTGATGGACTACTCCATTCCAAGTATAGTTTGCATTAGCAATGCGATTGGCTACACGGCCTACCGTGGCGCCTAACTGTCCATGGCGCACTTCATAATCCTGTACAGAATCATATCCCAATGCCAAATGACGTTCTAATACTTTATCATAGACAGCTACAATGGTAGCACCATAATTGCTAATTTGCACTCGCAATGTGTCGTTTTCTAATGTAAATAATTTTGCTTCTTGACCAGTTTGTAAGTGTCCAAATGATTCCACTTTCATCATATCTCCTATCCGCCAATGCGCCACATTGGTCGTTCCACCTTCTCAATAGCTTCTCCATCATGACTTGCGTATCGTCCTTGCAAGGCCTCCTCTATACAATGCAATATAGCCTGAGCATCGGCGCCTCGTTGCACCATACGTTTTAGTTCCAAATCCTCATCTCGAAGCAAACACAATCGCAAATACCCATCTGCCGTAAATCGAATCCGATTGCAAGAAGAGCAATATTGATTAGATAAAGGGAAGATAAACCCGATTTGTTGCCCGCTAGGTAAGCGGAAATATTGAGCTGGACCGAATCCCAATCGATCTGTCACAAGCTCTAGAGGAGCCCCTACAATACGTTCTAACTGTGCTTTCCATTCTTGAAATGTAGGAACATGACTCTGTTTGCCTTGAAATGGCATATACTCAATAAACCGCCACACCACATTCCATGTATCACCATAGTGTAACAATACTCGAACTTCCTCATCAGACATAGGTTTTTGTACAACTGTATTGATCTTTATGTTCTTAAAGCCTGCTGTTTTTGCCGCCTCGATTCCTTGCAATACACGTTCTAATTGTCCCGATCGTCCAACGGCTTGTGCAAACCCTTCTTCTTCTACGGAATCCAAGCTAATATTTAATCGACGCACGCCGGCCGCATATAGTTTTTCAGCATGTTGTGAAAGTAAGCTCCCATTAGTAGTCATCGAAATATCAGAAAACCATCCTTTTTTTTGCACCACCTCTAACAATTCATATAAGTGTGGATACAATAGAGGTTCCCCACCGGTAAAGCGTACTGCTTTGACTCCGCCTAACCACAAAGCTTCTAACACGGACATCCAAAAAGATGCGGGCAACACGGGGGCCATAGCTTCTGTAATTTCATGAGGACGACAATAGGTACAACAAAAATTGCAGGCTTCGGTCAACGATATGCGTGCATATTCAATGACACGCCCTTGACTATCTTGCATTTATTGTTCCTCGATAATTCTCACTGCATCTCCCACACGAATGATGCCACCTTCTAAGACACGTCCAAAAATACCTTGTGTCGGCATAATACAACTTCCAACTTGTTGCATAATCTCACAGCCATGATGACATTCTTTGCCGATTTGTGTGACTTCAACAATCGTCTTGCCTAACTCTAACTTAGTACCCACTGGTAACTGGTATAATGTTAGCCCTTCCACAGTAATATTTTCAGCAAAGTCACCAGGGTTTACATCTGCTCCACTTTTTCGCATGAGCTCAATACTTTCAATCCCTAATAAGCTTAATTGGCGATGCCAAGGGCCTGCGTGTGCATCTCCTTCAATACCGTGATTGACCAACAATTCCGCTTCAGGAATATTCGTTTTTTTCTGACCTTTTGCTCTGCTAATCGATATAGCAATAATTTTAGCGTTCATTATATCTCCTTAGATTAGTATATTTAAATTTACCTATATAGTTCATATTATAACATGTTTATTTTGTAAAGCTATAACAAAAAACACGCCCTCAAAGATTCTAATAAAAATTTATTAGCCAAAGGACGTGCTCTTATTTCTCAACGCTAGTAACATATGCTAGCTATCACACTCTTTATTGATTTGTATCTTCTTTGCCCAGTCCATTGAACACTACATTCAATACGACTGCTAAGATACTACCAAAGGTAATGCCACTTTTAAAGATAATTTTTGCTGCTGCAGAGAAATTATGGTAGAACTCAGGTGCTCCAATTGGTATCATGGCCACACCAATACTTAATGCTACAATAATTAAGTTATGATTATTTTCATAATCTACTTTACCTAGCGAGCGGATACCACTAGCAATAATCATACCAAACATGGCAATCCCTGCTCCGCCCAATACAGGACTTGGAATCGATGCCACTACAGCGGCTAATTTAGGGAATAAACCTAGAACCATCAAAATAATACCTGATGTAGCCACTACAAATCGGCTTTTTACATTGGTTACTGCAATCAATCCTATATTTTGTGCAAATGCCGTATAGGGGAAACTATTCAAGAAACCACCAATACATGTGGATAATCCATCAGCTTGCAAACAAGAACTAAGTGTCTTTTTATCAATCTTTTTATCTACAATCTCACCAATTGCAATAGCATCACCAGTCGTTTCTACCATACACACAGACATAACGACTAGCATGGCAATAATAGAACTAACATCAAATGTTGGCATACCAAATGCTAATGGTGTCACCAACGCCACCCAATCAGACTGCCCTACTTCGTGAAAGTTAACAACACCTAAGGCATAGGCAATAAGCGTGCCACCCAGTAATCCAATCAAAACCGATAGATTACTAATAAATCCTTTTGTAAATCGATTCACTAAGACAACAATCAATAATGTAAGTCCTGCTAACCATAAATTCGTTGGGCTTGCATAATCGGGATCAGCCGGATTGACGCCTGCAATCCACATAATAGCCACCGGCATTAAACTAATGCCGATAATCGTCACAATCGTTCCCGTTACCACAGGTGGGAATAAACGAATCAAACGACTAAAATAAGGAGCAATCAAAAAAGTAAATAGCCCGGCTACAATAATCGCACCATACACGGCTGGCAACCCATGTTCTGAACCAATGATAATCATCGGCGCTACAGAAGCGAACGTCACCCCTTGAATCATTGGGATTCTCGCACCGACAGGCCCTATCCCTAATGTCTGAATCAACGTTGCAATACCACAAGCAAATAGATCCGCATTAATAAGCCGAATTAAGTCTGCCGACGACAATCCTAATGCATTTGCCAAAATAATCGGGACCGCTACAGCTCCAGCATACATTGCTAGCACATGTTGCAGACCATAGGAAAACAACTTTGATACGGGAAGCATCTCGTCCACAGGATGGACTTGTTTTGCCATTTCACTCATGTCATGTCTCCATTCATTAAGAAGTTATACTAATTATAATCTACTCATATTAAACCATAACTTATATAGTTTGTCAAAATACCTTTTATTAAATACTGGTATTTCTTTTATTTCTTACCCAATAAAAAAGGACTGTAACTAAAATGTAAAAAAGTACATTTTGTTACAGCCCCTTTGCAAGTTGGATAATTACCTAATTATAGGTAAAATATTATTTACCTGTGTACACTTTAATCGTTGGATTATGGTCCTTCATAGCTTGTTCTAAACTGAAAATAACCATTTCATTCATGTACGTACGCAACTCATCATTATATACATTTTTAGAGTGACGTTCTAAAATCTCTAGAATACCTTCTTTGTAGGCATTTACTTGATCCTTAGGAACGAAACGATGGTTATTAAAGTATGTTTGGTATTCATCATACAATCGATTTAATACTTTTCGTCCATAACTATCTTTTTTCCAACGATGGCTTTCAATATAAAAGTTCTTGCGAACATTCATATAGAATAGAACATTAGATACATCTAACTGTCCAGCTGTTATTACTTGATTCGTTTGCAATTCAAATAATTGCTTACTATGCTCTTGTCCAAATGTTGTATAAGTATCAACTATTTGTTTTACTTCCCAATTAGGACTTTCTACCGTAATCTTAGCTTGCATCTCCGTGATTGCTTGTAACCCTTCTTTTTCTGGTAACATTAAAGGATCTGCTGCTGCATAAGCAGTGTGTCCCAATGTCATTATACCTGCGATTACTGCACCTACTATCCAACGTTTACTTTGCATTTCCATACAAAACTCCTTTCAAGAATTGACACGCTTCTATTTGATTCTATACCTTTATTATACAGATTATGGCCCTTTTATTCAATCTGTTATGTTCGATTACTTTATTGACTTTTATAGTTCCATATCTTACTATAATAGTAACTATGATAATATATATCATTATCGAAATTTCCATTAAGGAGGTTACTATGAAGTATTTTGAAGTCCCACCATTACCTTACTCTTACGATTTCTTAGAGCCTGTTATAGACTATACAAGCTTGGAAGTTCAATATGAAAAGTTCCACAAAGCTTATACTAACAAGCTGAATCACGCCTTAGAACATCATCCCGATCTTAGATTTGGTCATATAGATTGTTTATTAGGGGCCTTAAGCCATGTGCCTAAAGAAATTCGTCAAGATGTCCGTCAGTATGGAGGCGCTTATAAAAACTATAATTTATTCTGGGACATCCTAACAAAGCCTAATACTTCAAAGTATGAAGGCCCTATCGCGGAAGCTATCAATAAAACATTTGGCTCATACGAAGCATTCCAAACAGCATTGACGGAAGCTGCTATGGCACACTTTGGTAGCGGATGGGCTTGGCTAGTAATCAATCCAGACAACACTCTAGCTATCACAACTACTAATAACGAAGATAACCCTATTATGGAAATGCAAATAGCCCTCTTAGGTATCAATCTATGGGAACATGCCTATTACGGACTATATCAAGACCGTCGCCTTGAGTATATCCGTAACTTTTTTACCATCATCAATTGGGACAAAGTCAACCAATTGTATGATACTACGTTAAAGAACCCTACTCGCTTCGGCCATGAATAAGTAACATATTGGAAACCACAAAGCTGTCATCCATTGCACAATGAATGACAGCTTTTTATTTATTCACCAAGGCTAGCCTCTGTCTCTTCAGGTACCGTGCCTACGTGTACAGCTACAATACCACCCGTTAATTCATGGTATGTGGCATCTTGTAATCCCACATCTTTAAAAATCTGCAATACCCCTTCTTGCCCTACGTATCTTCGCAAAGACTCTGGAAGCCACGCATAAGACGATTGATCTCGACTTAGTTTGCCTAAGATAGGCAAGATTTTTTCAAAATATAGATAATAAGCTTGTTTAAAACCAAACATGGTAGGCTTAGCCAATTCTAAAGTGACTACTTTCCCACCTGGTTTAACAACTCGTTTCATTTCTCGAATTGTCTGCTCAATGCTTGGCACATTTCGCAAAGCAAATCCAGATACAGCACCATCAAAGGAATTACTTTCATAAGGAAGATCCATCGCATCCCCTTGTGTTAACGTAACTCTATCTGTGTAGCCCTCACGTTCTAAACGATCTTGGCCTACTGCTAACATTTCCGGACTAAAATCTAACCCCTCCACATGGAGAGACGGAATTTCTTGTAATGCCGTCTTTGTGAGCATACATGTACCACAAGCAATATCTGCAATACGCATCCCTTCTGATAACTGTAATTGTGCTATGGCAAATCTACGCCACCTCGCATCCTGGTTAAAGCTCAACAATGTGTTCATCATATCATAATGCTTTGCAATATGAGAAAATACATCCTGTACATAGGCTTTTTTATCATCATGTGTTTTAAATTCCACGGTCTACCTCCAATGATTCTCTAATGACACTCATTATACACGAATGGCTAAGTATATTCCATAACATGTGATATTTTTCTCTTGCCAAAACCGAGCAATCCGTTTATAATGTCCTTATGTCTTTTATGAGTAGATATTTGTACTCGATTTTAAGTATTTATAAGTATAAGGAGTTTTCTATGAGGGCATTATTTAATTTTATCAATAGGTTTAGCCTGATTCAGCAAATCTGTGTAGGTCTTATCATCGGCACCTTAATTGCCGTGTATGCACCAGATTTAGCGGTTAAATTATCACTGTTAGGTACAATCTTCGTAGGTGCCTTGAAAGGTGTCGCACCGGTATTAGTATTTTTCTTGGTAATTTCTGCTATCTGTCGTCATCGTTCTGGACAAAAAACAGGTATGCGATCCATCATCGTACTATATTTAGTTGGCACTTTTGCTTCTGCAGCGATTGCTGTTGTAGGCAGTTTCTTATTCCCAACTACGTTATTATTAACTGCATCTCCTGCAGATACAGCACCTCCTAGTGGTATTACTGCGGTATTATCTACCTTATTAACAAATGTAGTAGAAAACCCAGTGAAAGCAATTTTAGGCGGTAACTACATCGGTATTTTAGGGTGGGCTTTAATATTCGGTGCAGCTTTACGCAATGCATCTACGGAAACAAAAGATGTGATGGCATCCATTTCTGATGCGATTACTACCTCTGTACAATGGATCATTAAATTTGCACCACTTGGTATTCTTGGTTTAGTGGCGCAATCCATTGGAGAGAATGGCTTAGGCGCTCTTCTAACATACGGTAAATTATTATTAGTGCTTCTTGGTTGCATGTTTGCTGTAGCATTGATTATCAATCCAATCATCGTAGCTATCGTAATGAAACGCAATCCATATCCACTTGTATTCCGTTGCTTACGTGAGTCTGGTGTGACCGCATTCTTCACTCGTAGTTCTGCAGCTAACATTCCTGTGAATATGGACCTAGCAAAACGTTTGGGTATTACACCTGATACATATTCTATTTCCATTCCTTTAGGGGCTACGATCAATATGGGTGGTGCTGCTATCACAATTACTGTTATGGCATTGGCTGCTGTATCTACCTTAGGTATCCACGTGGATATTGCCACTGCTATCTTACTTAGCATTATTGCTACAATTTCCGCATGTGGTGCATCTGGTGTAGCTGGTGGTTCTCTATTATTGATTCCACTTGCTTGTTCCTTATTCGGTATTTCCAACGACGTAGCAATGCAAGTTGTTGGTGTTGGTTTCATCATCGGCGTCATCCAAGACTCCACTGAAACAGCGCTGAACTCTTCTACAGATATCTTATTCACAGCTGCTGTAGACTATGCACGTAATGGCTACCCTGCAGATAAAGTATAAGAGTACTAGATACGTAGTATTTGAAAGATACTTAATTTATAAAGTATGGGATGCCCAATAGAATCTACAACTACATATAGCTTATGAACGTAAGCGCTAATAAGGACTGGTACAATCTGCACCAGTCCTTTTCTTATCCGCTCTATAACATTTTTTTATGGTTCTATACTATATTTTCTGCAGCAATAACCATCCTCAAACACAAAAGGCAAGTTGACATCCATCGTTCAACTTGCCTCTAGTTTGTTTTATATATTTTATTGTATCCTATATAGTTCGTAGATTTAGTCTACTTTCCACTATACTCCAGTGTAGCCATGCACTACATTCGGTTTCACTTCATAGGTCGGCAATACGGCTTCCACTAATTGGCGCAACTTTTGTGAAAGTTCCTCTTTCGTATATTTCACATCATGCGGTACTTGTACGTCAAAACCAATCTTTCTATTCTCCACATCGATTCGAATATCGTATAAAGAAAAACTGTCATCATAGGCTTGAATCACTGCTATTAAACGCTGTTGTAAAGCTAGGGTTTGCTCATTGACAACGATTGGATCCATATGGATAGTCAGTTTTAACTGCAATTCTTTCAAAGCTAATCGTTCCACTCGATCCACCATGTTATGAATGGTCATAGCATCTTGTTTCGCATCTACTTCTACATGGATGGATGCATATTCATGACCTGGACCATAATCGTGAATCATCAAATCATGCGTCCCCAAAATACCCGGCTTAGATTCAACAAATTCAATAATCTCTTGTACTCGTTCTACACTAGGCTCAAATCCCAATAAACGGTCTGTCGCTTCTTTCAGCACTTCAAAGCCGGCTTTTGCAATGATAATCGCCACGATTAATCCTAAGTAACCATCAACGCTCAACTGGAATATACCACCTAACAATAAGCCGATAGCAATGGCTGCAGTAGCCCATACATCAGATAAGGCTTCTTTACCATTAGCACGCAAGATAGGGGAATCAATGCGATTACCAATGGAACGCAAAAAGAAAGATAACCAAATTTTTAACACCATAGCACCTAGCATCACAGCCAATGCAGACATAGAAAACTCTACTACCTCGGGATTCATAATGTGCTCTACCGCTTCAATACCTAGTTGAGCCGCTACAACAAACAGTAAGATAGAAAAACCAATGGATAATAAATATTCCATTCGACCATGTCCATATGGATGCTCTGCATCTGCTTTACGGCCAGATAATTTAAAACTCAAAAAGGATACTAAAGATCCCCCTGCATCAGCTACATTATGAATGGCATCACTAATCATAGCGATGGATCCAATAAGAAAACCAATAATTAATTCCCCTAAACAAACTAGTACATTTACCACAATACCAGTAACACTCGCCATAATACCATATTGTTGGCGCACACTAGTATCTTTTACTTCATCTTTGTTGTTTACAAATAAACGGATTAATACTTCTGTCATACATACTCCCTTTGATAATTTACTACATATTTTCTGAAATCCACACAGAAATCATTTTATACATCCCTGTAGATTTCTTTTTATTCTCAATTACTTTCTCATTATATACTTTTATTTTTATTTTATCAACTACATTTTTAATTGAGAATTTAAATTTTCAAAATACTTATAACCTATGTCATACACTCATACAACATAGTCGAGTATATTTCTGTATGATATTTTACTCCTTTAGCTTTACTATTATTTCAAACTTGTATTAGCCTGTACCGAGTAGACATGTTCTTTTTCTAGGTACTGTAAGCAGTATCAATTATAACCATGCAGTATAATATAAAAACTGTAGCGACAGAGTTCCCCATCACTACAGCTTTATTATATATTTCAATTAATAGATTACCATTTATGTTCGTAGAACACTTGCGTCCACATAGACACTTCTGACAATGTTGGATGTGGGGCCATAGCCTCGCCAATGGAGATAACAGATTGTGGATCCAAGTACCGCGTCAAACCTTGTGCACGTAGTTCTTTCGTTGTAGTAGAACCAATTTCTTCGTGAACAGGAACTAATTTCACCTCACCACTATTCATTAAATGTACATATGGTTGGAACAAGATCGATGCTTGTGGTCCCACGATATGAGCCCCTAATAGACGATTCGTAGCTTTGTCTACCACTACTTTGATAAACCCATCATGTACATCACCTTTGTCAATACCAAGAGCCATGCCTTTCGCAGAGTTAGAATAATGGTTGATACCAACCCCTACATCATAACCAGCTTCTTTAGCTTCCGCTTCTGTCATACCAATACGACCTACTTCTGGGTATGTGAAAGTCACCATAGGAATCAAATCATAGCGCGCCCAACGATAGTCTGTTGGAGACGTAGCACGATATAAGTTATGAGAGATAATATCCCCTTCATAGTTAGCACGATGACGGAATGCTGCATTACCATTTACATCACCTAAGGCATACACACCTTCTACAGATGTTTCTAAAAATTCATTAGTTTTAATCCAGCCGCCTGGTAATTGTTCAATATGCGTATTTTCTAGGTGCAAATCTTCTACAGACGGAGCAATCCCAGTAGCCACCAAAATTTCATCCACACGGATTTCAGATACTTCACCTGTAGTACGGTTTTTCACAGTGATCACTTTATCACCATTGTCTACTCGCACATTATCACATACAGTATCTGTTAATACATTCACTCCAATGGCTTTCATTTCTTCTAAAATATGAGCAGAAATCGCTTCATCTTCTTTTGGCAATAAACGCACATTGCGCTGGATTAACGTCACTTCCGTACCTGCTGCAGCAAACACACCAGCAAATTCTGTACCAATAGGACCACCGCCAAATACAGCTAGTCGTTTATATGGTACTTTTGGATATTCATTGCCAAATAATTTCTCACTAGTAATGTACCCCGCCTCTTCTAAGCCGTCCACATGATTCACTTTAGAATGTCCACCTGTCCCAATGATAATAGTAGGTGCAGTAATTTCTCCTGTTTTTGTGCCATCTTGTAATGTTACATATAACACTTTATCGCTGATGAAAGTAGCTGCTCCATGGTATACATCAGCATTGTCAAAGCTTTCATAAAATTCTTTGACCCCTTTGCTTTTATTGATAGCTTTCCATACACGTTCACTCACTACATCCCAGTTAAGAGTCGGTGTAGCAGTTTCTACACCAATTTTTTTCCAACCATGGCTTTCATGTACCACATCTGCCGCCGTAACCATTACTTTTGTTGGAATACAGCCACGTGTTAAACAAGTCCCACCAAAGCCTGTTTTTTCAATAACAGCTACACGTTTACCTGCTTTTAATGCTGCATCCGCTACTAAACTAGCACCGCCAGTACCAATTACGATTACATCATATTGCTTCATTTACGTCATCCTTTCTAAACTATTGGATAATCTTTATTCTTTAATATATAGTATATCATACATCGACTATTTTAGATATGAGAATTTTTACTATTTTCCACTAGCAATGGAATCTAACAATTCAATATACGTTTCTTTCGTTAACGGAGCTTCAAAGTTTTCTAGAATCTCTTCCGCCACCTGTGCCTTATCATATAATAAATCAACAATAGTCATAGCTAACGCTTGGGCCGTTTTAATATAGGCTACGTCTGGTACGGTGATATTGTATTCCGCACTATGAAGCACTCCTTCAATACAACCCACCCAAGGATGAATAACAGGCATTAAATGGGATACATCACCCATATCTGTACTTGCTGTCATATGCACCCGTTGACGTACATTGTCTGTACCAAATAGCGGTTCTGAGTTAGCCCGCAATAACTGATTCATATCTGGATTATCACGCATCGGCAAATAGCCTGGTAAATCATGGATAACACAAGTAGCCCCCACTGCATCGCCGCCAGCTTTCAAGGCACGATTCACTCGTTGATTGCCATCCACAATCGCTTGTACATTCGATGCCCGTACATAGCTTTCTACTTGCACATAATCTGGTACGCAATTTACCAATGTTCCCCCTTGATTAATGATAGGATGGAAACGGAAGTAATCACTTTCTTTGAAAGTCTCACGAATAGCATGTACCCCCATAACACCCATTAAAGCTGCATTTAATGCATTAATCCCTTCATGAGGAGCTGCCGCCGCATGAGCAATTTTACCGTGGTATTCAATCAGTTTCGCCACAAATCCATTAGAGGTACTACCCAAATTCATCTCTCCCGTAGGTGTATCCGCTGTTTCCACATGCATTTGCATGGCCATATGGATATCATCAAAGGATCCTTCATAGATAAGCTGTTGTTTGCCCCCAAGGTATTTGATTGTTCCTTTTTCACGCAATGTATTCCTATAATCGACTTCGATCATTTCTTCCGCTGGCACAGCAAATAAAACTACATCTCCTCCAAGAGCTTCCATAACCCCTTCCGCTTGTAAGCCCATAGCTACTGCAAATAAATTAGCAATTTGCACATTATGTCCACAACAATGGGCTGCTCCAGTTAATGGATCTGCTTTGGGATGACGATGACATACGATGGCGTCCAGCTCACCAATCATGGCTACAGTTTTTTTGGATTTGCCCCCTTGTAAACGTCCTTTCACACCTGTAATAGCATGACCCGTTGTAAAAGGAATCCCTAGCTCTGTAAACATATCTTGTACTTTTTGAGATGTTTTATGCTCTTTATAACCCAATTCTGGCTCATCCATAATGGCACTAGCTAATGCACGCAATCGATCTTGTCCTGCTACAATGGCATCACACACACGTTGTTTTACTTCTTCTTTTGTTAACATAGTCTGTCTCCTTTTACATTGTATGAAAATACCTTTCACCAAAAGGTATCTATGTATGACTCTTGAACTCTATTGTACCATGAAATCAAAAAGAGAGTTGATAGGAAATCATCAACTCTCTTTTATTAAGTGCATCTACAATCTATATGCATCTATTCAATATTAAATAACGCCTTGCATATGTAATACAAAATGAGCCATTGCAGCAGCGCAAATAAATGTACCTGCCGTTACCGCTAACGCTACTGGAATAATTCTCCAAGATAGACGACGGAAAGCGCCTAAATCTTTCCCTAAGGAAAGACCTGCATAGGCTAATACTGGTGTAGTAGTCGCCAAGAATGTTACTTCTTTTGTTTGTGCAATAATCCACGCTTGACCTGGCATCATTGGCAAAGATGCAATCACACCTACTAAAGACACCCAGAATACCATGGGAAATCGATTTGCTAATGGTAAATAAGAAATAATAGCACCAATGATAGCTAAGCCTGCAATGACAAAGACCCCCACAAGACTTGGTCCCAATAGATGCTTGCCATCAAGGATATTACCTATAGCCGTCATGATGGCTGCAATGCAAATCACAATGATAAACTGTATAATTTTTTCGCTGATAGTCATCTTATTGTCCCTCCTCTGCTAAATCTTGTTCACGTGTACGGCCTGTAAAGAAATTATATGTTTTCTCCATCACCGGTAAGGATACGAAGATACCAAAGTACACACCTAATACAGTGGTCAATAAATTGGCTGCCCCCGCTAAGGCTGCAATTTGGGCTTCATGCTCTGGATATACCGCAATAATAGGAGCTGTAGAAGCAGCCATCATACTAGCACTGCCTACGCCAGCACCCATAGCCAATGCCAATGGATGGAACCAGCCCATTTGTGCAAAGAAACCTGCTAGCACAGAGGCCCACATAGCACCAATTAATACGCCACAGATGTACATACCCATAACACCACGGCCCTCAGGAGAACTAAAGCCAAATTTATCGATAATAATCGCTACATTAGGTTCACGGTCTACAGAATAACAAGCACCCACCGCTTCACGGCGCATTCCTACTAATAATGCCACTGGTAAGCCGAACAAGATTGTACCAAAGAAATGACCTAACTCTTGTAGCATAAGAGCCAATCCAGCAGTAGACAAAATTTCTAAGTTGGGGCCAATACCTAAGCCTACTTTCACCATTAACAACATCACTGCAATCCCTAGGTAATCGGCTGATTTTTCCATTGTTTCCACAGTTAAAATTTTTAATGATGGAATCGATACAAATAGACCCATAATCAACGCGTAGAGAAGCGGCAAAAATACGACTGCTCCAAATCGTTGAATACCAATCATTTCTGCAATGATGGTGATGAGAAGAGCCAACGCATGTAATTTCCAATTTTGTAATACTTGCATACAATACCTCCTATACTAATAACTATATGATTTCTTTATTATAGTAAAGTTTAACGTGCATGGTCAATGTGTCATCGATTCCGAATTAGCAAGAAGGTTGCAAAACTAAAATAAGAGGTGAATAGATCTACCTATCCACCTCTTATGAGTAAGAGCTAGTATATTGATTTGTTATATGCCTTATATTTGGATTATGCGTTTACTAGTGCTTTACCCAATGCTTCGCATTGTTCTTTGCCTGCATCATCAGGTTCACCTAGTACTGGTAATTTATCTACCACTACACCATTCGCACCTTCAACACGAACAGCCCAGTCATCTAACCAGGATCCGCCCCAACCATAAGAGCCGAATAATACTACTTTTTTACCAGCTAATTTTGGTTCTAATGCATCATAGAATGGTGCGAATTCTGCATCTTCTAATTCTTCTGCACCCATATCAGCACATCCTAATGCTAATTTTTCATAACCTGCAGCTTCGTCAGCCGTGATTTCGGAAACAGCTTTTACTACTACTTCTTGACCAGCATCAGCGATGCCTTTACCTACAGCTTCCGCCATTGCAGTTGTGTTACCTGTTCCAGACCAATAAATTACAGCGATCATAATGTTACCTCCTAGCATGCCGTTACGGCAACCAAAGACTCTAAAGATTTTCCTTTATTCAATTGTGCATGACAATAGTCACGGCACATTCGAAAACAATGAAATGCGTGCATAGCAGACGCTTGGTTTCCATATACTTTCCAATCTCCACAAACTTTATAGCCTGCTCCTCGGAATTGTATGAAAGCTTTGACATCCTCTAGAGGATATCCTAAAAATACGCCTATCTCATGGGGAAACACATCGCTCATTTCAATACGATGACGTAAGTGTAATAACCACTCTTGTAATGTTTCATAAGATTCATATCCATACTGTTGGAGAAACGCTAGCACATCAGGTCGTCTCAAATACTCATCAAGCATTCGTTCTCGGAATACGAGTAATAATTTTCGTTTTTCACAATGGCACAATTCATAAAAGAACAGCCCTTTTTGATTAAATTTATCATTATACTCATTTGTTTTCTTTATCATATGGGCCCCTAAATGTTGAGGTAAAGCCACTAAATTAGCCACTTTGATACCTCGAATCGCGGGCGCACAATGATATCCGATAATCTGCTCGATGGATCCCATTTGTTGTACCTGCCTTTTTACGTATTTTGGGGAGAACACTTGCTCTCACAGCAAATAGATAATCCGGATTTGCTATCAAAAGATAGCTAAAATAATTGAAAATTATTTCTATTAATATGATACAAATATTTTGCACTCATGTCAATAAGTATGAGAATTTTTTTCATTATTATAAGCAGTTATATCTTTTTATATATACAATCTAACTATAACTATATACTCATACCATTAGTTCTTATACACGGATATAGGAACCAAGATACAGCAAACAATAAAAAACTTCGAAAGATATAGTATTGGCTATACACCATACCTATCTCTCGAAGTCTTCTTTTATTTTAGAATCGATTGTAACTTTTCACGCATATGTATATCATCTACACTGGTTAATACGTATTGCACACGTGGCGGGTGGCTACTTTCTACGGTAAACACTACTTGCATATACAGTGGATACTCCGCCTGTTTATACCAAGAATTTACAATTACTTCTCCGCGGTAGCGTCGATTCCCCTCAACATGTAATGGAGTCACAATCGTAAATAGTTCTGGGTGACTTTCCATATACGCTTGGTAATCCTGAACCATCTGCTCACCCATATGCTCTCCTGTTGGGAATGGGTGCGCACTATCAGTAGCCTCTGGGCCAAATCCATACAACAATCTACCTTTCCCATAACGAGCATAATAGTAATTATTTCCAGACTTATCCAGTATCATATAGGACTTTGTCACTTCGAATCCAATTTGTTGCATCCCTGATTCCAACGTCTGTGCAATTCCCGTAGAAATAATACTTTGACTACTACCTTCTTGCACTACCATATGTTTAGGCCATCGGATTGTAGAGGTATTCGCCGCATCTACATCAGACACAATACTTCCCCATGCAAAGATTCCCGCAACCGCCGCTAAGGATACTATACTATATTTTTTCATCATACAATTCGCCTAATCTTATTTCTTTTGCATCTTAGCCCATGTATCGCGCATACCTACCGTACGATTCATCACGATATGATCTGCTGTGCTATCCTTATCGGTTACAAAATAGCCTGTACGCAAGAAATGATAATGGTCTCCAGCTTGTGTAGTACGGAATGCAGCTTCCCCTTTCGCAGCTTTTACTTCTAAGGAGTTTGGATTCAACTGTTGTAAGAAATCTTTATCTGCATTCTCCTCATTTTCTGAGTTCAATAGATAGTCATAGAGACGCACTTCCATATCTACCGCAGTAGATGCCTCTACCCAGTGCAAGATACCTTTCACTTTCTTTTGACATCCTGTGCCAGATTTTGTAGCTGGATCATATGTACAGTGAATTTCAGTGATATTACCATCAGCGTCTTTGACAACAGATTGACATTCAATGATGTAGGCCCCTTTTAAACGGACTTCTTTACCTGGTGCTAAGCGGAAGAATTTTTTCACCGGCTCTTCCATAAAGTCACCACGTTCAATGTACACTTCTCGACCAAATGTCACTTCACGATGCCCCATCGCTTCATTTTCTATGTTATTTTCAATGATAAGTGTTTCTGTTTGTCCTTCTGGGTAGTTTGTGATGACAACTTTCACAGGATCTAATACCGCCATGTAGCGTGGAGCTTTTAATTTCAAATCTTCACGGATACAGAACTCTAATAGTCCTACTTCTACCATGCTATCTGCTTTTGCTACGCCAATGCGTTCACAGAAATCACGAATGGACTCTGGTGTATAGCCACGGCGACGCAAACCAGAAATCGTCGGCATACGAGGATCATCCCATCCACTCACAATATTCAATTCAACCAATTGACGCAATTTACGTTTACTCATGACCATATTTGTCACATTCAAGCGGGCAAATTCAATCTGTTTTGGTTTTTCTGTATCTTCCCAATCTTCTAATACCCAATTGTACAATGGACGATGCACTTCAAATTCTAAGGTACATACAGAATGAGTAATACGTTCAATCGCATCAGATACTGGATGGGCATAGTCATACATAGGGTAAATATTCCATTCAGAACCTGTACGATGATGATCAGCATGTAAAATACGATACAATACAGGATCTCGCATTACGATATTAGGGTCTGCCATGTCAATTTTGGCACGTAATACTTTTTCCCCATCTTTATATTTGCCTTCTTTCATTTCTTCAAAAAGTCGCAAATTTTCTTCTACGCTGCGATCACGGTAAGGGCTATTCGTACCAGGCGTTGTAAAGTCGCCGCGAGTAGCACGAATTTCTTCTGGTGTTTGATCATCTACATAGGCTTTACCTTTTTTAATCAACACTTGAGCATATTCATATAGTTTACCGAAATAGTCAGATGCATAATGTATATCCCCATACCACTCAAAGCCTAACCATTTTACATCTTCTTCAATGGATTCTACATATTCCACATCTTCTTTGACCGGATTCGTATCATCAAAACGCAAGTTTGTTAAACCTTGGTAGGATTTACCCAACCCAAAGTTAAGGCAAATAGATTTTGCATGGCCAATATGCAAATACCCATTAGGTTCTGGCGGGAAACGTGTGTGGACACGTTTTCCATAGGTATTTTCTTCGTTGTCTGTATTAATAATCGCTTCAATAAAGTTAACTGTTTGAGGCGTTGTTTCTTCCGTACTCATCATCGTCTCTTTCGATTCCATGTGATTCTTCCTCTCTTATATTGATTATACACACGTGCAAGTTCTACACATTCTCTTATTATACCACAGGCTACTCCATGTTTCATGGATTTCTTGCAAATCCTAGTATTTCGTATCGTACCGGCTACGGTGTCTCTCCTACTCTTCAGCTACCGTATAATTGACACTTTCATTGACACAGGTCAATAAAGGCTTACCATGTACACCAGCTATAAGATTATTGGCTGTGAGCATAGCCATTTCCTTCCGAGTTCTATCTGTGAAAGACCCGATATGTGGTACCACTAGGCATTTTCCCGTTTTTAATAGTGGATGATCCGCACCAATTGGTTCTGGATCTACCACATCGAGAGCCGCATAGTCGATTTGACCTGTTTCTAGAGCATGTACTAACGCATCGGTATCTACAATTTTCCCTCGCCCTACATTGACAAACAAAGCAGTTTCTTTCATCATTTCAAAAGCTTCTGCATCGATTAAATGGTAGGTTTCCTCTGTCAGCGGAGCCATCACCAAGATGACATCACTAGTCGTTAATAATTTACCTAATGACACATACGTTGTCATCAGCAAGCTATCATCATTGCGACGATTCCGATTATGATACTGCACCGTCATACCAAAAGCACGCGCTCTGCGAGATACAGATACACCAATCTTACCCATGCCAATAATACCCAATGTCATACGGCTTAAATCTTTACCTTTTATATTCGAAGGTCGTTCCGCCCATGTTCCATCTTTCACAAATTGGGCATTCTCATAAATTCTACGGCTTGCAGCTGCCATCAATGTGAAAGCTAACTCCGCTGTTGTTTCCGTTAATACATCAGGCGTATTTCCATACGGAATATGGCGCGCTGTTAAGGCATCGATATCAATATTATCATACCCTACAGAAGCCTGAGCGATGACCTTTAAATTAGGAGCATCTTTCACTAGATCTTCATCCACAGTAAAATGATTAATACTCCACAAGCCATCCGCTTCACGAAGCCATTCCTTTAATACCTCTTTTGGCATCTTTTCTTTTTCAGTCCATTGGCGAACTGTCACATGCTCACTAAGGTAAGCTACTACATCTTTACGTACCAAACCTGGCACAACTACGATCGGTTTACTCATAAGCATCCTTTCATATTCTCGATTCTATTTCATAATCACCTAATTTTTCGCTCATATAGTACCATGTACTATCTTACTTGCTAATTCTATATCATATACAGACCGCCATATCTTAGCATTCACCTGTATATAATCTTATGTAAATTATATCATATATACTTGGACAATAAAAAAAGACAGTCCTATTTTCATAGAACTGTTCTTTTCATTTTGTAGATACAGTACTTGCACTCTCAAACGTACCCGAGAGCCCCTGCGCTTTCTATACGATGATATGCTATTCCACAAACGTCTCTAGAATAACATGTTTATCCTACCAATTAGATTTTCCTTCATTGAACATTTCAAATGCATGTGCAATTTGGCGTCTTAATTTTAATCGTTGTGAATCACTTAATACATATTCTACACCATTATGTGCAATCCGCCCATTTTTTACAATGCTACTTAGATCATAGAGTATTTCTCTGGCCATACTTGCGTTACCTGCCAGTTCATCAATGGTCACATCGTAATAATTAGCTAATCGCTTCAAGGTTTCTAAATCAGGCTCTCGATATCCTGTTTCATAATTTGACAGGGCAGCATTACTAATACCAATATCACGAGCCACATCTAGTTGACTCCGCCCAATTCGTTTACGGGCATGTCTTAAATTTTCACCTAATGCCATTGTATCACCCCTTATACTACGTGATGCTATAGTATAAATAACCTACATCTATTATAGCACGATACATAGTACATTTGCTATAGATACATTTGAATTCACATATCACGAATTGTGTATCTATCAACATTTTTTAACATTTTTGAATTGTATTACACGAATTGAATTGTTTACTCCAATTGCACATATGTTTTTCTGAGCGTTTTTGATTGCTATTAATCGCAATTTGATTGATATTATTCCTTTTTGTAAAAAAGAATCATATCATTCATGTGCATGCTCAGGTGGAGGCAACTGTTCAACACCAAATATATTTCCTATAGTTTCAATTTTTCCTGGAATATACTCTACAATTTGAGACATTAGCACATATAACAATCTTGGATCAAAATGAGAGTTTGCACTTTGATTAATACAATCTAGGTATACGCTATCATCATCTTCTTCAATATAATATTTAAAGCTTTTATAAGTACTATTTTCACGATTGATAAATGTCAGAATCTCTTGACGATTTTCTTTTGTGACTACACCTGCACCAATTAAAAATCGAATAGTAGCATAGATGGTATCATCTAACAATAGAAACACGGGAATATCACCCAACTCAGTTTGCACATAGGATCGGAACACAACTGTATGATCATCATCCCCAACTTCTCGTTTTTCAAAACATGTTATTTTTTCTTCGATTAAAAATTCTTCAAATACTCTCGCCTTTTCATTCATGAATATCACCTCGTAAAAAAAGGGGCATTGCTTGTCACAATGCCCCATATGCTATTATCTCTGTGTATTAACCTTTTTTAGATTTTGTCGTTTTGCGTGGCTTGCTTTCTTTTTTAGCTTCTTGTCCTTCTACAGGAGCTTCTTCCACTTTTACGCTCTCTAACGCCGCAATGATACGAGTTAAATCTTTTTGAGTATGTGGATACAACACTTCAAAGATAGTATAGGCTACTAATGCTGGATTAAACTCTTCTTCTCCTGCCAACAAGCTTACATCTAAGATAATTGCTTCATAACCATTTTCTTCCATTACATAATGTTTGAAGCATTTAAATTCACTATTTAATTGATTCAATACCTCTAATGTAGCTTTGCGTTGCTCAGGTGTAAAACGACCACCAGCAATTTCTAAACGCACAAATCCAAATGGTGTATCATCTAATACAACAAATAATGGGAATACAATGTCATTGTATTCTACACTAGCATCAAATACTACTGTATTATATTGGTCATTTTCAATCTCACGCAACGTGAAAAGATTTGTTAATTCATTCTCTGCAATAAACTGTTGAAATAATTCTGCTTTTTTATTCACTGTCTTAACTCCATTTACTAACACTTTTAAAATTAAAACTCATTGCCACAATCATACCATATATTGGTATAAAATATCAATTCATTAACAATTTTCATCGTCTACATAAATACAACGATCATTTTCAAAGCGCGCAATACGCACTAAGGAATGCACATCATACCCTGCTTTTTCCAAACGTTCACGGCCAGGTTGAAAGGATTTTTCAATAACAATAGCAATACCTTCTACTGTATCTCCAGCACCTTCTACTAATTTTGCAAGCCCCATAGCTGCTTCACCACTGGCCAAGAAGTCATCGATGATTAACACTTTTTCTCCAGCTGGTAAGAATTTTTTAGAAATCGTCATATCATAATTTTCTTCTTTTGTATACGAATACACTACAGAGTGATATACATCTTCTGTCATCAAAATAGATTTTTTCTTGCGTGCAAATACCAATGGCACATCCAATTCAATCGCTACTTGCAATGCAATAGCAATACCAGAAGCTTCAATAGTGACAATGCGATCGATTTGCTTATCTGCAAATTGTCTTGCAATTTCCTTACCAATTTGAACAAATAACTTTGGATCAATTTGATGATTTAAAAAACCATCCACTTTCAATACTCGATTATTTAATACAATTCCCTCTGCATCAATACGTTGTTTTAATAAATCCACGATGATCCTCCTTATTATTTTCCTGTATCTAATATATCAATAAATTGCGTTACGCCTTCTGTCAATGCATCCATTCGCGATCGTACTAATACAATTCTCCGTTCTGGAATTTGCAAATTAGTCTGTAACTCTACTAATGAACCACTGCGAATTTTTTCGCGTGCTACCATTTCTGGCACTAATGATAGACCTAAATTAATTTCTACTAAATCAATAAGAACCTCTAAACTGCCAAGCTCAAAGGCTGGTTTCGTACATCGATTGTAGGTAACAGCATCAAAAAAGTTTCGGCTACTAGCACCCATTGTGAGTACTAATAGTGGCTCAGCCAAAATATCATCAATACTCCAAACCTTTTCAGTATCCTGGTATGTAGTACCACCCACAAAAATATCGCGTACAGCAGCTAAATCAACAACTTCTAAATGATTATTATCATATAATCCTTCATACGCATGAACAACTGCTAGCTGTGCTTCACCAGCTTCCACCATAGCCACACATTCACGGGATGGTCGATTGGTAATGCGTAAGCTAATATCAAGGTCTTTATCTTGCCACATTTTAAAATAGGGCAATAAAAAATATTTACTCAATGTATCAGTAGCTGCCAGGTGCAAGCTCTTATATTCGCGAGATAGACGTTCTCGCAGTTGCATAAGACCATTATCTAACATTGAAAATGCTTCTACTGCCGTTTCAAACAATTCACGGCCGGCTTTTGTAAATGCTACTGATTTTGTCGTCCTTTCAAACAAGGGAATCCCCAAGTCTTTTTCCAATTGCTTAATGCTCTGGCTAATGGCTGATTGTGAAACCCCACTTGCTTTAGCCGCCTTGGAAAAAGATAGGTGCAAACCTACGCCCACAAAGGAGCGCAATAATTCTGCAGACACAGACATACTGACCTCATATCTATTGTGAAAGTACCCTTTCACCCTCTAATCAACTATTATAATTACTTATAAGTTTACCTAGATTTATAAATGTTGTCAAATGATGTAAGACAATTATATCTAAAATTTCCTATAAGCACCGATAAAACAGTTGCTTTATAGCCTATAAACTAGTAATATATATTTGATAAGAAAATCTGGGGCATAACAATCCCCCGTATGTATGAAAGGAATTTAACTATGCATTGCGCACAAAAATTGACTGATCATATTTATTGGATTGGTAGCAACGATTGGAGCACTGAACGGTTCGAAAACCTATTTCCAATTCCACATGGGGTAAGCTACAATTCCTATTTTATTGATGATGAAAAAACTTGTATCGTGGACTCTGTAGATGACAGCATTCGTCAAGAGTTCTTCGATAACGTAGAACATTTATTAAATGGCCGCCAATTGGATTACTTAATTGTAAATCATATGGAACCTGACCATTGCGCTACATTAGTAGAATTACTAGACCGCTATCCCAATGTAAAGATGGTAGGTAACAAAACTACATTCCGTTTCTTTGAACAGTTCTATGGCCGCCCTGCTCCTGATAATTACTACGAAGTAAAAGAGGGTGACACAATTGACCTTGGCCATCATAAATTACACACGTATACTATGCCAATGGTTCACTGGCCAGAAGTAACTTGCACATACGAATCCACAACAGGTACATTATTCTCTGCTGATGCATTCGGTACATTCGGCACAATCAACGGTAATATTTTCGCTGATCAATTAGACTTTGACCGTCTATACGAAGACGAAGCACGTCGTTACTACACAAACATCGTAGGTAAATACGGTGCACAAGTACAAAATGCAATGAAAAAAGCTTTGTCTTTACAAATCAATAACATCGCTCCTCTTCATGGTCCAATTTGGAGAACCCCTGAAAGCATCTCTTACATTGTAAACAAATATATGCACTGGAGCACATACAACGCAGAGAAAAAAGGCGTTGTGATCGCTTTCGGTTCCATGTATGGTAACACTGCTGAAATGGCACAACAATTAGCAAAACTATTGTCCTTACGCGGTATCACAGATATCCGTATCCACGATGTATCTAAGACAAATCCTTCCTACATCATCTCTGATGCATGGAAATATAGCCATTTAGTATGTATGGCACCAACATACAACCTAGGCTTATATTTGACTATGGAAAACTTGTTACACGAATTACAAGCATTAAATTTCCACAATCATAAAGTATCTATCGTTGGTAACCACTCTTGGGCATCCGGCGCAATGAAACGCATGGTTGAGTATTTCACTGAAAAATTCAACAACATGGAAATCGTAGGCACTCCATTAGATATCAAAGGTGCATTACATGATGAACAATTGCCATTATTTGAAGAATTGGCAGATGCCATCGTAGCTTCCTTAGAAGAAACAGAAATCAAAACTTTCTAACCACAAATAACCAAAGCGACTCTACTCAGTAGGGTCGCTTTTTACCTACAAATGCGTATACGAAAATGAGCTGTCATCAGGATCGCTATATCCTGAATGACAGCTCTTCTTTATGATTCTATTACCATATAATACACCTATCGAGTATCTCATTTTATATGTATCGTCTACAATGCCTTGTTCTATTTATCGACCATATCGTCGCATCAGCCCTTTCGGCGCTTCCAATATGATGGACCACACCATGCCACGCCTAGCCGCTAATCGCAAGGATTCCCTGTTAGAAACAGTCCCAGGAGTAGACTGTTTTTTATGGTGTACACGTACCCCCTGTGCCCCCTCATAGGATACGTCCCTATCCACTAGTGTATCACTCTTACTTGCCTCTACTGACCGCGCTTGCCTATCTAGACCTACCGGATCGTATGTTACAGACATCGCTTCTAAATGTTCATCAGTATGACTATCTACTTCCACTTCTATAGGTTCTTTCTGATCTCGTGAAAGTGTAATTCCATAATACGCTTCCATCTCTTCCCAAGTCATATCCTTGCTAGGGATCGGTTTTGTCGTTTCGGTAGAGCCAGATTTGCTACTTTTAAAAATAAAGGCCCCTAAGATAATCAATATGAGTATACCAAACTCCATACTAGAATACCTCCTTACCTTTACTCATGTATGCCTTTCGCATCGATATCTGATTGATACTCTCCTCCAGAAATACTTTCACGCATTTTTGTATCCGCCATAATATTATTCATAGAATAGTAGTCCATGACGCCTAAATGACCCTCACGTAACGCTTGAGATAGCGCTTTTGGCACTTCTGCTTGAGCTTCTACTACTTTCGCTTGCATTTCCTGTGTATGCGCACGCATTTCTTGTTCTTGTGCTACCGCCATAGCACGGCGTTTTTCTGCCTGAGCTTGGGCAATTTTTTTATCCGCCTCTGCTTGATCTGTCATCAATTGGGCTCCAATATTACGTCCTACATCCACATCCGCAATATCAATCGATAAGATTTCAAAAGCTGTACCAGCATCTAAGCCTTTATTCAGCACCGTACGAGAAATATGATCTGGATTTTCTAATACATCCGTATGCTCTTCAGAAGAACCTACGGTAGTAACAATACCTTCCCCAACACGTGCAATAATTGTTGCTTCTCCAGCACCGCCTACTAAACGATCAATATTAGCACGTACTGTCACACGAGCACGAACTTTTAATTCAATACCATTTTTAGCTACTGCAGAAATAATCGGCGTTTCAATCACTTTCGGATTTACCGACATTTGTACAGCTTCTAATACATCACGACCGGCTAAGTCGATGGCAGCAGAGCGTTCAAAAGTTAATTCCATAGTTGCCCGCTCAGCAGCAATTAAGGCATCTACTACACGATCTACATCGCCACCTGCTAAATAATGTGCTTCTAATTGATCTACGGTTACATCCAAACCCGCTTTATTAGCTTTTACCAAAGGAAGAACAATCTGAGCTGGTGATACGCGGCGTAGACGCATACCAATTAAGGTCATGATACTAACTTTTACTCCCGCTGCCAAAGCAGAAATCCAAAGTCCTAATGGAACAAAATGTAAAAATAAAGATACCCCAATTACTAATACAATCGGAAGTATAACAAATCCAATATTGCCAATGCTAATTTCCATAATTCCTCCTACTTTTCTGTAGCTCGCACTACAATACGACCACCCATAACGGATACAATGATAACCTCCGTACCTGGCTCATAAAATTCACCATCTGTAACAACATCTAAAAAAGTATCGTCTACCACAATGGTTCCTACAGGGCGCAACACCGTTTTTGCGACGCCTATTTTCCCTAACCATGCGGTTGGATCAGGATGACTGGCATACCCTTTCTCCTTAGTAGATTGTAAGCGCAATGTCAACCTATCTCCAACTTTTGTTTTCGGAAAAACAGATATAATCCACCACAGTACAATGACACCTACTATTGAAAGCGCCATTACCATGATCATCGCCATAGGGCCTCCGCCCAGCCCATCATAGATGCCCCAGAGGAGTAGCAATAGCCCTGTTAGGCCAAAAATACCAAACCCAGGTATCATCATTTCAATGAGGAGCAAAATAATACCACTGATGATAAGTCCTATCATAGTATCTCCTTTCTTACAATGTCTATATACCTGTATTATAACACAGACTGTGTATAAGTAAGATGAAAAAGCTCTAGATTTTGCTTTGTATTAAAAGTATATAGGAAAAAAGAGACTCTCATATAAGAGAGTCTCTTTACTATTGTTATTAAACATCTTCACGGTATGGAGCTTGACCAATTTCGTAGAAATCGTTTCCTTCGCTATCGATAACAACGATTGCTGGGAAATCTTCTACAGTCAATTCAGCCAAAGCTTCTGGACCTAAGTCAGCATAAGCAATAACATCATATTTTTTGATGGATTTAGCAATCAAAGCTGCTGCACCACCAACGGCTGCAAAGTAAGTTACGCCGTTTTTCTTCATGGATTCGATAACTTCTGGTTTACGGGAACCTTTACCGATCATGCCTTTGATACCTTGATCAAGCATTGTTGGTGTGTAAGCGTCCATACGGCCAGATGTTGTAGGACCAGCGGAACCGATTGGGTCTCCTGGTTTAGCTGGGCTTGGTCCTAAGTAGTAGACGATTTTATCATGCCAATCGATTGGCAATTCTTCGCCACGTGCTAATGCTTCAGTCATTACTTTATGAGCAGCATCACGAGCACTATAGATTTTACCGGAGATAAGAACCATATCGCCAGCTTTTAATTTACGGGATTGTTCTTCTGTTAAAGGTGTTTGAATACGAATTTGTTCTGCCATGGTTATTCCCCCTCTTAAACTTCACCGTGAGCATGACGGCTAGCGTGGCAGCAGATAGTTACTGCTACAGGAAGACCAGCGATATGTGTTGCTGCCCACTCGATATTAACGGAAACTGCTGTTGTAGAACCACCTAATTGAGGTCCGATACCAGTTTTGTTAACCATTGCATTGATTTCTTCTTCCAATTTTGCATATTCAGGATGTGCATTGCGTTCTTCTACAGAGCGAAGAAGAGCTTTTTTGGAAAGGAATGCTGCATAGTCCATAGTACCACCGATACCAATACCTAGTACCATTGGAGGGCATGGGTTAGGGCCAGCTTTTTTAACGATTTCAAGAACTGCTTTTTTAACGCCTTCAACGCCATCAGCAGGTACTAGCATTTTAACGCCAGATTTGTTTTCGGAGCCAAAGCCTTTTAACTCAACGTTGATATCAACTTTGTCGCCTGGAACGATTTTTGTGTAAATAACCGCTGGAGTGTTATTTTTAGTATTAACACGATTGAACAAAGGTTCAGCTACTACGGATTTACGAAGGTATCCGTCAACATAACCTTTTGCTACACCAGCTTGAATAGCTTCTTCAAGATTTCCACCTTCGAAGTGTACATCTTGACCAACTTCTAAGAATACGATAGTAAGACCAGTATCTTGGCAAATTGGACGATCTTCAGCATCAGCGATTTCCGCATTTTTAATGATTTGATCTAATACACCTTTACCTACTGGAGATTTCTCACACTCATAGCCTTTTTTCAATGCATTGTACATATCTTTTGGAAGATGATATGCTGCATTCATACATAATTCTGCTACCTTTTCTGTTACTTTCTCAACGTGAATGTTACGCAAAGTAATCCCTCCTCAACTTAAAACAGAGACCTTTCTCTTGTGTATTATTGTATCACCATGCCCTACCTTTTTCAATTCCCTAAGAATATGTTCTATAACTGTTTATTATGATAGTATTTATTATCATTTAAGGTTATGTAATAAATTTAACATTTATGTAGTCTTTTATTAAAGATATTATGATATTCTATTTATGGACATATATCCACCCTTCACAAACCCTTTAAATACAACTTATATTCAAAATTATCTATTCTATAATTTCTCCAAAAACCTACTATTTTCCTCTACAATATGTGTACTTACAAAAATGAAAAACTCTCTCATTAACGAATGATGAGAGAGTGTATTTAATCATATTTTACATGTTTTAATCAATAATTACGACTATCTATGATTTATTGATATACATAAAAGAGACAATTTCATAGTAACATGTAACATTTTTTATAGACAATGATACCAATTATAAGTCAGCCGCTTCAATCCATTCTTGTAAATCTGCTTCACCTCCTATGATATCTTCATCATAGGCTCCTGCTAACTCTGGATAGCGACATACTTCAATAGTATATAAAATTGCTTCATCTCGACCATTACGGAAGGTGCCAATCCATACACCACGAATAGTAGACTCATACCATTCCACAGGTTGATCTGTATCTTTTAAGTGTACTGTTACATCACCACGACCTAACGTTTCTAACACTTCCACTTGTTCTTCCATAGTCAGTCCTGTGTTTTCCACATAAATTGTATAGGTTTCACCAGTTTTACGCAACTGTTGCAAAGCATTTTTTAATTCTTGAAATACCGCTTTTACACGGCCAAATTCATTTTGCATAGAAACTCCTTATCAAATCCATACAGAGTCATACTCCTTAATATCCTATTCTGTTACTGTATTCACAGGGCTAGCGGTTACGTTCCAATTCGATAAAACAGATAGCACACGGGCTTTCACATCTTCTACAGCAGCCTGTGTAGCATCACTCAATGTAAGGCCTAACTCTAAACTTTCAGGCTCCACACCGATGACAACAGCATCTTCTAAAGGATCTTCTTGTAAGGCTCGGATTCGTAAAATATCTTGCATTCCTACCTCATGCACAGAAATAGCCTCTGTAAAATAGGTGTTCATTTCCTCATGAGGAAACTCATATACTGTGCCTGGCGCATCACCGCCATTGATAGCATCTACTAATAGCAATTTTGTCATACCTCGCATATAGGTAAGCAATTCCATGCCCATGGTTCCCCCATCTAGAATGGTAATAGGAGGATTAAATACATAATCCTCCCGTAATTGGTTCACCACATGGACACCGAATCCCTCATCAGTAAGCAAAATATTGCCTACCCCTAATAATACGATGGGATTACTTTTTATTTGGTCCATATAAGTCCTCTATATCTTCTGGATCTTCTGGGTAAAATTTCATACCTGAAACCATACTAGATACTTCTCCAGATTCTTCCATAACATCTTCGCGGAATGCCATATACACATGTATAATTGTAAATAATAAAAATCCCCAAGCAATGTAGTGATGAATCATATGCACTTCATACTCTGTAAATAATAAATTTACAGGATTAAAAATTTGTGCAATCCACGTATTAGGATATACTTGTGCAAACATAGCAAGACCTGTACAAATTTCTAGGAATAACATCACATATACCCCAAAATAACTAGTACGAGCCATAGAGTTACGCAAGAAACGATGCTCTCGTTGCTGTGGTAGCATTAGATAGTGCTTAATTGTGTCCCACAGACCAATCCAATACGACTTTTTATGAAATCTAGGAAACAATCTATCCCCACGATATCGAATTCCACCATAAATACGGAATATAAGTGCAGCAATTAAGATAAATGCTGCGATAAAGTGAATTTTACGAATCATCTCCATAGAGAACCAACCACCTACTGCGATAGTTGGTTCCACACTACCTGGTGTAGCTTGGAAACCTGGATTCCCAATGTATAAACCAGTCCAGAATAGAGCCGTTACACAGAGAACCATCGTCCAATGGAAAATGCGGAGCCATAAACTAAATACACGATAAGGCTTTTTATTTAATGGTAACATAGATGCGCCTCCTCCCTATTTACATAGGGCATCTGTATTCACAGACACTATTTTTTCACCTTTTTTATTGTACAAGTGTGTAGCACATGCCAAACAAGGGTCAAAGGAATGTATACCTTTTAAAATTTCTAATGGTTTATCCGCCACTTTGACTTTAGTGTCTATCATATTAGATTCGTATGCACCATGTTCGCCAGCAATCGTTTTAGGGCATGCATTCCATGTCGTTGGCACGATACATTGATAATTGTCTACACGACCATCTTTGATGACACACCAATGTCCTAAACCACCACGTGGTGCATCTAATAAACCTACACCTTTTGCCTCTTTTGGCCAAGAATTAGGATCGAATTTACGAGTATCCGCCACAACAGTATCACCAGTTTTGATATTTTCAATCAAGCGATTGTAGAAGTGTTGACTCAAGTTCGCTGCTACTTGTGCATCTAAACCACGAGCTGCTGTACGGCCCACTGTGGAGCACATCCACACATGTGCTGGTACGCCTAGCACTTTAGATACTGCCTCAATTTGATCTACCATCATTTTCTCAGCCCAAGTTGGGGCTTTGATGATGCCTTGTTTTACTTTTACATAGACAACGATATATTTTGCCAATGGACCCACTTCGCAGGCTTTTCCTTTGAATGTAGGAGATTTAATCCAAGAATATTTTTTCTCTTCATCCAAGAATTCCCATTTTTTATTTGTTCCTGTTTTAGGACCTGTGAAAGCTGGTTTTGTCACACCTTCTGTTGGATGCAAGGATGTTTCACCATTTGGATATTCAAACCAAGAGTGATTGATTTCTTCAGACAAGAAGTCTGGATTCATCAAGTCTTCACCTTCTAAAGCTGTAAATGTTGCTTTTTCCCAACCAAGTTCAAAGTTTTCTACTACTCCATTAGCACGAACAAGAGACTTTTTAAAGAAGTCTCCATCTTTTATACCTGTATATGCATCATCTGGATAGCCACCGTAAGCAAGGACACGTTTTTTGGCTAAGCCCCCACCATCAACCATGCCAGCTTTCACATATAAATGACCTATAGCTAGTAAATCCGGTAAGTAGAAATTGTTCACCAAATCTTTCGCCAAGGAAATAGATTCATCTACGCTTGCTAAACGAGCCGCATTCACAGGTGCATTCATGTCATCCATAGAGATAGAGCATGGCATACCACCTACAATGTAGTGAGGATGTGGGTTTTTACCGCCGAAAATAACATGAGGTGTTACAATATCACGTTGACGATCTAGGATTGTCAAATAGTGAGAGATGGCCATCAAATGCACTTCTGGAGGCAATAATTGATAATCTGGATGATCCCACCATTGAGCAGAGAAAATCCCTAATTGCCCACTTTCTACAATTTTTTTCACTTTTGTTTGGATCGCTGCATAATACGTAGCATTTCCTTTAGGAAACTCCTTAGGGTATGCAGATGTGGCAGATTCCAAATCTTTTGGTTGTAATCCACTCACATTATAAGTTTCTAATACTTGTTGTTGCAATTCTGCAGTTTTTTTAGGATCTGCTTTCAACGCCTCTACTGGGCTTACCCAGTCAAGAGCATGCAAGTGATAAAAATGCACAATATGATCGTGTGTATCTAAACAACTATGCATAATATTTCGAATATAGTTTGCATTCTTAGGAATTTGAATACCCAATGCATCCTCTACCGCTCGAAGGGATGCTAAGGCGTGCGTAGAAGTACACACACCACAAATCCGTTGTACAAAGGCCCATACGTCACGAGGATCGCGATTTTTAGCTACTAATTCAATCCCACGCCAAGCCGTACCACTAGATAAGGCATCTTGCACTTTACCTGTGGATTCATCAACACTAACTTCTACACGTAAGTGACCTTCAATACGGGTCACTGGATCCACTACAACTCGTTTCATTATTGGTCACTACCTTTCTGTTCCACTTCTTTTTGTTTTGCTTCTTGTTCAGCTAAATATTTTTTCTCTTCTTGGATAGAATCATATTTATGTTTTGCCAAGGTAATACCACCATGAGCCACTACAGCACCAAATGCGCCAAATCCTGCTACTGTACCTAATGTATCCACATCGGTAATAGTATTTGGGGTATGAATATGAGGCAATCGTTGATAAAAGTTGTCATTGTCCCAGAACCCTTTTTCAGAGCAACCAATACAACCATGACCAGACTGAATTGGATAGGATAAACCATTCCACCAACGCAAGTTGCCACAAGAGTTATATGTTTCTGGTCCACGACAACCTACTTTGTATAGGCACCAACCTGCTTTGGACGCATCATCATCGAAGTGTTCCACAAACAATCCAGAATCAAAGAACGGACGACGATAACAAGTATCGTGAATACGATTACCGTAGAATTGCTTTGGTCTTCCTTCTACATCTAGCGGTGGAATTTCACCAAATAAAGCATAGTGCATAATGACACCAGTCATAACCTCTGGGATTGGAGGGCATCCTGGTACTTTAATGATTTTTTTGCCTTTTACAATAGAGGATACAGATACTGTATTGGTTGGATTCGGTTTCGCTGCTTGAATACCGCCCCATGCTGCACAAGATCCATATTCAATGATGAAAGCAGCCCCTTCGGCGCATTCTTTCAATACATCTACAAATGGTCGACCGCCCACTTGGCAGTAGGAACCATTTTCATCCAATGGAACGCCACCTTCAACGGCCAATACATATTTACCTTTTTTCTCTTCTAACAAATGATGTAAATGATGTTCAAATGGTTCCCCTGCTGCGGCAGCCAAAGTATCATCATACTCTAAGGCAATCATATTTAGAATCACATCAGATGCGAAAGGTGATGTAGAACGAATAAAGGATTCGTCACATCCTGTACATTCATGACCATGCAGCCAAATCACCGTAGGTAATTCCTTTTTCTCCGCTGCTGCCACGACTTTATTCGTCAGTGCTGGTGGTAATCCTAAAATAGCTGTTAAAGCTACACAGGATTTCATAAATGTACGTCGGCTTAATTTACGTTCTTGGAATAAGTTCCAAAGACTATTTAATCTATCTTTCACAAAAAAGCCCCTTTCTTGCAATAACTTTATAGCGTCTATACAAAATAGTGTAATACATATAGTATATCATAAAATACGTTGTGTTCTATAGAATATGACACACTATAGCAAAAAACTTTTTATAACCCTTATTTATAGTTTTAATAACTTACGCACAGAGGCTGCTTTTTTATAGCCACCGATACGATCTTTTTCCTTGCCTTTTTTATAAGAAATAATTGTTGGTACCCCTTGTACATCTTCTTTTAATACAATTTCTTTCGCTTCATCAATGTCGATAGCAATCATACGAGCCACACCTTGTAGTTCATCGTGTAACACATCTAATTCTTCTTTCATTGCCTTGCATGGCTCACACCATTCTGCAGTGAAACAGGCTAATACGATTTCGTCATCACCTTTCACAATAGATTTAAACTCTTCATAAGTTTTAATAGATTCTAATTTCATAACGATACCTCCTACAATAACAAAACCGCTCCGAAGAGCGGTTTTGAGCAAGCAATCAATAAGCCGAGTTCTGTCCTGCTTACGCAGTGGCGATTATCTTTCTAGGCGCATAGTTGCCTATACGCTCAAGCGGCACAACCCGAAAGGTAGGCGGGCAACCCTTAACCCTTTCCTATTCGGCCTTGCTCCGGATGGGGTTTACCGAGCATACATGTTACCATGTACCTGGTGCGCTCTTACCGCGACCGTTCCACCCTTACCACCCGAAGGTGGCGGTTTACTTTTCTGTGGCACTATTCCCTATGGTCACCCACGCCGGCCGTTAGCCGGCATCCTGCCCTATGGAGCTCGGACTTTCCTCAAGTCATAGGACTTGCAATCGCCTTTCATACTTACTGTTTAAGTCTAGCATAGACCACTCGTGTGGTCAATAGCTCTTCTTTTTATTATAACCGAAAGTGCTTAGACTTCAAAGAAAAAATCTCTTTGTACATTACTTTCTATGACTTCTACTTCTTCCTCTGTAAAAGCATCTGTTAGGTACTGTTTCAGAATCGTTTGACTCATATATTCCGTGCCATAATGGCCTGCATCTACGACAAGAATGCCTAACTCTTTTGCCAGTTGCATATCATGGTATTTCACATCGCCAGTAATATATAGGTCCGCCTTCTGCTTCGCTGCTGCCTTAATAAATTCAGCTCCACTACCCGTACACAGCGCAATCCGTTCGATGTGTTCCACCTTTGCACCGCCCCATCGCAATTGACTATGAGGAAATACCCTTTGCAATAGCATTTTGGTGGCCTCTAAAGAAAGAGGTTCCCTTACACGACCAATGCGACCAATATGTTGCGCTTCATATATATGTTCCAATGCCACCACATCATAGGCAATTTCTTCGTAGGGATGAACCTGCTCCATGGCGGACAGCACCTTTCCTAGTAGTTTCTTTGGAACCACCGTCTCCACTCGGTCTTCTTGTACCGTTTCTACAGCTCCCACATGACCAATATATGGATTCGTTCCCTCTAATGGCAAAAAGCGCCCTTCACCTGTGACGGAAAAGCTACAATGACTGTACTCTCCAATGTGACCTGCACCGGCATCACCCATGGCTTTACGCACTTCCTCACTATGTGATGCTGGTACGTACACGGCCACCTTGTAGGCTGGCTCTCTGCTAGTTTCTACTAACCCTTTGATACCTTGCAAGCCTAACCGATTTGCTACCTCATCATTCAAACCACCACGAGTTACATCTAAATTAGTGTGAGCACTATATACATGGATACCATGTTGCAACAAATCTCCTATCATCTTTCCTTGCATCGTTCCTAGATTGATAGATTTTAATCCTTTAAAAATCATAGGGTGATGAGACACTATACTCTGTACCTGTTTTTCAATAGCTTCTGCTACCACTTCAGCTGTCACATCTAATGCGGTCAATACTCGACTCACTGTACCTGACATACATCCAACTTGCAAACCGCAATTATCCCAAGATTCTTGTAATGATAATGGTGCATGACGCTCAATGGCGCCAGCAATGTCTTTCATAGTAACCATATATACCTCCTATCATACAATAGAGCGCAATGCCTCTATTTCCTTTTGAATCGCACCTAAGTCATGGCTTCCTTTCGAGACATCGCGCATATGAGATGCAATGGATTCTAATGTTTCTATTCTACGCTGTATATGTTGCAACCAAATTGGGCTGCGATGCTCTTGTAATATAGCCCCATATTCCCACAATATAGAATCTGAAGATAAGCTATTGTATACGGATGTAACTCCTCGCTCTACGACCCATATATCATAATATTGCTTGCCTTCTTGTAAGCACTGCTCATCCGTAATACCATATCCTTGTGCGACGAGAAACTTCTTGAATTCCTCTCGATGGCTCTGTGGTTGTACCACATAGGTCTGCAACAACTCTGGACCTACGGATATAATATGTTGCATCAATTCTCCGCCCATGCCGCAAATAACGGCGCAGTCAATTTCTCCCGCTGTTGTAACAGCCAATCCATCTCCTAATCGACATGTAATATGATCCTCTAATCTCCGTTCTTTCACAAACCTCTTCGCAGACTCTAGGGGACCATGATTAACATCGATGGCAATTACTCGCCCAGCTATTTCTTTTTCAATTAAGGTCACCGCCAAAAAACCATGGTCTGTCCCTACATCAGCCACAGTTTGACACGGGGGAATCATCGTTGCTACTTGCTCTAATCGCTTTGAAAGTGCCATATTTGTTCTCACGTTTCTAATCTATCATAACTGGCATATATCACATAGAACATCTAATATATCCATTTACTACACTACATACATGACTTCCATACCACAAATATGCAGCATAAAAGCTCTCAATTCATTATACAATGAACCTGTATAGATAACAAAAAACCACCTCACATTGTGAGATGGTTTCATATGGTGGGCCCACCTGGATTTGAACCAGGGACCGACCGGTTATGAGCCGGTTGCTCTACCCCTGAGCTATAGGCCCTCGTTTGGTGCGGATGATGGGACTTGAACCCATACGAGCGTACGCTCACCACCCCCTCAAGATGGCGTGTCTGCCATTCCACCACATCCGCATGAGGATATGTATATGGTGCCTCAGGGCAGAATCGAACTGCCGACACACGGATTTTCAGTCCGTTGCTCTACCGACTGAGCTACCGAGGCAAAAATATATAAATAGATCTAATCATCTAAAAATAGGTAAAAAAAATGGCGACCCCGATCGGATTTGAACCGACGATCTTCGCCGTGACAGGGCGACATGTTAACCGCTACACCACGGGGCCGTGTACTTAGTACTCATATAATATACCATAGGTATTGCATCTTGGCAATACCTATGGACAATTTTATATATTCCTAAAATGCATATATCTTGCACTTAGTACAAAGTTGGTTTTCGATCACGAAACACGTTAATCTTTGCGCGAATATCTGCTACCACTTCCAAATCGATAGTTACAGTTTGTACAGCGGCAGTCTCGTCTAATTCTAATTGGATCTCACCCCATGGATCCACCACTAAGGAGTGTCCAGCCATCGGCAACTTCCCAATGCGTCCACATCCGTTAACACCACAGAAGAACATCTGATTTTCAATGGCTCTAGCTTGATTCAATATTTTCCAATGGGACAATCGCAGTAATGGCCACTGAGCCGGTAAAAAGAATAGTTCTACACCCTCTAATGCAGCTTTACGAATTAATTCTGGGAATCGAATATCATAACAAGTCGCACTGGAGCAGAGAATACCATCCAATGTGAAATGATGCACTTGTGTTCCGCCAGTGAAATAGAGGTCTTCTTTTGCAGGACTAAATCCGTGCATTTTATCATAGGTAGATACTAACTCACCTTCTCGATTATACACATAGGTACGATTGTAAATCTTACCATGTTCTTCGATGTCCACAGATCCTCCAACAATATTGACATGTAACTTCTTAGCCCACCCACTAAGGAGTTCTTGCATTTGACTTCCATTAGGGTCTGCTAAGGCTATCAAGTCATGGCCCGTCATAAAGCCTGTATTCCATGTTTCCGGCAATACAATAATATCTGGCGCATCCTGTGCTACTTGGTGTATCATCGCATCCATCATTTGAAGGTTCTCTTTCACCTGTCCAATTTGTATAGCACTTTGTACTATCCCTAATCGTACTTCTTTCATAGCCCCTCCTAAATGTGCCACGCCATGTGGTCCGAAAATTCATTAGGCGCTAGTGGCAAGGCATGACGACGTGGTATATATGTATCGGTAGCAAAGCGATCTTGCTTAGGCTGGCGATAAATAATATGCTCTGGTTCCGTTTCAAAAATAATAACATTGGGCGGTACATCTCGTTTGATGACAAGATTACAGCCCATCTTGGATCCTTTTCCCACCGTAATGTCTCCTAGTACCTTAGTACCAGCACCAATTAACACATCGTCTTCAATCGTAGGATGTCGCTTTACTTTCCGTGAGTCCATCCCTCCTAATGTAACACCATGGAATAGGGTTACATTATCTCCCACTATGGCTGTTTCCCCAATAACAACACCCATACCATGATCAATAAACAAACCCTTTCCTATCTGCGCTCCTGGATGAATTTCTATACCTGTCACACGCCGTGCATGCAAGGCTATGCGTCTCGCCAAAGTAAACCATCCTTTTTTATACAGACGATGTGCAAAGAAATGCCAAAATAAAGCTGTAATATGCGGATATGTCCACACCACCATAAACCATGATGTAGCTGCTGGATCTGACTGCAACACTCGCTGAATATTATACTGGATTGACTTCCAAACCTCTCCCATTGTTACCTCCCTATATAGAGATAGCATGGCCGAAACCATGCTATACTCCTTATCTATCAATTATGAATGAATCCAATCCACGCTATCAAATTGAATCATAGATAGATATTTTTCAACTCCATCTGGAGCTACTACGACTACATCTACATCAGGGAATTTTTTACCATATTGGCGAGCTACTAAAATAGCTGCCGCTGAAGAAATTCCGATGCCGATACCTGTTTCACGCATGAAGTTTCCAACTTCTGCAATCGCATCTTCATCAGTTACTGTTTGTACCTCATCCATAAGCTCAGCATCAAAGTTTTCTGGAATAAAACCAGCCCCCAAGCCTTGGATTTTATGTACCCCACCAACACCACGAGAAATCACTGGAGATCCTTCTGGTTCTACAGCTACTGCTTTAATGTACGGATGTTGTTCTTTCAAGGATTTAGTAACACCTGTAAATGTGCCACCAGTACCAATTCCCGCTACAAACACGCCTATATTCGGTACATCACGTAAAATTTCTTTTGCCGTTGTTTCATAGTGAGATGTTGGGTTAGCTGGATTAACGAATTGTCCTAGTGTCACAGCATTTGGATAGTTATCAAGAATTTCTTGTGCTTTTCCTAGTGCACCTTTCATGCCCACTTCTTTCGGTGTTAAAATCAATTGCGCTCCATAAGCTTTAATTAATTCACGGCGTTCTTGACTCATGCTTTCTGGCATAATGATGATTGTTTTAATCGATAACATAGCGCCTAGCATTGCTAAGGCAATACCAGTGTTACCACTAGTAGCTTCTACGATAATCGTATCTTCCTTAATCAATCCTTTTTCTTTTGCATCTTGTAACATACCTAACACAGCGCGATCCTTCACACTGCCACCCGCATTATACTTTTCTAATTTAACATACACATTCGTGTCAGGAATACGATAGATTGGCGTATTTCCAATTAAATCAATTGCATTTTTTATAACAGCCATACTAATTCTCCTCTACTTAGACTTAAATGAATTATACTTCAAATTAATTCCTATTTTAAGGGTGGGATTTGTTTTTGTCAACTACATTTTCTCAAAATTACCACTATTTTGATTGAAAGCCACCATGTCCCATATGAATACAGTCTTGTTTTGTAATGCGGATATCGGCTAACAATCTTGGCACTATCACATCAAATGCGCTAGGAGAGCTATATAACACTCCACCTGGAACGCCCATAATTGGCGTATGATCCTCTAAATAAGCAATGCAAACCATAGAGCCAGGCAATACTGGTAATCCATAGGTGACCACTTCACTAGCTACACGAGCAATAGCACCTGGCGTCAAATCATCTGGATCTACACTCATACCTCCGGTGCAGAAAATGATATCTGCTCCTTGGTCTTTCACAGACCGAATAGCAGCCACGATTCTATCTGTATCATCAGGCACAATCTCATGTGCCACTAATTCTACTCCAAATGACGCTACACGATCTTGAATCACTGCCGTAAATGCATCTTGAATGCGCCCTTCATAAACTTCGCTGCCAGTCGTCACAATAGCCATACGTTTTCGCACAAAAGGGTGTACTTGGATAATCGGTTCTTTATCAGTTTGTAAACGCTTGGCTTCTTCCAGTTGCCACGCTTCTAGTAACAACGGAATGCATCGCATGCCTGCCACTGGATCTCTTGCTTTCACTGGAGTACCATGAAATCGTGTAACAATCGTCAAGTCCCCTATCCCATTGATTGCATGCAGAGCCTCTATATCAACTGTCAACACTCCATCATGATTGGCAATTGCTTCAATTTTCCCCTGTTGTACAGGCGTCGGTGAAAGTGAGGGATGCTCGCAAAAACGGTATAACTCTTCCGCTACCGTTTCCTCATGGATGAGTTCATAATCCCCTTCTTCCATCACATAAATATGTTCTTTTCCCAATTGCAATAATAACTCAATATCTTCTTCACGAATCACATGGCCTCGTTTAAAAGGTGTATCTTTTACTTCACCAATAACAATGCGCACAATATCGTGGCACAGCGCTTGTCCCACTGCATCTTTTACATGTATTTCTTTCATGATTATATTAACTCCAAATTCGTTTTCCTATGGTAAAAGCCAAGCCACATAAGCTGAACCCTACCAAAATTTGTCCACCCATATATCCCAACATATACCATATACCTTTTTCAGCTAGTATATAGCTTTCAAAGATAAATGTGGAAAATGTGGTGAGCCCTCCTAAAAATCCAGTCACACACAGTAACTTGATTATCGGGGATAGATGAGGATGCCCTTCTATATAGGCCATACCAAGTCCTATGAGTAACGAACCTGCTACATTGACGATGATCGTCCCCCATGGATAAAGAGCCCCTTTATAGAGCATATATTGACCAATACCATACCTAGTAAGAGCACCTATGGCTCCACCGATGGCCACTGCTATATATGTATTCATTACTAAACTCCTTTATTCTTTTATTATACACTACACCCTACTGTTTATATACAAAATTAGTAACACATTACTTTCAATTTATATATAAGTCATAATAGTTATAAACTATATCATATATAAATTATAACAAGCATTTTTATATACCCCATATACGTTTTCTCTTAGGTATACACTGTCTATGTATTTCTTATACAACATGGATATATCAAATACTATATACTATTGGGCACTAGTAATGGTTCACATCAAAGGAGTACAAAAAAGAACTGCCCATTTCTAGACAGTTCTTCCCTATATACTTTAATTACCAGGATGTTTAATTAAATCTTGCCCTGCGATACCAGGACGAGTCATTTCTTTTGGAGATAAGATATGATCCATCTCTTCTTTCGTTAATAGTTTTTTCTCTAAAATGATTTCTTTTACACTGCGGTCAGTTTCTAATGCTTCTTTTGCCAAGGCCGATGCATTTTCATAACCAATATGAGGTAATAAAGCTGTTACAATGCCAACAGAACGATCTAACCAGTACTCACATTGTTCTTTATCGACTTCTAGATCAATCAACAACTTATCTACAAATGTATTCACCGCATTTTTCAAGTAGCACATAGAGTTGAACAAGTTATAGGCAATCACTGGCTCCATAACATTCAATTCAAACTGTCCATTTTCTACGCCAAGAGAAATTGTTAAATCATTACCGATGACTTGATAACAAGTTTGATTCAATACTTCTGCAATGACAGGGTTCACTTTACCTGGCATGATAGAAGAACCTGGTTGGCGTGGAGGCAATTTCAACTCTCCAATACCACAGCGAGGGCCCGATGCCATCAAGCGGAAATCATTGGCCATCTTAATTAATACGAGTGCTGTGACTTTCAAACCAGAAGAAATGTCCGCAAACACATCTGTATTATTTGTAGCATCAATTAGGTTATCTGCCGTGATGAATGGTTCACCTACAACACGAGACAATTCATCTACCACGGATTTAATATAAGTTGGCTCTGCATTTAGACCCGTACCTACAGCAGTAGCACCCATATTGACAGTATGTGCTTCTAACATAGCAGACTTAATACGACGAATGCCACGACGTACACCAGAGGCGTAAGCACTCATTTCTTGTCCTAGAGTAATTGGCACAGCATCTTGTAAATGAGTACGACCCATTTTTAAGATTTCTTTATATTCTTCAGCTTTTTTATCTAACTCATCTGCCAAGCGACGTAGAGCGGCTAATAAAGGCTTGCTCTTCATAATCGCGCATACTTTGATAGCCGTTGGGAATGTATCATTCGTAGATTGTGCCATATTAACATGGTTATTAGGGGATACAATATCATATTGTCCTTTTTCATACCCTAAAATTTCTAGCGCACGATTGGCCAATACTTCATTCATATTCATATTGAAAGAAGTTCCTGCTCCACCTTGGATCGGATCTACTGGAAATTGATCATTGAAGTTACCACGCACCACTTCATCAGCAGCACGACTAATAGCTTGACCTATTTTTTCATCCAAACGACCAGTACTCATATTCGCTAAAGCACATGCTTTTTTTACCATTGCCATAGCTTTTACAAAATCTAAATCAATCTTTTTACCTGTAATAAAAAAGTTTTCAACACCGCGTAACGTTTGTACTCCATAGTACAACTCATCAGCAACCTCTAATTCACCTAAAAAATCATGTTCTTTTCTCATAGTCTACCTCACTCCATGCCAACAGCATGTATATTAGTATTGATATAACGTATATCTATAGGTTATATTTGTATTATATCATGTATCGTGTATACACAACAGAGGGGCCGACGAAAAAGTAGTTGCAACCGCACGCAAAAAATATGAAAAGTGGTTGCAACCGGGTAGCAACGATTTCAATTTATACCCTTTTAACGCCCTTTTAGAAAACAAGAAACCCAGTAACTAGGCTAGTTACTGGGTTTTCATTTTGTATTGAATTATTCTGCTGTGAATGGCAACAACGCAATTGCACGAGCACGTTTGATTGCTAGTGTTAATTTACGTTGATGTTTAGCACAAACACCAGAAATACGACGAGGAAGAATTTTGCCGCGTTCAGTCGTGAAACGACGAAGTTTAGCAATATCTTTATAGTCGATTTGATCAGCATGATCTACACAGAAGTTACATACTTTTCTTCTTGGTTTTCTGCCTCTATCTCTTCTCATTGAGAAACCTCCTTTGATTTAGTTGTGGAGTTCTTAGCTTAGAACGGAATTTCTTCGCCTGCACCAGCACCAAATCCATCAAAATTTGATGAACTGTCGCCACCAAAGGCATCAAAAGATTGCGTATCTAAGGCTTGACCAACGAAGTTTGCTACTACTTCAGTAACATATCGTTTTGTACCATCTTGTGCTTCATAAGAACGTGTAGAAATACGACCTTCTACGAAACAACGGCTACCTTTACGCAAATTTCCCGCAGCTTCTCCTAATTTTCCCCAAGCTACACAGTTAACAAACGCAGTTTGTTCTTTTGTCTCGCCATTTTGATCCACATAAGAATTGGATGCAGCTACTGTAAAAGTAGCAACAGCACGACCAGTTTTTGTGTAACGCACCTCAGGGTCACGAGCTAAATTTCCTAACAGTTGTACAGAATTCATAATCCTAACCTCCTTAGGCTATTATTTTTCGTGTTTTACAATCAGGTGTCTAAGAACGTTATCGTCGATTTTAAGAACGCGGTCGATCTCTTTGATTTCGCCAGGAGCGGACTCAAAGTTAATCAATACGTATACGCCATCAGTATGTTTATTAACTGCATACGCTAAACGGCGTTTACCCCAAACGTCAACTTTCTCAACTGTACCGCCAACACGAGCAATTAAAGCCTCAATTTTGTCAAAAGTAGCTTTGTTTGTCTCTTCATCAGCTGGTTTCACAATCACCATGACTTCGTATTTGTTCATACAAAATCACCTCCTCTTTCGGACTAACGCCCCTATCTCACATAGGGGTAGGAAGATGCTTACCATCAATAAGCCTTATTATTGTACACCATAACGCATTGAAATGCAAGAAAAACATGAAAATAGACACAGTTAAAGCTTCTAACCATGTCTATTTCCAGAGTTTACTATCCCCTTTACAAATGAGTATAGGTTTGTAAGGTATATAGTAATTGAGCTTTATTTGTTTTTGACTTATTTAGCTTTCCTTAGCTAATTTTGCATAACTTTCCGCTTCTACCTCTTTTTGCGTCCTATAATCCTGAGGTATATCTGCTAAGCGAATCCAACTACGAATGGCTTCCACTAGGACAATCAAAATCATAATGAACATCACTACGGAGAAAGCTACTAATGTCCATTTACCTTCTGGAACATAATTGAAGAACACATTTTCATAGTCTGCTGCTACGGCTACGATAGCCATTAACAAACAAGGTACTCCCGTCACCCAAGCATACCGTTTTCTACCCAATCGCATAATGATGGTTGTACATACTGCCAATGTCATAGTGCCTAACAACTGATTGGATACACCAAATAGAGGCCAAATAGTACCGATATTACCTTGTAATACTAAATATCCCCACAATATACAAATCAATGCAGCACAACCATACACACCTGGTTTCCAATGTTGGTCATTAAATTTAGGCCAATATAACCCTAGTAATTCTTGTAATAAGTAACGGCCTACACGTGTACCTGCATCTATTAATGTCATGATGAATAAGGCTTCAAACATAATACAGAAATGATACCAATATCCTAACAAATGATCCATGTTAGGTAAACGCGAGAAGATATGGGCCATACCTACTGCTAAAGATACTGCCCCTCCAGGACGATGCATCAAATCCTCCCCTACTAAGGCTGATAAGGCGGGTAATTCATGAACTTGAAGGCCTAAAGCTTTAAACGATTCTACTGTTGAGTTGATCGCAAAGTAATCATCTGGATGAAGTGCAGTAGCTGCAATAATTGCCATCATAGAAATGAAAGATTCTGTTAACATACCACCATACCCGATAGGCAATACTTCTCTTTCATTTGTTAACATTTTAGGTGTTGTACCTGTTGCTATCACTGTATGGAAACCAGATAGAGCACCACAGGCTATGGTAATGAAAATATATGGGAATACAGAACCTTTTAATACGGGGCCCCCTCCCCAAATATAATCAGTGACTGCTGGCATTTGGATTTCTGGCATAACAATGATAATCCCTAATGCTAAAGCTCCAATAGTACCAATTTTTAAATACGTAGATAAATAATCCCGTGGAGCTAATAACAACCAAACAGGTAAGGCTGCTGCAAAAAATCCATATACAGCTAGCATAATTTCAATAGTTTTTAAATCATAAATAAACCAAGCACCATATTCACTAGCCGCTACATTAGGTCCATAAATGATAGCTGCGAAAATAAGAGCAACCCCTATGATTGTAGCTTCTTGAATTTTCCCAGGACGCAACCATTGTAAATAAATACCAATGAAAATAGCAATAGGAATTGTTGCGAATACGGAGAAAAATGCCCAAGCAGAACCATGAAGTGCATTGGCAACTACAACAGCCATACCAGCTAATGTTATAATCAACAAAAACAAGGTAGACAACATGGCACCAAGTCCAGCAATTTTGCTAATCTCTTCCCGTACGATATCCGCAATGGACTTACCATCATATCGAATAGAAGCAAATAAAATGACCATATCATGGACTGCCCCTGCAAGTACAGAGCCAATTAAAATCCATAAAGTCCCTGGCAAGTACCCAAATTGTGCAGCAATGACTGGACCGACTAAAGGACCCGCCCCTGCAATAGCTGCAAAATGATGACCAAATGTAACCCATTTATTCGTAGGTACATAATCATGTCCATCATTATGACTCATCGCCGGCGTCAACCGATATTGGTCTAAAGTCAATACTTTCGCCGCTATAAATGCCCCATAAAATCTGTATGCCAACATTAGGATACAAACGGAGGCAATCACTAAATAAATACCATTCATGACCATACATACACCCCCTAAATGTCTGATGTATCACATCCTATCAATACCTAGTAATAGAGATGATATCATCTTATGATCTATGCAAAAAAGTAAATTGGTATTTCTGGTTTCATTATAGTTACGACTACATGTATTGTCAATTTTATCATTTTTGTGAGAATTGCTAGATATTCTCAATATTATGTTTTTTAGGGAGTTATATCACTATTGGCTATAATAGGCATTCCTCTCAATTATCCGCTTGCGTATTATTCTACCTTCTATAGTATATAGCCTGTACGTTCTTCTAAAAAATTGCGATACGATTCTACTACTTTAATAAAAGAATCTCGGCCCATAGCGACATTTAGGTCATTTCTCCATCGTGCCGCCTCCGGCATTCCTTTAATATAAAAACTGGCATGTGTTCGAATCTCACGCGTTGCCAATTCTATTCCTTTGTACTGGCATAACAAATTGTAATGACGTAATAGCATATCAATTCGTTCAGGACCTGTTGGGTTAAGACTATATGTACCTGTTTCCAAGTACTCCTTAATTTGCTTAAATAACCAAGGATTCCCTTGTGCCGCCCGTCCTACTAGCACTGCATCACAGCCTGTATACTCTAGCATAGCTTTCGCACTTTCAGGAGACTGTACATCTCCATTTCCAATAACAGGAATGGACAAAACTGTTTTCACTTGTTTAATATAATCCCAGTTGGCCTTACCGCTATACATTTGTTCCCGAGTACGACCATGCACAGCCACGGCGGCTACGCCCACAGATTCCATACGCTGTGCCATATCGACTACGTTGATGGAACTATCATCCCAGCCCAATCGCAATTTAACTGTTACTGGAATTTGTACTGCTTGTACAGCCGCCTCAGCCACTTTCATTGCTAGTTCAGGAGTTTTCATCAATGCTGAACCATCTCCGGATGAGACAACCTTTTTTACGGGGCATCCCATATTGATATCTACAATAGGTGCGCCTGCCGCTTCTACTACTTTAGCACCAATCGCAATCGCCTCTGGATCGGAGCCAAAAATTTGCATCGATACAGGTTGTTCTATCTCTTCCATATAGAGCAAGTCTTTTGTATGCTCGTTATTATATTTAATCCCCATGGCACTAACCATCTCCGTACATACGAAAGAGGCTCCCATTTCTTTTGCTAATAAGCGATAGGACACATCGCTAAATCCAGCCATCGGCGCTAAGCCAACTCGACCGGGAATAGTGACATGCCCTATGTGCCAGGATTCATTATTGATTTCTTTCATAAATAAGTCGTAATCCTTCTAATGTCATCATTGGATCAATGTGGTCGATCACATCTGTTTCCGCACTAATTAATGGGGCTAGACCACCAGTGGCCACTACTTGCGTACCTTCTGGCATCTCACGCTTCATGCGTGCTACAATCCCCTCTACTTGCCCTACATATCCAAATAAAACACCTGCCTGCATAGCGCCCACGGTGTTTCGACCAATCACAGGTCCTGGATTTTTAATTTCTATACGTGGTAATTTAGCGGTACGACCAAATAAGGCTTCCGCAGAAATACCGATACCTGGAGAAATCGCCCCTCCTAGGTAAATACCACCATCTAACACGGCAGAGTAGGTTGTGGCTGTACCAAAGTCAATAATAATTAAATTTCCACCATACTTTTCATAAGCTGCTACGGCATCCACAATTAAGTCAGCCCCTAATTCACGAGGATTTTCATATTTAATAGAAATACCCGTTTTAATACCAGGGCCTACAAATAATGGCTTCTTATGAAAATACCGTAAACATACACGTTCTAAGGTAGGGTTCAATGGAGGCACCACAGAAGATATGATAACTGCTTCCACATCTTCTTTATTAACTTTGGGATCATGTAGGAATAAGTTACTCAACAACATACCATATTCATCTGTGGTTCTACCTCGATCAGTAGAAATGCGCCAATGAGCTAAAATGTCTGTACCCTTATACACGCCTAATACGATATTCGTATTTCCTACGTCCACAACTAATAACATTTTAATATCCTCCTCCAGTAGAGCGTATTGATACATCTCCTGCAATAACTCTTTCTTCACGCCCATCTTCCAATTGGATAATGAGGTTTCCATCTCTATCTAGGTCTTTCGCATAACCAATAAGTTCTTTATCTGGCGCCTTTACTAGTACATCTTTATGTAAGGTAACACTATATTCTTTCCACTCCTCTAAGGTGGAGTCAAATCCTTCTCGACATACTTGTTCGTATTGATCCTCCAAGGCTTTTAGAATCACCCCGAATGCTTCCTTACGATCTACGTCAACACCAGCAATGGCAAATGACATAATTTTATCTTTTAAATCATCACTTACTTCTTCAATCGTTGTATGTGTATTGATACCAATGCCCATGACGATATGGCTAATTTCTTCCATAGTGCCATTCATTTCTGTAAGAATCCCCACTAATTTACGGCTTCCTACCAATATATCATTAGGCCATTTGATACCCGCCTCTGAAAGCCCCAATTCACGGAATGCTTTCACCAAGGCTACCCCTGCCATAAGGGTACATTTTGATGCTTCCATAGGTAAAAAGTTAGGTCGTAAAATAATGCTAAACCAAAGACCTTTTCCATACGGTGAATACCAGCCTCTTGCCAGACGACCACGGCCAGATGATTGCTCTTCTGCGCACACCACAGTGCCCTCAGGTGCTCCGTCCATAGCCAATGCTTTGGCAATCGTATTGGTAGATTCTAAACGCTCTTCGTATACATAGTATCGACCAAACGTTTTTGTCTGCAAAACGCCTTCCATTTCTTCAGGACTAATCAAATCAGGTTCTTGTATTAACCGATATCCTTTTTTCGTAAATGATTCAATCACATATCCCCGTTTACGAAGCACTTCAATATGTTTCCATATAGCTGTACGAGATACATGGCATGCCTCAGACATAGCTTGTCCAGACACAAATTGGTCACGATTATCTTTTAAAAAGTCTAGTATTTCATCTCTCACGGCTTGTCGCCTCCTTACCTACATCAAGGTTTACAATACGATTGTACAGAGGTCACCAACAAATTGCAAGCCTTTTCTAAGATTTTCACTATTCTCTTCGTATATCTTAGATGAATATATTTCATGTATGACAAAAAGCACCCTTCCACAGGAAAGGTGCTTTCGTATGATTAGCGATAGTATCGCTTATGATTCTTTTGATGTATCGATTTTTTCAGGCATCACAATACCAGCTGCTTCAAGAGGCGTTTTTTTACTATTCTCTTCTGCTTCTCGTTTTGCTTGCTCTTCTTCTGGACTCAATAAAGATCCATAGCGATACAAGTTTTCTACTTGTTTAGCGTCAATTGTTTCTTCTTCTAACAAGGCTTTCGCCATAGCATGCAAGAAGTCAATATTCTCTGTCAACAAGTTCATGACATCCCCATAGGCTTCTGCTACGATACGATGCATTTCTGTATCGATTTTTTCGGCTACTGCTTCGCCATAATTGCGTTCAGAGCCTAAGCTTTTACCTAAGAAGACTTGCTCTTGATGTTCGCCAAATACCAATGGACCTAATTCATCACTCATACCAAGACGAGTAATCATTTCACGAGCAATATTCGTCACCATTTGTAGGTCACCAGAAGCACCGCTACTGATTTCTTTCAATACGACAGCCTCTGCACAACGCCCACCCAAGGCCACGCGAATTTGCGCTAATAATTGGGAACGAGTCATATAGTTTTTCTCTTCTTGTGGAAGCATCATCGTATAACCACCAGCGCTACCACGAGGAATAATCGTCACTTTATGAACTGGGTCAGCCTGTGGCCACAAGTGCGCTACGATAGCATGACCAGATTCATGGTACGCTGTCAATTCACGTTCTTTATCGCTCACAATATGGCTACGACGTTCTGGACCATAGCTTACTTTTTCACTTGCTTCTTCTAAATCGTGCATAGAAATAGACTTGCGATTTTGACGAGCTGCTAATAGTGCCGCTTCATTCAATAAGTTGCTCAAATCAGCCCCAGTGAAACCAGGTACTTTTTTCGCAATCGTTTTTAAATCCACATCAGAATCTAGCGGTTTGTTACGAGCATGTACTTTCAGAATTGCCTCGCGACCACGTAAGTCTGGACGACCTACTGTCACTTGACGATCGAAACGACCTGGACGCAACAATGCTGGGTCTAAAATATCTGGACGGTTAGTAGCTGCAATGGTAATAATCCCTTCATTGGCACCAAAACCATCCATTTCTACCAACAATTGGTTCAATGTTTGTTCCCGTTCATCATGACCGCCACCAAGACCGGCACCACGTTGACGACCTACTGCATCAATTTCATCAATGAAAATGATACATGGTGCATTTTTCTTCGCTTGGCTGAACAAATCACGCACACGAGAAGCACCGACACCAACGAACATCTCTACGAAATCAGAACCACTGATCGTAAAGAATGGTACACCCGCTTCACCAGCTACCGCACGAGCTAACAAAGTTTTACCTGTCCCTGGAGGTCCAAATAATAAAACACCTTTTGGAATTTTCGCTCCAATGGCATTGAATTTACTTGGATTACGCAAGAATTCAACAACTTCCTCTAGCTCTTGTTTTGCTTCATCTGCACCAGCCACATCTTTAAATGTGACATTCACTTTGCCTTCTCCTTGCATTTTTGCACGAGATTTGCCAAAGTTCATCACACGACCAGATCCACCTTGTGTAGACTGCATCATAAAGAACCAGAAACCAATAATTAAGACAATCGGTAAGGCAGAACTCAACAAGCTAATCCACCATGCTGGTTGCTCTGGTGGTTGCGCTGTTACATCCACACCACCTTCAGTCAATTTATTATAGATACTTTCATCGCTTGGTGCGTAGGTTGTAAATTCTGTACCAGTCTTCAACTTACCTGTAATGGAATGATCCCCTGTAATTGTGACACTCTCTACATTTTTTCGTTGTACCTCTTGTAGGAACGATGTATATGTGATTTCCGATTTGCTTTTAGAGCCTTCAGAAAACGAGTTAATAGCCGCCACAGCTGCTACAATAATCAACAGATACAGGAGTACATTTTTTAAGCCTCGCTTCAAATTTTTCTCCTTTCCTAACAATATAAACTATATTGATACTTATTAATCATATCAAATTTTGTCGAATATATCAACGATTATTGATATACCTCTTCTTTTAAAATCCCAATATATGGCAAGTGACGATATTTTTCATCAAAATCCAAGCCATAACCGATTACGAACTCATCTGGAATCACAAAACCTTCATAATCTACATGAACATCAACTTTGCGACGATCCGGTTTATTCAACAAAGAACATAGACGGACACTAGCTGCCTTACGAGATTGTAAGTTTTCCAATAAATAGGACAGTGTGGTACCAGTGTCCACAATGTCTTCTACTACAATCACATGTTTGCCTTCAACAGGGCGATCCAAATCCTTTAAAATACGAACTACGCCGCTGCTCACGGTACTACTACCATAGCTAGAGCAGGAGATAAAATCCATCTTCACATCCCCTTGTATTTGGCGTGCTAAATCAGTAAAAAACACGATAGCTCCCTTTAACACACCTACTAGGACCACTTCTTTACCTGCATAATCTTCTGTAATTTGACGGCCTAATTCGGCCACTCGTTTTTGAATTTGTTCTTCTGTCAGTAAGATTTCTTTTACTTCTTGTATCATAGTAACTCCCTTTCAATCAGGTCTCTTTATTTTCTATGTCACCACATAGAACAACCTTAATTGTATCATATGACGTAAAAACTTGCACCTGACGCCAATGAAATTCTTTTCCTTTTGGCCCTTTCACCAGTGAAAGTAGTGCATCTACTACCTTTTGCCCCAGTTGTTCTCCACGTACATAAGGACTTAGTAGACGTTTCCACAATCGACTTACCAAAGCATCATGCTCGCCTAACAAGCCTCTCTTATCTAATACAATACTATTTCCTTCTCGTTGCACGTATTGCTTTTCTAGGCGCTCTACTTCACCTTGCAAATAGGACATATCTTGTTGTACTAATCGACTCATTCTGTTCAGTGCATCGACAGCACCTGGATATCGCTCCTCACATGTAGGCACAAGGATTTGACGAATCCAATTTCTATCATATGTAGTATCTTGATTCGATGCATCTGCCCCATGAAAGCAATGTAACCATTGCGCATACTGTATTAACATTTCCTTAGGCACAGACAGACAAGGTCTCCATATATCATCCGCAACAGCTTGCATCCCCTGCAACCCTTCTAATCCAGCTCCTCTAAGCATATGAGCTAATACAGTCTCTGCTTGATCATCCTTATGATGGGCTGTCACTATATACTCATAGCCTTCTTCATCTGCAATACGTCGCAAATGCTGATATCGCAATTCTCGCCCCATCATTTCAAAGGATACCTTGTGGTGTGCTGCCTTCTCTTCTACCGCCTCTTGTACAGAATAGCAAGGCATGCCGAATTGCAACGCATACCATTCCACGAGAGATACTTCCTCTACCGCTTCAGGACGAAGTCCATGATCCATCGTAAAGACCCCTACTTGCGTAAACCCTTCTAGATACAAAAAGTGCAGCAATGCAATGGAATCTACACCTCCAGAGCATGCTAGCAATATAGGAGTTTCTTTCATAATTTCCTCTTTCATGGAGGCTGTCACACTCGCTCGCAGCGCCTGTACTATCTTCCAAGATTCCCCATACAGAGTTTTTTCTTGGCTTCGTGACATAGGCTGGATACCACTAGCCATTCGTTTCCGATATGTATGATACTGATTGATACAAGTCTCTCCATAAAATCGGTTCAACACGGCACGACTGTGATCCACTTGCTCCGCCAATTCTTCCATCGTCAGTAAAGGCACCACCATCTTCACATGTTTCCGTGTTTCATTCGCTTTTTCTACTTCTATCACCGTTTGAAAGTCGCCTTGACTTTCATAGGCATCTAGCAAGCTATCTACTAAGGGTGCCCAAGAATAATAGGAATTATCTTCCACCATATTGTGATTGCCACCCTTCTAATCCATCCGATTCACTGATTACAATAGAGCCAATTTGATACGTATCCATCAGTGATGTAATAATCTCAGCTCCTGGCACAATGATATCTACACGCCCCGGTTGTAATCCTGGCACCTGTAATCGTTCTTCACGACTCATATACCGAAGTTGTAAAATCATAGCTTCAATAGTCCCCCGATCTAATCGGTGACCTTGTATCTGTGCTGGGTCATAGGTTTCCATCTTCAAATCTATAGCAGCTAATGTTGTAGCCGTACCACCTATGGCAATAAACTCCCCAAATTGACCTTCAATAGGTAAAGGTTCCCACATGGGAGCCGTTTCTTCCCACACCCTTTGTGGCCCTTCTAATGACAAACTTTGCATGCGAACAGCTCCTGCTGGATAAGACTTTGCTCCATAGACTTGCCCATCATTGCCTACAGCAATCTCTGTACTGCCACCGCCTACATCAATGGTCGCATAATGAAAGTCTGGCGCTTCATACACCGTTGCCCCTCTAAATCCAAAGGTAGCCTCTTCTTCACCGGACAAAATTCGATATTCCATAGGACATACTTGTTGGGCCCGCTCTAAAAAGTCCTTACCATTTCCAGCTTCACGAATTGCACTCGTAGCAAGACCTATCCGTACAGTAGCGCCATATTCATCCATGACTCTATGTATTTCTTGTAATGCCTCTAATCCTCTAGCTATCGCTTCCTCTGTCAGCTGCCCTCTATCATCACGTTGTCCTAAGCGTGTAGTCCACAACTGCTTCGGCTGATTCTTCCATGTCCCTCTGTGATACTCACCTAACAAAAGGCGAAACGAATTTGACCCTAAATCCACAATTCCTATCTTAGTTCCTGTTTCTATAGTAACTGACGTTTCCATCATCACTCACATCCTATCTATTCTATACACTGCTCTATATATGACACAAAAAAAGTGATACAAATGTATCACTTTCCCTTATCGTACATAAGGAACTTCCCCTGGTTTTACAAGGCCTAACTCTTCTCGAGCTACACTTTCAATATGTTTATTATCCTCTAAGAGTTTTTTTTGCTCCGATAAGGTTTCATTCTCTTTTTTAAGATCTTCTAATTGCTGCTCTAGCTGTTGCTTTTCTTGATGTAGGCTATACAATGTATACCCTTGTTGTATCAAAGCAATTAGGAAAAATACGGCAAGAACTAGACGCACTATTCCCCACATTCGTTTTGAGGACTTTTTGACACGTCTTTTGGGAGTTCTTTTTAGGTCAGACATAGTCACCTCTCCTATCATCTAGTAAGTCTTATATTTGTATTATAGCACATCTATTTCTATTCGTGTGGAAAATATAGGCATAACAAAAGCGACCTCCGAAGAGGTCGCCTTTTGTATGTGAATGAAAGGATTAATTATTCACCTTTGTAGTTCAATACTTTTTGAGTTACAGGTGTTGCATGTTTTTCGAAGTATTGAAGTGCCACTTCTGGGAACATAGCGTATGTTAATACGTCTTCTTCAGTTACGCCAGTGAAGCCTTTAGCTTCTAAGTCAGCACGCATTTTTTCCATTTCTGGAGCTACATCATCAGCTGGACGATGAGTGATAGGAGTTTCATCTCCAATGATCAATTCTTTGATTTCTGGTTTTACAGCTGCTGGAAGAGCACCGTATTTACCACGAACTAAGTCTTTTACTTCAGCTGGAGTAGTCATATAACGAGGGTTTCCTTGAGATTGGAACAATACGTTCATCATAGCCATTGTACCAACGATTTGGGATGTTGGAGTTACCAATGGAGGGAAGCCAAGATCTTCACGAACGCGTGGCATTTCATCCATTACGTCGAAGAATTTATCAGCCATACCCATTTCTTTCAATTGGTTTTGAGTGTTGGACAACATACCGCCAGGGATTTGGTAATGACGAACTTCTGGCAATACTTCATGAGCTGGAGTTAAGCCGAATTCATCAGCGATTTCTTTACGAACGCCACGGAAGTATGTAGCTAATTCACGCATTTTAGCAAGGTCTAAACCAGTGTCATATGGAGTGCCTTTGAAGATTTCTACGATAGATTCAGTTGCTGGTTGGCTAGTTGCATGACCGAATGGGCTCAATGCAGTGTCGATGATATCAACACCAGCTTCTACTGCTTTTAAGTAAGTAGCAGATGCTAAACCGCAAGTGAAATGGCTGTGTAAATCGATATCGAATTTGTCGCCGAATTCTTTGCGTAAGTCTTTTACTAAGGATTCTGCATCATATGGAGCTAACAAGCCAGACATATCTTTGATACAAAGGGAATCGATACCCATTTCTTTTAATTCACGAGCTACTTTTACGAAACTTTCATTTGTGTGAACTGGGCTGATTGTGTAAACCATTGTACCTTGTACATGAACACCAGCTTTGTTACCAGCTTCGATAGCTGCACGCATGTTGCGAGGATCATTCAATGCGTCAAAAATACGGATACGGTCCATGCCGTTTTCTTTTGCTTTGCGAACGAAAGCTTCTACAACATCATCTGCATAATGTTTGTAACCCAATAAGTTTTGGCCACGAAGCAACATTTGTAGAGGTGTATTTTTTAAGTTTGCTTTTAAAGTACGAAGACGTTCCCAAGGGTTTTCGTCCAAGAAACGAATACAGCTATCAAATGTAGCACCACCCCAGCACTCTAATGCATCATAACCAATTTCATCTAATTGTTGTAATGCTGGAAGCATGTGTTTCATGCGCATACGTGTAGCCAAAATAGATTGATGACCATCACGAAGAACTGTTTCAACTAATCTTACTCTTTTTGCACTCATAATCCTTCTCCTTCACATTGACCCTTTCCTATCAAGACGTTTCCTCTCGATGGAAGGGGAATTATTAAATACATGAGTCTAAGTTATCTCATGTAAATGTACATAACTATATTAGACTACTAAACGTGATATTTGTCAACCAAATTACATGCTTTTTAGTCATATGAATTTTATCGATATGCTTCCATGTTTTTCCACTATTTTAGGGGGATTTTAAGTATTTTTTAACGATATCAATTGTCAACAGCGACGACTTATTTAAGCTTTTTTGGAGACGTCTCTAAGACAATATCCTTCCCATTTCTTTTGACTTGGATAGAAAAGTCTTTCACATCTTCTTTGTAGTAATCCATCTTAATAGCTAGTAAGAGCTTGCCAATTTCTGTTTTTATCCGCTCTGTTAAAAATTCTTGATAAAAATCATCATCCGTTTTTGTAGGGTTAGGCTTGTTATTCGCTTTGCGCACTGTAGTGGCATCATCTTTCAATATAGCCGTTTCAAATGTTTCTTGTTCCTGAAACCCTTTCATCATATCTGCATCGCTTAAGCCTTTTTGAATTTTAAATTTTGCCATTGTATGACTTCCTTTTCATATATTATGTAAAATTTTGTTTTTATTATGACTAATTGTTATAGCTTTTCCTAAAAACAGTGAATTTTCTCATTGCAGAAATCCATCTATTGTTTTTTCTTATCCCCAGATTGGCTATCATTTCCCGCTTCTTTATCCTTTAGAATAGACTCAACAGTAATGTCTGTTAATTCTTTTGGGTTATCGTAGGTATAAATTTTATTAAACCCTACACCTAACTTACCTTCATAGGCTTCTAATGCTCTATTTTTGTCATCCACTTTTACAATGTAGATCTGTTGGCCCTGTGTGACACCGATCAAGCGGAATTTACCCGGTGGGTTAATAGCTCGCCAACCGCCTTCTGTGCCGTTGAACATAAACACATCACCTGTACGAGCATTATCATAGAAGAAGCGATCTTCATTATAAAACATGCCAATACGACCGATATCAGAGGCTTGCATATATACACGGCGAGTATCATAGTTAGCATCCGTCCGGTATACACGGTACGCCCCATCACCGACACGAACTTTCATATACACCACATTGGTCGCTGCAGAGTAAGCCACATCGGTAATGCGAGATCCCGCTGGCACCGAATTAATAGTCGTATCAATTTCATGGTCTGGCGCCTCTGGATCAATACGAGCCAGTACAATATCATTATGATGACCGCCATATAATCCTACAATGGCTAAATTACGGTCTGACATCCATTCAAAATACGACACTTCACGTTCTTTTAAATCTAACGTCACAGGTGCTTCTTTACCCGCTGTATAAATGTCAACTTTATTTTGCTCTACTACCGCCATATATTTATGGTCATGAGAATAATAGCGAGTCCCTTCTTTTACGTCAGGGAAATTCTTATCTACTTCTTCTCCATTTGTCACCTGAAAGTGCGTGGTGGGCGCCAAATATACTTGGTCTAAGTATACATAGATACCACCTTGTAAAACTAAGCCTAACAAAAAGGCTGTTGTTACTTTTCCAAACGTATTCATAGACTCTCCTATTTTACGATAAATACAGTAGGAATCATCCGTTCACCTAATAAATCTGCTGGTTTATTCACAGTTTTTCCATTGTAATACAATGTGGTACTGGAACCACCATCTAAGTTAGCCGCAATCACAGCGCCCTCTTGGTACAAAATATCCTGCACATCACGCAATGTGGCCCCTGCAGAATAAGCTTGACGTCCATCGATGACTAAAAATAATACGGTACCATCTTTCTTTTGCGCAATAGCAGTACGAGGTCCAATACCCCAACCACCATCTCCATCAGTGATCATCTTTTTGCCGTTCACAATCAATGGAGGCCCAAATGTAAGGCCTTCTTTGGCTCCCATTTCTTTTAATTCCCGCTTATTATACGTTCCTGCAATCAAGTTACCGGACTTCGTAAAACCGATAAAATCAACTTCTTCATCAGGTCCTACATCTTTACCGATCACGTATTCTCCATCATGCAAAATAAAACCATAGGGAGATCGACCTGTACCAGTACCATTCGGATCATGGAAACCACCGCCATTAATGGCTGCCACAGCACCATTCAAGCGAGCAATGTTACTAGTGGTTTCTCCTTTTTCATTTAACTGGGGAGCCGTAGCTACTTGAATACGTCTAGGGTCTGGAATTTCTAATAAAAATCCTGTGTATCGGGTAGACTCAATTTTACGTAGATTCAAGGAATTGTCATCTTTCACATCAAAGCTAAACAACTCCTGACTTTCACCAGTCCCTACGGTACCTACGATATTTTGTATTTCCTCTGGACTAAACAACCACGTAATATATTGTGGGTGACGAGATCGCAATATGGCTCCTACCACTGTGCGCTTAATATTATCAAAGGGCCCAAAGAGAACCACTACTGGCGATGTAACCACTGTAAATATAAACATGAGAAGGATGAACTTTACCCATCCTCTTCTAAAAAAAGAACCCATCTATTCTGCTCCTTATCTATGTATGCATTTCCTATGGTCAGGAAATGTTAGTTATACAACGTTTAAAAGCTATCCCTACTAAGGATAGTACTTCTAGTTAGGACTCTACACTTCGTAATTCCTCTAATCGTACACGAATCGGAACCCCCTGATACGAGAAGTCTGGATATACCTCTTGCAAAGGTTCTAACACAAACAGGCGTTCCCAAAAATACGGATGAGGTACTACTAACCTATGTTCATTCACTCGAACCATATGCCCCTGCCCATCTTCTATCCAAACGATATCTAAATCTAATGTTCTTGGTCCCCAATGAATCTCTCTCTGTCTTCCTGCTAATCGCTCGATATGCAATATAGTATCTAGCATATCTACTGGTTCAATACTAGAGACTACTTTCACAATACCATTTAAAAATGGACCTTGTTCCACTGGTCCCCAAGGCGGTGTTTCTATCCAGCTAGAATGAGCCACACTGTGAACCCCTTCTGTACATGTCAGTTCTGAAGTAGCAAATGTCAAATAGCTTTCACGATCACCTAGATTAGAACCAATGCCAATATAATAGGTATACATTATATGTGTCCTCGTGTAATGACAACTTCTACATGGTCAAAGAGACCAGGAATCGGTGCCTCGGGTTTACGCACTGTCACAGAGAGGCCTATGAGCCCTTCATAGTGTCCCCAAATGGCTTCCGCAATTAGCGTTCCTACTCGCTCAATCAAACGTTGGGTCTTACCTTCCACAATCTGTTTTGTACGCTCATAAATCTCAGCATAATTAATAGAATCTTCTAAGTTATCAGATTGGCCCGCTTTGGAAAGATCTAATGCCATGGAAATATCTACGAAGAAACGTTGTCCTAATTCGTTTTCACTGGCTAAATTACCATGGTAGCCATAAAACGCCATATTACGCAAATTAATTCTGTCCATCACTCACCTCGTAATAGCACATCTGCCACCGTGATAGCCCGTTTATGCATTTCTACATTGTGTACACGTACCATGTCAACACCTTGAATCATGCCCGTAATACAAGTCGCTACCGTTCCTTCATCCCGCTCTTGTGCTGGCAGATCATTTAAAATCGTACCGATAAAACGCTTGCGGCTAGGCGCTAATAACACAGGATATTCATAGACAGTAATCTCACCCAACCGTTGGATGACCTCCACATTTTGGGCATAATCTTTGCCAAAGCCAATACCTGGGTCAAGCCATATATTTTGTGGTTTTACGCCTTCTTTCAAGGCTAAGTCCACAGATGAGAAAAAGAATGCTTTCATATCGTCGATGATATCATCATAATTTGTGGTGTTTTGATTGTGCATAATAATCACTGGGACATCGTATTTTGCCGCTACTGCCGCCATATCTTTGTCATATTTTAAGCCCCAAATATCGTTTAAGATATGAGCCCCATGAGACAAGGCAAAATCAGCTGTTTCTGCACGATACGTATCTACAGAAACAGGTACTGTTGCTACCTCTAAGACGGGCAATAAAATGTCTTGCATGCGCTGAATTTCTTCTGCTACAGAAATTTGTGTATGCCCTGGACGTGTGGACTCTACCCCTACGTCAAGGATATCTGCCCCTTGCTGTATCATTTCTTTTGCATGAGCTATGGCTGTTTCAGAAGTGTTATAACGACCACCATCGGAAAAGGAATCAGGAGTACCATTCAAAATACCCATAATCAATGTGCGATCTTTTAGTTCTAACTGTTTACCATCTTGCCAATTGTACTTGCGGTACTTAAACATGATCGTTACCTCCTAATAACACCAAAGCTTCTTCCCGTACTGTTCCCACGGGTTCTAATATACCGGTGGCGACGATTGTTTTCGCTACCGTTTCTTGTGCAACTTCACCTTTCATAAGCATGCATAAATGTGTGGCTTCCACCATCACCATCGTTCCCAATGCATCTCCATCTTCTACTAAAGATGTAGCAATATCATGGGTCAATCGTTCCTGTAATTGCGGTCGCTTAGCAAATACATCTACTAAGGCTTTCAAACGGCCTAAACCAAACACTTTACCATCCCGTGGTTGATACACAATGTGCACCTTTCCATAGAACGGCATCAAATGATGTTCGCAAATCGAATAAAAGGGGATATGATTCACCGATACAAGACCTGTATGCTCCGTTGGATATACATCGCCTAAGGCCTCTTTTCCGGTTTTGTGACGTCCAGAAAACAAGCCTTCAAATAAGGTAGCTACGCGGTTAGGCGTATCTGTCATTCCTTGTGTATCAACATCGATATCAAGCCCCTCTAATAGCTGTCGCACCCCTGCTACGGCTTGTTCTTTCATAGTCATCTCCTAAATAATTTTTGTCGTCCAATCTTCGATGGTCCAAATATCGGTCACCCAAGATTCATAAAATTCTGGTTCATGGCAAACGAGGACAATCGTCCCTTTAAAAGCCTGCAATGCCCGCGCCAATTCTGCCTTCGCATCTACATCTAAATGGTTTGTCGGTTCGTCCAAGACAAGTACATTATAAGACTCTTGCATCAATTTACATAGACGAACTTTTGCATTTTCACCACCAGATAGTACACGCATTTGACTCGTAATATGCTCATTGGTGAGCCCACAACGAGCGAGTGCTGCACGCACCTCAGAATTGGTTAAGGATGGATAGGCATCCCAAATATAATCCAAGGCTGTTTTCGAATTATCTCGGCTATCTTCTTGGGCAAAGTAACCAATTTGTAAAAACTCTCCTTTTTCTATCTGTCCTGATAGGGCAGGAATCATGCCTAATAAAGTTTTTAATAAAGTCGTTTTCCCTAAACCATTCACACCTTGGATGGCGATTTTCTTACCTCGTTCGATGACCACTTCTACAGGTCGAGTTAACGGTTCATCATATCCCAATACAAGGTCCTTCGCATCCACGATGAAACGACTCGGGGTACGTCCTTCTTTAAACCCAAAGGATGGTTTTATCTTTTCTTGTGGTTTCTCTAAGATTTCCATTTTTTCTAAGCGCTTCGCTCTGGAGTTCGCCATACCACGGGTAGCCACACGAGCTTTGTTGCGTTGAATGAAGTCCTTCATATCTGCCACTTCTTGTTGTTGACGCTCGTAAGCGCGTAAAGCTTGTTGCTTTTTCACTTCGTAAGCTGCTAAGAATTGGTAATAATCACCAGTATATCTTGTGAGCTGCGCTTGCTCGATATGATAAATCACATTGACAACAGAGTTTAAGAACTCCACATCATGAGAGATTAAGATAAAGGCATTTTCATAGTTTTGCAAATAATTTTGCAACCATTTAATATGATCCACATCCAAATAGTTCGTCGGTTCATCTAACAACAAAATAGTAGGTTGCTCTAATAACAACTTTGTGAGCAATACCTTCGTCCGTTGACCGCCGCTCAAATCCATCACATCACGATCAAGACCAATATCCATCAGCCCTAAGCCTTGGGCAGTTCGCTCTATGGTAGCATCGATTTCATAGAAACCACGTTGCTCTAACATCTCTTGCCATTCGCCGGTAAGCTCCATGAGCTCATTCATTCTATCATCCGAACAATCACCCATCTCTAAATAGGCATCTTGCAATTGTTGTTCAATGCCATAGAGAGAATCAAATGCCCCTCGCAATACATCGCGAATGGTCATCCCTTTCTCTAGAACACTGTGCTGATCCAAATAACCAACCGTCACTTGGTTGGACCATTCCACTTTCCCTTCATCGGGCATCAAGTGTCCTGTAATAATATTTAAAAACGTTGACTTACCTTCACCGTTAGCGCCGATTAGCCCTACGTGTTCACCTTTCAATAACCGAAAGGATGCATCATCTAATATTTGTCTTGCCCCAAATCCATGGGTTACATTAGTTACTGTTAAAACACTCATAATCATTCTCCAAACTATCGTTATGTATCCTTTTATTATACGTTAACATGGAAATAATTTCTAGTTTTTAAGTTTCTGTCCTATCATTTTTATCTTTTCTGTGCATTTACGCATGACATAAAACAGGTTATACTGATTGTAATCCTAGTTATCAACTAGTCATTTTACATGTGCAATTTAATATTCTCTATCGAAAAGGAGACCTTACTATGAAACATGTACCAACTATTTTATCCATCCAAGATATGAGCTCTGTGGGCCGCTGTTCCTTAACCGTATTTATTCCTTTGGTGAGCGCTTTGCGGTGTCAACCGATTCCTTTACCAACAGCAGTACTTTGCAATCATTTAGAATATCCTAACTTTGAATTGGTGGACATTACTGACCACCTTGAAAGCTTTTATAACTGCTGGAATAAAAATGACATCACTTTCGATGCCATTCAAAGTGGATTCCTTGCATCACCAGAACAAATTCGCCTCGTAGAAGATGCCATCGAACGCTTCGGTAAAGATAAACTAGTCGTAGTAGACCCTGCGATGGCAGATGATGGCAAACTCTATTCTATCTATAACGACGAAATGGTGAAAGAAATGCGCAAGCTCATCACCAAAGCATACATGATTAAACCTAACTATACAGAAGCTTGCTTCCTCTTAGATATTCCTTATGATCCAACGCCTCAATCAGAAGAAGTGATCTATGATATGTGCCGTCGTTTGCATGCACAAGGACCTGAGTATGTGGTTCTATCTAGCTTACCATCCGAAGATTCTGCACTCATTGCCGTCTATCGTGGCAGCACAGACACCATCACTTGGGTATCCAATCCATTAGTACAGGTGAAAGCCCATGGCACAGGAGATACTTTCACAGCTATCTTAACAGCCCTCGTATTACGTGGCTACACACCGGAAGAAGCATCTCGCATTGCAGGCCAATTTACTACGGAAGCCGTGAAATTCACCCACGAAGAAATCGGTTCCTTGCGTGACGGTTTAGCCCTTGAACTACTATTAGATCGTTTAATTTCTATTCCAGATCCACAATAAGGAGATTTTATGAATACTTACAAAATCAAAAAAGAAGCTGCTCAAAGTAACAAACCTACAGCTCCTCAAAATATACAGTATCCAACACACAATACTCACTCAAAATCCACAACAAAAGATATTATCTATATCGGATTATTATCCGCCCTATGCATCGTATTTACGACCATAAAAGTTCCATTGCCAACCGGCGCTATGGTACACTTAGGAACCGCAGCACTATTCTCTATGGCATCTGTCTTCGGTGGATTCTATGCAGGGCTCGCTGGCGCCATCGGATCTGGCATCTTTGACCTCATCATGGGCCATTCCCAATACACAGTGTTCTCCATCGTAATCAAAGGATTAGCCGGCGTTATCGTGGGACTATTAACAGTGGGTTGGAGACCTACCATTCCTGCTCGTTCCGTATCTACCCCTCGTATCCTATTAGCCATGTTAGTCGGTGCCATCTGGACAGCAGCAGGTTACTTCGTGGCATGGTGGGTCGTACTCGACAGCTATATCGCTGCCGTAACAAGACTACCAGCATCCTTCCTAACTAGTGGCATCGGCATCTTAGTAGCCTTGCTATTAATCCCGATCTTGCGTCGTATCACTAGTAAATAATTTGGCATACCGTTGAAAGTATAGTATACTAGATATGATAGAAGAGAGCCAATAACGTGTCGAAGGCGTTAGGCTCATCTCAAGATACTAGAGAATTGAAATGGCCTAACGTGTTGAGGTGGCTAGACCTCATTCGTTAGGCTTTTCACTTACATGTTTAAGTAAGTTAAAAATACTATAACAAGCATAAGAAATTGTATCAATAAAGATAAACTTTCAAATGGTGTCATAGTATCACCTCCTTCTATTATAGGAAGAGATAAAGATTAAAATTTAATATGAATATCATTAGATGTAAAGAGCGCGATATATTCCAAATTGAACCCATAATAGGACAAATTCATGTAGGAATATATCGCGCTATTCTTATGTTATCATGAATCTATATTTGAATCAGCAATTTTCTAATTCTTTATATAATTCATAATTTTCTTCAATCAGTTCTTGTGAAAGTTCTTTAAGTCTCTTTTCTAATTCTTTATTATTTTCGGTGGTGACGATTTTAACATCCTTTACATCTTCTGTATTCATCACAACCTCCTAAGTAAAAATAATAATTCTTCTAAATTCATATATGAACTACAAAGTGGCAATTTTATTCATGAACTTCTCATTATTAATAATAAACCGCTCATGTATGCCACGACCGATAACTTTTTCACCTTCTTTAGCCACTACCTCAAAGGTTACTTTTCTACCGTCAACAGCTACCACCGTTGCCATTGCAGTTATCGTTGCGCCTAATGGGCTAGCTGCTTCATGACTTGTTTCCATGCGAATCCCCACGGATCCTTCGCCGTCTCCTAAATCACCTTGAAGCCCTGTATAGGCTGCTTTTTCCATCAATGCCACCATCGCAGGTGTGGCAAACACAGGTAAGGTACCACTACCCATGTACTCCGCTGTATTGTTAGCTTCCACTATCACCGTAGCCATACCAACTTGTCCAATCTCGATTGCCATAGAAATTCCTTTCTAATATAACATTAATACCAAGTATCATTTGATTACATTCTAGCACTTTTGGGGGAATTTTTCTATTTTATTTTTCCCATAAACAGTTTACACTAATGCTACATAAATTCAATCCTGTTGAATTTTATAGCCTTGACAATGCCCCGCTCTGTTTTACAATAACTATAAGAAAAGGAGTGATTTCTATGCCTACTATATCTGTACATTTCTCTGAAACTGAATACAAACTAGTTAGTCAGCATATCAAAAGTAAAGGAATGACTATCTCCCAATATATAAAAGCAATACTATTAGAGGAAATCGAAGATGAATACGATGTATCTATCGTCAATGAATATTTAGAAAAAAAAGTTTCTATGGAGCTTTTACCATTTGAAGATGCTACTAAGGAATGGAATATTAAGTAGTTATTCAAGTTAATTTACACAAAATAGCAAAGCAAAGTGGGTACCACGTCTTTCGACGTTGGTACCCACTTTTTGGTATGCATAGTTAACTTCTAACTATTGTTATTCAGTTTTAACTATTGTTATTTAGTTTTATGCCATACCCATACGTTGCATAAGCATTTTAATTTGTGCTTTCATTTCTGCATTTTCTGCATCTTTTCTAGCATTTTCTGCTTTCAACGCTGCAATTTCATCTTGCATTACATATACGGAGGAGATTGGACCACCTTTGTAACGTTCTGGAAGATCATCATGCTCTCCGCTACCGAAGCGGTATGTAGCGCCAAGATTTGCCATGCTCTTACCAGATCCCATTGTGAATCCAGCAGTTACCATTAAGTTTTCGTTCGCATAGTGTGCAAGACCTAATGCTAATGCTTGGTTACCAGAGTAAGAACCAATACCTGCCATGATTTGAGATTTTCTCAATGGATCGTAGCTCAATGGGTTCAACGCTGCTAATGCTGCAGAGTGTGCACCTACTTCGTCAACACGTTGGGAAGTTTTTTCTAACACTTGGCCTAATTGACCCGTAGTTTTAGCAATCTCTTCTTGAACTTGACCAACAGTAGCTACATCGTTAGGACCAGTACCAGGTTGCAAACCAGTGATCTTGCCATCTTTGATAGTGATAGTGGATTCTTTACCATTAGCATCTACACTCTTAACGGAGATACCATCATTATTGATAGTAGTTTTACTTGTGCCATTAGCTAGTTTTCCATCTTTATCTACTGGAGCACCAAATTCAGCAGTTTTAGCATTTACAGTTTTAGCTGTTACGCTGCCGTTTGTACCATCGATACCTACTTTATTTTCGCCTTCACCAGCTGTAATTTGCGCTTTAGTGCCATCAATAGCAACAGCATTAGCACCTGTGCCTGCTGTAATTGTACCTTTATCTCCATCTAAGGATACGGCTTTATCATCTTTACCTGCAGTTACTTTGTTCGCTTGTACGCCACCAGTTTCTGCATCAAGTTTAACAAATTTATCGCCGTTTGGATTACCTACAGTCACATTACCGTTTTTACCATCGATTTTAACTGCTTTATTGCCATCTGGATTACCAGCTACGATAGTTCCTTCGTGTCCATCAACTTCTACACCTGGATCATCAGAATGATCGGCATCAGTATCATTTGCATCATGTTTGCCAAATGTAATTTTTTCGCTCAATGTAGCATGGAATGTTTTAACACCATTTTCCATTGTAGAAGTAATAGTAATATTTTTATCGCCTTTAACATCCACAGCTTGGCCTGCTAATTCTTTGATTTTCGCTTCACCTTCAGCGTCAAGCCCTTTTAGCTTTTTCAAGTTTTCAAGTTCTTCGGTTGTCGCAGTATGAGCTTCATTTAAACGTTCATTGATAGTAGATAATGCATCACCTACATTATTTACAGTTTTATCAGTACCAGTTTTATCTTTTACTGTGTAAGAAGGTGCTTTGAAAGAACCATCTTCATTCACACCTGCACCACCACCAAGTGCTGTAGCAATTTCATCTTTCGCTTTGTGCAATTGGTTACCTGTAACAGCATCTTTGGAGTCAGCTTTAATTTTTCCATCTTTCAAGTTAGATAAGGTAGTAGGATTATTGGTGCCGTCTGGATTCATTACACTAGCTTGTAAGTTTTCTGCCTCCACAGGTTGCGCAGTACCAACTGGATCACCATGTTCATCAACCTCTGTAGGCAAGTAGTAGTTACCATTATTAGCTTTTGTTAAACGGTTACCTTTGTCATCTGTATACACCACAGAACCAGCTTCACCATTACGCAATGCATTCACTTTGTCAGTTAATGTTTTGCCATTCAAGCCATCTTTACCAGTTAGACCAGTGTCTTTTGCTGTACCATTCGCACCATCACGTCCATCAGCAGTTGTATCACCTAATTTTTCAACTTTAGCCAATTTTTCTTTTACTGCGTCAGACAAACCAACTGTGATTGTATCACCTTTAGCTGTTGTTTTGATTTCGTTTTCAGCGCCTTTTACTTTTAAAACGCCATCTTTTAAGTTAAGAGCTACTTTTTCTGTTGCTGCATCATTTGCATCTTTAGTCTCATCCCCTGCGAAGGACAATGCTGTATCGTTGCCTAATTCATCTTTTAGGTTATTTAATTTTTCTGCAACAGATGCATTTGTGGCAATATTGTCTTTAATATTTTTTTCAATTGCGCCGATTTTATCTTCTGCAGTTTTGATTTTGCCTTCTGCTGTATCTAATCTACCTTCTGCAGCTGTGATTTTGCCTTCTGCTGTATCTAATCTACCTTCTGCAGCTGTGATTTTACCTTCTGCTGTATCTAGTCTACCTTCTGCAGCTGTGATTTTTTCGCCTTGCGCAGTTACTTCAGCTTTTACTTCCTCTAATTTAGCTTTAGATGCTACATCTGTAATTTTAACAGCTTCATCAGCTTTTACTGTACCAGTACCATCTGCTTTATTTAATGTAACAGTACCATCAGCTGCTACTGCATAGTCACCTTTCACTACATGCAATTCAGCTGTTTTATCTACTTTATCAGTACCTAAATTTGCTACTGTAGTTGCATCAGCTTTTTTACCTAATTCTTCATCTACATAAGCTTTTTCTGCTTTTGCATCAACTTTAGTTGTTAAATCAGTAACATCTTTTTTCGTTGCTAAACCAGTGATTGTAAATTGTTTGTCCGCTTGTTTTTCATTGTTAGCATTTTCTTGCTCTATGGTTACTGTACCAGTTGCTTGATCTGCAGCATATTCTTTAGCAATTACATGCAATTCATCAGATTTATCTAATTTATTTTTTGTTGCTTCCGTAATTTTATTGCCTAATTCAGCTTTGGCCGCATTTAAAGCTTGTTCATTTTCTGCTTTTGCATCATTGATACGATCATTTAACTCATCTGCAGAAACCTTCTTTTCATTAGCTTTGATGAATTTATCAATCGTATCTTTATCAACTTTTCCAGCAAGAACCTCTTTTAATCCATTGACATCTTCTTTGCTAGCAAGTTTTGCTTTTTCTGTTTCAAAAGTAGCTTTGTCTAATTTTTTACCCAATTCGCCGTTTACACGATTTTTCTCAGCTTCAAATGTATCATTACCTACTTTTGTCGCTAAATCAGCTTTAACTGCATTGATGTCAGATTGTTTTGCAACACCAGCGATGATTACATCTTCACCTGCTTTTTCAGTGCCTGTAGCATCTACTTTTTTCAAAATAACGCGGCCATCTGCTTCGATATTATAGGTGCCTTTTTTAACATGTAATTCATCAGCTTTGTTAACTTTATCAGTTGTTAAATTAGCAATATCAGCTGCATTTGCTTTTTTAGCTAATTCTGCATTCACAGTAGCTGCGTCAGCTTTTTTACCCAATTCAGCTGTAACTGTTGCTGCATCTGCTTTTTTACCTAACTCACCATCCACATAGGATTTGTCCGCTTTACCTGCCACAGTTGTAGTTAATGTATCAACAGATGCTTTTGTAGCAAGGCCTGTGATTTTTACTGCTTCGTCATTTTTAACAGTACCTGCTCCATCTGCTTTATTTAATGTAACAGAACCATCTGCTGCTACAGCATAGGTACCTTTTACTACATGTAATTCAGCTGTTTTATCTAATTTACCATTTGTCAAATTAGCTACATCAGCAGCATTTGCTTTTTTACCTAACTCTTCATTTAATTTATCAGTGCTTACTTTATCAGCTAGGGCTTCTTTTACTTTACCAGCTGTTACTAATTTATTTGCATCACCAGCCGCATTAACATCAGATGCTAGATTAGGCGTTACGCTTACTTTGCCATCTGCTCCTGTTGTTACAGTCACTGCATCTGCATTGGAGCTTGTAATGGAGCTCACTTCGCTCTTGGATGCGATTGTTACGGCATTGCCATTTGCTGTTAATGTAATATTTTTACCAGCTACTAATTTTAATTTGTGCGCATCTTTATTTGTTTCGTCAGTGATAGGGGCTAAATCTGTAGTAGTCGCTCCATCTACCACTGTTACTGTGCTTACCGTTGCATTTCTTAACGCTTTCAATTGTAAAACGTTTACTGCATCGTATCCATCAGAACCACTAGCTACACCAGCGACACGACGAAGAACTCCACCAATACTATTTTTTTCACGTTTACTACCTACAGCAATGATACCATTTCCAGAGTTATTTACTGCATCATTTGTTAAGTAACCTGTTGTTGCTGTACCATCTGTTGCAGCTGTAGCGGATCCTTCACCTAATGCTACAGAGTGATCTAACTCCGCTTTGGTGCTTTTACCGATAGCGACAGCCGCAGAGCCGGATGCTTTTGCAGTGTTACCAAGGGCAATCGTACTATGTCCAGACGCAGACGTACCATTAGATCCGATACCGATACCACTTTGACCTGTAGCACTGGAGTTGTAACCAATAGCTACTTGTCCGCCTGTATCCACACCTTCTTCACCAGCAACCATATTGGAACCAATAGCTACTGCTTGGTTACCAAATACTCTTGTTAAGTAACCGATGGCAGTCGTACCATTTTGCTTAGAAGTGATACCAAAACCAAGACCTACTGATTTATAACCGTCTACGTTAACTTCACTACCAATTGCTGTAGAGCCATGTTGTCTAGCGACTACTGTAGAACCAATAGCAGTAGAAGCAGCACCTGTAGCTGTTACACTGGAACCCACCGCAACGGCACCAGTACTAGTTGCAGAAGTAGTTGCATCTGTACCAATAGTGATAGCACCATTTCCAGCTGCCGTAACATTTTTACCTACTGCAATGGCATTAGTATTAGTTGCCTTAGCTGTATTACCAAGCGCTACTGTAGCACCACCAGATACGGTACCTTCTTGAATCGCCGCATGAACAGTTGCTACTTGCGCACCCACTGTTAACGCTGCTAATACACTAGCTACAGCGATTTTCTTTTTACCTGTCGTATTTTTTGCCACTTCAGATACTACGATGTAGCATTGCTTGGATTTGCTCCAAATAACTTTAAATAACTTGTTCATTTGTGATTCTTCCTCCTGTTGTACTAATCACTAAAAAATAACTATACGTAATTACTTTTGTTATGTCAGCTAATACAAACTACCCTATCAGCTGATTTGTTCACATACTTAATGTTTTCATGTGTGTCACTTATATATAGGTTATAAGCCCATTACATAATCACACATATTGACTAGTATATTATACCTAATATATCGAAAATTATCAATACTTATTTTGATTGATTTATGCATTTTTTACAATAAATATAGGAGAGAACTGTTTACCCCCCCCTATTGTTATCACAACTTACACGTTTTGATAACACCTGCAAACGCTTTTTACACCTATTAAAATCAAGTACATAATTCCCACTGTATTTTATACATTTAAATTATATCTGTTATATAGATGTTTTTCAATGGGATAATTATCAAAAGTTTATGCAACTTAGTAATAATTAAACCTCTCTCACTTGAATAGCACGTTTTGTTAATTTTATGCAGTATTGTTTATTCATATTTTTCGATGTAGCTATTATGCACTACCTTCATGAAGATAAGATGAAGAACTATGAAATTATTTCAAAAAATGTTCAAATATATCACATTAATGGATTTTATATTGTATATACAAAGAGACACCCAGCCTTTCGACTGAGTGTCCATTTTTTTGTCATATCTTAAGGTATTCACCTCAAGTATGATGTATTATTTTTTTGCTTCCAGCATGGTTACACGTTCGATAAGCATTTTAATTTGTGCTTTCATTTCCTCATTCTCTGCATCTTTTTTAGCATTCTCCGCATCTTTGCGAGCATTTTCTGCTTTCAAAGCTGTAATTTCATCTTGCATTACATACACAGAAGAAATTGGGCCACCTTTGTAACGTTCTGGGATCATGCTGTCTTCGCCGCCGAATCGGTATGTCATACCTGCATTCACCATGTTTTCACCATTGCCTACGCTGACCCCTACGTTGAATAGAGTATCTTCATTAGCATAGTGTGCCACGCCGAGTGCCAATGCACTGTTACCTTTATAAGCGCCGTATCCAGCCATAACTTGGGATTTTTTAAGAGGATCATAACTCAATGGATTCATCGCTGCTAGTGCTGCTGCATGAGCCCCAGTTTGGTTCACCTGACGGCTCACCGCGCTGGCTACTGCCACCACTTGACCAAGGGTCGCCGCATCATCTACTGCTGTACCTGGTCCTACATGATGAATCGCATTGCCACCATTATCCAATCCATCTGCCGTTAAGCGTACAGCTGGTTTGTTTAATGCTTTCACTGGAGCAATAGTAACACCCGTACCATCCACTGTGGTAGTCGCTACTTGTACCGGCTTACCGTTGATATCCATGTAATGATCGTAGGACGTAGAACCGTCTTTCATTTTCACATCTTTTGCCAAGCGTACTGTCATGGTCGCTGGCGTTTTGTCTGTGCCCGCTGAAAGTTCTACACCAATGTTGTTATCTGTCATCGGCCCTTTCGCCCCGCCTTTAATCGCCAAGGTATCTCCTAATGCCACTGTAGTAGATGCTACACCAGTATCAGCTGCAAATACACGGCCTTTTTGTAATGTATCAGATACATCTTTCACTTGACCTTGCGTAGCTGCCTTACTACGATCTGCATCCGTTACTTTCGTTGGATCCCACTTCGTATTCGTCAAGCCAGATACTGTACCATCTTTAATCATCACAGTGGATGTTATCGTACCATTTGGTTGTTTTGTCGTTACCGTTACACCTTCAGGGGTTACCGCCGTATTAGTTTTATTAGCATCACCAGCTTGAATTGTGTTCGTGTTCACTGCATTGATCTTAGCATTTGGTGCTGTAATAGTACCCGTTGTCCCATCCACAGTGATTTGTTTATCACCTTGACCGAAGGTCACTTTATCGTCTAGTTTCGCTGTGAAAGTTTTCACTCGTGACGTTGCATCCGTGTCCGGTGTGACAGTAATACCATTGGTACCTACTACATTGACTAAACCGGTTACCACATCTTTACCAGCATTGGTCAAGTTACTCAAATCTTTTGTAGCAGAGTTACCCTGTAATTCTTGGATAGCTTGGGCATTCTTGCCAATGTTAGTAGCATTGGTTGTGATATTACCTGCGTTAGTAGCGATATCTCCTGCATTTTTGGCAATATTAGTTGCATTTGTAGCTATATTTTTTGTATTCGTAGCTATATTTTTTGTATTCGTAGCTATATTGCCAGCATTAGTTGCAATGTTAGTTGCATTTGTTTTGATATTTCCTGCGTTGGTAGCGATATCTCCTGCATTTTTAGCAATATTAGCTTTGTTAGTTGCTATGTTTCCTGCGTTAGTAGCGATGTTGCCTGCATTCGTAACAATGTCTGCTTTAGCTTTCGTCATATCCCCTTGTAAAGCAGTGATATTTCCTTCCGCTGTGGTTAATCGAGTATCGATACCTGCGATTCTATTGATTTCCGCTTTCGCTGCATCCGTCAAATCTACTGTGTATTCTCGTTCTCCTTTAGCATTTAGATCGCCACCTGTTACAGATACGCTACTGCCTGTAGCTGCTTTCACAGTCGTATCACGACCATTCACGGTATACGTTGTGACATTATCTTTCGTTTCTGTACTAATCGTTACATTGTTGCCAGCTGCTACCTTAACCGCTCCTTGCGCTGCATCGGTAATTACTTTTTTACCTGCTGTAGTCAAGTTACTCAAGTCTTGGTTTGCTGCATTGTCGATAGCGCTACGCGTATCACTGTCTAAACCAATATTTACTACGCCATCAACGTCTGTAGAAATAGCAATACCTTTTTTAGTCGCCACTCCATCTGTCGTCGCTGTTGGACTAGTTGCAGTAGTTGTGCCTCCTGTTGGATTTGTGCCATCTGCTGCTGGAGCTTTAGGTGCTACTGTACCAGTGCCCGCTACGAAGTTGAATCCATCTGCTAATTTAACAGAGTTTGCTGTTGCTTTTTCTGCATTATTCGCACGGTATTTGATGGATGCATCTAAGTTTTTAGCTACTACATTGCTATCACCGAAGTCTACGGTAGCTGGTTTTGCTGGTGTTGTCACGTCACCTGTCGCAGGATCAGATACAGCTGGTTTTGCTGGTTTCAACGTAATCGTTGCATCACCATTTTTGATCACTAAATCATCTGTACCATCACCAGCGATTTCCTTGATATTCGCAAGGTTTTCTGCCAATTTTACATCGAATCCATCTCCTGCAGCATTTTTCACCACATCGATGTTATTCTTAGCGCCTTCAGCACGAGCAAAGTTTTCTGCACCTTTCACTTTTAAAGTTTCACCCAAATTACGGTGTACTTTATCTGTGTCAGCAGTGTCTTTATTACCATAGAAGTCTAAGCCTTTTGTAGCTAAGGAGTTGTTTGCATTGTTGATACGGCTATCTAATTTAGAAATCGCATCGCCTACGGTTTTCGCTTCTTCAGTTGTATTGCTACCATCATCTTTAGTGATGTTGTAGGTAGGACCTGTAAAGGATCCGTCAGCGTTCACTTTAGAATCACCGCCCAGTGCTGTAGCTAGGTCAGATTTTACCGTGTGTAATTGACCACCGTTCACAGCTTCTTTGGAGTTAGCCGCTACTTTGCCATCTGCAATGTTAGATAATGTGGTAGGAGTTTTTGTATCTCCATTGCCATTCACCACACGTGCTTGAGGATTATCCAAAGCTTCTGGTGCTTTGCCATTGTTTTCATCAGTAGTTTTTACAGTACCATCAGCTTTTACTTCGTCAGCTTTGTAGTACTTGCCATCTTTTGCTTTTACAACACGGTTCCCAGCCTCATTAGTGTACACCACAGAACCAGCTTCTCCATTACGTAGAGCGTTTACTTTGTCATTTAATGTGGTATTGTTTAAACCATCTGCACCCGTTAAGCCTTTCGCTCCAGATACGCCATCTTTGCCATCACGGCCATTAGAGGCTGTATCGCCTACTTTAGCTAATTGGTCTTTTACAGCTTGCGATAATTCAACAGTAATCATATCACCTTTTGCTGTGGTTACAATGTTTGTATTATCCCCATTGACATGTAATGTACCCTTTGCTAAGGATAAGCCTACTTTTTCTGTATCTTGATCCTGTGCGTCTTTTGTCACATTACCAGCAAAGTTCAATGTCGCGTTATTCGTTAAAGTTTCACCTAACTTATTGATAGCCTTATCTACATATTGTTTATTCGTCGCATCGCCATCATTTTTAGCTTCTCCTACATTTGTGATGTTCATGTTACCAGCATTAATACCATCTTTACCGATAGTGACAGTTTTCGTTTCTCCTGTTGTAGCACCTGCTGCTGGAGCTTGCGTATTCGTAATTGTTACGCCATCAGCACCTAAGGTAATTTTGCTACCTAGTTTGTTATCTGCATCGGCATTTGTGATAGATGTGATATTTTTCAAATCACTAGCTAGTTTTACATTCAATGTAGTCGCATCGGTAGCATCTTTTTTCACAGTGATGTTATTTTGGCCGTGAATATTTAAAGTTTCTCCTAATTTACGAGCCACTTTATCTGCCGTCGCATCATCACCGATGAAGGTCATACCACCATCCACCAAGTTAGTAATTCTTGTACCTAAATTAGTAATCGCTGTATTCACATCAGCTTTATCTGCTGCATTGTCGATAGCGCTGCGTGTTTCACTGTCTAAACCGATATTTACCACGCCATCAACGTCTGTGGAAATGACGATACCTTTTTTAGAAGCTACAGAATCTGTAGTCGCGCTTGGACTTGCCGTACCTGCTTCTAGATTTTTTGGCGCTACTGTACCAGTACCTGCTACAAAGTTCAAACCTTTTTTCAGTTTTACTGTATTTGCAGCTGTATCTTCAGCATTATTCGCACGGTATGTAATAGAGGCATCTAAGTTTTTAGCCACTACATTGCTGTCGCTGAAATCTACTGTAGCTGGTTTTTCTGGTGTTGTTACATCGCCTGTTGTAGGATCGTTCACAGCTGGTTTTGCCGGCTTCAAGGTAATTGTTGCATCACCATTTTTGATCACCAAATCAGTTTTGCCATCCCCAGCGATTTCTTTGATGTTCGCAAGGTTTTCTGCCAATTTCACATCGAATCCATCGCCTGCAGTATTTTTCACTACATCAATATTGTTTGTAGCTGTTGCTTCACGTTTGAAGTTTTCTGCGCCTTTCACTTTTAAAGTTTCACCCAAATTACGGTGTACTTTATCTGTGTCTGCAGTGTCTTTATTTCCGTAGAAGTCTAAGCCTTTTGTAGATAACGTGGAATTTGCATTGTTGATACGGCTATCTAATTTAGAAATCGCATCGCCTACGGTTTTCGCTTCTTCGGTTGTGTTAGTACCGTCATCTTTTGTGATGTTGTACGTTGGACCTGTGAAAGATCCATCAGTATTGACTTTGGAATCACCTCCAAGGGCTGCAGCTAGGTCAGATTTCACCGTGTGTAATTGACCACCGTTCACAGCTTCTTTGGAGTTAGCTGCTACTTTGCCATCTGCAATGTTAGATAAGGTAGTTGCTGTTTTTGTATCTCCATTGCCATTCACCACACGTGCTTGTGGGGTCTCCAAAGCTTCTGGTGCTTTGCCATTATTTTCATCAGCAGTTTTTACAGTACCATCAGCTTTTACTTCATCAGCTTTATAGTATTTACCATCTTTTGCTTTTACAACTCGGTCCCCAGCTTCGTTAGTGTACACCACAGAACCAGCTTCGCCATTACGTAAAGCGTTTACTTTGTCATTTAATGTGGCATTGTTTAAACCATCTGCACCCGTTAAGCCTTTCGATCCAGATACGCCATCTTTGCCATCACGGCCATTAGAGGCTGTATCCCCAACTTTAGCCAATTGGTCTTTCACAGCTTGCGCCAATTCCACAGTAATCGTGTCACCTTTTGCTGTGGTTACAATGTTTGCATTATCCCCATTGACATGTAATGTGCCCTTTGCTAAGGATAAGCCTACTTTTTCTGTATCTTGATTCTGTGCGTCTTTTGTCACATTACCTGCAAAGTTTAGATTTGCATTATTAGTAACTGTTGTTTGTAGCTTAGTAATCTCATTATCTACATATTCTTTATTCGCTGCATCGCCATTCTCTGTTGCTTTCCCTACATTAGTGACTTTCATTCCACCAGCATTGATACCATCTTTGCTAATAGTTACAGTTTTTGTGTCCCCAGCTGCGCCATCTGCACCTGCTGCTGTATTAGCAATAGATACACCATCTGCGCCTAAGGTAATTTTGCTACCTGGTTTGCCATCTGCATCGGCATTTGTGATAGATGTGATATTTTTCAAATCACTAGCTAGTTTTACATTCAATGTAGTCGCATCGGTACCATCTTTTTTCACAGTAATGTTGTTTTGTCCGTGAATATTTAAAGTTTCTCCTAATTTACGAGCTACTTTATCTGCCGTCGCATCATCACCAATGAACGTCATACCACCATCTACCAAGTTAGTAATTCTAGTACCTAGATTCGTAATCGCTGTATTTTGACCTTGGTTGGCTGCATCCAATTTTTCGATAGCATCTTTCAATGTAGTTGCGTTTTCACTAGTACCGTCTGCTTTGCTAATACTGAAAGTTGGTCCTGCCACAGTTCCATTTGCAGCAATTGTTGTGCCACCGATAACCGTAGCCAAACCACCTACAGCTTTTAATTTACCTTTGGTAGCATCGGATAAATCTAAGGAATACTTACGTACTTTATCTGTACCTAGATCACCACCAGTAATGGCAAGGGCATCTCCTGTAACTGCTACTGTTGTATCAATTGCATTGACTTTGTAGATTGTTGTACCTTCTGTAGTTGTTGTATCTGTCGTTACCGTTGTGTTGATACCAGGTGCTACTTGTACAGCTGTTTTCGCTGCATCTTTCGCTAATTCTTTGAACTTTTCTTTACCAGCATCAGATAAATTGCTTAAGTTTTTATCGGCTGCATTGTCTACTTTACTACGAGTATCTTTATCTAAACCGAATGTAACTTTACCATTATCCTCTGCTGTAATCGCTAAACCAGATTTAGGACCTTCTGCAGTTGTGGTTGCATCGTTACTTGCTACGTAATTAAATCCATCTGCTAATTTTACGGATTTTGCATTTCCTGCTGCTTCATCGTTTGCACGATATTTAATAGACGCATCTAAGTTAGAAGCTACTAATTTCGTGTCTCCAAAATCGATACTGCCTTTGTTTCCATCTTTAGGCGCTTTTACTGTAACCTTAGTATCACCGTTTTTGATCACTAAGTCATGTGTACCATCCCCAGCAATTTCTTTGATATTACCAAGGTTTTCTGCCAATTTCACATCGAATCCATCACCTGCAATATTTTTCACTACATCGATGTTATTCTTAGTGCCTTCAGCACGGGTAAAGTTTTCTGCGCCTTTCACTTTTAAAGTTTCACCAAGGTTACGGTGTACTTTATCTGTGTCTGCAGTGTCTTTATTACCGTAGAAGTCTAAGCCTTTTGTAGATAACGTGGAATTTGCATTGTTGATACGAGTATCTAATTTAGAAATCGCATCACCTACATTTTTAACAGGTTCAGTCCCATTAGTACCATCATCTTTTGTGATGTTGTACGTAGGACCTGTAAAGGATCCGTCAGTATTCACTTTGGAATCACCGCCCAATGCTGTAGCTAGGTCAGATTTCACAGTGTGTAATTGACCACCATTCACAGCTTCTTTGGAGTTGGCTCCTACTTTGCCATCTGCAATGTTAGATAAGGTAGTTGCTGTTTTTGTATCTCCATTGCCATTCACCACACGTGCTTGAGGGTTGTCTACTGCTTGCGGTTCTTTGTTATTGTTTTCCGCTGCAGTTTTTACAGTACCGTCAGCTTTTACTTCGTCAGCTTTGTAGTACTTACCATCCTTAGCTTTTATAACTCGGTCCCCAGCTTCGTTAGTGTACACCACTGAACCAGCTTCGCCATTACGTAGAGCGTTTACTTTATCGTTTAATGTGGCATTGTTTAAACCATCTGCACCAGTTAAACCTTGTGCACCAGATGTACCATTTACACCATCACGGCCATTAGAGGCTGTATCGCCAACTTTAGCCAATTGGTCTTTCACAGCTTGTGCCAATTCAACAGTAATGGTATCACCTTTTGCTGTGGTAACAATGTTTGTATTATCGCCATTAACATGTAATGTGCCAGTAGCTAATGCTAAGCCTATTTTATCCGCAGCTTTATCTTGTGCGTCTTTTGTTACATTACCAGCAAAGTTTAGATTTGCATTGCCTGTAATTGTGCTATTTAGGTTAGTTAGTGCATTTTCTACATACTCTTTACTTGCTGCATTATCAAGAGTGGTACGTGTAGCTTTATCTAAACCGAATGTAACCTTGCCATTATCCTCTGCTGTAATCGCTAAACCAGATTTTGGGCCTTCTGCAGTTGTGGTTGCATCGTTACTTGCTACGTAATTAAATCCATCTGCTAATTTAACGGATTTCGCATTCGCTACTGCTTCATCATTGGCACGGTATTTGATGGATGCATCTAAGTTTTTCGCTACTACAGTGCTATCACCGAAATCCACTGTAGCTGGTTTAGCTGGTGTTGTTACGTCACCTGTCGCAGGATCAGTTACAGCTGGTTTTGCTGGTTTCAACGTGATCGTTGCATCACCATTTTTGATGACCAAATCAGTTTTACCATCCCCAGCGATTTCTTTCATGTTTGCTAGGTTTTCTGCTAATTTCACATCAAGAGCTTTATCATTTTTCACAACTTTAATGTTGTTCTCATTGGCTCCTCGTGTGAAGTTTTCTCCACCTTTGATCGTTAAGGTTTCTCCTAAATCACGGTGCACTTTACCAGTATCCGTTGTGTCGTCACCAGTGAAGTTCAACCCTTTTGTTGTGGCTGCTGTAGTCGCTGCTGTTGTAGCAGCTGTTCCAGCTTGGGTAATTTTGTTAGACAAATCATTGTAATTATTAGTAACTGTTGTTCCCAAATCTGTTACTTTACCTTCTAAGGTAGTTACTTTACCAGCAGTTTCAGAGATTTTTGTATTTTGCCCCGCATTAGTTGCATTTAATTTATCGATAGCATCTTTTAAGGTAGTTGCATTTTCACTAGTGCCATCTGCTTTTGTAATATTGAAAGTTGGTCCTGTTACTGTACCATTTGCAGCAATCGTTGTACCACCGATAACAGTAGCCAAACCACTTACAGCAGTTAATTTACCTTTGGTAGCATCGGATAAGTCTAATGTATAAGCACGAACTTTTGAAGTAGCATCTGGAGTGCCACCAGAGATTGCTAATGCATCTCCATTTACCGCTACCGTTGTGTCATTAGCATTCACTTTGTAAATTGTTGTACCTGCTGTAGTTGTTGTATCCGTAGTTACCGTTGTATTGATACCATCTGCTACTTTTACAGCTGTTTTCGCCGCATCTTTCGCTAATTCTTTTACTTTATCTTTGCCAGCATCAGATAAATTGCTTAAGTTTTTATCGGCAGCATTGTCTACTTTACTACGAGTATCTTTATCTAAGCCGAATGTAACTTTACCATTATCCTCTGCTGTAATCGCTAAACCAGATTTAGGACCTTCTGCAGTTGTGGTTGCATCGTTACTTACTACGTAATTAAATCCATCTGCTAATTTAACGGATTTCGCATTCGCTACTGCTTCATCATTGGCACGGTATTTGATGGATGCATCTAAGTTAGAAGCTACTAATTTTGTATCTCCAAAATCGATACTACCTGTGTTTCCATCTTTAGGAACTTTTACAGTAACCTTAGTGTCTCCATTTTTGATCACTAAGTCATGGGTACCATCACCAGCGATTTCTTTGATGTTCGCAAGGTTTTCTGCTAATTTCACATCAAGAGCTTTATCATTTTTCACAACTTTAATGTTGTTCTCATTGGCTCCTCGTGTGAAGTTTTCTCCACCTTTGATCGTTAAGGTTTCTCCTAAATCACGGTGCACTTTACCAGTATCCGTTGTGTCGTCACCAGTGAAGTTCAACCCTTTTGTTGTGGCGGCTGTTGTAGCTGCTGTTCCAGCTTGGGTAATTTTGTTAGATAGGTCATTGTAATTATTAGTAACTGTTGTTCCCAAATCTGTTACTTTACCTTCTAAGGTAGTTACTTTACCAGCCGTTTCAGAAATTTTTGAGTTTTGACCCGCATTAGTTGCATTTAACTTATCGATAGCATCTTTTAACGTGTTAGCTGTTTCAGTACCACCCTCTGCTTTTGTAATGTTGAAAGTTGGTCCTGTAACTGTACCATTTTCTGCAATTGTAGTACCACCAATGACAGTTGCCAAGTTGCCTACGGCTGCTAATTTGCCTTTTGTTGCATCAGACAAGCCCAATGTATAAGCACGGATTTTGGTAGTTGCATCTGGTGTACCGCCATCAATTGTAAGTTCAGTACCAGATACAGCCACTGTTGTATCGTTTGCATTTACTTTATACGTAGTGACTCCAGCGGTTGTGGTTGTATCTGTATCCACTGTTGTGTTGATACCATTGGCTACTTTCACAGCTTCTTTCGCAGCTGCTTTTGCTAATTCTGTTACTTTACCTTTACCATCATCAGATAAATTGCTTAAGTTTTTATCTACTGCATTGTCTACTTTGCTACGAGTAGCTTTATCTAGACCAAAGGTTACTAATCCATCGGCACCTGTTGTAATAGATAAACCAGACTTAGGACCATCAGTTGTTGCGTTTGTGTCTGTAGCTGCTGTGAAATTCAAGCCTTTTTTCAATTTCACTGTATTCGCAGCTGTATCTCCAACACCATTTGCACGGTATGTAATGTCCGCTTCTAAATTAGATGCCACAACTTTTGCATCGCCAAAGTTAACGGTACCATTGTCGCCAGTTTTGCCTGGTGTAATAGTCACTGTATTCGTGCCATTTTTGATAACTAAATTGTCTGAACCATTACCAGCGATTTCTTTCATACCAGATAACTTGTCAGATAATTTAACAAGCAACCCATTGGCCCCATTAGTACCATCTTTTTCAACACGAATGTTCGTATTCGCTGTGGTAGATGTGTAATTAGCGCCGCCTTTCACCGTTAACGTCGTGTCTAATGTACGAGCTACGCCAGCATTATCGTCGCCTGTGAAAGTAATTGCTTTGCCTTTGAAAGTATCAAAATCAGACTGGCTAACTTTTCCACCCACAGCAGTAGTAAGATTAGAAATCTGTGTCGTATGGGTATTCACTGTTGTATTGATACCATCTACTACAGATTTTTGCGCAATGTCCTTAATTACTACACGAGTGCTTTGGTCTTGGTTATTACCATTTTGTTGAACCAAAGATGCTTTGCCATCAGCACCAACTGTATACTCACCAGTTTTGATATGCATCTCTGCAGTTTTATCAATTTTATTATCAAGGGCAGTTTTCACGATGCCAGAAGTTACCAGTTTACCATCTTCACCAGTGGCTCCTACAGAGCTTGCAATATTAGGGGTAATGGTCACAGCACCGTTACTTAGATTCACCGTCAATGCTGTGCTATTTCCGCTCGTAATAGAAGTCACTACATCCTTAGCTTTAATAGTAACCGTACCATTACTGTTTTCGATGGCAATGTTATCACCTGCTTTTAAAGTAACAGCTTTTTTCGTCAAACCATTCACAGTTTGCGGTGTAGCCACTGCTGTAGCATTTCCATCTTGTGTACGCAATGTCCATTCATCAGATTTTTTTGCTACGTCCGTAATTTCAGCTGTTTCACCAGAAACATCTTCTCCTTTACCGTTTACGTAATTTAGAGTGATTGTACCATTAGCATCTGGTTTATAGGCAACATTTCCCGTTTTTGCTTTGATATGGCGCTCGTTGGATTCTAATGCTTTTAATTGTTTGATATTCGCCGCATCATAGTCATTCGTACCACTAGCTAAGCCGACAATTCGACGCAGTATAGTTCCTGTATCATTTTTATCATTACGTTTATTACCAATCGCAATGACACCATTACCGCTATTACTTACCGGTTCATTTGTCAAATAACCAGTCGTAGCTGTACCATCATCTGATGTGGTAGTAGAACCTTCACCAAGTGCTACGGAATGTTCTAACCCTGCACTTGCATTAGTTCCTATCGCTACTGCACTAGTTGCACTAGCTTGAGTGCCTGCACCCATAGCTACCGTATTGGCTGCACTTGCCGTAGTCTTTTTACCCTGAAAGTCTGCACCAATACTAATGGAACGATTTCCTGATGCTGTAACTTGATAACCAATACCTACTGCAGCCGCTTCTGATACAGTCGTATTGGAGCCAGCGCCAAAAGCTTGATTACCAGTTGTATTGACTAAGTAACCAATAGCCGTAGAACCACCACCACTGGCTGTGCTGCCATTACCAAACGCATTATCATTTTCTTTAGTTGCCTTTGACCCATTACCGATAGCAATTGTAGTGACCTCTTCTGCCATCGCTCCAGTACCTAGTGCAATGGCATTATTTTTCTTAGCTTTTGCACCTTTACCAATCGCTGTTGTAGAGATTGCATTACCCTCTGCAGATGTACCAATAGCAATGGCATCTACATTTCCTGCTAACGCTTCTTTACCAATCGCAGTGGCTGCTACATTATTACTTTGTGCTTGTGTACCAATCGCAATCGAACTTTCAGATGCAGCAATTACTTTTTTAGTAGTCTCATCACTAGAACCGATAGCAATGGCATTTTTACCTTTCGCTCTTACATCATAACCAATGGCTGTAGAGTATTGTGCGGCTTTTTCAGTTTCATTATTCGCCCCAATGGAAACAGATTGATTACCTTTTGTTGTAGAGTTATTACCAATCAGAGTGCTTCCTTCAGCACTTTCATTAGCAGTTAAATTCATACCTATAGCCATTGTATTATTTTTTTCAACGCTAATATTAGTACCCATTGCGATAGATGAATTACCCTTAGCCCTTGCACCAGAACCAATAGCTATAGCTTTCTCATGAGTCGCTTCTGTATTCGTGTTACCATTATTGTTACCAATACTAATAGCCCGATCTCCTGAAGCTGTAACTTTATAGCCAATGCCCACTGCAGCTGCTTTTGATACGGTGGTATTAGAGCCAGCGCCAAAGGCTTGGTTACCAGATGTATTTACTAAATAACCAATGGCCGTAGAACCACCACCACTTGCTGTTGAGGCATGACCAAAGACGCTGTCATTCTCAGCTTGAGCACGTGTTGAAGTCCCCACAGCAAGAGCATCCTTCGCTTGCGCTTGTGCATCATTACCAACAGCAACGCCATTTTCACCACCGGAAGTAGCGGTTTTTCCTATAGCTAAGGAATTTGCTTTTTCTGCAGTCGCACCTTCACCAATGGCAGTGGAACTAACTTCCGACGCCTCTGCTTCTTTACCTATAGCAATAGCATTGCCTTTTGATGCTTCAGAGCCTTTACCGATGGCTATTGCATTTACTTCGGTTGCTTTGGCACCAGAACCTACGGCTGTAGCATCTCCTTTTGATGCTGTAGCACCTTTACCAAGAGCCGTAGCATTAACCTCTGATGCTGTTGCTCCAGAGCCTAAGGCAGTTGCATCAGTTTTTTGAGCTTTTGCTGCCTTACCTACAGCTGTAGCACCTTCTGCAGTAGCTGCGGCACTTGAACCTGCTGCAAAAGTATCTTTCGCAGAAGCTGATGTATTGGTACCAATAGCTGCTGCATTTTCTGCAGATGCAGATGCCTTGTTACCTAAAGCAGAAGAACTTTTACCAGATGCGATTGCGTTATATCCAATGGCAGTAGCTTTTTCAGCTGTGGCTTGGGTACGTTCTGTATTATCATCAAAGCTATTACCATTACCACCACCGATAGCTACGGCATTTGTTGCTGTAGCTGCTGCATTACGACCTAAAGCTGTAGCATTACCACCTGTTGCGAGAGCACGCAAGCCCACAGACATATCGCCCCAGTTATTATAGGCATTAATCTTGCTGTCACTATCTTTATTAATATCATTACCTGGTACACCTACTGTATATACATCAGCACCGGCTAGGGACTGCCAACCGATAGCAATGGCACCTTTACCATACCCACGGGAACTAACGCCTAATGTAGTAGCTCCTTCTTTCAAAGCACGAGCTTGTTCACCAATGCCAATACCATGCAGTGCAGCTTTTGATTTAAAACCAATACCAACACCATAGTCACCTGTCACTTCTGTATTACGCCCGACAGCCACACCAAACGAATTATCTGCAGTGGCATTCATCCCGACTGCTAATGCTGAATTACCCACTGCACGAGCTTTATTACCTATGGCAATACTAGGATCTACAGTCGAGCCAGCATCGCCTGGAACTTGCGTTCCTTTAGAATAGCTATATGTGCCAATTGCTATTGAGCTATCTGTAAAAGCATTCGCTTTATATCCTATCGCTGTGGCATAATAAGAACCTATTTGACCACCGTCGAAGGCTCCCGCCTGTACCTCAACAACGGCTGTCTCCGATCCCACAGCCATAGCCGCCAAGATACTTGCTACGACGATTTTCTTTTTCCCTGAGTGATTTTTTGCCATTTCAGAAACAACGATATAGCATTGTTTTGATTTGCTCCAAATAACTTTAAAGATCTTATTCATTATGTTTTTAGCTCCTATTCACACGTTCTAACTACGTTCCACTATATACAGCACCCTATGCTACTACATGCTTTCACCCTTGAAAGTCCTACTACGACCAGAGCAAATCTTACTCACTATCTCTCGTCCGCCTACTATTGAATGCTTATGTATGTTATTATGCTTTCTTTCACTATCCTACGTAATCCTATAAATAAACATTCACTGCACTTACGACATAACTTATAACCTCCTATACCTTTCATACGTATTGAGTCGGAACAAACGACAAATAGACCTCATTCTATTCTTGATAAAATGACGTCACATAATCACGATTATATACCTAATTGGTGATTTTTACAATTTGAAAAATTTCAACCTATTTTTAAACCAAAAACAAGTCGAAATTATATCAAATTTAGGAACCACTAATATGTTTCCTAGGGTACATATTTACTAATTAATAATTGTTCTAGATTCTACAAAGTAGTGCTTTCATTATATCAAATCTATACATTCACATGCAATTATATTGTTACTTTTTTCACACTTTAAACGTACCTTCTGATCATTTTTATAATTATGAATCATTCTACATCAACAAAGTAGCAATCCTACCAACTATTCTAGCTCGTTTACAATAGGGTAGCTACACCTTCACCTGTGAAAGGATATCCTACTATCCCCTTACCTCAAGCATAACAAGTAGACTTTCTTTCAAACTAGAAACTAAAACGTTCTATAGAATCCCCCAATTATATGATATACTGTACACATACACATGCACGCATGCACGCAAATAGCATGGTACCCTAACTCATCATCAGATATTCGCAAAAGGGGGTGCGTATATCCAACGTTTTCTGTATCCATCATAAGTCAGTAAGAAAAAGAAACGGGAGAGATATGATGAAAGAAATATCTACTGAGAAACAAATGATTCGCAAACACTATTCCATGAGAGCTACTATGGCAGCTACTGCCCTATTAGCATCCACTATGCTATTCTTTCCCTGGAGCCAAGCCCAAGCAACTGGATCAGCTAAAGACATAGAATTACATGGTGCGACGGGCGTCCTGTACGATGCTATGGCTGAAAACACAAGCACGAATATTACGGTAGGCCCTAAAGCCACCGTCATGATGGGTGGCGGCAAGCAAGAAGGGATCTTATCCTTTGGAGAAACTTTCAGTGGCAGAGATATTAAAAATGAAGTGGAAATCTTAAAAAATCTACCAGCCGGTATAGCTGTGGGGGCTAATACCTATGCTCGCACGGGTTCTATTGAAATTGGGGACCATACACTAGAAAAGAACGATATTAAGATTGGCGATAGCTCTGCAAACAATCTCAAACAGTTTGGCGTAGCCTCTACTACGGTAGGCACCAACTCCTATACAGGTGGCGGTTTTACCACTACCTTGGGGAGCTATAATGTGCAGTCTAGTCCGTTCAATGCCAATGGATTCTTTGATACCCTGTCGAATGCGACAAAAAATGCCTTCGCCACTGTGGTGGGATCATTGAACTCCAATGAATCTATGTCTAGTCGTTCTTCTACTTCTGGCGTTGCCAATGTGATCACTGGTACAGCCAACTCTGTGAAAAATAGTAATGGTGCCATCACTATGGGAGCTGGAAACCGCATCGAAAATTCCATCGGCGATTTCAGCGCCTCTGCGTATAATACTAAATATGCCTCTGTGAAAGACATGCAAACTGCGCTACAAGAAGGGGTTGCGAAAAGCGCGGGCGGCGCAACCTTAGCCATCGGTGGCGCTAATACAGCCGATTATACTTCACATACACAAATTATCGGGGTTGGTAACACCGTAACAGGTACTAAATCTATGCCAAGCAAGTACAACATGGTAAATGGTTACAAAAACACTGTAACCAATGCCAGCCATCTATCTGTGATTGGTGCGGAAAACACAGTCACTGATACTACGTCCTCCATCTTATTTGGGGACCATCGGACCTTGACCACCGCTAATGAAAGTGTCCTCATCGGTGGCGCTGCCAAAGACATGACTACCAATGTGGCACGAGCGACTGCTATCGGTTTTGACTCAAATGTAACCACTGCAGGTGGTGTTGCTATCGGTAGTCAATCTGTGAGCAACACAGCCGCAGGTGCAGCAGGCTATGACCCAGCTACGAAAATGGCTTCAAAACTGACAGACCACACATGGGTATCTACTTTAGGTGCTGTGTCCGTAGGCGATACAGACAAACAACTTACTCGCCAAATCACTGGCGTAGCCGCTGGCACTCAAGATACAGATGCAGTCAATGTGGCACAGCTAAAAGCGGTAGCGGCAAACAGTCAAGATGGTAACGATACCTTGGTGACTTCTACCACTGGCTTGCAACTACAGGATAAAACATTGTCTTTGACCGTAACAGATACAGCAGGCCATTCTGTAACTGGCACCGTAGACTTATCTTCTATCGCTACCAATCCTGAGGCTTTCAAACGTATAGAATCCTCTGTAGATCGTCTAGGCGGTCGTGTTGATTCTATGGGAGCTAGCGCTGCTGCCCTTGCGGCTTTGCATCCGCAAGATTACAACAGCGAAGATAAATGGGATATCTCCGCTGGGTATGGAAATTATCACGGTTCTCACGCCCTGGCACTAGGTGCATTCTATCGACCAAACGAAAAAACTATGGTTTCTTTCAGTACCAATCTAGGTGGCAGCGAACGTCTATTTAACGCCGGCCTTAGCCTTAAGTTCGGTGAAAGTAACCCCTATGCGACATACAGCAAATCTCAGCTAGTTACATTAGTACAACAACAAGAACAAATCGCGCAACAACAAGCCGACATGCAACAAGTACAAGAACAGTTGCGTCGTATCATGGAGCGATTGGAGATTAAATAAGCTATATAGTATCTATAGCGACACTAGTGCATCAAACCGGCTCTGTATATCTAAAAAAAGGAGAATTTATTTTATGAAAGTATTTCGAGTTCTAGCCTTGTTAATTAGCACACTACTATTAACTTTTAGTATTTCCCTTGCATCCAGTATATACCCTCCGTATTTAAACGGCGATACAAATCTAAAACTAATTGACGGACATATGGGAACTGGCTATTATTATGACAGTACCTCTGTAGTTAACATGTTATATAATCCACCTTATTACCAAATTGCTGTTAATGTTGCTGTAGTCCCAGATGCCCATAAAGGTAATACTGCAATTTCTAGAGTCATCCCACTCAGATTTTATTACAATATCGACAAACCAGAAATCTTATTATTAAATAATAATACAGGCTATCCAATTACATATCTCCATCCTGATCAACCACTATCCATTAGCCGCGTAAGATTACCAGCTGCAGAAAAGGCATTTTATCAAATCTACAACCTACGATTCTTCGATAGTTTCTCAAATGAGTTCTATTGGAGATAAAATAATAACAGAGGAACATCGGCATTACTACCGATGTTCCTCTGTTTTAGATTAAATATTTTTTCAGTCTCCATTATGACCGCTTGTATAGGTTTACTGTCTCTATACCGACTATTATGTATCTTTATGTTAATCTTCATTGTGCGAATTGTCAATATCTTTAATAAGCCTGACAAAATATAGTCTTATGACTTGCGCAACTCTGCTCGAATTTCTTGTACTGCTTGTACCATGTGTTGTAAGCTAGCTACTGTTTCTGTTTCGCCACGTGTTTTGAGTCCGCAATCTGGGTTTATCCATACATGTTCTACCGGGATTTTTGAAACGATCAAGCGTATCACATCTTTGATTTCTTCTACGCTTGGTACTCGTGGAGAGTGGATATCGTATACGCCAGGGCCTACTTCGGTTTGGAAGTTATTTTCCAATAAGGCATCTAGCAATGTCAGCTTGGATCGTGACGCTTCAAAGGTAATCACGTCTGCATCCATGGCATCGATTTCAGAAATAATATCTTCAAACTCGCTATAGCACATATGCGTATGAATTTGCGTTTCCACTTTCACTTTCGCATGGCATAGACGGAATGCTTTGATGGCAAAATCTAAGTAATCGCTATACCAGTCCGCACGGCGCAATGGCAACTTTTCACGAAGGGCCGCTTCATCGATTTGAATGATGCGAATACCTGCCGCTTCTAGGTCAAGTACTTCTTCACGAATAGCCAAGCCGATTTGGTACATCATTTCTTTCGTAGAAATGTCTTCACGAGGGAAGGACCAATTCAAAATTGTCACAGGGCCTGTCAACATGCCTTTTACTTGTTTATCTGTCAAGCTGCTAGCATACGCATTATAATCCGTGGTGATTGCTTGTTTTCGTTTGATATCACCGAACACGATTGGCGGTTTTACGCCACGTGTGCCGTAGGACTGTACCCACGCATTGGATGTAAACACATAACCATCTAAGTTTTCCCCGAAAAATTCCACCATGTCATTGCGCTCGAACTCGCCATGCACTAGTACATCTAAACCGATGTCTTCTTGCAATTTGATGCAGTCTTTGATGAACTCTTTCGCTTTCGCACGATATTCCGTTTCAGAAATCTCACCTTGACGATACAATTTTCGATTTTCTTTTACGGCCTTTGTTTGTGGGAAGGAGCCAATCGTTGTGGTCGGCAACAATGGCAATTGAAAAATAATTTTTTGCGCCGCTTGACGTTCTTTGATATTTTGTGGACGGTTGAAATCTTCTTCTACCAAGGCTGCTACTGCTTGTTGCACGCTTTCATCCGTACGAAGTTCGGACTTTGCAAACAATGCTTGATTCGCTTGGAATGCTTCTTCAGACCTATACGCTGAAAGCTCTGCTAGGTCGGTGATTTCTTTCAATTCCCCTAGTTTTTCATAGGCGAATGAAAAATGTTGTAATACCTCTTGTGAAAGTTTCGGCTCGTTCGCCACCGTATATGGCACATGTAGCAAGGAGCAGGATGTGCTAAGCACCACATCGATGCCAGCTCCTTTTAATGCATCTACCTTTGCCAACACTTTTTTATAGTCGGTACGCCAAATATTTTTACCATTTACTAAGCCCGCAAAGAGCTGTTTACCTTTCGGGAATCCATAAGATTTCAGTAAAGATTCTGTTTGCTTGCCCTCGATAAAGTCTAAACCAATACCGTCAAAGTCAAGACCTGTTACTACTTCATAGGCATCACGGATATCTCCGAAGTAGGTTTGCAATAATACGTATAAGCCTTGTTTTTGTGGAAGTAATCTTTCATAGATACGGCTGAACAATGCTACGTCCGCTTCGGTAAGATCGTACACCAAATACGGCTCGTCTAGCTGAATCCAGGATACTCCTTCCTCCTTGGCCGCCTTGAATATGTCCGCATAAGCTGCGATTACGTCGTCCACCACATCGTTGATGCCCTTGCTACCTCTGAAATCTGCTAATTGCAAGAATGTGAAAGGCCCCACCAAGACAGGTTTCGTGTCGATAGCTAAAGACTTCGCCTGACGATAGCCCTCTAGGAACGCTGTGGAACGCAGTTGCAAGTTCACATCATCGTCGATTTCTGGCACTAAGTAGTGATAATTCGTGTTGAACCATTTCTTCATAGAGAAAGCTTTCACATCGCCCTTCTCACCTTGGTAACCACGAGCCGCCGCAAAGTACGTATCTACCTCACCTAACCCTAGGTCTAGATAGCGTTTAGGAATTGCATTCAACGTGAAAGCTGTATCCAGCACGCCATCGTATAAGGAATAGTCATTGGATGGAATAAAGTCTGCCCCAGCTGCCTGTTGCACCTTCCATTGCACCTCTCGTTGTTCTTTCACAACCTTCGTCAAATCCTCTAGGCTCACATCGCCACGGAAATAAGATTCAGTAATAAATTTTAACTCTCGTTTCGCCCCAATACGTGGGAATCCAGTTACAGAATATTTCATATATACAACACCTCCATAGTGTACATCGATAAGTATCAATCTGATGTCTATACTATACTCCTTAGGTAGGGATTTGTATAATATGTATAAAAGATAGTGGGTTATAGGTAAAAGTTATAATTCTCTTATTTTGGTAATGCTTCTGTAATAATGGGATCTATAAAATTTTCTATCCATACGATTTGTGATTTCCTTATCAACTGTGATATGATTAAACATATAGTAAAATTTATATTTTTTCTTTTAAGAGTGTAAAACTATAGTACTTTTCATATGACCCAAGATTTCTAATACGTCTAACAATACAACATTCCTAAAAGAACATATCTCCTTAGAAAGGATTCTCCCATGCAACAGTATTTAAAACAGTTTGCTACTTCAAAATGGTTTGATGCCATTGGCGTTATACTGGTTGTTAGTATCGCTATCTCCGCTGGATATCTTAATACTCGACTTGAAAAGTATGTCGATTGGGGCCCTTGGACTGCCTTAGTTCCGTTCGGTATTATTTCTGTCATCAATGTTGGCATTTCCATGTTATCTACACGATTTACAGGAAAATTAAGCAACTGGGGAAATTATCTGGGTATTGTAAACACAATTCTCTCTGGCGTAATAGACTTTATACTAGGAAATAAAGCAGCTATTATTACCTATCCTATTACATTTTTCATCTATACATTTGCTATCAAAAAATGGAAAGACTCTCATGAAGGCATCCCTAACACGATGACTGCATCCCAAAAATATCTAATAGGCACTATCATCACTATCGTTGCTTTTACCATATCAAGTGTAGCAAATTACGTCGGATTTAATGGGCATATGAATTTCTTATCAACACTAACAACGATCGTATTTGCCTTCTCACTCATTGCCAACCTATTCAACGCTTTGAAATTAGATACACAATGGCCATTTTGGATGGTGTATAATATCGTTCAACTATTGAAAGCTTTCACCCAAGGCAACTTTGCAAACGTAGGAAAATACATATTCTATATCATCAACGCCATCGGGGCCTTGTTATTCTGGAAAGACAAAGATCAAGCGTAATTGTTTCTATATATCGAATACAAAAGCGGATAGCTCAGCTTGAGCCATCCGCTTTTGAATTTATATTCTGTAAAATATTGTATGCCTTTAGGGTTTTGTAACTAAAATACTATGCACAATCCCTGAACCATCTACTTGGACAACACATTTAGTTCCATCCCTATATATATATGTATAATTTGTAACTCCATATCTAGGTAAATATTGAATGTCAGCAATCATAGTTACCATTTCATCTGGATGAAAGTACTCACCTCTCGTAGCATGATCATAATGTGACGTATTATAAGCTGAAGCAATCGAACTTGCCATTACTAATATCGTTGTTAATAGTATGTTTTTAATTTTCATCAATATCTCCCCCTAAAAAAAAATATTATAAATACATTATATAATCAGATCCCTAAGATTACAAATTCATTTAATTTATAATGTTAGTAGGAATTTTTATAAATTCTCCTGTATTATAAATTTCATTTATGTTAATATTAATCATATAGAATAATTTTTAACTCTTTTATAAAAATTATTTTTGGATTATAAAATGTATTAAGATGTTCTATTATTTCAATCAAGGAGGTATCATATGGATTTAAAAGACCCTAAAAATATTCTTGATTTTATTAAAGTACAAAAATCCGTCTTATATGAATATATACGTTATATAAAACATCTTATGAAAACAAACTATAAAAAATCAGCTATTCTAGTATACTGGCTAAAAGATTATTTGCGATATATAAAAAACGAAAAAACATTTAACCCACGTCAGCTGATAAATTATAAACATGGTCAAATTGTATTTGTTAATTTCGGTTTTAGAGTTGGACAAGAATTAGGTGGATTACATTATGCAATAGTATTAGATATAAAGAATAGCAAATCTAGCTCCACGTTAACAGTAATACCATTAAGAAGTAAAAAAGATAAAGATACAACATACCAAAAAACGCATATGGTTTCATTATCTACAATATTACCCACTTTACTATTCGACAAATCTTTACATATGATTGATACTGTAAATGCCAAAGTTCTAAAGATAACAAATAAATATACAAGCAATGAAATCAAGTCTAACAAAATACTTAAGAGTAAACTTAAAATTCTTCAAAAGCAACATAATGATGCAAATGCAATTTTAACCTATCTTAATAATTTAAAATCTGAAAGCCTTGCCGATATAGGGCAAATCACTACTATCAGCAAGCAAAGAATAAAAAATCCAGTTCGTAATGATGATCCATTAGCTAATGTAATTATACCTGATAATTTAATGAAAATGCTCGAAGAAAAAATACAATTTTTATATTTTGGTTGCTAAAAGTAGTTGCCTATGATAGTATATAAATACGAGGTAGCAATAAGCTATCAACCAAATCACGAGTAACCATTAAGGTTACACTAGGCATATATAACTCATTCTTTCTTAATAGTCTGGTTACTTTTATGATACCGCATGAGTTTATATATGCCTATTTTATTATAAACTAGAATTCTACTAACTACTCTTTATATGCGTAGTCACACATTTGACAAAGAGCAGAAACTACTCAATTTTACAAAAAAGCGGATAGCTCAATCTGAACTATCCGCCTATTTACTTGGTGATCCAGGAGGAATACGTAATCGACTTAGTGCGCTAGGAGCATAGCGACGCAGAGAACTTAGCGATAGCATCCCTGCCATACAAAAAGGATCCTACATCAAGTAGAATCCTTCGTACTCTGGTGATCCAGGAGGGATACGTAAGCAACTTAGGTCTCTAGGAACGCAGTGACGCGGAGACCTTAGTGCGTCGATCCCTCCAACATAAAAAGGATTCTAGAAAACATAGAATCCTTTGTTAGTGGTGATCCAGGAGGGATTCGAACCCCCGACCCACGGCTTAGAAGGCCGTTGCTCTATCCAACTGAGCTACTGAACCATATGTAGTTATGCCATGTTATTTTACTGTAAATAATAAAATAACCCATCACATAGACATTGTCTCTGTATGGGAACGTATTAAATACAATAACATGTATAAGTGGAGCGGGTGAAGGGAATCGAACCCTCGCAACCAGCTTGGAAGGCTGGGGCTCTACCATTGAGCTACACCCGCACATAAGAAAATGGTCGGAGCAGCAGGATTCGAACCTGCGACCCCCTGGTCCCAAGCCAGGTGCGCTACCAAACTGCGCTATGCCCCGATATCTTCTATCCATAGTAACGATCCATCTTAACTGTCCTTGGGAAACACCGTTTCGCTACCGTTTGTTACTTACTGTAACAACAAATATATAATATCATATCCCCCACATCTATGCAAGTATTTTTTTATAATTTATTAAACTTTTTTCTAAGGTTAATTGTATAATGAAATTGAACAATTAACCGATTTTTTTCTAATAAACCGCTATACAATATCATTGTTCTATCGACAATGCATCTAAGCAAAAAGGACACCGATCATGGCAGTGTCCTCTTTCTTAAATATTAGTATTCATCTATTTCATCAGCATCGCCCACATAGATTTGTAGAGTCTGTGCATCTTCTGCATGTATACTTTTAGCAATCCGAACTGTATACTTGGTTTCCTCATCAATCGTCAATGTATCTCCATCTTGTACATCCGATTCCAAAGATAGGACAACCGCTGCAATTGCACGCACAGAAGCACACATCTCTTCAATCTCCCAAGGATAATGCAGCAATTCAATATTGAATTTTCCATAAGATTCCATACCTGTTGTATGTCCAGATACAGTACCATCTTCTTCAAACTCGAAATCCACCCAAATCATATTTCCCACAGGCAATTCATCATGGCGCAATTTGTCAGTTTCTGCAATATACGCCATAGGCTCATACACAAGTCCATTTGTATAGATACCTACTGCGTCGCCTTGTTGACTAACTACTGAAAGTAACTTCATCAGCAACGCTTCTTGTGCCATACGATCACTAGGACCATCTACAATACTGATAGCCACATGATTTGTATGACCTGTGACAGCGCCCATAGCATCGTCCCATAGGTAGTTTTTCATCGCCGCTCCTTCGGCTATGATGGATGGCATAGGAAATGGAAAAGGCACGATAACAACTTTATAGTCATCAATGAGTAAGAAGTGTGCTTCTTCTAATTCATCTTCCGTGATAGACTGTATATCTTTTCGAGCCATAGCCGCACGTACTTGTACGCCTTCTGGGCTTGTTACAGAGGAAATATCCCACAGTGTAAGCAAATCTTTTTTAAACCGCGGGAAGTTGAAACTATCATTCTCTAGCATGACCATCCCCATACAGCCTCGTTTACCGATTGTTGGTGGCTCTACATGCTCCAACACTTTGTCTGTAAGACTAGCCATAGCGCTAATCAATAAACGATTCACATCATCATTGATATCAATTGTATCTAAATCAATGGATAATGACTTTTCCATCACCACTTGCACTACATGGTCTACAAAGGCATCTAAACCATTTTGTAACAACTGTAACAAGAATCGATTAAAGGATGGGGCTACTACTTCTAATGCTTGACTTTCACCATCATATAATAGTATTTGTCCCACATGACCTTGCTTCGTTGGATGATAGTCGATATACAGCCGAGATGCCTCAGGCCCCTTGCCTGTGACTGCCAACAAGCAAGCATCCCACTGACTAGTACGAGCACGTACTTGCTTAGGTTTAGCTACAGACAACGCCATTTGTAATACGTCTAAATCTTCTACCCTATGAGCCATCATTTCCTTAGCTGATAAAGAGTAAAACTTTCTCCCTTCATGGATATACATGGGGAAAGGAACCTGCAAAGACGTAAATTGTTTTCCCAAGGTTCCGTCCAGCATATTTAGAAAATACGTCACTCCTTCTGGTGTGTGGGGATACTTGCGCAGTAACTGCATCCAGTCATTAGGCGTAATGGCTTTCCATTCCTTTTGAATTTCTTTCCACAATTCTAAAGTCATAGATCTGTATACACGGCATACTTCAGACATATATCGTTCTTGTACTGTCATGCCGGAATCGACCACTTCAATGTTCGCTGTTTGACCAAAACGGCTGCGGTCTAGGAAGGAACGAACTATTTCCATCGCCATATCTAGATCTGCCACGTAATAAAAGTAGGAAGCTATACCATCTGGTACACTCATATAGGTGGAACTCACTACATTAATTCCATCTAATGCATCAGAAATTTTCCTATCCAATCGAGTAAACTCACTTCTGGATATTGGCTTCTCTTGTGCCATATCAAAATTAACACGAATGTGATGCAATGTTCCTACTTCGGCTATCATATGTTCATCGAAATACAATTTAGACCCGTATGGCAAGGCGATTTCTTCCAACGCTTCTGCGACTACCGGTATCAAAGTAGGATCACCATCCATAGAGAAGCGGATAATACAATAGTCGATTTCTCCATTGTCTAGATATACACTTTCACCTTCTTCTACGGTCCCTACATGTTCTAATTGATAGCGCATCAACGTTTCTAATGATTTACGGCAATCATCATCGAATTTAGCTGGAATATGTAGGGTATAGCGATATCTCTGTCCGTTGCCATCGCCCTTTTTACTACTAGTATCCAACTCCTCATCGTAATCTATACCAATACTTTCATAATTTTTACGTCCCATGTATATCTCCCTTTACTCATTCTATTGTATCTAGCAAAGTAACGGATACGGGCAAAGATTGTAAGATTTCCTTCGCCAGTTCTCGCGTCGATTCTGTGGTACGGATCATACAAAGTCCCTCTGTATTCACCGTCGTCATAACTCCTACATATTCATAGCCTTCCAAAATACGATTCACATAATTGGTTTGGCTTCGGTCAATCTGAAAGTACACATACTGCGGATCATAGGCAATTGCTTGTGTTTGCATACTCTGCCTCCTTAGAACCTATTATTTCTTTGTTTCACGGCGCATCATAGAGAATTCTTCCAATGGTGTGTCGATATACAAGCGCAATTTCATTTGTGCATGTTTAGCTACATCGATGTCATTGCCATCTTCATCAGTCATGCGTTTAATGACATGTTTTACCAATGGTCCATGCGGCTGACAGAATTCTACCTCTTCCCCTACTTTAAAGTTATTACGTTGTTCCATGTAGGCATAGCCTTCTTCCGCATTGTATCCTTCTACAAGGCCAATGAAATCATGGGTTTGCGTATTGGAAGATTTACCATAGTTTTGCGCTTCTTCACCTGGTTTTTCCATAGCAAAAGCTTCTGTATAAGGACGATGGGAAATTTTCTCTAACTCTGCATACCATTCGTCACGTACGTACCAGTCATCGCCCTCTTCTAGGAATGCATCGATGGCCTCACGATACACTTTGGAGACTGTAGCGGCATAGTGAACAGACTTCATACGGCCTTCGATTTTCAAGCTATCTACACCCGCTTTATACAATTCTGGAATGTATTTCAACAAGCACAAATCTTTAGAGTTAAAGATATATGTACCATGTTCATCTTCTTCGATTGGATAGTATTCACCTGGCCGATTTTCTTCTACTAAGTTATATTTCCAGCGGCACGCCTGTGTACAAGCACCACGGTTTGCATCACGATTTGTCATATAATTACTCAACAAACAACGACCGGAGTAAGAAATACACATCGCTCCATGTACGAAGGCTTCGATTTCCACATCTGCCTTTTCACGCATTGTTTTGATGTCTTCAATACTTACTTCACGGGCTACAACGACACGAGCCGCACCTTGTTCTTTCCAGAATTCCGTCGTCAAGTAGTTTGTTGTATTCGCCTGCGTACTCACATGCAATTCTAAGCTAGGAGCTACCCGTTTTGCCAATAAGAAAATACCTAAATCTGCTACGATGATAGCATCTACCTTAATGCTTTCCAAGAATTTCAAATAGTCTTCTAGGCCTGTTAAGTCCTCGTTATGAGGAATGATGTTACAAGTCACATAGATTTTTTTGCCATGACTATGTACAAACTCCACAGCCTCTTTCAGTTGATCATTATCAAAGTTTGAACTAGCCGCACGTAACCCGAAGGCACGACCTGCACAGTATACTGCATCCGCTCCATAGCGAATGGCCATTTTTAATTTATCCATATTGCCAGCAGGTGCTAACAATTCCATATGTCGTTTACTCATGATGATGTCCTTTCCAAACACTGACACTCATTCCATCCCCCATAGGATAGATGGTGGTGTTGTATTTATCTTTTTGTTCTACATATTCTAAATAGTGTTGTAATCGTTTCACGATGGTCTTAAATCGACGAGGTGGCTCTTTACCGCCTCGTACATAATCGCGAAACAGTACATTATCTGCTAGTACTACAGCCCCATCAGACAGTTTTGGTTCTATGATTTCCAATTGTTTTAAATATTGACCTTTAGGGCCATCTAAAAACACTAGGTCAAAGGGCCCTTCTATAGTATCTACTAGTTCTGTTGCATCTCCCTGCAGCAAAGTCATCCGGTCTGCATAGTCCGACTGCGAAATAAAATGTTTTGCCATACCATGACGTATGTCATCTAGTTCAATAGAAATCAGCTGACCTTCTTTATCCATATGTTTTGCCAATAGCAATGAAGAATAGCCTATGGCTGTCCCTACTTCTAATACTCGTTTTGGCTTGTACAGACCGATTAAATCTTCAAACAGTTCTACTTCCGATTCTCGTAAAATAGGTACATCATGCAACAATGCATAGATTCGTTGTTCATTTAAAATATCTTTAATTTTCATAAATTTGATCCACTATTTTTAAATGTTCTTCATAGGTTTTACTAAAATGATGATGCCCCTCTTTGTCTGCTACAAAGAATAAATAGTCTGTAGTTGGTGCATACAATACTGCTTCCATCGATTTCAATCCAGGATTTGCAATCGGTCCTGGAGGCAACCCTTTGTGCAAGTATGTATTATAAGGGCTCTCTAATTTTGTATCTTCAATGGTAATCAACGGTTTTGGATAGCCTAGAATATATTGAATACTAGCACACGATTCGAGTGGCATACCCTCTTTCAAACGTTGGCGGAATACAGCTGCGATAATAGGACGATCTTCATCAAATTTTGCCTCTTTTTCTACCAATGATGCCAAGGTGATAAACTCAAAAATTGTCATGCCTTGAGCTTCAATATCTTGACGCATTTTAGGCGTTAATTGACGATTCATTTCATCGGCCATCATCTTCATCACATCTGCCGCAGTACTACCTACAGGCACTTCATAGGTGCTAGGAAATAAGAAGCCCTCTACACGATAAGTTACTGGCTTTGGTCCGTACATGTATAAATACGGAGAGTATAGTTTTCCTTGCTCCATGAACGCAGCCTGCGTATCGATGCCTTGTTCTTCAATGCGCTTTCCAATTTCACCAATCGTAAAGCCTTCTGGAATGGTTAAGGTAATACTTTGAATCTTGCCTTTTTGCAATCGGTCAATAATTTCTTTCAAACTAGAATGATGCGGAATTTGATACGGTCCATGTTGCAACGTATCCATAGCACCTGTCAATCGCAGTGCTGCCCGGAATACTGTTGGGGATACTATCAATCCTTTTTCATATAATGCCTCGCCTATTTCCGCCCCTGTTTGGTTTTCACTAATGACGATGGTTTCCACATCATCCTTAGAACCTCCCGTCCAAGGAATATAATATAGGCCTGCTAGTGCACTCAGTACCACCACTAAAATGATACTAAGACTTATCCATGTGTATTTTATATATCGTTTCACAGCAATCTCCTTTTCAATGAATACTATATTATACCATTTTAGGAGTATATATAGCAATTTTTCTATATATATCTGTTTGTACAACAAAAGGGGCTGTTACTATTCTACAACCCCTTTCATTATTTATTCTTCTTCACTTGTATCAAAGAAAATTTGTATACTTTGCAATCCATCTGCATGGACTGGTTCATCGATATGAACTATCAGTTGTTCTTCCTCTGTTCTACCCACAGAATCACCGTCTGTTAACTCTTTGCCAGATACCAGTATATAATTCGCCACGCTAAGGATATAATTACAGGCACGCTCTGGATCCCATGGACAATGCAAGAATTCCACATTGAGTTGGTCGAACTCTTCCATACCACTAGTATACAAAGATATGGTTCCATCTTCTTCAAAATCGATATCAACCCACACTAGGTTCACCATAGGCAACACATCATCTCGTAGATTCTCTGTTTCTTTGTAGTACATGTCTGCTTCATAGAGAACGTCATTTGTATAGATAGCTGTAGCTCCAGTTTGCTCTGTGGCTACTGAAAGTAATTTCGCTAATAAGATTCCTTCTTCTAATGGTTTGCCAGGTCCTTCTACAATACTAATCGCCACATGGCTTGTGTGTTGGATTACAGCATCCAATGCATCGTCCCAAAGATAATTACGAGTAGCCCCTTGCATAACAATTTCTATCGGCATGGCATAGGAAAATGGTGCTACCATTACTTTATAGTCATCAATGACTAGGAAGTATGCCTCCTCCATCTCCTCTTCTTCGACGGTATCCACATCTTTTGTGGTAACGGCTGCACGGACTTTCATCCCCTCTGGACCCGTTACGGAAATAATATCCCATTGAGCGAGCAAATCCTTTTTAAATTGCTCCACATCAAAGGTAGCATTTTCTAACAATACCATGCCCATACATCCACGTCTGCCAATCACGGGGCCCATACCATGTTCCAAGATAGAGCCAATGTCATCTCCTATGGTACTTTCAGCTAGCATAACCATAGTACTCATCAGGAGCTGATTATCATCGCTGTCAAGGTCCAATACTTCTACATTCAAATTCATGATGTGTTCCATAACGCTTTCTAGAATGGAATCCGCTAAATTATCAGACATTTCATCCATAATCTCTAACAAGGCATGACTAAAAGACGGCCCCAACACCTCTAGCATATGCGTGTCCCCATCGTAATAGAGCACTTGTCCTACATGACCAGATTTTGTCGGGTTATAGTCAATGTAAAGTCGCGATGCCTCTTCCCCTTCCCCAGTAGTTGCAAACAGGCACAAATTTCTCTGTTTAGAAGGCGCTCGTACTTGTGACGGTTTTACATCAGGTCCCAGTATATCCATGTTCATCACATCTCGCCCATGAAGATCAAATTCTAACATTTGACGTGCTGATAGCAAGTAGAATCGTTTGCCTTCATAGAGGAACATTGGGAATGTGACCTTCATAGAGGTATATTTCTGTTGGTACGTACCATTCACAATATTAAGCAAGAAACTAAGCCCTTCCGGCGTATCTGGATAGCGGCGCAACAATTGTATCCACTCTCGGGAAGAGATGCCTTTCCACTCATTTTTAATCGCAGACCACAAATCAGGCACTACCCCACGATAGATGCTATATATATCTGTCATAAACCGTTCATGAATCGTAAGCCCCGAGTCTACCACATCGATAGTAGCTCCTTTTCCTAGCGTACTTCTATGAAGATATTTCTCAATGGTGCTCACTGCAAGGTCCTTATCGGCTACATAATACGCAAAGATAGCCACTCCCTCTGGAATACGTAGTGTGGGATCACTGACAACGTTATTTTCTTTCAAGGCCCTAGAAATTTTTGTATCCAATCGTTTGAACTGTTTCGCATCTCCTAATGACGCATCCAACACAACATAGATATGATGTAAATTGCCTAATTCTGCAATAACATTTCCATTTTGATATAACTTAGCACCATAAGGTATACCCGCTTCTCTCAAACAGAGGAGTATTTCCTCTACGAATTCATCTCCTTCATCCATGGAAAAGCGAAGTACGCAATGGTCAATGACACCATTTTCTTTATACACCGATTCCCCTTTATGCACAGTCCCTATATCTTCTAACATATCCTCCATCAACGTTTCTAATGACTCTCGCATTACCTCGTTAAATTGGGCGGGAATATATAGTTCATACTGAATTTGTTTGTTCTTTTCTTCTGTTGCCATATCTCTTAATTCTCCACTCATACATAGCATACGAAAAAGGCTGTAACTAACTGTCCTTCGACAATCTGTTACAGCCCTCCTGACTGATTAGTCCATTTCTTCGTACAATTTGATCACTGCATCGAATTCTTCATCAGTTGGAGCAACGTAAACTTGTTCTCCTTCTTCGTCATCAATGCGTGCGATAATTACTTCTGGCTCATCATGTTCTGTTTCTTCTTCTGGTGGAAGAGATACTAAAATGGCAAATGCTTTTCCATCATGTTGAATCAACATTTCTTCTTCATAATATCTTTCTTCTCCATTTTCGTCTTCAATTACGATAACAGAAACTTCACCTTCATACCCTTGCTCGATCATAGTAACCTCCTTATGAACGACTATCTAAATAGCCTTGTAAAATGACAACTGCTGCCATCTTATCAATGACTTCTTTGCGTTTTTTACGACTTACATCAGCGGCGATAAGGGATTTTTCTGCCATCACTGTGGATAAACGTTCATCCCAAAATACAACCGGGGTGGAGATGACTTCTTTCATCTTCTCCACAAAAGCTTCCGTTTTTTCCGCCCGTTCCCCTTTTGTACCATTCATATTTTTCGGCATACCCACCACAATGGTGTCTACCTCATATTCATGGATTAATTCCGCTATACGCTGAAAGTCTTTTTCGTGGGATGTGCGGCGAATGGTTTCGATACCTTGCGCTGTAATATACAGCGCATCACTGCATGCTACACCTATGGTCCGACTTCCCACATCAAGTGCCATAATACGCATTATAATTGTTTCGCTTTCACATACTCTTTAACAAGTTCTTCAATGAGTTCATCACGTTCGATACTACGAATATCTTTACGTGCATTGTTGTAACTTGTAATATACGTTGGGTCTCCAGAAATTAGATATCCTGTAATTTGGCTAATCGGATTATATCCCTTTTCTGCCAACGCTTGGAACACATGTTGAAATACTTGTTCTGGTGTTAACGGTGTTGTTTGTACCGGTTTAATCACCATTGTTTTATCTGAAAGATTCATATAATCCCTCCTTATCCTAAGTGTTCTACTGAAAGTCGCATCTATGAATGCGATTATCCAACCATGGACTGGATTGCTTCTTTACCTGCTACTAAGGCTTGGTCCATCGCCGCTGGATCTTTACCACCAGCTTGTGCCATATCTGGACGGCCACCGCCATTGCCGCCAGCCGCTTGTGCTGCTGCTTTTACGATGTTACCACAATGGATGCCTTTGCCCACTACGTCTTTCGTAGCCATGCAAACGAAGTTTACTTTATCGTCACTAGCTGCACCTAATAATACTACGCCAGAACCGATTTTATCGCGAACCATGTCAGCCATGTCACGCAATTCGCCCATATCAGATACTGGTACAGACGCTACTACAGCTGTCACATCGCCTACTGTGAATTGACCTGCTAAGACACTATCAAGGTTGCCGCTGTTCAATTCTTTTTTCACTTGATCTAGCTCACGCTCTACGGCTTTCGCATGATCAAGCACTTGTTGCACTTTACCTACTATTTCTTGTGGTTTAGCTTTCACAAGAGAGGCAATAGATTTTACTGTTTGCTCTTCTTGTTGTGCTAAGGCAAGTGCTGCTTTACCTGTTACCGCTTCGATACGGCGTACGCCAGAGCCAATACCACCTTCAGATGTGATACGGAATTGACCGATAAAGCCTGTATTTTCTACGTGAGAACCACCACACAATTCGATGGAGAATTCTGGCACAGATACGACACGTACTTCGGAACCGTATTTTTCACCGAACAATGCCATAGCGCCTTTTGCTTTCGCCGCATCAATAGACATCGTTTCTACTTCCAATGTGGAAGCACGAAGAATTTGTTCATTTACCATATTTGTGATAGTTTGCAATTCTTCTGCTGTCACAGGGGAGAAGTGTGTAAAGTCAAAACGCAAATAGTCTGGCGTTACCAAAGAACCTGCTTGGTTGACATGTGTACCCAATACGGAACGCAAAGCAGCATGCAACAAGTGGGTGGCTGTATGGTTACGAGCCATATGTTGACGACGTTCTACATCTACTTCAAACGTTACTTCATCGTTCACAGAAATACTACCTTCTACTACAGTACCTACATGGTACGTAGTGCCTTCTGGTAATTTTTTCGCTGTATGCACTTCTACTTTACCCAATGGACCAACGATGAAACCAGTATCACCTAATTGTCCGCCTCCTTCTGCATGGAATGGAGTCGTTTTTACGATGATCGTCACATCTTGACCATCTTCCGCACGGTCGATAGCTTTCGCCCCTTCACCGATAAGAAGTACTGTGGATGCTGTAGCGCTTTCATCGTCAGAAATATGTTCATTGGATAAATGTGTAATATCTGGAGTGGCCACTTTTGCATCTACATCTTCACGAGCCTCACGAGCACGTGTACGTTGTTCGTTCATAGCGCTTTCAAAACCAGCTTGGTCGATAGTGAAACCAGCTTCGTGAGCGATTTCTTCTGTCAATTCCCAAGGGAATCCGTAAGTGTCATATAACTTGAACACATCTTGACCTGGTACAGTAGTCGTACCATCAGCCTTCAATGTATCCAACAATTGGCTTAACATATCAAGGCCAGATGCCAATGTTTGGTTGAATCGTTCTTCTTCATTTGCCACCACTCGTTTGACAAAATCTTGTTTTTCCACGATGTTCGTAATAGCTCCACCTAAGATATCTACTACGATATCTACTAATGGTACCAAGAATGGTCCTTGAATGCCTAATAGGCGACCATGGCGAACAGCACGGCGCAAAATACGGCGAAGTACATATCCACGGCCTTCATTGGATGGCAATACACCATCAGCAATCAATGCTACGATAGCACGAATATGGTCAGCAATAACTTTTAAAGAAATGTCTGTGCTCGCATCAGTATGATATGTAACACCAGCTTTTTTTGCTGTAGCTTCGATAATTGGGAAAATCAAATCTGTTTCAAAGTTGCTTTCTTTTCCTTGCAATACAGATGCCAAACGTTCTAAACCAGCGCCAGTATCAATATTTTTCTTAGCCAATGGTTCATACGTACCTTCTGCAGTACGGTTGAATTGCGTGAACACAAGGTTCCAAATTTCAAGGAATCGATCACAGTCACAACCTGGTGCACAGTTTGGATCATCACAACCACGTTCCGGTCCTAAGTCGTAGAAAATTTCACTATCTGGACCGCATGGGCCTTCTCCGATTTCCCAGAAGTTATCTTCTAAGCGACTAATGTGATTTTCTGGTAACCCGATTTCATTATGCCAAGTGTCATACGCTTCTTGGTCATCTGGATATACAGTGACATATAATTTTTCTTTGTCCAATTTGATGACTTCTGTTAAGAATTCCCATGCCCAATGGATGGCTTCTTTTTTGAAATAATCGCCAAAAGAGAAGTTACCCAACATTTCAAAGAATGTATGGTGACGTGCTGTACGTCCTACGTTTTCAATATCACCTGTGCGAATTGACTTTTGGCTTGTCGTAATTCGTGCACAAGGTGGCACTAATTTACCTGTGAAAAACGGTTTCAATGGCGCCATACCTGCACCGATTAATAACAAAGATGGGTCGTTATCTGGAACAAGAGAATAACTTTCTTGCTTTAAATGTCCTTTACTTTCAAAAAAATTCAAATACGCTTGGCGTAATTCATTTCCTGTCATGGTTTCCCTCCTAAAATTGTCTATTGCTTTTATTATATCATATACGGCGCTGAAAGTATCTACTTTCCTTGTACCATGGTCACAAAAAATGTAATGACATAGAGTCCAATAGCTGTGAGCACAATGGTCCCCCCAGGTGCAAAGTCAAGCCAAAAGGCGCTGCATAGTCCACCAATGACAGATAGTACAGAGTATACGGTGGCAATGCCCCATGTCGCTTTAAATCCTCGTTTCCATAAGTGTGCGGAGGCAACGGGCACAATCATAAGGGCACTGATCAACAGAATCCCTACTACGGTCATCCCCATCACAACGACTAAAGCAGTTAATACAGCAAAAATCATATTGACACGATTTACATTGATACCTACGGTACGAGCAATTTCTTCATCAAAAGAGGTGAGCATTAAAGAATGATAGACAAATTTCATAATAATCCCCACCAAGATAGCCACGGCGCCGATACTATAAATATCTGTCATGGTCACCGTCAAGATACTACCAAACAAGAAATTCAATAATCCTGTACTAGGCATCTTTACCATCGTAGAAAATACGATGGCTAAGGATAAACCACCATAAAAGAATAAGGCCATAATCATATCTGCATATTGTTTTTGGTAACGGCGTACTAATTCTATCCCCAACGCAGAGGTCACTGTCAATACGATGGCTCCTAGCGGTGGATATACTTTCAACAAGGATGCCCCTGTTACACCAGCAAATGCAATATGCCCTAATCCATCTCCGAGCATGGATTGTCGTTTAATGACGATGAACATGCCGATCAATGGGCACATAAGGGCTACTATCAACCCTGCTAAGAATGCACGTTGCATAAATGTATAGGATAAAATGTCCATATTAGCCTCCTACATGCCATGCCAAACGAGATCCTTGATGACTGTCCATAAAGCCTTCGCAAGGTCCATAGTAACATGCATGTCCATCCACACATAAAATCGTATCCGCCACTTCCATTGCTTCCGTTACATCATGGGTAACCATAATAACGGTAATATTTTCATTTTTTAAGGAGCGCAACACTTCATAAATTTTCTTACTTGTTTCGTAATCGATACCACTGGTTGGTTCATCTAGTAAGATATAGTTCGGTTTACGAGCTAACGCTTGGGCTAACATCACACGTTGTTGTTGGCCACCGCTGAGCTCACCAATGCGACGAGTTAGAAACTCTTGCATACCTACCAATTTCAACGCATCCAGTATGCGCCCTTTTTTATCTTTCTTCGGCACATGAAACAAAGCCAGTCCTACCACTTCTTCTACGGTGGCTGGAAATTGGGCTGCATTTTTATTGTAAATTTGCGGCACTAAGTGAATGAGCCCTTTCATTTGTGCTTCTTTAGGACTAATTCCATCTAAACAAAGGTGTCCTGCCGTAGGTTCTAATAAGCCTGCTACCATGCGAAGCCACGTAGTTTTACCAGAACCATTGGGTCCCACTACGAGCAAAAATTCACCTTTAGGAATCGTAATGGTCATATTGTGAATGACTGGCTGTGTTCCATAAGAAAATTGCACATCTTGTATATGAATACCTGCGTGTGTCATAGTTAACTCCTTTATGTTGCAACCGCATATATGGCAAAAGCTGTAATGACAGTATCATTACAGCTTGTGTATTATAGTACGCGTTTAGCGCCTACATAGCGTGGTCCCCAATAGCTATCATCAATATCTGCTACGGCAACACCGCTACTGGATGTGGCACTGATAAACTGTCCATCTCCAATATAAATACCCGAATGGGAAACCCCTGGTTCATAGGTTTCAAAAAACACTAGATCGCCGGGTTGCAAATTTTGTTTCTCTACTTTTTTTCCCACCGTGTATTGTTCATCCGCTTGGCGCGGCAATTGAACGCCCACTTTCTGAAAGACATGACGAATGTATCCAGAGCAATCGAAACCTGCTGGGGTAGTACCACCAAATTTATATGGTACTCCTGTAAAGGTATTTGCATAGGTCAATATTTCCTTTACGTTTCCTGAAACTGGTACAGTTCGCAATGGTTTCGCTGTATGATTCGTCACCTTATGTTTCACTTGAACCGTTGCAGGTTTGCCTTGTGTAGTCGGTTTCTTTTGTTGCTTCACAGATGTCGTAATAGCTTTTGAATTGCCTTCCTTTTTCGCTTGGATTTTCGCCATCAACTCTGCATCTTTTTTTGAAATTTCTTTCACCTTCGACACTGTTTTGGTGGCGCTAGGCATCGGTTTACCCATCAGTTTTTTATAGGTCGCGTCACCTAAGATACCATCTACTGGCAAGCCCTGATCTTTTTGATACAATCGTACGGCCCACTTTGTATTGGCATCATATTCGCCTGTTTCTCGTGCTTTGTAGCCAGCCGCAATCAGCTTCTTTTGAATGGCTACAATCTCACTTCCCGTATCACCATATTGATACGCCCCTTGTACAGAGGCACCTAATATACCTACAAATGCAGCAAGTATTAGGCATTTCTTTGTATACCCTGTCATAGAGACTCCTCTCGTAGTGTATCTGCTTACTTACGTTCTAAGTCGCAGTTTATGGCATCTTTCACCCAATATAATGGTCGTTGTTTCACTTCTTCAAAAATTCGTCCTACATATTCACCGATAATACCAATACCCACTAGTTGTATGCCTCCTAAGAAGAAGATTGCCACACCAAGTGTAGCCCAACCGCTGATAACATTATCGGAGAAGAAATGAACGAATAGAATATGTCCAATCATAATGAGGCTCAATAGTCCACATAATAGTCCAATGTACAGCGCCAAACGCAAAGGCACTCGTGAAAATGCCGTAATTCCATCTAAGGCAAAGCGCATCATTTTCTTAACGCTAAATTTTGAAGTCCCTGCAAATCGTGGAGGGGCCACAAAATGGAATTCATGCTGTACAAACCCTAAGTCACCTACGATGCCACGCAAGAATCTGCCGTGTTCTCGAAATGTTTTCAAGACTTCTAAAGATTTGCGATTCATCAAACGGAAATCGGATCCACCTTCAACGATAGGTACATTGGCTAATTTATTTAATATCTTATAGTAGTATTTAGACGTAAAGGATTTGGCCCAGCTTGCATCTTCTGTGGAGTCACGAATGGTACGAACCACGTCGGCTCCTTCCTCCCAATGCTTAACTAACTCAGGAATCAACTCTGGTGGATGTTGCATATCTCCATCCATAGTAATCACCGCATCACCTTTGGCATAATCAAGCCCACAAGTCAACGCCAATTGATGCCCAAAGTTACGCGCTAAGAGCAATACTTTTACCTTCGGATCTTCTTTACCAATATAGCGCAACATAGCTGCACTATCATCACTCGACCCATCATCAACGAAAATAATTTCATGGTCATAGTCAAGAGTTTGCAATACTTCTTTTACTGTCGTATAAAATTTTCGAATGTTATCTTCTTCGTTATATACAGGCACAACAATGGATAGTAACATAGATCCTCCTTTTACTTCTTTACCTATCTATTTTACAGGATTGAGCCATCTTTTGCAAACTACGCTATATATGGCGTTCTTTCTCCGCTTTTGCACCTAGAACGTAAAGGGCGAACGCCATACACTTCTCCACAAATTTACGTTCCACTGAGAGTGCTCCGCTGTATATGGCGTTCTTTCCCCGCTTTTGCACCTAGAACGTAGGGAGCGAACGCCATACACTTCTCCACAAATTTACGTTCCACTGCGATTTGCTCCGAAGTGTATGGCGTTCTTCTATCTATATATTGCAATGCACTTGCTTCATGAAATCAGACATAATAGCTACGCCATTGAATGTATGATTTAAGCATTCAATATAATTATTCTTATGTATACCACCTAATGCAACTCCTTTGACATATGGGTAATGATTCTTCATTTGTTGTAGTAATGTTTCCCCTCTACTAACACCAATACCAGGATGTCCTTCTTTACATAGTGTAGGAAAGATAGGACTAATCAAGACACACTCCAAATTAGGGATGCCTGACGATGCTAACAATCGGATATCCTCTTCATCATGCACTGTACTCCATAGTGTTACGGCATTCCACTGTTGTTGCAGTGCATTCCACAGTTCTTGCTTTTCCAATTGCCAATAGCATATGAGGTTACTTGGTATATGAATCCGCTTGGCACGTTCCAAAACGATCGCTAATTCCTCACGATTGGTAATGACTTTACCATGGTATACTACGGCATCCCCTATAGCATCACATAACTGAAGATACTCATGAAAGGGTAGGTCCGTGTCACGACACAGGGTGTACAGACTACTGTGATTTCTCATCCAACTATCTGCTTTAACACTATCTGACCTCTCCTTATGCAATCTATTGCTATCAAGATTCCCGCTTACTGTAGATGTATATGAGCTATGTATATTACATGGTAAACTGCTTTTTTCTATAGTATTAATACAATGTTTACCATACTTTTGCATTATTTCTACTGCTCTAGACAGTGCTACACCATATGTTGCTAGGCTCATATCACCTTTCAGTAGTTGTCGATTCGTAATGACCACTAAGGTATCTATGGTTGGATTATCGCTCTTCATAGAGTACATCCACATAATCACTCATCACCACTTGCATACCTAGGGCTTTCACATCTTCCATTGCTTCCGCTACAGTTCTACTATCAGCGATTTCAAATTGAGCATCCCCTTCTTCTTGTTTCTTCTCTTCTGAAGAATGTTCTCCAATACCTGTGCTCACGCCAGCTGAAAGTTTTGTCGCTGCCAATGGCAATACGCCATTTCTGAATCGAGCAGTCTCACGAGTTGAGATTGTAATATTGGCATAAGGCAAGAACAACCGATAAGCCAGAATCACTTGCAATAATTGAGCTTCCCCTACATCACCGGGGTTAATAGTATCATCATTGACGATCGGGCGAAGTCGAGGACATGAGATACTAATTTCTCCATGGGGATACGCGCGCTGCAATAGATGTGCATGCAAGGCTGTGGCAAAGGCATCTTTTCTAAAATTGTCCAATCCCAACAAAGCCGCTAGCCCCACACCACGCATGCCGCCTCGTAAGGCACGCTCCTGCGTTTCTAGTCGGTACGGAAATACACTTTTATTGCCCAATAGATGCAATGTTTTATACTTTTCCCAGTCATAGGTTTCCTGAAAAACAGTCACATAATCACAGCCACATGCTCGCAAGTATTCATAATCTGCCACATTAGCAGGATATATTTCAACACCTACTACTTTAAAATATTTTTTTGCCAATTCACAGGCACGACCAATGTACGAGATGGGACTATGACGCTCGCTTTCACCAGTAAGAATTAAAATATCTTGCAATCCTGTTTTTGCAATATTCTTTAGTTCTTCTTCAATGCCTGCTTCATCTAATTTAGCTCGATGAATTTGATTTTTACAGTTAAATCCACAGTACACACACAGATTATCGCAATAATTCGAAATATATAAGGGGGTAAACAAATAGACAGAGTTTCCAAAGTATCGTGTACGCACTGCTTTTGCTTTCTCTGCCAAGTCCTCTAAAAAAGATTCTGCCGCGGGAGAGAGCAAGACTTTTAATCCCTCTACATCAATGGTATCTTCTTTGAGAACACGGCGCACATCATCAGCCGTATAGTGGTCATACGTATAGTGTTCCCGTTCTCGTAATACAGTGTCTAAAATAGGGCTTTCAATTTGGTCCATATGGGGGCGATAGGTCCAACATGGATCCTCTATATGAGGTCTTGTTGTAGTAGACATGACATTTCCTTTCTATAAGCGTTCCATTACCGTAAAAATCCAGTCAAAGGTGAAGATGCACTTCCCCCTACTTCAAGGGTTGGCCCTAGTTTTGACAAATATGCCAATCGACCTGCTTGGATGGCTAAGCCAAATGCTTTTGCCATGCCCCGAATATGACCTGCGGAAGCGACTGCTGTATTGGCCATAATCGCTGTGACGCCCATTTCCATAGCTTCTGCAGCCTGGGATGGAGCCCCGATGCCTGCATCTACAATAATAGGCAAATCAATTTCATTCACCAATATTTTGATAAATTCCTTCGTTTGTAAACCTCGATTAGATCCAATTGGTGCTGCCAATGGCATCACTGCCGCTGCTCCTGCATTCACTAAATCACGAGCCACTTCTAAATCTGGGTACATGTAAGGCATAACGATAAACCCTTCCTTGGCCAATATTTCTGTAGCCTTAATAGTTTCTCCATTATGTGGAAGGAGGTATTTAGAATCTTTCATAATTTCTATTTTCACAAAATCTCCGCAACCTGTGGCCCGTGAAAGTCTAGCAATGCGTACTGCTTCCTCTGCATCTCTAGCACCACTTGTATTAGGGATTAATATAGTATCTTTCGGGATAGCATCTAATATATTTTCTACATCTCCACCCACCGCACGGCGCAAGGCAAGAGTAATCATCTCTGCTCCTGCCTCTTCTAAGACAGCTTCAATTAAATCAATAGAAAATTTACCAGACCCCAAAATAAATCGGGATTGAAATGTATGACCACCTAAGGTCCATGTATCTTGTGCTTGCATTGTTGCTACAGATTGTGACATATCCAGAGCCTCCTTAATCAATATCTTCTCCATGTAATAATTGAATCACTGCATTTGCCATGTGCCCTGCGCACACCATCACACGAGCTGCTGTAATTTTTCCAATAGAATCGATATCGCTTACGCCATCTCCACAAAGGTACCAACGATGGTGTCTGCGCTCGCGACGGATACCATTACTATCACCCCAACCGGCCATGCCAGAGCAGCCTACTAGTAGTGGCTCTGTAGGATGCGTTAAAATGACCTCTGTCATCCACGCTTTTGTCACAGCTTGGTCTACGGCCTCCACAATCATGTCATGGCCTTCTACTAACTCTGCCAATCGCTCCGGTGTTAATCGTTCATCATGAGCGATGACTGTACAGTTTGGATTCATTCGATTGAGATGGGCTTTCATAGCCTCTACTTTCACAACCCCTACATCATTCACATCGTAATATTGGCGACCTAGATTGCTTTCATCTACTACATCAAAGTCCACGATTTCCAATTGTCCAATTCCAGCACGACATAAAGCCGCAGCTACATGAGAGCCTACGCCACCAACACCAATGAGAAGTACTTTTTTATCCCCTAATGCTTGCATTTAGCCACCTCCTACGAATGTAACTACTTCCATCGTATCTGCGGCACTTACACGTGTAGATGTCCAATCCGATTTCGAAAGAATCTTACCATTATATTCCACAACAATACGATCGAGGCGGAATTGCAATGCTTCCAATACCTCTTGTACAGTTTGACCCGTATATTCATAATTGTTTCCATTTACTTTCATCATGTCCTCCTTATTATGTGCAGATATACGCTGCTATCCACCACACTGATACTGCATTCAACACACTATCACATCTTAATACAAAAAACAGCACGAAAAACCATACCCGCGGTGGTATGCCCCTTCATGCTGTAGCACTCTATCGTCTCACTATTCTGTTCCTCTTGTACATCCACTTAGATGTACCTTCATTCTGTACCTATCTGTAATAACCATCCTGTGAAAGATACAAAAAAAGGACATCCTGTTGGATGTCCTCGGTATGACGAATCAAACTTATCCTACGTTGGCATTATCCAAATCAGGTTATGGGTCAAAACTATCGTTTACTCTCAGCCACAAGGCTCCCCAAAGTTCACTTTCAGTATACGCTGATACGACATATTTTGCAAGTATGTGTATCAATCTTTCTGCCTATTAGAGTATGTACTCTCGCATTATCCTCTGCGAGCAGATACAGAGGCATAGTTTTTAATCACTACGATCGGCGTCATTTGACTGTCATTACCAAATGGATTATCAATCAAAATCTGCGCAATTTGTTGTGGTTTTAGCCCACGACTATGACCTAAAATCGCAGCTCGTTTCAAGTCATTCACATCCGCTACACAAGCTCCATAGGCTCCCGTAGCTTTCATAATAGCATCTGCTACTGCATGTGGTTGCTTCGGCCCATACACAATGCATTTATCAAATGGTGGCATAGTACCTGTCACGTCATCAGTTAAAGACGCAGTACGTGCCATTTGATAAAACACACCAGACTTTTTAAATAGCTTTGCCACAGCCCCACACACAAAGGCGAACATCATTTTCCATTCCCCTTCTTTGTCCATAGCTGCCTGCATACCATATACAGAAGCCATCGAACCATCAGGATGAATGAATCGATTTAAAAATTTTGCTTGCCAAGATAGACGTAACTCTTCTGGTCGAGTAAACTCTCGTTGCGTAATAGCCACTACGGATTCTGCGACACACACAATATCTTCAGGTCCCACATACGGGCCTGCAAACTCTACGATGGCTTCTACGATATCATCTTTTTCAGTTAAAATGCGCGTAGGTATTGGTAAAAGTTCTAATTCTGCCATAGTGCCACCTCCTATTTACGCATAGCTACTTCTAACTCTTCTGCAGTTAGAGTAATTCTAGTTTTTGAAATACGGTATTCCTCACGGCCTACTACTTGATGATAAATGTCGATAGGCATATTTGGGAAGCCCACTACATCTTTACGAATATTGCCATTTTTACCTGTCAAAATAACACGTAAGCGAATGGTTCCCCCTTTTCGTTGTTTATACACTAAGGCTTCCCAATATCCATCATGGCGTTCTTTATTCGCATCTGTCAGCCAAGAATGAATTTGCACATTGTCAAACTGCTCTTGTGGTAATAAATGGCGAGGAAACATATCCATAATCGTTCCATATTGTTTGCCTTTATTCACAAAGGGAATATCTGTTGTTAATACAACTTGATCAAAGCTAATATCTTCTACTACAAATGGAGTACGACGCTTCACTAAAATCGTAATTCCTTCATTTCCTTGGCGCCATGCAAACACGCGATATGCAATATAGATAATCGCAATGATACAAGCAATCCACACAAGGGTATCTAATAGTGTGTAAATATACATAGTCCCTCCTATAATGTAACTAGCTCAGCCCGCAATGTAGTGTCACAGAAAATTTCTTGTACAATCGGTGTGACTCTCTCTGCATGACTTGTTACATAAATCTTCATAGAACCAATTCGACCCGACTCTCGTTCCAAGTCTTCTCCATATAAAATAGCCCCTACTGCATCTGATGTTTCCCATGCAGGGTCTACAAATCGAATTTGATGATTCGTTAACTCCCGGAGTACAGGTTCCACCAAAGGATAATGGGTGCAACCTAAAATCGCGACCTCCACCCGAGCTTCTAACAATGGTTTTACATAGGCCTCTGCACAAGAGCGCAATTCATCATCGTTTAAATGACCTTCTTCGATACAAGCCGCTAAGTGTTCACAACCTTGCTCCACAACTTTCGCATGTGGTTTCAAACTGTGAATCGCATCAAGATGTTTATGGCTTCCAATCGTAGCTACTGTCGCCATAATCCCCAATGGACCTTTTAACTTACCTTTCATCTTGACCCGCAACGCATCATGAATCCCTTGTGCCATTCCTACAATCGGTACTGAAACATGGTGCGCCAATGTATCTAACGCTACTACGGAAAAGGTATTACAGGCAATTACGATGAGTTTGACCGGCTGCGCTACTAAAAACTGTGCAATCTTAGTAGCAATGGTTTTAATTTCTTCTATCGGTCTATTGCCAACAGGATTGTTAGCACTATCTCCAACGTAGACAAAGTCTTCTTCTGGAAATTCCTCTCTTAGCACCGATAATACAGATAATCCACCAATACCAGAGTCAAACACTCCGATTGGTAAGTCTTTCTGTATGGGCGTCATTCCCTATTCCTCCTCTGCTACGGCTTTCATAGGTTTGAAAAATACATCTGGCAACCGTACAATTTTTCCGGTTTCTTTAGAAGTAAACACATTCTGTGTTTCCCCTGTGCAAATAAGAGCCTCATCTGACTCTCGTATGATTCGATACGTAAATGTACATTGTGCGCGAGACAAAGATGCCACTTGTAATTCCACACGTAATACATCATCAAAACGAGCTACTTCTTTATATTCACAGCTCACTTTTGTGATGGGAAATACAATACCTTCTTGCATCATATCCCACAAACTAATACCACAGCGGCGAAAATATTCAATTCGCCCCATCTCAAACCATCGTAAATGATTCGTGTGGTGAGCAATCTCCATCATATCCGTTTCATAAAATCGGACACGTAACGATGTAGAAATCATGTATGTTACCTTTCCTATGCAAGAAGAGGCTCCAAGGAGCCCCTTTTACTAATCCATTGATCCAATAGGCACAAATTTTTGTGCTTGTTCTTTATGTGACGCTTTGATATATCGGTTAGCTACTTTCATAGCGATTGCCAATACGGCTACATCATCTAACCAACCAAGGCCCGGTATACTATCAGGAATAAAATCGATTGGTAGCACCAAATATCCTAAGGCACCAGCAATTACTCCTTTTACGAACTTAGGTGTATCTTCATCACGTAAACAATAATACAGCATAACTGCTTTTCTAGCAAACATAATATTACGGCCCATACGATTTATAGTTGCTAAAAATTTGTCAGATGTAAAGGCTTTTCCATACTTAAGGATTTGTAATAGTTTCATTAGTATCAACCTCTCTGATTAGTTTTTGAACTTATCTTTAGTTTGTTCCGCTAAATCGATTGCTGTTTCTTTGACAACTTCTGCTTTTTCACGAATTTCTTGTACTGCCTCTTGCGCTTGATCGATTGCTTTCGCTGCCACTTCAGAGGCTTTTTCTTCGATTTTTTGCAATGTTGGTTCTACTGTTTCTTTTACGCCTTGTACGACAGTGGCTGCTTTTTCTACAACTGGTTCCACTGCAGTTTGTAAGGATGCATTCAAAGACTGGCTCACAGATTCTGCTTTTTCATACGCTACTTGTGTGTACATATTCGCTTTAGAAGCCGATGTACCAACCACAGCAGCTGTTAAAGAGAATGCTTCTGCTGCTAATATTTTTAATAAAGAGCCTACACCACTTGCTGCATGACGAACATTGTCCAACAATTCATCATTACCGCTTTTTTCTAGTGTATCTTTTACGGTAGCACCCAAGATAGAGAATACACCTAGAGCCACATCTTTTACAGCTCCCATATTGCTTAACACATCAGAAGAAATGAAAGAGCTAGCAAAGTTTTTTGCGCCCCCTAAATAGTCGCTACCAGAGATATTCACATCACCCAAGAAATCTGCAGATTCATTTCCCAACGGTTTGTCACGAAGAGGCGTGTTGGCCAATGTGACTACTGTTTCTTTATTATGCTCATAAATTTGAACTAATCGATCACGATACTCTTCAAAATTTGGACACGCTGGCATGCCATCTTCCACCCATTTAGCAGCCATTTTACCAACGCCATAGGTAATCGCTGCTGCCACTGGCACACGTACCACAGCCGTTGGTACCAATGTGCATAACAAGGATGCTACCGCACTTCCACCAAGGCCTACTAAAAAGCTAGTAACACCATTGGTAACAGGACATTGTCCATGGGCCTGTGCAATACGAGTTACCATATATACATCATTTGCCAATAAACCTGGATAATTAAATTTTGGCAGCGCTGCAATACCCGCAGCACGTGCAGCTGCCCAACGGCAGATTGCTTCTACTTCTTCTTGTACATTTGTTTGAGTTAGTTCCCCTTGATTGTAGTTCAACTGTTCCATATCTGACTCCTATACTTACAACGATACGCTAAGTGTCAATGTACTTACTACCCCTATTGTATCAAATTTCACCATGAATTACCAACTTGTTAATCCGCCATCTACTGTCCAAGCTGCGCCTGTTACAAAAGAGGCTTTTTCACTGATTAAAAATGCAATGACTTCTCCCACTTCATGAGGTTGAGCAATGCGTCCCAATGGATAATGTAACGCCATTTCTTCTTTCGCTTTGGCAATATCTCCCGATGGTTCATTGGCCAATTGCTTCGCCACTAACGATGTGTCTACATCTCCCGGGCACACGCAATTGACACGCACCCGATGAGGTGCCATCTCTAAGGACAAAGACTTTGTAAAGCTTACCACAGCTCCTTTAGATGCACCGTATACTGAGCACGCCACATTCCCTTGCAATCCTGCATCGCTGGAAATTGTGACAATACTACCATGTACTTGTTTCAAATACGGTGCCGCTGCCTGGCACAAGAACACAGTCCCTTTCACATTTGTCCCTATCATCTCATCAAAGCTTTGTTCATCCACCTCCTCTAATAAACATTCTTCATAATATCCAGCGGCCGTAACAAGTGCATTGAGATTGCCAAATAGTTGAATCGTTTCTTCAACGATGCGTCGACAATTCATCACTTTACTCACATCACCTTGTACAAATCTAACTTTTGAAGAAATCCGCCGTAATTTTACAACAGCTTCTTGACCATCTCTTTCATTTCTACCATTGATGACTACACACCAACCTTGCTCCAATAGTAGTTCTGCTGTGGCAAACCCAATACCAGAGGTGCCTCCGCTAATGAGCGCCACCTGATTATCAGAAAACGCTTTCATATTCGCTCCCATTATATGATTCCTTGTGAAAGTAAATAATCATAGGTTAATTTTAATAACATAGCTAAGGACATAGTAATAAATAACACACGCACTAAGCCAGCTCCTTTTGCCATCGCTAATTTAGAACCAGTCGTAGCACCAATAATCTGTCCAGCTGCTACGGCTAATCCATATCCATAATGCACTTGATCCATCATCATAAAGACAACCAAGGACCCAAAGTTACTCACTGTATTTAGCGCCTTTGCATTACCGGAAGCTCCTAAAAAGTCATATCCCATAAACAGAAAATAAAAAATCAAAAACATCCCTGTTCCAGGTCCAATAAATCCATCATAGAGCCCAATGATAATGGCCATTCCCATGTATGCTAGTAGCTTCCAACCATGCATACGTTCTACTTGGGAGATAGCACCCCAGTCTTTTTTCATGACTACAATGACTAGTACGACCAGTAATAAGGCAATAATAACGGGTTTTAAAAATGTCGGTGGCACATAGACTGCAATATAGGCCCCGGTCATAGACACGATAAGAGTAAATGGCATAATCCATTTTAAAAATGACCAATTGACTAATCCATTCCTAGCAAAGTTAATCATGGCTGTACCAGACCCAAAAACACTAGAAAGCTTATTGGTTCCTAGACAGGTTGCGATAGGTAAATTTGTCAGCATAATAGCTGGCAAGGAAATCAGGCCTCCGCCTCCCACGATAGAATCTATAAACCCTGCGAGGGCTCCTGTAAAAAATAAAATCCCACCAATGAGCAATTCACTTTCCATCATATAAAGCCCTCCTCTCTTAGGCATGACTATCATGCATTTCTTCACATAGTTTGAGACTTACAAACTATACTGTATATCTTTTCATCTATTCTATACGGGGTAGTATTTTATTATACCCATCTGCCCCATAATTTAAGCATCGTTTAACACGGCTAATTGTTGCTGTACTAGCCCCCGTTAATTCTACGATTTGATCATATCCAGTGCCAGACTTTAATAATCTAGCTACTTCTAAACGTTGAGAAATCGACTTCAATTCTCCGATAGTGCAAATATCTTCAAAAAATTCATAGCACTCATCCATTGATTCCAAGGATAAAATGGCTTTAAATAATTGGTCATGCATCGGATTTTTTAATTTTTGATTAGATCCCATAGGTCCTCCATTGGTTCTATTCATAATGTACTTTATTACCCTATCATTATACCATATCAAATGACTTACATATATCATATAATTGATTTTTATTTATTGATACTATGATTACCATTAGCAACCTTGATTGCTTTTGAACTATTCATTATGTAGTAAAGAAAAAGGATAGACAATGGAACTCCATCATCTATCCTTGTATAGGTAGTTTTTATATATTAGAATGCAGGAATAATCGATCCTTTAAATTCATCTTGAATGAATTTGCGTACTGGCTCAGATTGGTAAATAGACAATAATTTTTTATATGTTTCATTATCTACATCTTCTGTACGAACAGCCATTACGTTAGCATATGGAGAGTCTGTACTTTCCACTACAACAGCATCTTTTTGTGGATTTAAACCAGCTGGAATTGCGTAGTTTGTGTTTACTGCTGCTACGTCAACGTCGTTCAAAGAACGAGCAATTTGTGCCGCTTCTAATTCACGAATATCAATATTTTTAGGGTTGCTTGTAATATCTGCTACGGAAGATTTAACATTCCCCCCATCTTTTAATGTAATCAAACCAGCTTGTTGTAACAATAACAAGGCACGACCACCATTGGTAGGATCGTTAGGAATCGCTACAGTAGCGCCATTTGGCACATCTTTCAAATCTTTATATTTGTTAGAGTAAATGGCCATTGGTAACAAGATTGTTTTACCGATAGATTGAATTTTCAAACCTTTATCTTTTACTGTGTTATCCAAGAATGGTTGATGTTGGAAGGAATTTACCTGTAACTCTTTTTGATCCAACGCAATGTTTGGTTGGATATAATCGCTGAACTCAACGATTTCGATGTTCAAGCCTTGTTTTGCTGCTTCTTGTTTTACAAATTCCATAACTTTTGCATGCGGACCTGCTGTCACACCTACTTTAATTGGCGCATCTGCTGCCTGTTTTGCATCTTCTTTACCACATCCTGCTAGTAAAAGTACTAAGGATGCAATAGCTAATAAACCGACTAAAATACGTTTCATGTATATCTCCTTTATTTTTTATTTACCTTGCGAGATAAATAGTCACCTAAACTTTGGATGACTTGGACTAAGACAATTAAAATAACGATAGTTGCTAACATCACATCACCTTGGAAACGTTGGTATCCATAACGGATAGCAATATCCCCAAGACCACCACCACCGATAGCACCTGCCATAGCAGAATAGCTAATCAAGTTAACGATCAACACGGTAATATTGTCAATCAATGTTGGCAATGCTTCTGGTAGTAATACTTTCCAAATAATTTGCAATGGAGTAGCCCCCATGGACTGCGCTGCCTCAATAACACCGCCATTTACTTCTTTGATAGCTGTTTCTACTAAACGAGCCAAGAATGGGATTGCCGCCAAAGTTAATGGCACGCAAGCTGCGGTAGTACCAATGGATGTGCCTGCCACTAAGCGAGTAAATGGAATGATAGCTACCATCAAAATGATGAACGGAATGGAACGTGTGGCATTTACGATAGCACCTAGCACTTTATTCACTGCTTCATTTTGCATAATATGACCACGGCTTGTAATCACTAAAATCACGCCCAATGGAACCCCTAATAGAACGGCTACTACTGTAGAAATCACCGTCATTTGTACAGTTTCTAAGAAACCTTGCAGCAATAAATTAATGATTTGCTGTGACATAACCGATCACCTCGCTTCCAATTGGTAAATTATGTAAGTAGTCGATAGCCGCTTCTGATTTAGATCGCTCACCTTTTAATTCCACAATCAAATGACCAAAGCTCATATCTTGGATGTAATCTACACCACCAAATAAGATATTTACATCTGTATCAAACTTACGGATAATACTTGCCACTACTGGTTCGTCCGTCACATTACCTTTAAATGTCAATCGAACAATCGGATTAGCACCTTCTACCCACGTTTCATTCATCGTTAAATGAGCCAACGCGTCTTCTGGCAAATCATGAGTGATGATAGCAGACACGAACTCTTTCGTAGTGGCTTGTTTTGGTTCTGTAAACACATCCACTACCGGACCTTCTTCGATGATAGTGCCACCCTCGATAACCGCTACACGATCACAAATTTCTTTGATGACATTCATTTCATGCGTGATTAACACGATAGTCAAGTTCAATCGACGATTGATATCTTTCAATAATGCCAAAATAGATTTTGTCGTTTGTGGGTCTAATGCAGATGTAGCTTCATCACATAACAACACTTTTGGATTACTAGCTAAGGCACGAGCAATACCAACACGTTGTTTTTGACCACCGGACAATTGAGATGGATAGTTATCTAAGCGATCCGACAATTTAACAATGTCTAAAATTGGCAAAATACGCTCTCTAATTTCTTCTTTGGACAATCCTTGTAATTCCAATGGAAATGCCACATTTTCATAGACTGTGCGGGATGAAAGCAAATTAAAGTGCTGGAAAATCATACCGATGTGTTTGCGTTCTTCACGAAGTTCTGCTGTGTTCAACTTCGTTAAATCTACACCGTCCACAATAACGGTTCCAGATGTAGGGCGTTCCAACATATTGATACAGCGAATCAAGGTAGATTTACCAGCACCAGATTGTCCGATAACACCAAAAATTTCGCCTTCTTGTATAGTGACATTAATTTCTTTCAAGGCTTCCACACGGACAGCACCTTCATAGACTTTTTGAATCTGTTTAAGTTCTATCATGAAATCCTCTCCTTTTCAAACTAAATAAAAAAGAGCCCTCAGTTACCTAAGAGCTCTTGGGTATGCATAAATTGTACAATGTGAGTAGACAGACTGTCAATAATTCCCACTATACTACTTGCCTATCGTCTATTATAACTTAAATCTATAACTCCATATTTAGAGGTGCCCACTCTTTATAACAAATGCACTCCTGCCTAGATATGGGCCCCTATGTTAACTCACTATATACTTATTATATAATGATGAAAGATAGCATTTCCACTAAGTATATCAGTAATCTAAAGCAAGTATTCTTTTTCTCATACTAGCCATATACTAATTATCATGCGTTTCTATACAAATACCTGTACTTTTCGTAATGACAGCAGTCAATAGTCGGATGAATATACTCCCTTACATACAATCCACATGCTAGCTAGTCTTGTTTCTGGAGCTTAATGCCACCACGTTTTGCAATAAATGCGGCTAAGAAAATACCGCAACTACCAGTAATCAGCTGTGGCCAGCCCATGCTGAACAAGATACCTTTTTGCAAGTTCTCATCAACAGCTGGACTACCATCTGCTCCTGTTGGCAACAATTGGAATAGTTCAAAAAACAAAGCATATAACACTACAGATTTAATAATCGCAGCCACAATAGCTGTCACCCAAATTCGTTTTTGTCCTAACATTTTCACAGTTACAGCGTAAGCCATACTGCCAACCGCTACCACTGGTACAAATACCGGAATTGTCAACATACCTTGGACAAAGGCCATCAATGGTGTGACACAAGCTACGACAAAGCCACTCCATAACCCATATCGCCATGTTGCGATAGCCGTACAAGCCCCTACAATAGAACCCACCAAAAATTGCACTAACCCATGCACAGGTATGATCATGCGAAGAAACCCTTGACTGAGCAAGGCAATCGCTAATAGTAACGCACTACCTGTTATTGTTTTAACCGACATTATGCTAGCCCTTCTTCCATTAAATGATGTAATTGTTCTGCCAATACTTTTGCTGCTTTACCTGGAGTACCATCTCCTACAGGTTCACGATTCAATGTGACTACAGGAATGACACCACCAATCGTATCGGTAAAGAAAATTTCATCCGCATCTTTTAAAAACGCTTCATCAAATTCACGTTCAATGACTGTAATACCAGCCGTTGGTGCTACTCGAGTGACAATCAATTGTCTAGTAATACCTTTTAAAATATGATGATCGGCAGGATGGGTATAACACACACCATCTTTCATGACAAATAGATTCGATGTAGCCCCTTCTGTGACAATACCATCACGCACTAGGATCGCTGTATAAGCACCTTTTTTCTCCGCTTTTGTCTGCGCCAAAATATTAGGAATTAAATTTAGCGTTTTAATATCCACACGAGCCCAACGATCATCTGGCAAAGTAATCGCTTTTACACCATTTTGTAAGGCCCCTAGGTCCATTGTAATTGGCTTGATGAACATGTACATTTGCGGTTCTAATTTAGAACGCTCAAAGGCATGATGACGCGGAGATACACCACGAGTGATTTGCAAATAGATGTATCCATCTGTAATTTCGCTTTGCTCAATCATGATTTCATGTAACTCTTGTAACTCATCCGGTGGCATACGTACAGGAATATCCATTTCACGCATAGAACGATACAAGCGATCTTGGTGATAGGAGAAAGCAAACGCACGGCCATTGTACACACGAACTACCTCGTATACACCATCACCAAAACAATACCCTCTATCATCAAGACTAACCACCTTAGCCCCAGGCTCTACCATTTCACCATTAAAATAAGTTAATTCTTTCATAGTAACACCTCATAGTATACATACGAATCAAGTATCACTTTCATTATAGTACAGACAAGTATAAAATTCTATATCTTTTACAGCAAATCTTCTGTAAACACCACATACCCTATTTAGACGCAATCTAAGCAGAGCGCAAGTTTGCAAATAACACCGCTCCTTGAGGAACACAGTTATAAGTAGCAGCCTTGTGGCATCCCTTAGTACCTAAATCATGCAAACACAGAAGACCTAAACATGCTCCAATGCAAGCCAAGCAAGGCACAAGTTTGCAAACAACACCCCTCCCCTGAGGAACGCAGTTATGAGTAGCAGCCTTGTGGCGTTCTTTATTACTTAAATTGCGCAAACACAGAAGACCGTAACATGCTCCTGAACAAACCTACCGTAGGATCAGTTTGAGATGGAGTATGTTACGGTCTTCCTTTACTCTATTTAATTACGAACGCCACAGGCTGCATAGCATCACAAGTGACGACCTACCGTAGGATCAGTTTGTGGAGGAATATGTCGTGCTCTTCTCTTCATCATATTCAGTTAAGAACAGCACAGATTGCATAGCATCACAAGTGACGACTTATTTGCCTAGCACATACCCTCTAATTTGTTTTGGCAAAGAACCTAATAATTTTGTCAATCCAAATGACAATATAACTGCACTGATATACATGACAATGACGGTCATAGCCGTATATCCTAGCCCTGCTATTTGTAGAACTTTATCGAATGCTATTAGTACAAACGGATGCACTAAATAAATTCCATACGATGCATCTCCTAATTCTGTCCAAAAGGTCTCCACTACATCACTCATGGATGACACTGTAAAGGCCCACACAAAGAAGACACAACCCATGGCTGTATATACCAAACCTTGTGGACTTAATTGATGGACTGTGTAGATAGCCTCTAACCGAGTATATCCCCACTCTGCCATTACATAGTAATAAGATCCTAGCATAGCCACTAAAGATACGATAAATCCCACTGTGATAGCAAATCCATGAGCATCAATCCATTCTAACATGGCGTCGAATTTCTCAGCTAATAAACCACCTAATAGGAATATCCACACATAAAATCCTACAAAATAATTAAGGCGCATGCTAAAGATGTACTGCAACCATTCTTGTGAAAATTGCACAGAACCTGCCATATAAGAGGACCAATAATTCACTGCCATTTGCACAAAAAATAATATAGTCATCAACAATATTGGGGCTTTCAGTATAGACCGCAGTGCCCATCGCCATAGTGGCATCAAGGCATAGAACCAAAGTAATATGACTAAGAAGTACAGATGATACATACCATTTCCAAAGAGTAAACTTAACCCTAACACATGTGGCATCAATCCCCACGCACTATGAGCTACACTCGCATTATATGCCGTGTATAGTATGGTCCATACAATGTATGGATAGAGCACCACCTGTATACGCCGACGTAAAAAATCAGCGTAGGAAAATTCATCCTCCACCGATGTATGATACAACAATCCAAAGGCAGATAAAAAGAAAAATGCAGGCACAGTAAATCGAGATACGATTTCTAATAGGCCCAATAGATGTATGTTAATATGAGGGTTGCTAAGTGCATAGGACCCTACATGAATCCCAATCACCCCTAGCATACAAAGCCCGCGCATATAGGTAATCGCAGGTACAGCCGGTTTTCTCATAGAACCTCCAAAAAAAGAGGGGCTAGGTCCCTCTCTATCTTTACTATATGTTATGTACTCGCTTTTGCCGTTGATCCAGCATCTGCCTTCGCTTGTTTCTCAGCGTTAGCCTTAGCTTCTGCTGCCGCTTTAGCTTCCGCTTCTGCCTTGGCTTTTGCTTCCGCTTCTGCTCGTTCAGCAGCTTCTCGTTGCAAGCGCAATTCTTTTTGCAATGGCGCTACTGGTTCACGATAGACAGTAATATCTGTTTCAAACAGGCGTTTCCAAGGGAATCGAGCCGATACAGTACGAGGGTCTATTTTTAAATAGGTAGCTGCAAAGTCTTGTACTCGTTCTCCTAGATAACTTTCTAAGGTATCATTCAATGTACCTGTATATTTCACATTATCTGTGCGAATTCTATCCTGCATGCGATACACATCTTTACGGATATTAGCTTGGTATGCCCAATTGTCTAAATATTGTTGAGTCAACATATTACGATGTTCTTGTTCACCCATATGGACGCCTAGAATACCTTGCGCAATGGCGTATCCAATCGTATTACTTGCTGTATTCCAACCATTATAAGCGCTCAATTTATAGAGCAAGTCTCGTTGATACAATCCATACACCAATGTATTATCTGATCCATTTGAGTACGAAATATCTGCAATGCTCACTGGCACACCTTGATTCAAGGATGCTTGAATATGGTCTAAGAACTCATTCGTTCTTCTAGAAATCATTGGAAAGTTTTCAAAAGCTTCCGATTCACCTGTCACCACACCGAGCGGCGTGTTGACTGCCAACAACACTGTCGGTTTTCCTTTGGCTTTCATCGTGCCCCCAACGGCCTCTACATGTTCAGCAATAGTTTTTTCTACTTTTTGGTCTTCATAATGTGGTACCGTATCTCCGCCACCACCTAGTGGATACATGACTTCAAAGGTTGGTTGCAAATGATTTCTATCGACGTGATCCCGAGCAATCAACAGCAACCCTAATTGATCCGCCCCTGGGAAACTTCCATATTGTTTCGGTGAAAGTCCCTTACTATGCTTTTGCAAATATCGACCTTCCATAGCCGATTGGGATAAATTACTAGTATCATCATGCCCCAACGCAAAATACGTAAAGACACCTTTTTTTGTGATATCGATTAATTCACGATTCACCGTCATATTTTTTTGACGTCGCTGGAACCAATCTTGTAAAAATTCAACAGGTACTGTCGCTTGTAGGGTGAACAATTCTTTTTGTTCATCTATCGTCAACGGTTGACTATCCATTTTGTCTTGTAACGCTGCAATGCGGAATATAGTTGGACCATATTGATCATAATAGGATGGTTCCACACCGCCTCCACTAGCTCTAGGAGAGCGCATCACCGTACCAAATGCATAAATTGGTATATTAGGATATTTCGCATGTAAATCTTCAATATGATGCACTCGATATGTCAATGTATGCATATCTATATGGTGCTTTCTGGAATCTACTAAGCCCCCATAAATTAATGTGTCAGTGCTCAATACCAACACATCTGCTTTGCTAGCATTCTCATCGACCCACTTCCATATCGCCTCTGCATTTCCCTGAAAGTTACGACCAGAAATAAAATACTCTGGTGGAGTCAAAACTGTGTATCCTGCATCTTGTGCTGTTGCCACCGTATAGGCTAAGCTCACTGGCCTGTCATCTTGTGGCACATATAATACCGTCGTAGCCTCTGCTACAGATATACTACTCAATACAGCGGTTGCCAATGCAGTCGCTGCCATAGCGAACTGACGTCGCCATTTATGTAAATTCATCACGTATTTCTCCCGTGTATAACACTATAAAAACTCTTATTATTATATCGCTAGAATATCCTCTATGACAACTCTATATCATCACATATAACAACAGAAGCTATATCAATCATTCGTGTAGTTATCACTTCGTCTTGTATCTGATCTATGTTTCCGCTCAATACGAGGCAAATTCCAATGATATTCCATAGCTACCATTCGAATAGTAAATACGATACCAAATGTAATATAGGCTGCTACAATTTGATGATTACTTTCATAAAGATAAAAGTAAGAAATACTTCCTAATAATGCTGGCAACGCATAGACTTCTTCTTTCAATACACTAGGCGTACGATGTGCCAAGATATCGCGAATGATACCTCCCCCCACAGCGGTAACAACGCCAAGAATCACTGCCAATACCAAGTTATGAGGATTCGTGGCAATCCCTACACTAGCCCCAGTAATAGTAAACGAAGCCAGCCCTAAGGCATCTGCAGTAAGATATATTTTTGTCATTCCTTTACTTTCAAGATACCGATTCCAACCATATCGATACATCATAAATACAATGCCTACAGTAACCAATGTAATAGAAATGTACAACCCTGTTTGTAACGACGTTGGAGGAATACGCCCTACTAGCACATCACGAACAATCCCACCACCAATAGCCGTCACCAATGCTAGGATTAATATACCAAAAATATCCATACGCCTCTGAATACCAAGCAAAGCCCCCGATATAGCAAACGCAATCGTGCCGATCACATCAAATAATAGCCATAAAACATCCATACAATGCCTCCTCATATGGATTTAGTATACCATTCTTCACAGGAAGATTCTATACAAAATAAAACATAAAAAGCAAAAAGGACGGTTGCACCCGTCCTTTTTTGTTTACCCTATAATGGGGACTATAACTTTTATTGAGTTAATTATATACCATCTTGCCACAAAATACAATAAAAGCGCCTATGCAATGCATAAACGCTTTTAAAATCTGGCGGAGAGAGAGGGATTTGAACCCTCGGTACGGTATCACCGCACACATGATTTCCAATCATGCTCCTTAAGCCGCTCGGACACCTCTCCAAGTGAATACTTAATAAGTATAAACTATACAGCATATTTCGTCAAGCACTTTTTCCACCAGAAAATGCAGTTACAATTTGCAACCTTCTTCCCCGTGAGGAACGCAGTCATGAGTAGCAGCCTTGTAGCGGACCTTACTACATAAATCACACAAACACAAAAGACCGTAACATGCTCCTGAACAAACCTACCGTAGGATCAGTTTGAGAAGGAGTTTGTTACGGTCTTCCTTTGCTCTACGTAGTTAAAACCGCTACAAGCTGAATAGCATAACAAGAAACGACCCTACCGATAGGATCAGTTTGTGGAGGAATATGTCGTGCTCTTCCCTTTATCATATTCAGTTATATACGCCATAGGCTGCATAGCATAGCAAGAGACGACTTAGCGAGGCAAATACCCCAAATGCTGCATCAATATTTTCACTCCAATGATGATTAATATTACCCCACCAGCCATTTCTGCTCGCTCTCGAAAGGCTTTCATCATGTGATATCCACTGAATATACCTACTAAACAAACAAAGAAAGTAATGACTCCAATAGTGAGAGAAGCAAAATAGACATCTACATGTAGCAATGCAATCGTCACGCCCACCGCCAAGGCATCGATACTTGTTGCTACTGACAGTGCTAACATTTCTTTCCAATCTACAGTCGTTGTATCTTCCTCTTCATCACTGAGAGAAGTACGAATCATATTAATCCCTAAATAGCCTAAAGTAATAAAGATCACCCAATGATCCCATTCATCGAAATTCTGCGAAAATTGAGCACCTACGATAGCCCCAATAATCGGCATCACACATTGAAAGGCACCGAATAAAAATGCTAATGTTGTTTTCTTATAGATAGAATCTTCTTTCATCTGCGTGGATTTACAAATAGAAACAGCAAAGGCATCCATAGCCAAGCCAAAAGATAAAATTAAAATTTCTAGGTACGACACAAGAAGCCTCCAAAAAAGCAAAAGTGCCTGGAACCCCAAGCACTTAATGAATACAAAATCATGTCTTCCCCAAGACAAAATTTCTTTCTTACTACTTATTTTCTTATTATACATCACCTAAGGCCAATAGGGAATAGGCTTCTAATCCCATTGTGGAATCATTTTCAATCTGTATAGTTCGTTGTAATTCCCTATGCAATGACTCTAACACTGGTTTTGTAAAGAATAGGCCTACATCTGGATGAACCACAATGGCTACATCTGTTTTTAATCGACCAAATCGATATAATTCTCGTAAGCGTCGTATAATCTGTAAGTACACTGTTTCTCCTTTTAATACATGCCCTGTCCCACCACAAGAAGAACAAGTATCAAAGAGAATGGACGGGATACTTTGGCGTTCCCGTTTTCTAGTAATCTCTAGTAACCCCAGAGAGGTCATACCACATACAACAGTTTTAATCGGATCTTTCTTAACCAATCGATTCATCAATTGGACTAACTCTTCCACATCAGGTTTTGGCATATCGATAAAGTCGCAGATAATGATACCGCCTAAATTACGCAAACGTAATTGCCGGGCAATCATATGAGCCGCTTCTAGGTTCACTCGTTTCGCCACTTCACCAACTTTTTCATTCTTACCGCTATAATGCGCAGAGTTTACATCAATGACCGTCAATGCTTCCGTTTGATCAATTTGCAAAGAACCCCCAGATGGCAAGTCAATACGATGGTTTAGCAACGCATCGATTTGTTCCTCTATTCCATGCGTTTTAAAGATATCTTCTTTTTGATTCCACAGAGTAATATCTATAGTGTTACCAAATCGCCCAGCACCCAACAGTCGTTGTAACTCTTCATAGGCGGACATATCATCCACCATGATAGCATCTACGGTCGGTCCCATATAATCTCGAATGACACGATACCAAAGATTTGCATCTCCATAAATTTCCGTCTTATTTTGTGCTACTTTATATCGCTTTTGTAGATGTTCCCATGTCTGATGTAAATAGGCCATATCATTGGCAATCTCTTCTTGCGATGCATCCATGGCGGCAGTCCGCAAAATAAACCCTACACCCTTTTCTAAGTACGGTTGTGCCATATCTTTCAAAGATTGACGTAGCTCTGGGTCTGTAATCTTTTTCGATATATGAATTTGCTTATCTTCTGGCAACAATACCATATAATGTCCTGCTAAGCTTACATCCGTAGTCACTCGTGCACTCTTACCAAGCATAGCATCTTTCACCACCTGCACCATGAGAACTTCGCCCACATGGACCTTTTTTTGTTTCCCATGTTCTTGCAGATTCAGATACACATTTTGACCAATGCCAATGTCAAGAAAGGCTGCACTCATACCTGGCAAGACATTTTTTACAACACCTTTGTAAATATGATTCACACGATTCGACAACTGTGGTCGTTCATATATAATTTGTTGCAACGCTCCTGTCTCATCCACAATGGCAAGACGCGTTTCCTCCTGCATTACATTGGCATATAATCGGTTCATAGTATCTCCTTATTCCACTTCTAAAGGCGTAATACACGTACCCTCTGTTTCAATCAAAATGGCTTCACGATGGATAGAATAACTATCTGTTACAGGCCAACCATATTGGTCTTTTCCCAATTTCCACATATCGCCAGGCTTCATGGTCCCCTCAGGGTACACACCAATCGCCATGCGAATGGTCACCATATCGCCGTCTACCTTTGCCGCCAATGGTTCTTTAATAAAATGCTTTACATCAATGGTTCTTGTCTTTTTCGGCGTTACTTTTTCATATAACACTTCTACTGCACTATTAAAAGGCTCCAACAACTGATCCCAGTTGGCATCTGCTTTCGCAGGACCTGTCACTTCATAGACTGCATAATTGCAGATAGCCATCATCTTTTTCACTTTGTCCGGCATGAAACGACCCTCTAACACTTCTAGCCCTTTTGGTGCAGCCTGTGAAAGTCGATCCATCAATTCCTCCAAGGAGCCTTCTTCTAAAACATCCATATCACAATATTCAGCGCTAGCTGTAATACCCAAGGCAAGAGCAGAAGAAAAGCTAATTTTCATATGTGGATTGAATCCTTCAGAATAGGCCATTTTAATGCCACTACGGCGAATCATACGCTCAATAGCTGAGGCATAATCTAAATGGGATAAGAATCGAAGTTCTTCTCCCTTATGTAAGGCCAAACGTAACTTTCTCAACACGTCCACCCTCCTTATAATCAATAATTGGTGTGCCTAACTCTGGGCAAGCATTACAGCCATTGCAAGGTTTACGACGGCAATCCCATGTCAACGTACCCTCTACAGCACGCTCCCATTCACGTTGTAAAAAGGCTTTACTTACCGTGTCATCAATGTGTTCCCATGGCAATGCCTCTTCAAAACTACGGTCACGGCGCGCATAATAATCTGGATCAATATTTGTATCTTTGAAAGCTTGCATCCAAGTATCGTATTTAAAATACTCTGTCCAGCCATCAAACTTACAACCGTTTTTCCAAGCTTCGATGACAGAGGGAGCCAATCGTCTGTCACCACGAGCAAAGATAGCCTCTAAATAACCTGTATGCCCATCATGGTAATGGTAAGAGATATTGCGATTATTGATGAGGGATTTTAAATATCGTTGCTTCCGGTGAATTTCCTCCACATCTTGCTGACCATACCATTGGTATGGAGAATGTGTTTTAGGAACAAAGAAAGAACAACTCACTGTGACCTTACCATTGCGTTTGCCTGTAATATCACGGTGTAAATCTAACACTTTATATGCTAAATCAGCAATGCCTGCTACGTCTTCATCCGTTTCCGTCGGTAAGCCCATCATGAAATAGAGCTTTACTGTATTCCATCCAGATTTAAAAGCATTTTCACAAGCAGCCATTAAATCTTCTTCGCTAACCCCTTTGTTGATGACATCACGCATACGTTGCGACCCCGCTTCAGGGGCAAAGGTTAAGCCACTTTTACGAACTTGTTGTACCTTTTTAGCAATATCAATAGAGAATGCATCAATACGCAAAGACGGCAAGCTAACACTCACTTGTTTGTCTTTAAACTCTTCCATCAACATATCTACTAACTCTGGTAATTTAGAATAGTCTGCCGAGCTAAGAGACATTAAAGAAATTTCGTTATATCCTGTATTGGCGATAATATCTTTTGCCATCTGCAACAATCGTTCCGGCGTTCTTTCACGAACAGGACGATATAACATACCAGCTTGGCAAAAACGACAGCCTCGTAAACAACCACGGAACAATTCCAACACAGCCCGATCATGGACTACGTCTAAATACGGCACAATCGGCGCTGTTGGATAGTAGGAGTTTTCTACATCTTCGACGATGCGCTTTTTGACTACTGACGGAGCTTCTTCTGCCAATACTTGCAACCCTTTAAAATGGCCTTCCTCTGTATATTCTGGCTGGTATAAAGCCGGTACATAGGTACCTTCAATTAAGACTGCCTTACGCAAGAAGGCCTCTTTGCCACCTGGGAACCCTTTTGCTTTTTCTGTCTTAAATAGTTCTACAAATTCCACTAGCCATTCTTCAGATTCACCGATAGACACAATATCAAAGAAATCTGCTATCGGTTCAATATTATAGACACAAGGTCCCCCTGCTAAGAGCAATGGGAAAGACATATCTCGATCTTTGCTATAGAACGGAATATCTGCCATATCCAACATATTTAAAATATTGGTATAGCTCATCTCATATTGCAATGTAAAGCCTAACAAGTCGAATTCACGAATTGGTGTTTTTGTTTCCAAGGAGAATAAAGGAATCTTACGATCTCGCATTTCCTGTTCCATATCATGCCAAGGCGCAAAGACACGTTCTGCCGCCACATCTTCTCGCTCATTCAACAAACCATATAAAATCTTTATCCCTAAATGGCTCATACTGACTTCATATACATCAGGAAAGGCTAATGCCATTGTTACATCCACTGTACTGTGGTCTTTCACAATGCTATTCCATTCTCCACCCGTATAGCGAGCCGGTTTTTCCACATGTTGTAACCATGATGGATCTAAGTGAATCATACAACCTCACAAGAGGCACAAGCCTCATTTCTAATAATTAAAACATGCGCTTTTTCTGGCGCATTACTATATTTAACAATAAGCCTACACTCAACAAATTGGTAGTCAAGGCGCTGACCCCATAACTGATAAATGGCAATGGAATCCCTGTGACAGGCATAATACCCGTTGTCATTCCTACATTGACTAACACTTCAAACAGCAGCATAGAGCCAATACCCGTTGCAATTAGCATACCAAAAGGATCTACAGATCGTTTAGCAATTAAAAAACTGCGATACACAACTACCAACAGTAACCCCAAGACTACACAACAACCGAGAAGACCTAATTCTTCTCCTACTACAGAAAAAATAAAATCTGTATGGTTTTCTGGTAAGAAGTTTAATTGACTTTGAGTCCCTTCAAATAAACCTTTTCCGAATAACAATCCTGAACCAATTGCAATTTTAGATTGGATAATATGATATCCTGCGCCAAATGGGTCTACATTGGGGTTTAAAAACACCATAATCCGTTGCTTTTGATACTCTTGCAATACAAACCAGCTCAAAGGAGCTAATGCTACCATGGTTCCTACCATAATCTGCACTAAGCGCATGCGAATACCACTGACAAATAACATGCCTGCCAAAATGGCTACATACACCAACGATGTACCCAAGTCTGGTTGCTTGAACACCAACAAGGCAGGAATTCCCAAAAACAGAAATACAGGAGCTAACTCTTTAAATGTATTTAACTTACCTACTCTGCTCTCTAACATATTGGCCAAACTAATAATCATCATTAGCTTAGTAAACTCAGAAGGTTGGATTGTAATGGGGCCGATTTGAATCCAACGCTGTGCCCCTAATGCAGATGTACCCACAATCATAACTGCAAGCAACATCACTATAGTAGCTCCATAAATCCATTTTCCGTAAGTGCGCAATCGTTCATAATCTAACCATTGCAAGCCTATAATCGCAATTAAGTTTAACCCAAAGAACAGCAATTGTTTTGAAACTAATCCTGTCAATTGCAGCCCTTCCCGATTGACATGTGTAGCACTACCAATGACAACACATCCAATGAGGATTAGACTAATGGTAGACAGCACTAGTATCCAATCCCATTCTCGTATAATTCTTTGCCACATAATGCACTCCTAGTCTTTGTTATCTTTCGTCTCTGTTTTAGATGTTGAAGTATCTTTATTATCGTCTTTTCCATCTTCTTTTTTGGCCGTCACTGGTGGTATTGGCTGTTTTGGTATATGGAAATATTCTTCCAAGATAGGGCGGACAATAGATCCCGCAGAAATCGCTCCGAATCCGCCTTGCTCTACCAATGCCACTACTACAATGCGAGGTTTATCATACGGTGCATAGGCGACAAACCAACCATGGTCACGACCAGTAGCATTCTCGGCAGTACCAGTTTTACCAGCTACTGCTAAGGATAACCCTTTAAAGATTTCGCCGGCTGTACCACCTTCCAACGTTACATCACGCAATCCATTACGTACGATATCCATGACGCTTTTAGAAACTTGAAGAACGCCTAACTTCTTAGGTCCAAAGATTTCTTCTGGTGTCCCATCTGCATTGTCAATACGACTCACCACATACGGTTGATAGCGAATCCCTCCATTGGCAATTTCAGACATAACAACTGCCATCTGTATCGGCGTTACTAGCGTAAAAGATTGTCCTATGGCAGCATCAAACGTTTCGCCTAAATACCAGTCTTGGTCAAATACTTTTCGCTTATATTCAGGACTAGCTATATTGCCTGTGCCTTCATCATATAACTTAATCCCTGTTTTTTCACCGAGACCAAAAATCTTCGCATATTTATCGATATTTTCAATCCCTAACCGATTGCCCATTTCATAGAAATACACATTATCTGACTTGGCCAATGCCTTATTAAAATCTAGCCATCCAAGGGCTTCACCTTCGGCATTTCGTTTATCGATCAACCAGTGCTTACCACTGTCATAAATCATTTCATTAGGCGTTACCTTTTTCAATTCTAAGGCTGCCGCACCTGTAATAATTTTGAAAGGAGACCCCGGTGGATATTCACCTGTGACTACTTTATTTTCAAAGGGATGATTCGAATCTGTATTCAACTGATTCCACTGCTCTGTGGTGATCCCTTTGGCGAACCAGTTCGGATTAAATCCAGGCGCACTCACCATGGCCAATACGGCACCCGTATTAGGATCCATAGCAACTACTGCGGCCCCCTTGGCAGGAATCCCCTGTTTTCTGAGCGCCTCCAATTGATCATACACAGCTTTCTCCGCCACCTTTTGCAGGTTCAAATCAATTGTTAAATGAATATTACGACCTGGTACCGTATGTTTACGACCTACTTCTTCTATAGGTCTACCACTAGCATCGACCTCTACTTGTCGACCTCCATCGACACCACGCAATACAGGATCGTACATTTTTTCCAGACCAGAACGACCTAGTATCGTTCCCGGTCCGATAGAACCACCTGTATGTGTACCATCTAACTCTGCTTGCTTGGCCGCTGCCAGTTCATCTTCACTCACTTCACCCACATAGCCTAACAATTGCGAAGCCATTGTATCATGAGGATAATACCGTAGTGGCTCTACATCGACGGTAATGCCCGGTAACTCATGGCGATGCTCCTCAATTTTAGTGACTTTATCCAATGTAACATCACTAGCTAAGCGAATGGGTTCATATCCACCCTTATGAGCTTCAACTTTATCTTCTAACGTTTTTACAGGCACTTGTAAATACGTAGCTAGAGTCTGCAAAACTTGTGGGTCTGCCTGTTTACCTGTAGGCAACATAGATACCATGTACGCTGGACGTGATCCTACCACAATTTGGCCATTTCGATCATACATAATACCTCTAGTGGCCGTCATCGACAACATCCGTAGTCTATTCCCCTCGGCTTTGCCTCTATAATAGTCACCTTCAATAGCTTGCAAGAAAAAAACGCGGCCTAAAAGGATTAGAAATATAATAACAACTATTGTTAGAAGCACATCAAAACGTGTAGTCTTCTTCTTTTTATATAGTGCTTTTAACATAGGTCCTCCTTTCTACCACATATATTCATCTTTTTCTTCCCAACGCCATAGTACATGATGGATAACAATCCCAATAAAAGCATCTACTCCCACAGAGGGAAACCCATGATTCCATATGTAACTAGACAGGATTACCGGCTCTTGTACAACCCATAATAAGCCTACCTGCACCAACAGCACTAGAGAAGCTCCCAGACCTATCCACCAAGCACTAGCGTACCATTGCTCTTCATAAATCGTATGGTTCATAGACCCTAACATGTAGGTCACTACCGCATAGGAAACCACATGCAATCCAAAATAGTTTCCGATAAGCACATCTTGCACGATACCGCCTATAATCGCTAATAGCATCCCCGTAGGCCGGCCTTTCAATATAGCTACCACAATAGCGATATCCATCAATATATGAGGCGCCCAAGATGGAGCAAACCATCTAGGTACCACTAAAGATTGTATAATCACAATACAAATCATCAGTAATGTCAACGCAAATCGCTTCATTGTTGCACCGTTCCTTTAGCCCCTTCCACTTGATCTCGCTGTGTACGAGGAATCAATTTAGGCTCTAATTTAGGCACCTCCGGCGTAGCCGTAAAGGATTTAGTTATGACAAATACTTCTTCTAAACTTTGAAAGTCTACTGTAGGCTCTATAATCGCATGTTTTACAAAACCTTCTTCATCAGTAACAATATCTTTTACATGGCCGAGGATGATTCCTTTTGGATACATGCCTCCAAAACCAGATGTCACAATCGTATCACCTTTTAGCACATCACCATTTAACGCAATATTCACCATTTGCGGTTCTAGCGGATGATTGCCATTACCTTTTAAAATAGAAGCAATTCTAGACTCTGGGCGCTGTACAATCACTCCTGTGGCCGATCTTGGATCTAGAATCGTTTGTACTCTTGCAGAATGTTCATATACATCAGATACAAATCCTACTACGCCACGTGGTGCGATGACCACCATATTCGGAGCAATCCCATCCGCTTGGCCTCTAGAAATAGTAAATGTATCAGTCCAAGCACCTCGATCACGAGTCACTACTGTCGCTCCTATCATAGAAAATTGTGGTTGCTCCGTTTGGAACTGCAACAATTGACGCAATCGAAGGTTTTCGGCTACTAATTCATCATAGGCAGACTGTTTCTGTTCTAACGCGGCATTGCGTGCCTCTAAATCAGAGGTGTCTTTCACTCGCAAAATACCAGCATCTAACACTTCAATACCCGTATGAAGACCTTCCAACAATCGACTCGACCCATACGTAAAAGGAGCCATCATATTTTCCAAGGCCACTGTTACAACAGGAACTTGGGTGCGCTGCTTCCATATGAAACCAAATACACCTAATATGCAGCATATAAGGACGATCATTGTCAGCCATTTTCGTTCTGATTGTTGCATTAAGACCGCCCCTTTCGTAATTTACTTGCCACTAATAGCCTTTCAAGCCGTTCTACATCAGATGCTGCCTTTCCTAATCCCAAGGCCACCGTAAGGTCTGGTGCGTCCGCAATACGAACAGGTACACCTAGCTCTTCTCGCATATGCAGGTCTAACCCTTCTAAGAGCGCTGTTCCACCTGTAAGTAGCATACCACTTTCCATAATATCTGCCACTAATTCTGGTGGTGTTTTTTCTAAGATACTTCGAACCACTGCTACCATCTCTGCAATAGGTTGTCGTAAAATTTCATACACTTCACTTTTTCGTATGATGCAACGTTTTGTAAGTCCCGTCTCTGAATGACGACCAACAATCGTATATTCCCTTTCTACAGAAGGAGGCATGGCCGTTCCCAATGTGAGTTTGATGTCCTCAACTGTTTCATTGGATACCATAATAGAAAATTCACTGCGGATATATTTATAAATCGCCTCATTGAGTTCATTACCACCTACTCGAGAGGTTTTGCTGGCTACCTTTCCACCCATGGATACAATCGCTACATCTGTGGTACTACCACCAATATCGACAGCCATACTGCCTCTAGCTTCCATAATTGGCAAGTTAGCACCGATGGCCGCCGCTACAGGACTTTCTAATAAATATGCCTCTCGGGCTCCTGCTTGTATGATGGCATCGGTCATCGCTCTTCGCTCTACATCAGTAATACCGCAAGGAACAGCCATGACAACACGGGATCGTCGCACAGCCTTTGAAGCTTTATTCATAAAATATTTCAACATAGATAACACAATCCGATAGTCCACAATGAAGCCCTCTTTTAAAGGACTCATAGGTGCTAATGTTTCTGGATTGCGCAATAATAAACGATGGGCATCTTCACCCACCGTTACTACTGATTCTTGCTTTGCATCAGTAGCCACAATAGATGGTTCAGATACCACTACACCACGACCTTCTACAAAAATATGTGTATGAAAGGTCCCGATATCTATTCCTAAATCTCTTCCTAATGAAGAAAATAATCTCATCGAATCTCTCCTTATAAAGAATTCCGTATTCTATTAATTGTAACATACTTTAGGAAGATTATAAATAAAAAACCCCTCGAACACTTATGTTCAAGGGGTTTTGTTTGTTGTTGATTACTCAGCTGTGATTGTTGCTACTGGGCAAACGGATTCGCAAGAACCGCAATCAATGCAAGTTTCATTGATTTCATATTTTAATTCGCCTTCAGCAATTGCTCCTACTGGACAAACAGAAGCACAAGAACCACATTTAATGCATGCATCACCAATAACGCGCATGAGACACCTCCATAAAAATACATATTCGCTAACTTTATAATTATCATTTACGTAAGGTACTTACCTTTTTTACATTCTCATTATTGCACGTTTTTTTTGTATTGTCAAACTTTTCTATATATTTTTTCTATGTGATTTTAACATCCATTTATGCATTTTTCGTATTATAAATCGCACTGTTAAGCTATTTGATAGAGTTTATCATTTAAAATATCAAAAATAAAGGTCTACTCCATTTTATTTATAGATTCTCAATTAATATTATCAGTTTTGTATTTGAGAACGATTGTATTCTCAAATACAACTAAAAATAAAATTAGGAGTATCTAAGTTCATAATTAGATACTCCTAATGAGCGCTGTCTCTTCGAGTAAACTTTCTCTATTGTGTGGAAAGTTATTATATAATACACCTACACGCTGTGATCGCGTTCTGTTTCATAGGAAGAAACTTTCCTCTTAATCTTAAATAGCCGCATTCTATGATAGTCATCAGCCGTATGCGATAAGAGCACTCCTAAGTCGACCTGTAGTACACCTGCAATTAAATATAAAATTTGCAACGTAGTACCAAGGCTACCTTTGGCTCCTTCAATCTTGGCCAAATAGCTTGAACTAATCCCACACAGTTCTGCCAACCGCTTCTGAGAAAACCCTTTACTTCTACGTATCCAGGCAATTTTACGACCTAAACAGACGCAATAATCCCCATAGGCTGGCACTGAATCAATTGCCTTTACATGACTACTCACAGGAATGCACCTCTTTTCAAACATAGATTAGAACAAATACTTTTTGCTAACTGTATTATATACACAATTCGTTTAAAATTCAAGTTCTTTATAGCATACATTCCTAATACGCATATACATTTCAAATTACTGTATATGCTTCGTTAGCTCCACTTGTCCCTTAGTATCTATGTGTACAGAGGTAACAACAGTGTCACCTACTGTTTTGTCTCTGCCTACACCACGAGCAGTTGATTCACTTGTTTCACTCATACTATCCACTGTATCAGCAGTTTCTATCTTTACGGATGTATCATAGATATAAACGTCCTCTTTATGTTGTTTTGTCTGTTTACCTCGGAATACTTCGTTTCTATACAGATCCACCAACTGTTTGCCGTCTTGAATCGGAAGCTCCTTTGCTACTACTGGCAAACTAGAAAATTTGTACTCTCCTGTACTATGAGGTCTATCTAACTTAGAGCTCATAGGTTGCAATTGTTTCTCCAATCCTTTTAGGGTATCTAGCTGATAGGCTCCCTTCTTTGTATATTCTAATGTCATCACATAGCGATGCTGAGGATCTGTTTTAGGAATTAAATCTAATTCAAAGCGAATCGGCAATGGATGCGTCTCGTCTTTCACCACATAACTCCAACGAGCTGCCGTCATCCTTTCATCTGGTAAATACCCTCCGGTCACATATGGATAGGCCGCCACCTTTGGGTCAAATCGCTTCCACACATTGACATACTCCGCATCTGAAAGTCCTTCTATTGGCGTGTCATACCAGGTCGAATTCCACTCCTCCAAGGAGACTCCTTCTTGCGGTTGATTACTACGACGTGTCACCGTCATCTTAGCACCATCATGTAGCTGTAATGCAAAGCCCACTGTACTACCCTCAACAGCCCCTTGCTTAGATAACGTCACTGTATCTATCGTCTGTGCACTTGAAACTTCCCAAGGAAACTCAAATGTAAACTGCCCTTTATCACTTGTTACCACCGTTGTATGTTGAACTACTTCATTCGTCTGTGTCAGTGGCATCCCTACCGCTTCTGTACTAGCCAATACAGGTAACACAGTGCACAAACAGAACGCAGCACCTATTACAACCGTTTTTAAACCATATCCTTTCATGGGGCCTCCTTATAATATCTAGCATAATATATATCATTTTCATTATACATGGTTGTATAGTTCCTATATGAGTAGGACTATACTCTCATATCACAATGTATACTATCCATTATTGCATTAATGCATGATATAACCCTATATAGTATAACATAACCAGAAACCCTACGAATATAAACAGATAAAACGCCACAGGCTATCGCTTATCGCTACATAACCTATGGCGTTATATATTATGTGTTAACTACACCTATGAATCTTATAGTTTGTCTAATGCTTGCGCTAAATCGGCAATGATATCGTCAATGTTTTCGATACCGATGGATACACGCAATTGTTCTGGTTTAACACCTGCTGTCAATTGTTCCTCAGGACTCAATTGCGCATGCGTTGTACTTGCTGGGTGAATAACTAAAGATTTTGCATCTGCTACGTTAGCAAGGTTAGAGAAGATTTCTAGAGCATCTACGAATTTGATACCTTCTTCTTTACCACCTTTCACACCGAATGTGAACACAGCACCTACACCATTTGGGAAGTATTTATCAGCCAATGCTTTGTACGGGCTGTTTGGCAATTCAGGATAATTCACGTAAGCGATCTTTGGATGGTTTACTAAGAAATCTACTACTTTACGAGTGTTTTCTACATGACGTTCTACACGCAAGGACAATGTTTCGATACCTTGGATAATCAACCATGCTGCTAGTGGAGTGATGGATGCTCCAGTGTCACGCAACAATTGAGCACGAACTTTCACTGTGAAAGGAATTGGAAGATCGCCGTATACTAAACCATTGTAATGTACGTCTCCTTCTACGAATCCAGGGTAACGACCGCTCGCTTTGTAGTCGAACTTGCCACTTTCCACGATGACACCAGCGATAGTTGTGCCATGACCGCCTAAATATTTAGTAGCAGAGTGAACTACTACGTCTGCACCATGCTCGAATGGACGGAATAAGTATGGAGTACCAAATGTGTTATCTACAATCACGATAATGCCATGTGCATGAGCGATTTCAGCGATTGCTTCTAAGTCTACCAAGTTAGCGCCTGGGTTACCAACGGATTCTACATAGATTGCTTTTGTGTTATCATCGATGGCTGCTTTGAACTCATCTAAATTGTCTGGATTCACAAATTTTGTTGTAATACCAAAACGCGGCAATGTAGCACTGAACAAGTTGTAAGTACCACCGTACAATGTGGAAGCTGCTACAATGTTGTCACCAGCAGATGCTACGTTTTGGATCGCATATGTAATCGCTGCAGAACCAGATGCTACAGCAATAGCACCAGCACCACCTTCTAATGCTGCTACACGACTTTCCAATACGTCTTGTGTAGGGTTACCTAAACGAGTATAGATAGGACCAGCATCAGTTAAAGCAAAACGACCTGCTGCTTGTTCTGCATCTTTAAATACATAGGAAGTTGTTTGATAGATTGGCACCGCACGGGAGCCTGTTGCGTCTACTGTATGACCTGCATGTAATTGTAATGTTTCAAATTTGTAATTGCTCATGTTAATTTCCTCGCTATTCTTAATTCTTTACTACTTTTTTACTAGGATTAAATGACCCAATCCTGTATATATGGTTGTTCATATTCTCTCGACTGTAATTCACTTACTTCATACGGTGTTTCTTGGTATACATAATAATTTAACCAGTTCGTATACAATATCGTCGAAGCCGATCGCCATCGTATCATTGGGGTCTTTGTCGGATCATCGTCAGGGAAATAATTTTCTGGCATATCAATGTCCAGACCTAACTTCCGATCCCGATCATACTCTTGATACAACGTATCTCGATCATATTCAGGGTGTCCAAAGATAAAAATATGTTTATTATCATAGGACCTGGCTACACCAACACCGGTCTTATCCGCGCGGGCTAGCACTTCTAACTGAGGGTGAGCGTTAATTTCGCTTTCACTCACCGTCGTATGCCGTGAATGAGGCATATAGAAGAGTTCATCTAGGCCACGCATAAGCATGGGCTTACCATTTTGCACTTCTTGTTCGTACACACCGAATAACTTGCTTGGCAAGTCTTCCTTGTGAATACCAAAGTGTTTGTAAATTCCTGCTTGTGCTCCCCAACAGATATATAGTGTCGAGCATACATGTGTTTTACTCCACTCCATAATCTCTGAAAGCTCTTGCCAATATTCTACCTCTTCAAAGGGCATCTGCTCTACAGGGGCTCCTGTAATGATGAGTCCATCAAAATATTCTTCTTTGATTTCATCAAATGTTCGGTAAAACGTTTTCAAGTATTCTTGTGAAGTATTACTTGATTTATAAGACGCTGTGTACAAGAAGGTGACTTCCGTTTGTAACGGCGTATTGCTCAATGCTCGTAAGAGCTGAATTTCCGTTGTTTCTTTTCTAGGCATCAAATTCACAACTACAATATGTAATGGCCTAATGTCTTGTGATTCCGCCCGTTCTGAATCCATAACGAAAATATTCTCTTGTGAAAGTTCTCCAATAGCTGGCAGTCCTTTCACCACTCGTATCGGCAATCTGCTCACCTCTCTTTCCAACTACATCTCTTTTTGGCGATGAATTAAGTATACTAGGATGTCCGTCATATGTCAACAATATATGGACTTTTATCCTTATACAGGATACATATTATTATATATAGGGAATAGCTATAACAACATTTATTATCATATATTTTATAAATGTATACCTTCCATAACCCTTGCATCCCCCTACAGTAGTTGTATTGATTGCTCGTTCCTAAGCATGATTCACGTAATATCTATGATGCTCCACTGTCATCCCCTATCACACCCTAGATTAGACAGGCATCAATAATATACTATGTCCACGATTCTCTACACAGAAAAATGCAGCTGCCCTCTGGGCAACTGCATTTTGTATAATATATATTTTTAATTATCTATGGTACACCTAACACATATAGGTGCAACAATCTCTAATCTCCACTTAGAATCGGAAGTCGCGCTCTCCTTCTTCCATTTGTGCAATATAGGCTTTCGATTTTTCTTTTACTAGATCATTTTTAATGGAATCTAATTGTACATCAATGACAGCATCTCCTACGGCTTTTGTTTCATCATCTGCATAATCTAATAAATATTCTTTCAATGTCATCAACGCATTCGGTTGGCAACAGTTTGAGATTTGTCCGCTCTTCGCCAAAGCCATAAAGCGATCTCCTGTACGACCTTCTCGATAACAAGCTGTACAGAAACTAGGCACATAGCCTAATTCCAATAACCACTCTACAATTTCATCTAAGGAACGGCGGTCACTCGTATCGAATTGAGCAGAATTTTCTTCTTCTGGTTCTTCTTCTACATAGCCACCAACAGATGTACGAGAACCACCAGAGATTTGGGAAATGCCCAATGCTAAGCCCCGCTCACGCATGGATTGGCTTTCACGGGTAGACATAATCATACCTGCATATGGCGCAGATACACGAATCAAAGCTACGATTTTTTCAAAAATATCGTCTGGCACAGCATTACTGAAATCATCTACATCGATATCATCGGCTGGGCAAATACGAGGCACACTGATTGTATGCGGACCTACACCAAACTTTGCTTCTAAATGTTCCGCATGCATCAACAAGCCAACAAAATCATATTTATAATGCTCTAAACCGTATAATACACCAATCCCTACATCATCAATACCGGCCTCCATAGCACGGTCCATAGCCGTTGTATGGTATGCATAATCGCTCTTAGGTCCCGTTGGGTGAAGAGCTTCATAATTTTCTTTATTGTACGTTTCTTGGAACAATGTGTACGTACCGATACCTGCTTCATGCAATTTTCGATAATCTTCCACTTCACAAGCGGCGATATTCACATTCACACGGCGAATCTCTCCATTATCTTTTTTAATGGAGTAAATCGTATTGATACATTCTAAAATATATTCCAATGGATTTTCTAATGGATGTTCACCAGATTCGATAACAATCCGTTTATGTCCCATCGCTTCTAGAGCCATTACTTCTTCACGAACTTGGTCTTGGTTCAATTTCTTGCGAGTAATCGTTTTATTTTTCGCATGGTATGGGCAATAAACACAACCATTGATGCAATGGTTAGATAAATATAACGGAGCAAACAGCACAATACGATTTCCGTAAATAGCTTGTTTTATTTCTTTTGCTAGAGCAAATAATTTTTCTTTATATTCTGGCAATGGGCATTCCAACATCACCATTGCTTCACGATGGTTCAACCCCACACGTGTTTTTGCCTTTTCTAATATGGCATCCAACAAAGGTCTGTTCTCTTTGTTTTCTTCTGCATATTGTAATGTGGCTAGAATCTCTTCATGATTAATAAATTCTTCCGCCTTGGAAGAGTGTACATCATACATAGTAAACTCCTTTTCTACTGACTTAGTAGATCTATGATAGCCTATATCCTTCTAGGCTTTGTCCTAATAGATTCGCTATACCGATTTTATTAGATATAGCACTCTCTTTATTATACTCCACTTAGTAGGCTATGTATACAAGATTAGTATGTATTTTGAAAGCAATTGTTAATACTATGTATGCATAAATAGAAACACACAGGTATTCATCTGTTCATCATTTGTCAGACTGTATATATGCTTCTTATACACATACCACAGATTCCATAGTATATATCTAGCATCAAAATTCGATAAAGAATCATATGACAGCACAAAAAAGGCCACCAGATATTGCTATCTAGTGACCTTTCATATGTGTTATGATTAAGCTTCTACAGGGTATACAGAAACTTTACGGTTATAACGACCAGCACGTTCAAATGCTACACGGCCAGGAACCAATGCAAACAAAGTATCATCTTTGCCGATACCTACGTTAGCGCCTGGATGGAAATGTGTACCACGTTGACGAACTAGGATGTTACCACTTTTTACAGTAGAACCGTCATGGCATTTAACCCCAAGACGTTTGGACTCGGAATCACGACCATTTTTTGTACTGGAAGCACCTTTTTTAGATGCGAATAATTGTAATTGGATATTGAATAACATGTAGTTCACCTCCTATTGTTCACTCACTCTAACAAAATCACTATATTGATCCGCCACATTCTTAATACCAAGAAGCATGGTTTCTAATATAGTTTGTCCTCTTTCAGTAATGGGTTCTGAAAGCAGGATATCTAACTCACCGTCTTCTATACGATACTCCATGGATTGCTGAGCCACCTCATGAAGTCCTAAAAGCGATGTCTGTGAAAGCATAGAAATAGCTGCACATACAATATCTTCTCCGCAGGGACCTGCCTCAGCATGTCCTCGAAAATGACATTCTACAATGTGCCCTTCTACATTGCGTTTCACATCAATGTGAGTCATGATAATTACGCCTCGATTTTTTCGATGCGAACTTTAGTGAATGGTTGGCGATGGCCTTGACGACGACGATAGTTGGATTTCGCTTTGTATTTGAAAACCAAGATCTTTTTCGCTTTACCATGTTCAAGTACTGTACCAGTAACTTTTGCACCGTCCACAAGTGGTGTACCAACTTTAACGTCACCGTCTTTAACTACAGTTACAACTTCGTCAAAAGAAACAGTTCCTTCAGCTGCTACATCCAATTTTTCAATAGTGATTACATCGCCTTCGGAAACGCGATATTGTTTACCACCAGTTTTAATAATTGCGTACATTATGACACCTCCTTGTATTCGTACTCGCTGAATGCGGTTATCTAGCCGAAGCCAAATATTATTGACCTCTTCATGCGGCTTGCAATAGTTGGGCGTACCCAAACTATGACTAATTTATTATATATGATAGCACCACAGATGTCAACGAATTTTATAAGAAAACACCCTCAATTTTTACCATTGAGGGCGTTCTATCATTCACGTTATTAACGATTAGTACGGCACTTCTGTTTTACGAGCTACACCAGTTTTGATTGCCGTTTCAGCAACTGCTTTTGCTACTGCTAACGGAACACGTTTGTCGAATGCATTGGCTACTACGTAGTCTTCTGCTAATTCTTCATCAGTTACAAGAGCTGCTAATGCATCAGCGGCTGCCAATTTCATTTCATCGTTGATTTCACGTGCTTGTACGTCGATGGCACCACGGAAGATACCAGGGAATACGTTTACGTTATTGATTTGGTTAGGCGCATCACTTCGGCCTGTACCCATCACACGTACGCCAGCTGCTTTCGCTTCTTCATACATTACTTCTGGCACTGGGTTAGCCATTGCAAATACAATCGCATCATCTGCTAAGCTTTCTAAAATTTCTTTTGTGAAAGCACCTGCTGCAGATACACCTAACAATACGTCAGCATCTTTAGCAATCTCTGCTAAATTGCCAGTTTTTGTTTCTTGGCCTAATGTTTTAATCAACTCAGCTTGTAAGGAATCAAGACGTTTGTAATCTTTATTCAACACACCAGAGCTTACCATTAAGGTAATATCACGCGCACCTGCTAAGTATAACAAGCGAGCAATGTTGGCACCTGCCGCACCAGCACCGTTTACAACGATTTTTACTTTGGACAAGTCTTTTTTCACAAAGCGAAGAGCTGCTTTTACACCTGCCAAACAAGCAATAGCTGTACCATGTTGGTCATCATGGAATACAGGAATTTCTAATTCTTCTTTCAAACGATTTTCAATTTCGTAACATTTAGGGGAAGAAATATCTTCTAAGTTAATGCCTGCAAAGTTTTTTTGCACTAATTTTACAGTGTTAATTAACACATCTGGATCTTTAGTGTCGATGACTAAAGGAATACAATCTACATTACCAAAACGTTTGAACAGTAGGGATTTACCTTCCATTACTGGGATCGCTGCGGCTGCTCCGATATCGCCTAAACCCAATACACGTGTACCATCGGATACAACAGCTACCATGTTGGAACGACATGTTAAATCGAAGGATTTATCTTCATCTTCTTTAATGTGAAGGCATGGCTCCGCTACACCTGGTGTGTAAGCTACTGTCAAGTCATGAGCATCTTTCAATTCATATTTTGTACCAGTTTGTAAGAAACCTTTTAGTTCCAAGCGTTTTTCAATTGCCTCTTGCTTTACGTCCATGGTAAAACCTCCTAAATTTTTAATGATGGTAAGTTTCTACCGTAGAATATTTCCGCCATCTCTTGTTTGAGTTGTTGGTTGATTTGTTTACGCTCTTTTAGCGTCAAATCTTCTTCGGTGATACCAAATAAATAATTATTAATATCGTACTCTTTCAGCATCATTTTGGTATGGAAAATATTTTCTTGATACACGTTCACATCGATCATATTGTAAAGATTACGAGTTCTAGAATTAATGTAGTTTTGGATAGAATTCATACGATGGTCGATAAATAATTTTTTACCGTGAATATCGCGAGTAAATCCACGCACTCTGTAATCTAAGCTAATGATATCGGAGTCAAAGCTATCAATTAAATAGTTCAATGCATTCAACGGAGAAATCTGTCCACATGTAGACACATCAATATCTGCACGGAATGTACTTACCCCATTGTCTGGGTGACTTTCAGGATAGGTATGCACTGTTAAATGGGATTTGTCGAGATGCATAACAACATCATCTTTATCCACATGATCAACAGGCTCTTCCGAAATCAGAATGGTTACACTGGCTCCTTGTGGGTCATAATCTTGCTTCGCCACATTGAGTACATTAGCTCCAATAATATGTGAAACTTCTGTCAAAATATCAGTCAAACGCTGTGCATTATAAACTTCGTCAATGTATTCGATATATTGGCGTTTTTCTTCTTCTGTACGCGTGTAACAAATATCATAAATATTAAAACTCAAGGTTTTTGTTAAATTGTTGAACCCATAGAGTTTCATTTTATTTGATTTTACAGATGTATCCATAATGTAATATATGCCTTCCTTATAATACTTATCTTTATTATATCGAACTTCATCCATATATTCAAGTCTTTCGATATATTTTTTAACTATTATTATTAATTACTTAACTATTGTCTGCTGTAACTGCTCTACTAATGCCCGTAGCGCTTTACCTCGATGACTAATCGATTGTTTTTGTTCCATCGATATATTGGCCATCGTTGTTTTTAATTTAGGAATGTAAAAGTGTGGATCATAACCAAAACCGCCTTTTCCCATTGGTTCCAATTGGATGATTCCTTCACAAGTCCCTGTAGCTCGAACTAACTGTCCATCTGGATTCGCCCATACAAGAGCGCATACGTAACGAGCTTGCCGCTCCTCTATAGGTACCTCTGCCAATTCTGCGACAAGTTTTTTATTATTGTCTCCATCATTGCCATGACTACCTGCATACCTAGCAGAATAAATACCTGGAGCACCGCCTAAGGCATCTACTTCTAATCCAGAATCATCGGCTACGCAAGGCAGTCCACAAGCCTCTGCATAATACATCGCTTTTAGTTCCGCATTTTCCATGAAAGAAGATCCTGTTTCCTCTGGCTCCTCCACATCTATGATGTCATCGATGGTACGCACTTCGAATCCGAGTTCTTCAAAGGCCGCTGTAAATTCACGAATCTTACCTTTGTTACGTGTAGCTAAAACTACTGCTTTCGAAGGATTTTCACGACCTACCATATGACCTATTTCACCTAATGCGTCTCGTTGTATATCCATCAATTGTTTTGTGGCACTTTCACCTAAATCTAACAGCGCATTCAGTTCATCTCGAGTAAATGTTCCGTGCTCACCCGTTCCTTGCACTTCTACTAGCTGACCTTTGCCAGTACACACCACATTCATATCAACGATGGCTGCACTATCTTCTTCATAGCATAAATCCACCATAGGGCCCTCTTGCCCAATTCCCATAGATATAGCGGCTAAATAATCCGTCACTGGGAATTTGCCATACCCATCGTATACTTTATGAATGGCATCCACTAAAGCCACAAAGGCACCTGTAATAGAAGCTGTTCGTGTGCCACCATCAGCCTGTAACACATCGCAATCTACAGTAATGGATACTTCGCCTAATGCTTTCAAATCCACTACTGCTCGCAAAGCTCTGCCAATGAGACGCTGAATTTCTACAGTTCGACCTGTTTGCTTACCTTTTGCCGCCTCTCTAGGCACCCGAGTATGTGTAGCCCGTGGCAACAATGAATATTCAGCTGTGACCCAACCAGTTCCTGTGCTCTTTAAAAACCGTGGCACCCGTTCTTCCACGCTGGCTGTACAAAGTACTTTTGTATTGCCACATTCAATGAGGACGGAACCCTCTGCATAGGCTGTATAGTTTCTAGTTATTTTCACAGGGCGCACATCTTGAAGCCCACGACCATCAATTCGCATCGTCATTCCTCTTTCTCATCTATTGGATTACATATACCTATTATTATACACAATCTCATGGCTCATTGGCAATTTATGTTGGCCTCGGATTGCCTTTTGCTCTGTGAGTAGGCAGTGTTGGAACGTTCACAGAAATGGCAGAATGCGATGTACCCCCGCCAAACTGTCCTACGTAAAAGTTTGATCGGAGGTACACCGCATTCTGCTTAATGTTAGTGTGAATCTGTCTTAAATACCTACTCACATCGCCGTACAGCCTATAAAAAGGCTAACATCTCTTGCCGTCGCTAACCGCTTGGCGATTGTGTATGATAATCGGCATATGAGGGGGGATCCTCATGGGGCCCAGTGTCCGTGATATGCTTAGTATCAAACATACAAATTCGACATGCCAAGTGACAGGTATAAATAATATCCTATCATCAGTGAGCAATTATAAAATGCGACATAGCCAGGTAAAAACTATGTAATACTGTTTATGCCTGGCTATGTCGCATTTTCTTTTATTGTTATACCCGTAACATAGAGTTTAAGAACGCTTGTGTTCTGGGATTTTGTGGATTCCCAAATACATCTTCTGGGGTTCCTTCTTCTTGTATTTTGCCGTCTGCCATGAAGATGACTCTGTCTGCTACTTCACGGGCAAAAGCCATTTCATGGGTGACGATAATCATGGTCATATTATCTTCTGCTAATTCCTTGATGGTTCGTAGTACCTCACTAGTGAACTCTGGATCCAATGCGGAGGTAGGTTCATCAAAAAGCATAATTTTTGGCTTCATTGCTAATGCCCTGGCAATGGCTACCCGTTGCTTTTGTCCACCAGATAAGGTACTCGGATATACATCTCGCTTATCCCATAGGCCTACTTTTTCCAGCAGTGCTTGTGCGATAGGCAATATATCACTATCTTTCATCTTTTTCACCATTCTCGGTGCCACCATAATATTTTCTAATACTGTCATGTGTGGAAACAAATTAAAAGACTGAAATACCATCCCCATATTTAATAAAATTTGTTGCTGTTCTTCTTTGGATGCGTATACCGCTTCCGTTGCCTCTGCTGGCGTATCCACCAAGGTCGCCCCATCGACGATGATTGTCCCTTTTTGTATCGTTTCTAGTTGTCCTAAGCAACGAAGAAAGGTGGATTTGCCCGATCCAGAAGGTCCAATGATGGACACCACTTCGCCTCGGTCCATGGACAGGGATACGTCTTGCAAGACCGCCACTGATCCATAGCTCTTTTCTATATGTAACATGTCTATGAAAGCCATGGTTCCCTCCTACTCTTCGTAAATCGCCATACGACGTTCTAAATACTGATATAACTTCGTCAATACAAATGTCATGGCCAAATAAAATACGCCGGCTACGATGAATGCAGTAATATCAAAATCTCGTTGTACAATGCTGCGCGTGATCCGCAAGATATCATTCATCGCTAATACATACACCAAAGATGTATCTTTCAATAATGTAATCGTTTCATTCGCTAATGGTGGCAATACTCGTTTGATGACCTGTGGCAATATAATTTTATACATGGTCTGTACATAGGTAAAGCCCAATACTTTTGCCCCTTCATATTGCCCTTTCGGAACAGATTGAATACCGCTGCGAAAAATTTCACACAAGTACGCAATATAGTTCAATACAAAGGACAACACTGCCGCTGTCATATCTGTTAATTCAAAACCCTCAATCATAAACGGCAAACCATAGTAAATAAGTAAAATTTGTAACATCAATGGGGTGCCACGCATAACATACACATAAGCATCCACAATAGTTGTGATCACACGATTTGCACTCAATCGGAGCAGCGCCAAGAGTAACCCTCCCGGCACCGATAAGACAATAACAATAAAGAACAATGACAAGGTCACTTGGAATCCGCCCGCAATAGCCGGGACTATCTGTAACATATATTCCAATACATCCATGGTTATTTATACTCCTCTTTTGTCAAGATGGATGTGCTGCCAAACCATTTTTGCGCCAATTTGTCAGCCGTACCATCATTCATCACTTCTTGTAACGCAGCATCAACTTTTGCTTTCAACGCTTCATCTTCCTTGCGCATACCTACACCTACTTTTTCACTAGCAAAGGAGCCTGTCGCTACCGTAAACACATTATTACCCTTTTTGCCGATTAAATAACGACCAACCATTTCATCTACTACGATGGCATCAATGCGACCTAATTCTAAGTCCATGAAAGCATTTACATAATCTCCATATTCTTTGATTTCTTTAAAGTTCTTAGATTGCGGATCATTTTTTACCGCTTCCAAACCAGTAGAACCAGATTGAACCCCTACACGTTTACCATCAAGTTGTGATTTATCAGCAATACCAGAGTCAGATTTAACAGCGATGATTTGATCTCCACGAAGATATGGTTTAGAGAACAAGATATTACGCTCTCTTTCTTTCGTAATGGTTAAACCATTCCACAACACATCAATACGTTTTGATTTTAACTCCGCCTCTTTACTATCCCAATCGATGGATTTAAATTCTACTTCAGAGCCAATGCGCTTAGCTACTTCTTTTGCTAAATCGATGTCGAAACCTACTAGTTCACCTTTTTCATCTTTAAATCCCATAGGAGGGAAGTTATCGTCCAAACCGATGACAATTTTCTTAGGCACTTCTGTATTTACATGCTTTGTCGATGCCCCACAGCCCGCTACTAACCCAACAATTACTAATGCACTAGCCGCCGCTAATACTGTTTTAGAACACTTTTGTAACCAATTCATACTACTTCTCCTCTCTACAAATATGTAATCTCTATTTCATGATTACATTATACTTTAGTTAATTAAAGTTGTAAAGAGATAAATAACAAAAATTCTATTACATATTCTAAAAATAATTTCTACTAACAAACTTCCCCAACAGCTAAACATTGATGCAAAAAGCGATATAGTAAGTGATCTACTAACCATATCGCTCATTTTCTCTTTACATATGTTTTTTACATTAATCCATACTCTTTCGCAATAGCTGTTACTTCTTCTGCTGTAAAGTTAGTAACTTCTGCAATCATTTCTAAAGATAATTGCTTACGTAACATCTGAATGACAACTTCAGTTTTACCTTCGACTACACCTTCTGCCCGACCCTCAGCTATGCCTTCTTTCCAATATGCATAATGATCCATTGATAGCATTGAATATTCCTCCCTCCAAGCCTCACAATGTTTTGCTTCATCTACGGCACTTTCAATATCTCGTAGTAACTCATCTGATGCAGTTTGACCATCCACATAATCTAGGAACCGTTGTAACGGTTTTGAAATGTCATCCTTGGTACCTTTCGTACTTAAAAACAACTTCGTCGCCCCATCATTTAAGAGGATATCATGTTCTTCCATACAAATATTTTTAAAAGTATACTTATGCCGATTACCACTGAAAACAGGGAACGTGCAAATAAAAATAATATACGAATCATTTAAGCTCATATACTTCTGACCTTTTTGCAAGTGATACATATCCAAAATACTTTGGTAAAAACGTGTGCGCTTCACCAGCTCTTCCATATCTTTGCTAGTTTGCATTTCGATATTGAACACAGTTCCCTTATCATCATTCACATACACATCTAAGCGGATACTTTTCGTTTCCAAGCTCACATCCAGAGTTTTCTCCTCCTGGATGTAGACGATATCCTTAATAGAAATGTCCAATAAACGTTCCAGTACAGCTTTACAAATCGGTTTCTTTAACATAACCTTCTGAAAGATAAAATTGTCTTGAATAGTCAATTCATCGAATGATTTAATACGCATGCAATGCCTCTCTTTCATTCTTACTAAAAGTATACCACAATTACAAGGCAGGTCGGTAGATATATCTAGCCTCATATAAATACACTTCTCTATGAAAGTAGATTTCCCTAGAAAATTTCCTAACAGTGAATACTTTTCAGAAAATTTTTGTAGCCCCATTCAAGTGTTTTTATATCCCTGTAATGCAGCCAACACTTTTCCCTTATCTTCATAGCTTAAAAACTGCAAGCTAATAGGAACTACATAAATGCCACCTGTATCTGTTTGGACGTATAATGTTTTCCAGTCTTCTCCTAATCCCATAATTCCTCGATAATGAACAAAGGTTAAGTATAGATCTGGTGCAAAGAATCGGTGAATCCGTTCTTTCACTAGTATAGGAGTTCGTTTGACAATAATTCCCTCTGTAGCAATATACGCTTCTACATCATCTTGTTGGTACATGCGAAGCAGCGCATACACTGCAACGAAGGCACTTAATATAATCATCGTATGCCATCCATATCCTAACTCTCGATACAATACAAATCCATGATAAATCCCCCACACAGCTATCCCCGCATATAGTAGCTGAAAGCCCCATATCATAACTGTAGAGTTATGTAGCTCTTCTTGGATAGTCCCACAGGGAAACATCTCTTCTACGTCTTCTCGTTTCATACTTTCTCCTAATATACAGATTGGGAAATAGTCACTACTATTTCCCAACATGTTCGTATGCATTTACACAACAATATGTCATTCCGATTCTACTGTACGATTAATTCTTAGAAGCGGCCTATTCTTCCATTCTTGCTCTGCCTTTTCATATTCTTCCTTCATTTTCTTATCATATACAGCTTTTTTAGTATCACGATCTGTTAACTGTTTTACTGTGTTCAAAAGTGATTTGGCTACTTCACTTCTCTCTGTATCCATGAAATAATCATAGTTTCTTCTGCCCACCACCACATTAGAACCAGGTGTATACAGTAATGCGTCTACAACTTTCACATCAGTAGACCCAAAGTACACTTTATAATGTACAACCTCCTGCCGAGGTTTGTTTATATTGATTTTAGCTACCCAAACATCAGCTGTATCCCATTCTGCATCATAGGAAACTGTATTCACATCAAGTTTTAAGGTTTCAGTTGTGTCAGAATATAGCGACTGCCAACGTGGCTCATTAAATTCTTTGGCACCTACTGTATTGAAAAGACCCAACCATAGCACCATCCCTAACAACATTATTTGCTTCATACTCTCTCCTTCATACAATTTCCATATCGGCAATGAATAAATATTATTCACATAAAAGTCTGCTCTTATATTTTCTCAACAACGAACGGTTGGGAAATAGCATCCTACCATTTCCCAACTGTTCCTTTATATGCCAAATAGAGAGCCTAAAATACCACCAATGGTTGCCACACGATTACGCTTTTCAGCTTCTTTTTGCGCTGCTTTTTGTTTTTCCTCAAATGCTTTTTGCTCTTCTAAACGTTTTTGTTCTTCCGCACGTTGTGCCTCTAATCGTCTTTGCGCTTCCTCTTCTTTTTCTTTTTTCAAAGTAGCCAATTTAGTATCACGCCCTACAAGACCTTTGACGGCGGCTACCAAAGCTTCATCTCCACTGCTAGGAGCCGGTGTCCAAGAACCATTTATTGTCCATTCATCGATAATCCGATCTGAACCTTTTTTATAAAGATAGCCTTGTTTTCCTGTAAGCATATTATGTTTAAAGTAAATTGTATATGATCTTAAGCTCTGACGTCCCTCTTCAGGATATATCCACACCACCCAAGCTTCAGCTATATCTGTTTCCGGATCATAGGTCATAGTATTCAAATCTATTTTCCCAGTATAGTTTGCATTAGAATAAAACCACTGCCAACGAGATTCATTAAATTCCTTGGCACTAACTGTACTCAACAAACCTACCAATACCATTACCAACAGTAGCATCTTTTTCATAATAGAGTTCCTCCCCGTAAACACTGTACATACCCATGGATACTATACTCATTACTCCTACTAAAAAAGATGTAATGAAACACAGCTCGTGCATCTCATTACATCTTAGTATTACTTACGTCGTAAGCCCATTGCTTCTTCTACACGAGCTAATGTTACATTCGCTACAGCAGCTGCTTTTTCAGCACCTTGTGTCAAAATTGTATCTAATTCAGGACTGTCGATTAATTCTGCATACCGTTCATGGATCGGGGTCATCGCTCCTACTAATAGATCTGCAATGTCACCTTTGAAAGTTCCATAGTTTTTACCAGCATACATGCTTTCAATAGCCTCAAAGGAATCTCCTGTTAAGGCATTATAAATGCCCATCAAATTGGAAATACCTAGTTGTTTTTCTTTGTCGTAACGCACTACGCCTTCCGAATCAGTGGCAGCTTTTTTAATCTTCTTCACCACCACATCTGGCGTATCCAACAAGCGAATGGTAGCCCAATTATTATCATCAGACTTACTCATTTTTTTCGTTGGATCTTGCAAGGACATGACACGAGCCCCACCTACGGTTGTTTTAATTTCTGGCATAGCAAATACTTCACCGTATTTGAAATTGAAACGTTGCGCCAAGTCACGAGTTAACTCGATATGTTGACGTTGGTCATCCCCTACAGGCACATAGTTGGTTTGGTACAGCAAAATATCTGCTGCCATCAATGGTGGATATGTCAACAAACCAGCCGGGATGGTTTCCCCTTGTTTCGCCGATTTATCTTTGTACTGGGTCATGCGCTCTAACTCACCGATGGAGCTTAGAGTTGTTAAAATCCAGCCTAATTGTGCATGGGCAGGTACTTCGGATTGCACAAATAAAGTCACTTTATTCGGATCCAAGCCTACTGCTAAATATAAGGCAGCTAAGCTTCTTGTATTGTGAATTAAGTCCTTTGGATCTTGTGGTACTGTAATCGCATGTTGGTTCACGATACAGTAAAAACATTCATGGTCATCTTGGAATGTTAAGAAGTTGCGAAGAGCTCCAAGGTAATTACCAATAGTCAACTCACCGCTAGGTTGTATTCCGGAAAATATAACGGACATAGTATCTCCTATTCTACGGTTACAGATTTCGCCAAGTTTCTTGGTTTATCTACGTCAGCACCGCGTGTGATGGCTGCATAATATGACAACAATTGCAATGGTACAACGGCTAAAATAGGCACTGTGAAAGCATCAGTTTTTGGCACGAAGATGGTATGATCAACATATTTCGCCAACTCTTCGTCGCCTTTCATACCAACACCGATGACGATGGCATCACGAGCTTTTACTTCTTTGATATTACTCATCATTTTTTCACGTACAGACTCTTGTGTTGCTAAGGCAATCACTGGAATTCCTTCTTCGATCAATGCCAAGGTACCATGTTTCAACTCGCCACCTGCATAAGCTTCTGCATGGATGTAAGAAATTTCTTTCAATTTCAAAGATCCTTCCATAGCTACAGCATAGTCGATTAAACGGCCTAAGAAGAACGCATCTTCTTTATACCCATAATGGTTGGCAAAGGCTTTGATTTCGTCCACATTTTCAAAGATTTCATGCGTCAATGTAGGTAACTCTTGTAAGTTTGTCAAAATTTCATGTTTTACCGCTTCATCAATGCGACCATTCAATTGACCTAAGTACACAGCTAATAACAATAAGGCTACTAATTGTGTAGTGTACGCTTTCGTGGAAGCTACGGCGATTTCAGGGCCTGCCCATGTATAGATAACTTGATCCGCTTCACGGGATACAGCGGAACCTACTACGTTGGTGATACCCAAAGATTTAGCACCTAAGCGTTTTGCTTCTTTCAAGGCAGATAAAGTATCGCTAGTTTCGCCAGATTGACTGATAACAATACACAATGTATCTTCATCTGTTAATGGTGTACGGTAGCGATATTCGGATGCAATGTCTACCTCTACTGGAATACGTGCCAATTGCTCGATGTAATATTTCGCCACCAAACCTGCATGGTATGCAGTACCGCAAGCTGTAATCAAGATGCGTTTGATGCCTTTTACCATGTCTGGCGTCCAGTTTAACTCATCATACACAACTTCTGTAGCTTCTTTATTAATACGGCCACATAGAGTATCACGAATCGCTTTTGGTTGTTCGTAAATTTCTTTCAACATGAAATGTTCGTAGCCACCTTTTTCAGCCGCTTCTGCATTCCATGTGACATGGTAAATGTCTTTTTCTACTGGTTGGCCAGCGCGGTCAGTGATGGATACGCTATCTGGTGTAACAATAACAACTTCGTTGTCGTTGATGATATATGTTTCACGAGTGCGTTGAATAATAGCTGGGATATCGGAAGCGATGAAGTTTTCACCTTTTCCTAAGCCCACTACCAATGGATTATCTTTTTTTGTAGCAATGATTTTATTTGGTTCATCCGCACAAACCATCACTAAAGAATAAGACCCTTCAATGCGTTCTAACATGCGACGAACGGTACTTTCAAAATTGCCATCATACATATCGCTCAATAAGTGAGCCACCACTTCTGTATCTGTTTCAGATGTAAATTCAACACCTTTAGCCAATAATTCTTCTTTCAATGGCATATAATTTTCAATGATACCATTGTGAACTACGGCAAATTTGCCATCTGTGCTTGTGTGCGGGTGCGCATTCATATCGCTTGGACGACCATGGGTAGCCCAACGGGTATGACCGATACCAATATGACCTTGGTTAGGATCAGCTTTTACCACAGCTTCCAAATTCGCCAAACGGCCCATTTTCTTTTGTACTTTAATCACATTATTTTCGCCCACTACGGCAATCCCTGCAGAATCATATCCGCGGTACTCTAATTTCTCCAAACCTTCCAGCATAAAATCTGCTGCATTTTCAAATCCAATATATCCTACGATACCACACATGGTATGTACCTCCTTGATTAATTCATTACTGTTGCTTCTGAAAGTAGCCTTTGTGCACCTAGTTACCTTGGTGTTTTGCTCTACTTCTACGACGGAAGCTCGCCGAGAGGCATCCGCTGAATTTCGATACTCCTCTACCTCGTCCGCTGTGAAAGCCGTCTCTTTCCAGCGCTTGCGCTATTCGCCTGTACGAATTTGGTTCCTCCTTTGCATGTGTTTCGACAGTTCTGTTGATTATGCCTTCTCTTTTAAAAAAAGTCATAATCAGTAGTATTATACTTCATATGAGCAATAACTGTAAAGAAATAAAGAAATTTATGTAAGGTACATATAATTTTTGTCATAATATAATGATACATAAATTTCACTCACAACTAGCACAAAACTAATATAGAGGAATGCTGAAGTGTATCAACATTCCTCTATTCCACCATTATGCTATTAATCTAGTTGTGCATGTGTTCATCGCCGCAGTCGTATTGCATCTGTTGTACTATGCATTCATCTACGCCAGTCCTATTGCATGTGTTGTACTATGCATTCATCTACGCCAGTCCTATTGCATAGAAGCTGAACTTGCCCATGCGCCGTGAACCTGCGTTCCCATTATAACTCTTCTGCAATGACTCCATCACGACACAACAATCGATGATTACCTACTGCTGCCGCTTCTTCCTCACTATGAGTGACCCATAAACAAGGAATGCCCCATTCAGAGATGATAGCCACTAAGTCTTGTTGCAACTGAGCACGCAAATTCACATCTAGCGCCGTCAATGGTTCATCCAATATGAGAAGTACTGGTTTAGAATACAATGCCCGGCCTAATGCCACTCGTTGTTGCTCTCCCCCAGACAAGCCTTTGGCTTTCTTCTTGAGATGTGGTGTCAATCGCAAGCGTTCCACAATATGATCGAATAACTCTGGAGAACCTTGTTTGCTATACCGAATATTCTCCTCCACCGTCATATGGGGAAATACAATATTACCTTGTGGCATATAGCCGATGTGACGGTCTTGGGTGGGTGTGCCCCTTCCCTTTTCGAACCATACCTCATCATTGGCTGTAATCCTACCTGTTTTCGGTGTCAACAATCCACACAAAGCTTTCAAAAATGTAGATTTTCCACTCCCAGAAGGGCCCATCAGTGTGGTAATCCCCTCTCGTAAAGTTCCTTGGGCTTTCACCGTAAAAGTTCCTCGTTCTATCACAATGTCAAAGGAAATCATAGTACCTCCTTACCGATTAGAGAAGAGGGAGCCCTTGGTGAGCCCTTGAATAACCCATACAAGCCCCAATGTTAAGATACAAATATAAATCACAAGTTCAAAGGCGCCACTATAATCGCCAAATTCTACGAGAGAATAAATGGCTAATGGCATTGTTCTCGTCACCCCTGGAATATTTCCAGCAATCAAAATAGTGGCACCAAATTCTCCTAAGCCACGGGCAAAACACAAGATGGATCCACTGAGGATTCCCTTCCATGCCAGTGGCAGTGAAATTGTCCAAAACACACGAAATTCCGAGGCCCCCAAAGTGCGAGCTACATCTTCCATATCTCGATCGATTGCAGCCAGCGCTGTTCGCACCGACTGATAGAAGAGGGGAAAGCTGACCACGGCGGATGCAATGATTGCTCCTAGCTTAGAGAACACCACTCTGATGCCGTGAGCCTCTAACCACGCCCCAAAGGCATTGCCTGGAGAAAATATGATGAGCAACACAAAGCCCAATACCACCGGTGGCAACACTAGGGGTAATGTAAAGAAGGAATCAATCAGAGATTTTCCTGGGAATGAATATCGCTTCATTACATAGGTAAGACTGAGTCCCACCACCACATTGATGAGAAGCGCTAAAAATGCGACTTCGATAGATAACTGTAAAGCTATCATTGTTGAGCCGGTTCAGCGAAGCCCCATTTAGCTAATACTTCGCTAGCCTCTTTGCTTGTTAGGTACGCATAGAAATCTTCTGTTAATTTATTTTGGTTCTTTTTCACGATACCAATTGGATATTCAATAGGTGCATGTAATTTCGCATCTACAGTAGCAGAAATATCTACTTTGTCTTTCAATGCCAACGCATCTGTTTTATATACAAATCCTACATCAGCAGCACCTTCTGCAATGTAAGCGCCTACTGCTTTTACGTCTTTTGCAAATACGATATTAGGTTCTACTGCATCCCATAGATTCGCTTTTGTTAAAGATTCTTTCGCATATTTACCAGCTGGTACCGTTTCTACTGTACCGATAGCTACGCGTTTTACATTTGTAATATTGTCCAATGTAACTGCATCTTTCCCTTTTGGTACGATCATCACCAATGTGTTAGCTACAAATGGACGAATGTTATCCATCAAGCCTTTTTCGTTCAATTGATCCATGTTCTTTTTGTTCGCAGAAATAAAGATACTGGATGGTGCGCCTTCTTCAATTTGTTGACGTAATGTACCAGATCCAGCATACACAACATTAATTTGTTCTGGCTTCAAGTTGTGTTTTTTCACATAGTCTGCTTTTAACTCTTCCAACGCCCCTTGCATACTAGCTGCTGCAGATACAGTAATCGTTTCTGTTGTGGATGGTGCTGTAGACGATGTATCCCCTTGTCCACCGCAACCTGCTAATGCCAACATGCCTGCCATCATTAAACCTACTAACCAATTTCGCTTCATCATGATATCCTCCCTTTAAAAATATATAATAGAAGCTTACTACATGATTTTATTATACTTCATGTGTCACAATAATGAAATGACTTTGCTTACATATGATACAATAAATATGACAACTAGATTACCTAAGGAGTGTTTTATGGAATTATTTTTTCACATCATACTGACAAGTATTGTCCCCATCTTATTACTCACCCTCATGGGCGTTCTATTAGATCGATGGTTCCACCTCGATTTGCGAACATTGAGTAAACTTAATTTTTATCTATTCCTACCCGCCTATATTTTGAAATCTTTTTATGTCACTGACTTAAACAGTGAAAGCTTCGAAATATTCGCCTGTGCTCTCATTATCTTATTTGCTAATAGTTTACTCGCTGGCATCGTAGCCAAATGGCAGGGCTATAGTATGGGAAAAACGGAAATTGTGCGCAACGCTACTATGTTTTCTAACATTGGTAACCTTGGTGTTGCTCTTGGTACCTTTGTCTTTGCCAACGATCCGTACATCATCGACGGAGCCACTCCCTATTTACATGATGGCGTGATTGCTATTATTGCTACCTTCATTATCCAAACTATTTTCTGCAATTCTCTTGGCTTTTATCAGGCGGGTAAAGGAAAGCTCACTACACGTGATTCGATTCGCACTATATTGCATATTCCCATCATTTACTGTGTGCCTTTATCTATATTGGCGCATTACTATAGCCCTATCGACCTTACACAAACTATCATATGGGGGCCTCTCGACATATTTGGCCGCTGCTTTGTAGGGGCTGCTATGCTAACTTTAGGGGTACAACTCAACCGTACACCTTGGAACTTTGTAAAGAAAGATGTGCTCATCACATCTGCATTGCGATTGATTGCAGGACCTATCGTAGCTCTCGCTGTCGTATTGCCCATTACTATGTATTACATGCCACTGCAAGCAATTGCAGCACAAAGTATTATCATTGCCTACGCAGTACCATCAGCGGTCAATACAGCCCTCATGGCAGTCGAAATGAATAATCATCCCGAGCTGGCTACACAAATTGTGCTGGCCACTACGGTGTTGTCTTCTTTTACAATGCCACTGGCTATTTTGTTGGCATACTACGTATTCCCCTTATAACTAACAACCTTATACATTCATTCACTTGATATGTATATAGACAAACTTATACCGATACATGCAATGAATGACGTTAGATATTTAGAAAAAACTATCCCACACTGTGTCAATACAGTATAGGATAGTTTTTTTCATGCAAAAAGGGCTGCTATTGCAGCCCTTTCACATCGTATTATTTTATTGATGGCCTACATGTTCTAAGCCCTGACGAATCAAAACGATAACGTGGTCATCATTCAAACGATACCAAGCCGTTTTACCTTCTTTTCTAAATGTTACGAGTCTTGCTTGACGCAATACACGCAACTGGTGAGATATAGCCGATTGACCCATATCCATCGCATCTGCAATTTCAGTGACACACATTTCTTTCTGAAGCAGATGTCTAACAATACGCAAGCGCGTTGGATCACCTAGGACCTTAAATAGTTCAGCTAACAATTGTGTTTCCAACTCTTGTTGATTTGTTTCCATCTTAACCTCGCTATCATAACAATTATACGACACTATTCCTTACTATTTGATGTTTCTATTATATCATCTTTTTTCGGTTCTGTATCGCCAATTTTTTCTAATAATACTCGAGAATCCTTTTCTTGATCCACTACACTTTCAGGAACAGCTAATTCTAGAGGTACACCTTTGGCATACACCCCAGTCATAACGCCATATCCATCTTTAATTTTAAGTGTCCCAATCAAAGTTCCTTTATAATTCGTATAAAATTTGCTATCTACTTTTGTGAGATCTACTTTCACACGATTGAAAGGTATAGCAAATTCCACCACCCCATGGTCAAAATGCTTGACTCTGGCCCGAATATACTCTTCCTCTGTAGGCTTCACGTCAGTAGCTCCCACAACTTGTAATATCCCTGTAGGTTTTGGTGTAACCAGTACATATACTTCATGACCTTCTTCAGGAATATCCTTTCCTTGCCAAGTCGCATAAGACCCTAAGAACTCTACATCTAAGTAATCCGATGGAACCCAGCCCAGATGTCGGCTTACTTTAACAGGCCACTGATACTCAGCTCCACCTTGCAATAAAGTAGTATATCGTTGCTGAATATAAAACTGACTCAATACAGCAGCAATCACAGCGAGTCCAAAGAAGATCCATTTTTTTATTCCTTTCATAGATCCTCCTTCCTTGTTACTTCCTCTGTATCTACAGTGGAAGTAGGTGTTTCTGGTGAAAACTCTGCATCCATATCAGATGTAGGTAATGCCTCTACTTGCCGTTGTACTTGACGAATCCGTTGATTGACTGCGGATCGTTGTTGGCCTTTGCGCCACAAATACAGCGCATTGATACCCAAGACAATCAGGCCTAGTACCAAGAATGACACGCCTCTTTCAATAAACGTAAAGCTAGGGTCAAAAAAACGCGCCCCAAACATAGCAATTAATGTTACCACCGCACCATTTAATAAGCTCATCTTTTTAACCATGGTCCCTCTAATAAATGTTCCCAAGGCTGCGATTAAAATATAAGCATTAAACAAGATCGATGTAACAATAGGTGTGGCCCCTGATACAGCTAGGATATATCCACCAAACACTGTAAACGGTATAAACCCAATACAAGCCTCAATGCGTCGCCCTACTAGTAGTCGACGTAACAGCGTTCCTGCAAAAAATAAACTGCACACCATGAGCACCCAAATCCACCAAGCCATTGTACTGTCTGCGATACGAATCCATGTTCCAATATACGTGCCTTCTACAATCGTATAGAGCATCGCAATAGCACCAACACCTTTACAAGGAAGAGCCAATAAAGCAATTCGTTTCTCCAATGTACCTAGCGCATACGTAACGGCCGCTAATACGCTGATAAAGAAAAGATTCATCTGTGGTTCATAGGTAGAAAGGATGAAAAAGACCTCTCCAAAGATAGCGCCAATAAAAGCCCAAGCCACCCACATCAACAATGGATCTGTATTCGTTTGATTTTGCTCAAACCTCCGTAGAAAGTATGGTACGGCAAGCACCAATAATCCACCTACTGCTAACGGCCCTACCCAAGCATTTAAGGCATGATTTGAGAAACTCCACCCCAATACACCGATGAGATAAAAAATCATACCTACACCTGAGTTCAGGATGTAGATGATCGGCAATGAGCAACATAAGATAATCAGCACGTAGAGTCCTATATGTTCTCCTGTGTAATATGTATCTGCCACTAAAAAAGTAGCTGTCGTCAATACTCCCATATAGATGAGCGTAATCACTTCTGCTGCTACACTAGCGGGCTTTGCTTTCCATACACCAAAAGCTGCTACCACCATAGACAGGAGTAACATCGCTAAAGACCAATCAAAGCGTCCATTAGGGGAAAATCCATACCAATATCCCGCAAATAAGAGGATAATACCCAATACAATGAGCATGGCTCCGCCTAGTACAGTGATAAGTCGCGTCCAAGATGGGCCTTCTTTTGGAATATACCCATACTTGAGTTGCAACTGTTGACTTTGTTCCTCTGTAATAAGTCCATCTGCTTTCCACTGTGCTAGTTCCTCATGAAGCCAACGTATATGTTTTACATTCATAAGCCTCTCCATAGAAAAAGGCTTTGCTCCTAGAACAAAGCCTTATATCCTATTATTTAACAATCAATACCGGACATGTGGAATGACTGGTTACATAGCTACTTACGCTACCCATAAACAAGCCTTTCAATGGCCCCAATCCACGGCTCCCCATAACAATTAAATCTGCATCATATTTTTTAGCTACCGCTAATACAGCAGGTCCAGGAGAACCTACTTCAAAGACACATTTTACTTTCATATCTGCTGGCACATCTGCTGCCACTTCGCCCAAGATTTTTTTGCCAGTTTCTTCCATATCTTCTGCAATTTGCTCAGACACATAGCCACCACTAATTGGAGTTTGGTCAAAGTTAGAAATTGCGGATACAATATTGGCTACATGCACTAAAATCAATTCCGCATCATTACGTTTCACGATTGCCAATGCATGTTCTAACGCTCTTTTACCATTTTCCGATCCATCTGCAGGAACAATTATTTTTTTATATTCCACCATAGTAAGACCTCCTCCATATATTCATACGCTACTATGTAATATCCCTATATCATGTATATTCGACATAGTCTTGAAAATTCCTTTTCTGTACTCTTATTGTCTCACAAAATTCTAATCTTCGCAAATGAAACTTGCGTCACGATGATATCTTTATGGTGTTCTTTATCTGCTGGCTAGCAAAGGGAAGACCGTGGCACACCTCTCCACAAACTGATACTCCGTTAGGTTTGCTCCGAGGTATGCCACGTTCTTCTTACTGCACCCTGAAATGGTAAAAGAACACCTACAAGAGTATATCCTACCACTGCGTTTCTACGGAGAGGTGTGCTATGTTTGCTTTAGAATATGCTGCATTCTTCTTGTAATATATATCCTTAAAACTCAAGAACTGCAATTACCATTATCTCAAAATTTTTATTTAAATACATTTTCTTTCATGTACATAGGATACATAAATTTTTTATTCTATATATGTACTTTTACATTATTTTCCTCAAAGTTATAAGGAATAACTCATAAAAGCGTACATTCTTATTTTAGTCGAATTAATGACAGTAAAATAGCTCCGATGATGGGAGAGATAGATAGTGCCATTAAGGCTGTTTGGTAATTGCCTGTAGCTGTTAATACTGTGGATAATATGATAGGTGCTGTAAGGGCTCCAATTTGGTTAAACAAGTTCACAAATCCTGCCGTAGTGCCTCGTAGTTCTGGCGGTGCGGCTTGGATAATGATCGCATTTGTAAGAGGGCTATACATGAAAGCTCCCATACCTAATAGAGGCGCCGTAATATACAACATATCTGGATTGCTTGTATTGGCAAATATCAACAATGCTGGGGAGAATAAGAACATAACGATAGCCGCTAAATAGTTTCTCGGCAAAGATATTCTGTCAGAAATAAATCCGATAGTTGGCTTTGCAACCACTGCGGCGATGCCATAGAGACTCATGATCGCTCCCGCAAAGATTGGTGTTACATGCAATTGTTTCACTAAATACAAGTTAGCCCAAGTGGTCACGCCCCATGTAGTTCCTGTGGCGAAGAATCCCATAACAGCTAGTAACAAAATGTTTTTATTCGTTCCTACAAAGCGTAAACTTTGTGCTAACGACATGGACTGCTGCTCTGTTCCTTCTGTTTCTGCTATGCGGTTCTTTCTGAAAGCTTGTACTTCTTTCACCGTAAATAACGCCAAGAAGAACACTACCAAAGGTAATACAGCAGTAATTAAAAATGCCATTTGCCAACCGTAATTAACCGCTACATACGGTGCATATCCGTTGACTACGGTAATCCCAAAGGATGTACAGCTCATAAAAATACCTACAGCTGTGCCACGTTGCTCCGCACTAAAATGTTCTCCTATAGCTTTCAAACAAGCAGATTGCACCGGTCCTGATACAATCCCCAAGAGAAATCGCAGCACTAAGCCATATTCGTAACTTTGTACGGTACTCATGAGACCCGTTACAATCGCCATCGCCACTAAGCTACCTAAAATTGACTTACGATATCCAAATCGATCCGCTAATAATCCACCCGGCAATACCGTCAAGGCATACCCAAAGTAAAAAGCTGTCAAATACGACGTACCTTGCTGCGCTGTAAATTGCAACGCTTCATTTACAATAGGCATCAAAGATGACCACGACAAGCGCATCACAAAACTTAATAAAAAAGTTAACCACAACGTGAGCAATATCCCCGTTTGTGTAAGAGTAAATCCTTTCTTCATACCATACCTCCTATGGCGTACTTCAAATCATATTCTGTAATATGCATACGATTATAACATATGTGACATGATTTTACATTAAATATATATCACATTGTAATTGACAAACACTCTACTTCAATGATAGACTATTACTAGTTTTTATATTTGGAGAGGTGTCCGAGTGGTTTAAGGAGCTGGTCTTGAAAACCAGTGACTCCGCAAGGGGCCGTGGGTTCGAATCCCACCCTCTCCGCCACAATAAGCTGTTACCAATATGGTAGCAGCTTTTTAGTTTCCTCCGTAGAATCGCAGGTATGCGTAATCGCCTCGTGGCGTTCCTTACTATCTACATTACACAAATACGAGAAGAGCACGGTGTACTCCCCCACCGCTGAGCACCCTCCCAAAATAACGGCACAGGCTATAGGACCCACGGTATACATCAAAAGTATGTGGCGGTCCCTTATTACAGCAAAATAACACATATGCAAAAGAACACGATATATTCCGGAGCAAACCTAACGCTAGTATCAGTTTGTGGACAAGTCTATCACGCCATATCATCAACGTTCTATGACTCCAGCAATCACCCTTCCGTAGAATCGCAGTTGTGCGTAGTAGCCTCGTGGCATTTCTTACTATCTGCATCATACAAACACAAGAAGAGCACGGTGTGCCCCGAACAAACATTATGAAATACCGTTTGTGAGGGGGATACCGTGCTCTTCCCTTTGCAATATTTAGTTAAGATCGCCACAGGCTGCATAGCAGAACAAGATTAGTCCTTGAGATCCTGATTCCCAAGTCCTGTTTTACGTAAGATAGCAAAGATAACACTCAATACAATCGCTGTTACCGTTGCCAATCCCATACCTTGTAATACTACTGGGCCAATCGCTAATTTAGCATTGCTAAGACCTACTACTAATACGATAGAGGATAAAATTAAGTTAGTAGATTTTGTATAATCTACTTTACGTTCTACAAGCATACGCAATCCAGATGCCGCAATGATGCCGAATAACAAGATACTTACGCCACCCATAACTGGTACTGGAATCGCATGAATCAATGCTGCTACTTTACCAACAAAAGAGAATAGAATCGCAAGTACTGCTGCACCAGCGATGACAAATGTACTATATACACGAGTGATTGCCATAACACCAATATTTTCACCATATGTTGTATTCGGTGTAGCCCCAAATAGACCCGATAAAATATTGGATATACCATCAGCAAATAGAGAACGACTCAAGCCTGGCTCTTTCATCAAATCACGACCAATGATATTACTTGTTACCACAATGTGACCAACGTGCTCTGCAAACACTACGAATAACGCAGGCATAATCATCAAGATTGCATTGATATTAAATTCTGGCTCATAAAAATGTGGGAAGGCAAACCATGCTGCATTTTCTACGCCACTGAAATCTACCACACCCATAATAGCAGCTGCTACATAACCAGAAACAACGCCAATTAATACAGGGATGACTGCAAAGAATCCACGGAACAATACGGTACCCAAGATTGTCACACTTAAGGAGAATAATGATAAGAATAATGCTTGTTCATGAGTCATACCAAAGGTTTGCCATTGGTCGCCTATGATACCTGCCATGCCCATAGCTACTGGTGCTACTTCTAAACCGATAACCGCTACAATGGCACCCATCGCCGCTGGTGGGAACAATACATCAATCCATTTGATACCGATAAATTTGACCAATAATGCCAACAACATAAAGGAGATACCAAATGCAATGAAACCACCTTGTGCAGCGCCATAGCTCATACCAGATGCTACGACAGCACTTACAGGTCCAATGAAAGCAAAGCTAGATCCTAAGTAGGAAGGAATCTTTCCTTGACAAATCAATACGTATAAAATCGTACCGATACCGTTCATAAATAAAGAAGTAGCTGGATCTACTTTCAACAAGAACGGTACGAGTACAGTAGCCCCAAACATAGCAAATAAATGTTGGAAACTAAGTGGTAATAACTTAGCCAACGAAGGGCGTTCGTGAACATCAATAAAATCTTTCATTGTTCATCTCTTTCTGTGCGAATCGCACGTTAACTACTACGACCGAGGTTGGAATCGATGCCTTGTTTCTTCACCAATAGATGGTAATGGTTGCGTCGTTCCAATTTTTTTGCGTGCATATTCATTACGGCGCGCAATATTTAATAATATTCCCACAGCAGCAAAATTCGTCACCAGCGAAGATCCACCATAACTGATAAATGGCAATGGTACCCCTGTAACCGGCGTCACACCTGCAACCATGGCGATATTAAAAAATGCTTGTAAAATAATAAAAAATGTTAATCCTGTAGCCAATACTTGACCAAAGAAATCTCTCGAATGGCGAGCTATAGAGAGTCCATAGCGAGCAAAAAGTAAGAATAGGAAAATCACCAACACTACGCCTAACAATCCTGTTTCTTGAGCCCATATGGAAAATGCAAAGTCTGTATGGGCTTCTGGTAGATAATTATACTTAGAAATCCCTTTGGTAATTCCTTCGCCAAATAATCCTCCCAAAGACACACTCAATATACTCTGCGTCACTTGATAGCCCGTAGCAGTTGAGTCCGACCAAGGATCGATATAGGCAGTCAATCGTTTCAGCCGGTATTCTTTAAACACCGAGCCCACAATGAAAAGAACAATTCCTAAGGCTCCGATTCCCCATAAATACTTATAATGCTTTCTATAAAATCCTACGCAAGCTGCCATAATAACAGGAAAGCCTATAATCAATATAGATGTACCCATATCTGGTTGCAGCATAGTCAATACTACATAGATAAAAGGAACCACTGTAAACGCTGGTAATAAAAGATCTACTTGCCAAGTGCCAGGTTTTCCTGTCACACCTTGGTAGAGTGCATTGATTTTATCCACCATGCGTCCCCACCATTGTCTAACTCCTTGGAATCGTCCAGATTGTCCCCAATTATAATATTCATACAAATGGATGGTATCATGTTTTTTCACATGCCTGTCCAATGTATAGGCGGCCCAAATGATAGCCCCTAACTTAGCAAACTCTGAAGGCTGTAATGTCAATCCTCCTGGCAAACCAATCCACCGCTGCGCCCCATTCGCACCATGTCCAATGCCTGGTATGAAGATGGCTATCATGAGGATACAAATCCCAATAAACAGCCATTTTTGTACCTTCCACCGCAACCATTTTCTATAATCAATCCGATAAAAGATAATACCAAAGATAGCACCTACTGCCAAAAAGGCAATTTGCTTTCCTAATGATTTCACAAAGGGTCCCCAGTCTCCACCATGAAGTGTACTGGTATAGGTGGCACTGTATCCATTGACAAAGCCAATGATGACAATCAGCACCACTGGAAAGAGCAATCCTTGTGCATCATGCTTAAAGAGAGTCTTTAGAAAAGCACTGATTTGCTGTATTCTGTATAACAATGGGGATGTATGATTAGTTTTCTCCTGCATCAGTTATGTCACTTCCTTTAGCTGGCTTAATCGCCTCTAAGCGGAAAATTGGTTGCCCTTTGGCGCTGAATTTTTCTTCATATTCAGTACGTACATTGGGAGTATCTGTACTATGTAAATCATAACTTACATTTTTTAATGTCCAACCAGAATTTTCAAACTCTTCTAATGAGAACATGAATAAGCCTTCATTATCTGTTTTAAAATGGATTTCTCCATCTTCTTTCAATAATCGAGCATAGCGATCTAAAAATGTATGATAGGTCAATCGACGTTTGGCATGTTTTGCTTTCGGCCATGGATCGCAGAAGTTAATATAGAATCGATCTACTTCTCCTGGTGCCACTACCTCTTCAATACCAGCGATATCGAATAAGCTCACCTTTCCATTCGTAGCTTTTTGTTCATATAACTTTTGTGCCGCATAATAGAGCACGCCAATTTGTACTTCAAATCCTACAAAATTTGCTTCTGGATGGGCTTCACACATACCGGAAATAAACTTTCCTTTTCCCGTTCCCAGTTCCATATATAAAGGTTTTGTAGGGTCTTCAAAACTTTCACGCCATTTTCCCTTGAAAACTTCGTGATTCTCTAGTACAGTATACTTATCATATTCTAGGATCGCTTCATCAATCCACGGTTTCCTACGTAAACGCATAATGTCTCCTTTGTAAACAATCTTATCTTTACTATTATAGTACAACATGTGCTCCATGTCAGTACTCTCTTATAAATTTTTTCGATTAGGAAAGGTATATTTCTATGAAAGTATTAGTACTCTCTAGTGGCGGTGTTGATTCTACCACCTGCCTTGCTATGGCTATCGATTCTCTAGGTCATGAAAACGTGAGTGCCCTATCCATTTGGTACGGCCAAAAGCACAAAAAAGAGTTGGATTCTGCAAAGGCCATTGCCGACTATTACAAAGTTCCTCATTACGAGTTAGACCTAACGCAAGTTATGTCCTATTCCAACTCTTCTCTACTATCTTCCTCTAGTGAAAGTATCGACCATCGTTCGTATGGGGAACAAATTGCAGAGAGTGGTTCCGTATCCACCTATGTCCCCTTCCGCAACGGCCTGATTTTATCTATGGCTGCCAGCATGGCTCTTAGCTTGTATCCAGACGATGACGTGGCCATTTACATCGGCGCTCATGCTGATGACGCAGCAGGTAATGCGTACCCTGATTGTAGACCCGACTTTAATCACCACATGAATGAAGCTATTTACATCGGATCTTACAACAAAGTTCGTCTAGTAGCACCTCTGAACACAATGAATAAAACAGAAGTGGTACAAGAAGGATTGCGGCTGCAAGTTCCTTATCATCTTACCTGGTCCTGCTATGAAGGTGGTCATGAACCATGTCATACCTGTGGTACCTGCCGTGACCGGGAGCAAGCATTTCTTAATAACGGTGTAGAAGATCCCCTATTATATGGATCATCTAGTCACTAACAATATAGTGCTATCAAATTCATTACAGCAAAAAAGCTATTCACTCCTATTTGGAATGAATAGCTTTTATTCTTCTTTGATGACTTCAATGACTTGGCTAGAATTAGCATCAATCGTAACTAGCATCGTTTCACCATGCACATCTAAGGCTAGATGATAACGAGCTACATACCCTTGTGTTTCTAGGCTCCACCGCAATAACTGTGCGCCATCCCCTAACATCACCATAGCTACTCTTCTCGCTTCATCAGGAGTAATAATGTCCCCTAAATCAATGCTAGCAGACTCGGTCGACGTCTCAGTCTTTTGCTCCACCGCTGAACTAATCACTTGTCCTGTCATAGCATCAATCATAACACTATGGCCGGCTTCTGATGAAACACCTGCTACTTCATAGCTTTTCCGCCCATTTTGTTCGTCAAATGTAATCCCTCTAATTTGTGCTGTTGGATATTGTTGCTTATACAGATTTACAGCACCTTTCATATCTACCAGAAGTGGATCTCCTGTATTCTCAGTTGTATCGCCTTCTGTAGGTACTATCTTCATCTCTGGTACAGGAACTTTCTTAACCGTTACTGGCCCATTATCTGTAGAAACCACATTCGTAGATGTAGTCATAGAATCTTTAGTCGCACTACACCAATACCACGAGCCAACGCCCATGCATCCTAGGGTACAAATACACAGGATACCTATGATTTGTTTACGCGTCATATTGATTTCCTTTATCTCTTTATATACAGATATATCTAATAATTTAGTTATAGTATACACTACAATTATGAAAGTTTTATGAATGTAAACTATACTTTCAGAATATACCGTAAAATTCCATGACTAATTTCATAAAGCAGTACCATCGGTCCTGCGATCATCGTCTGCGATAACATATCTGGGGTCGGTGAAATAGCGCCCCCAACGATAAAGGCCAATAAAATAAATATTTTACGGAAACTCCTCACTCGTTGTGACGATAAAATCCCTAATGCACCTAAGGCTACAATAATCAGGGGCAATTCAAAGGTAATTCCAAATGGAATGATGAATCCCACAACGAAATCAATATACTGTCCAATCGAGAATAATGGTTGCAACCCATCTGTTCCAAAGCCGATAAAGAATTCTATGGCTGTAGGCAACACTAGGTAGTATGAAAATAGAACCCCGATGATGAATAGAGAAATCGCCGAAGGTACAATAAGGAAGGTTACCTTTTTTTCACCTTTTGACAAGGCGGGAATAATGAAAGCCCAAATCTGGTAGAACCAAACTGGACTCGACACGATTAATCCAGAGATAATGGAAATCTTCATGTATGTAAAAAAGGCTTCCGTAGGTTTTGTATAATACAATTTCCCTGCAGGGGCGATGAGTATTTGTATAATATCATCTACATAATAGTACGATACGACAGTCCCTATAATCATCGCTACTAAGGCTACGATGATACGCCCACGAAGCTCCCCCAAATGATCAATGAGCGACATAGAGCCTGCCTCATCCATTAACTTTTGTTCTGTCTCAGTATAGGTGTCCTCTTGCAACAAGGCGTCTTGCTCTTTCTGTTGTTGAGCAAGACGCTTCTTTTGTGCAATCACACTATTTAAGGATGGTCGTTTCGCCGTCATCTCGAAGTCTTTTACTTGAAATGCTTTCATAGTTATACCTTACGTGTGGCTAATTTATCAAGAATTTTTTGTAAAATGTCTTTACCTTTAAATGACGGTAATTGCTCCAAAGCTGCTTCTGATTGTTTTCGATATTCAGTCTCTAGTTGCAATGCACGATCCACACCGCCTTCAGCTATCACATACTCTAACAACGCTTTTGTATCAGCACCGTCTCGGATTTCTTGAATCATACCTTCTAAACGAGCTCTATTCTCCTCACTCACAATGGATAATAGAGGGTATGTCAAGATGCCTTCTTTTACATCCTTGCCTACTGGTTTACCTGTCGTTACTGTTTGTTCACGATAATCCATGACATCATCTGTAATTTGAAAAGCCATCCCTAGGCCATGACCATAGGTGCGCAATAATTGAATATATTCCTCTGACCAGCCACCTAGAATACCACCAAGTGCTAAACAACCTTCTATGAAGTCTGCTGTTTTCTTTTGTGTTTTCAACAAGTAGCGTTCCGTGCCTTGATCTAATCGGTACACATCTTCCATTTGCATAAATTCGCCTTCTACTAAGGCAGAAATAATATCAGAAAAAATAGTTAAGCAAGGAATAGAACCGATTTCAGCAACAATCCCAAAGGCTTTAGCAAATAGGTAGTCACCACTTAGAATGGCCACTTTATTGCCCTTTGTACAATGGATAGAAGTAACACCTCGTCGCACTTCTGCTTGATCGAGGACATCATCATGAATTAAAGTTGCTAAGTGCAACATTTCAACTGCTGCGGCTATGCGGATTCGATCTTCTTTGCGAGAATCTCCCGTAAGAGCGATCAACAAGCATAGTTGGGCACGCAAGCGTTTGCCGCCCCCTGCAGATAGAGGGCGTATGAGTGCATTAAAATCTTCCGCACCGGTTTGTAAAGCACTACGCAAATATTCTTCGACCCCTTCTAGGTCGTTAGAAACGCGTAATTTCATTTGTGCATCTGTGAGAATACTCATGCCTCTTCCCCCAATAATACTGCATTAATACGTGTTAATAAACGATCTCGACCTGTATGTTTTAAAGAACTATACAGAATCGGCGGATATCCCGTAGGGTATCGCTCTTCTATCAGCTGCAATTGCTTTTGACGTTCGTTCATCTTTAACTTGTCAGCTTTTGTGACTACAATTTGCAAAGGAACCCCATGAGACTGTAGCCAATCAAAAGCTTCTTTATCGATAGGAAGTTCTGGATGACGACCATCAATCAACAAGCACAATAGCATCATTCGTTCACTTTGCAAAATATAGTTCGCTATGAAAGAGGACCAAATATTTGTATTCGATCCCCCTGTCTTCGCATAGCCATAACCTGGTAAATCCACCAAGAACCAATCAAAACGACGTTCCATATCATCTGGCAAGTCTTCTTTAGATTCAATGGTAAAGAAATTGATGGTTTTAGTTTTGCCCGGAGTTCCACTAACTAATGCTAATCCGCGATGATTACACAATGAGTTAATCAACGAAGATTTCCCTACATTAGAACGACCTAGAAAAGCGATCTCAATGGTATCTCCTTCAGGATATTGGTCAGGTTTTACTGCAGATGCTGTATAGGATGCCGCAATAATACGAGGCCCTGTAAATACTTCTTTTCTTGTATATACCGGCTTTGGATGCCGATGAGCTACTGCTTTCTTTTTCATACAAGCGCCTTTTCTAATACTTCTTCCATCGTTTTTACTGGCGTAATGAGTAAGCCTTCTTTCACAATATCCGGCAATTCTTGAATATCCTTTTTATTACCTTCTGGAATTAAAACTTCTTTCACACCATAGCGAAGAGCTGCTAATAATTTTTCTTTCAATCCACCAATTGGCAAGACACGTCCACGCAATGTAATTTCACCTGTCATGGCAATATCAGAGCGAACTTGTTTACCTGTTAAGGCAGATACCATAGCCAATGTCATCGTAATACCCGCCGATGGGCCATCCTTAGGCGTTGCTCCTTCTGGCAAGTGTACATGGATATCTAACTCTTTGTGGAAGTTTTCCGGTAATTCTAATGCTTCTTGATTATGGCGAATGTAGGACATCGCTGCTTGACCAGATTCTTGCATCACTTTACCCAAGCTACCTGTCAAATTCAATTTACCTGTACCCTTCATCGTTGTTGCTTCACACGGCAATACAACGCCGCCAACAGAGGTCCATGCCAAACCATATACGAGACCTACTTGCGCTGTTTCTTCTCGTTCTTCTTCTACGAAACGAGGGGTACCCAAATAGTCCTCTATATTGTCTATCGTTACAGTCGGAACTGTTTCACCTTCTGTTACTACTGCATAGGCTAATTTACGGCAAATTTTAGCAATTGTCTTTTCTAATGTTCGTACACCCGCCTCTTTGGTATACTCGGAAATCACTCGTTGTAATACCTCATCTGAAAGTACTACATCATAGTCTCCTAGGCCATTTTTTTCAATTTGCTTAGGCACTAAATATCGTTTCGCAATTTCTAATTTTTCTTCTTCTGTATAGCTGCTAAGCTCGATAATTTCCATACGATCTAGTAAAGGTCCAGGAATATGGCTCGCTACATTGGCTGTAGTAATCCAGAATACATCGGAGAAGTCGAAAGGAATTTCAATGTAGTGATCACTGAATGTACTATTTTGTTCAGGATCAAGTACTTCCAATAAAGCTGAGGATGGATCCCCTTTATAATCAGAGGCTAGCTTATCAATTTCATCCAACAAGAATACAGGATTACGCGTACCCGCATTTTTTAATCCTTGAATCATGCGACCTGGTAAAGCACCCACATAGGTACGACGATGACCACGAATCTCTGCTTCGTCACGAACCCCACCTAAGGAGGCACGGATAAATTTACGATTCATCGCTTTCGCTATAGAGCTTGCCAAGGATGTTTTACCAACCCCTGGTGGTCCCACTAAACATAAGATAGAACCACTCTGTTTACCAGATAACTTACGAACTGCTAAGAACTCTAAAATACGTTTTTTAATTTTTTCCAAACCATAATGATCACCATCTAACACATCGCTAGCTTCTTTCAATTCTAAACGATCATCAGATAAGGTTGTCCATGGCAATTGTAACAACCAATCAATGTAATTGCGAAGAATATTGGACTCCGGCATCATTTGTGGCATACGACTATAGCGCGTAATTTCCTTGTCAATACGAGTGTGAATCTCTTCTGGTAATCCAAGGGCTTCCAATTGCTCGCGCAGCTCATTCGCCTCTTGGTCTGGATCCATCTTATCGCCTAGTTCATCATGGATAATACGGATTTTTTCACGCAAGAAATATTCTTTCTGTGCTTTTTCCATTTGTTGACGAACTTGGTTGTTAATAGAGTTCTCTATATCATTAATTTGTAATTCTGTATTTAAAATGCCTACGACCATATTCAATCGACGACTAACTGAAAGCTCATCTAGAATGCTTTGACGCACTTTTGTATTGATCGGCAATATAAAAGCAATTTGGTCAGCTAATTCACTAGCATCTTCACTATTCATTACTTGGTCGATGCCTTCATCATTCGTAGGCTTTACAACCTCTACCCATTGGGCAAATTTAGATTGCAAAATACGACGATATGCTTCTTCTTCCATTGGCTCGTCATGTACTGCATTTAGAGGTGTTACCTCTGCCACATAATATGGATCCGTAGATGTAATGGCATCTAACTGAATACGAGTGACACCTTCTACTAAAATACGTACTACACCGCCTGGTAAGCGAAGCATTTGATTTATTTTAACTATTGTTCCTACTTGCCCTAATTCAGACAAGGTAGGAGTTTCGATATTTTCATCTTTTTGGGTAGCTACTGCTAAATATTGATCGCCATCCATAGCCGCTTTCACAGCTTGTACAGAAGCTGTACGTCCAATATCCAACTGTGTAACTACTTTGGGAAATACGACCATTCCACGAAGGGGAACCATCGGTAATGTCATAGGTTTAGTTTCCATTGAACCTCCCAGTACTATATTATAAAAAGAAACTCATTCCCCTTTGAAATGAGTTTCTTTGCCTTTACTATCTGATTGCGTCAGGTGGACTCATTTATTGAGTATTGGCTCTTCTTCGCCACGAACCGCTTTATCTGTTACGATGCACTCTTTTACATCTTTCATAGACGGCACTTCGTACATCACACGTTTCATAACTTTTTCGATAATGGCCCGCAAACCACGTGCTCCTGTATTGCGTTCTAAAGCTTCCTTCGCAATTTCATGGAGGGCAGCAGATTCAAAGACTAATTTTACATCATCCAAAGATAGCATTTTTTCATATTGTTTCGTCAATGCATTTCTAGGTTCTGTCAAAATTTTAATTAATGCCTCTTCATCAAGTGGGCTGAGCGTAACCATCACTGGCAATCGTCCAATAAATTCAGGAATTAATCCGAATTTTTGTAAATCTTCTGGCACAACTTCTTTCAGAATCGAAGCAATATTCTTCTCTTCTTTCTTTTGAATATCTGCACCAAAACCTAATGTTTTTGTAGCTGTTCGTTTTGTGATGACTTTATCCATGCCATCAAACGCACCACCACAAATAAATAAAATATTCGTTGTATCTAAATGTAACATCTCTTGGTTAGGATGTTTTCTGCCACCTTGTGGAGGAACAGATGCTACTGTACCTTCAAGGATTTTTAACAAGGCTTGTTGTACACCTTCACCAGATACATCACGAGTGATGGACGGATTTTCTGACTTACGAGCGATTTTATCAATTTCATCAATATAGATAATACCGCGCTGCGCCAATTCCAAATCATAGTCTGCAGATTGGATAAGTTTTAAGAGAATGTTTTCTACATCTTCCCCTACATATCCAGCTTCTGTCAAACTAGTAGCATCCGCCATGGCAAATGGTACTTGTAACATTTTAGCCAATGTTTGAGCCAGTAATGTTTTACCACTACCTGTAGGCCCAATAAATAAGACATTGGATTTTTGCAGTTCTACATCATCCACAACATTATCATGTTGCAATCGTTTGTAGTGGTTATATACTGCAACAGCTAAGGAAATTTTAGCATCATCTTGACCAATTACGTATTGATCTAAATGGGCTTTGATTTCTTTAGGAGTTGGTATATCCTGTAGATCAAATGTATCTGGTAATTCTTCCACTTTGTCTTCATTGACAATATGCTGACATACATCAATACATTCATTGCAGATGAATACATTAGGGCCTGCTACTAATTTATCTACTTCAGTTTCTGTTCTACCGCAAAAATTACAACGTCTTTCTTTATCATCTTTACTCAAACTCGTGCCTCCTTATTTGCTTGCTTGGGCTGGTCGAGTCAACACTTCATCAATCAACCCATAGTCTTTTGCATCCTGTGCAGACATAAAGTTATCTCTGTCTGTATCTTGGGCAATTACCTCAATAGGTTGACCTGTATGATGAGCCAACACGCCATTCAATTCTTCTCGCAAACGCAATATTTCACGTGCGTGAATTTCAATTTCAGAAGCTTGTCCTTGAACACCACCCAATGGTTGGTGAATCATAATACGAGAATGTGGTAATGCATATCGTTTGCCTGCAGCGCCTGCTGTGAGCAATAAAGATCCCATACTAGCTGCTGAACCTACACAAATCGTAGATACATCAGGCTTGATGTACTGCATCGTATCATAAATAGCCATACCTGCTGTCACAACACCACCTGGGCTATTAATGTATAAATGGATATCCTTATCTGGATCTTCAGACTCTAAGAATAGTAATTGCGCTACAATACTATTGGCAACGGTATCATCGATAGGACCACTTAATAAAATGATCCTATCTTTTAATAAACGAGAATATATATCGTAGGATCGCTCACCACGACCGGTTTGTTCCACTACGATTGGCACATACATAGACATATTACACCTCTTATACATGCACCTCTATTAGCGATTATTCCGCTTTTTCAGCACCTTTAGCATTCTCGATGATCAAACGAGCTGCTTTTTTACGAGCTACGGAACTTGCTAACATAGATACACGACCTTCTTTTACAATGATATCGTATACTTCTTTAGGATCAGCACCGAATTGTTGGGACATAGCAAAGATTTCGTAGTTCATGTCTTCTGGAGTTACTTGAACTTCTTCTGCTTTTGCAATTTCGTCTAATACTAAATCAGCACGTACGTTTTCAGCTGCTGCTGCTTTATTTTCTTCGCGCAATGCTTCGATTGTTTTATTGGAGAACTTTAAGTAATCTTCTAATTTCAATCCACGACCTTCAAGGTTCATCGCTAATTCTTGAACCATTTGTTCAGCGCGATCTTCAATCATAACTTCTGGAATATCTACTGTTGCATTTTTAACTGCCAATTCTACTAATGCTGCATTGTAAGCATCGATAGCACGACGAGCTGCATCATCTTCCATGCGTTTACGAAGATCTGCTACAAATTCTTCTGCTGTGTTGTAAGCAGGTTCAGTTTTGCCTTGACCTACAGATACGGAACGTACGAATTCATCAGTGATTTCTGGTAATTCTTTACGTTTAATATCGTGGATGTGGCATTCGAATTTTGCTTCTTTACCAGCCAATTCTGCAACGAAGTAATCTTCTGGGAAGGATACTGTTACAGTTACATCTTCACCAGCTTTGTGACCAATTAATTGTTCTTCAAAGCCAGGGATGAAGCTACCAGAACCGATTTGTAATGGATAGGATTTACCTTCACCACCATCAAATGCTTCGCCATCAACAAAACCTTTGAAGTCGATTGTTGCAAAATCATCATTTTGTACAGTAGCGCCTTCTGGAGCTGCTACCATTTTAGCTTGTTGGTTACGGATATTGTTTAATTGCTCTTCTACTTGTTCATCAGTAATTGTAGCATCTTGTTTTTCTACTTCTAAACCTTTGTATTCACCCAAAGTTACTTCTGGTTGTTTTACCAATGTAGCTTTAAAGATCAAATCCTTACCTTCTTCGAATTGTTCGCGTTCAATTTCTGGTTCGCTTACAGGAATGATTTCGTTCTCACGAAGCGCTTGTGTGTAAGCACGACCTGCTAAAATTTCGAATGCTTCTTCAGCAATTGCTTCTTTGCCATAGTTCATTTCTAAAATTTTTCGAGGTGCTTTACCTTTACGGAAACCTGGGATATTTACTTGGCCAGCAATGCGTTTCACTGCTTGCGTGAAGCCTTTATTTACTTCTTCCGCTGGAATTTCGATAGTAATAGACACTTTGTGTTGATCTACAGGATTTACTGTTGCTTTCATGAAAATATTTCCTCCTTAGGGCAAATGATACCCAAATTATAAGTTTTAATATTGCATTTTTAATATTATCACAAAGTAAGCAATAGTGCAATTATTTACACTAGTTACCTTGTTCTTCAGCGATAAGTTTCATGATATCATGACGACTTACCATACCTACTAAATGATAGGCATCATCGACGATTGGTAAATTTTTTAAATGTTTCTCTACCATGGCTCCTACCGTCACTTCTACTTCTGCATCTGCATAGGCTGTGATGACTTCTGTAGTCATAATTTCTTCTACTTTCGTAGCCATTAATTTTTTAAATTGTGCATCATATTCACCAATGCCACCGTAATAGATATTCGCGCCTAAAATGTTAATGTAGTGCGGTGCATGAGGGCGTACTTTTTTATATAATAAATCGCCTTCAGAAATAATACCGATTAATTTGTTGTTATCGTCTACTACGGAAATAGCTGTTAAATTATGTTTCACCATCAATTTAGCCACTTCTGTCAATTGTTCCTCTTTGCCAACAGTAATTGGATATTTGTTCATAATTTCTTGTAATATCATAGTAAATCCCTCCTATTTCATATATACATATGCGGCAAATATAATAATCACTAGTGCAGCCGCTACTAATATAGCAGTCAAACTTTTTCGATTGCCTCCATCGCCACCTTCTTCCGTGCCTACATGATTGCCTTCTTCATCATAGGTATGTCGATATTGTCCTTCTAAATCAGCATAATCCATGACATCCTCAACTTGTTCTTGGTTACGTAGTTCCTGTAATCGTTTTCTACGTTCTTCTACCTCATTTGTGGCGTGATGCACCTGCAATTTCATCATATCTTCTCGAATTCTATCAATATGAGGCACCATCATTTGCAATCGTTCTATCAACATTTTATTAATCTCTACACATTTTGTCAGTATCATTTGATGGAACAGTAACACCTGAGTCATATCTTCTTCTGAGCTAGTCTCAATCTGCTCTTCTAGCACACGATTCGCATATTCCTTTTCATGTAAAAGCATATCTACAATGGCAGAAATATAGTAATCTACATAATCAAAAATTCGATTTAACTCTACATTTTGTGCTAACAAGTCCTGTTTGGAGTGCCAAACATAGGCCGGATTTCCATTTCGGTCCTCAATTTGCTGAATCATATTACCCATATCTATATATGTATCTATTAGACTACAAATTGTATCTGTAACATTACCATACTCCTTCATGGCATCATGAAGTAACCCACGCCTTTCCTCCATGGCAGCCAAAAGCCCTTTTTGTTCTACTTCGACAAGCAATGCTTCATATCCTTGTATTTCCTCTTCTATTTCAGAACGAATCGCCAAGATATCTTGCTTTCCGTCTACTAATTCTTCTTTATACTGAGATATAAATTGGACTCCCTCTAAAGGTAACTCTTGTGCATCTACTGATACATATGTAATTCCTTTTTCAATAGCGCCTTTCATATACGTCTCCTTCCTTACCAATGATACGGTTCATTTCGATTAATTTTACATGCTCTATATAATTGTTCAACTAGTACTAAACGTACCATCTGGTGGGTGAAAGTCATAGGACTGATCGACAGTTTCCATTGCGCTCGTTGGCGTAGTTCTTCTGATACCCCAAAAGCACCGCCTATGAAAAACACCATTTCACTATGACCTTGTACTTCTAATTCACTGATACGCTTTGCTAAGTCCTCTGAACTCATTTGTTTCCCATATACGTCTAAGAGAACGACAAATGACTGCGGTGTACAGTATTTTAACAATCGTTGCCCTTCCTCATAGAGCGCTTTTTGTTTATCCGACTGACTCGGCTTATCACCTAATTTACTCTCAGGCAGCTCCGTAATCGTCACACCGCCATAGGGTTGTGTCCGTTTCACAAATTCTGCTACCCCTTCCCGTAAATAGGCTTCTTTTAATTTTCCAATACAATAAATAGAAAATTTCACGATATTACTCCTACTCTTGCGTTATATGGATACAATCTCTTTCGGGTCACCATGAAAGATTGAAAAGCCTTCTTCTCCTCTAGTCTCTAATCGCTCTAACATCTGTGTAGCCATTAAATCCACGATAGGCAAGGCGTTATTATTTTCAGAACGATGGGCGAAAATAACTTTCATCCCCTTCGGTCGTCGCAAGGATTCCAAAGTTTTCATAGCTTCTTCATTGCATAAATGACCTTGACGGCCGCCGACACGGCGTTTCAAATCAAATGGGTACGGGCCATATTTCAACATTTGCTCATCATAGTTTGCCTCTAAGACTAACAAATTAGAATCCTGTAGATGCTCACGCATCGTCTCACTAACCATCCCCGTATCTGTCATCAAAGCCGCCTTTGTACGTCCTGAGTAACAGGTGATTCCGATAGGGTCTACCGCATCATGACTAGTAGAAAATGGCTGTACGATTATATCCCCTAATGAGATTTCTCCACCATCCAAGCAAGTAAAACAAGACATTGGCAAGTTTTGTTTATCCCCTATTCGTCTCGCCGTATCTGCCTTTGTAAAAATTGGTAAGCCCCACTGCTTAATCATCTGTGGTATACCCGCAATATGATCAGAATGTTCATGAGTCACCACAATGCCTTCTACCATATGCATGGGAATATCTAAGGCTTGCAATGCTTTTGTAATTCTGCGGCAACTAATACCTGCATCGATAATGAAAGCGCTCTTAGCACTTCGTATAATCGTACAGTTTCCTTTACTTCCACTAGCAACAGCATGCACTTCTAATGATTCTTGGTCCAAGCTCATACTTCTCCTAGTTTCTTTCCAATACATCAATAAATGCTTTCATATTATCTATTAAATTAGGTCCACGGCGGAACATATCTCCTCCTACGAGGAACATCGTATCCTTTCCATATAGATCGATTAATTCTGGCAACCGGGCTTCTGTCACTCCACCCCCTGGTGACGGACAAGATGGCAGTATATTTCCTAAAGGTCGTCGATTCACTTCACAAATATGACGGCACACATCTGGTTCAAAGGTAAACCGTCCCCCATAGGATACAAAAATATTCATATCACCACCGAATACACGTGGCAACAGCCCCATCCACAAAGTTGGTGAAATACCAGACGTTCCTGGCAGTACGAAGCCCCCCATCATAGCGGGATGAACAATTAATGGCAAGTTCAAAGAATCATCGGTAGCCAATCGATGCAGCCATCCAAAACCAATCAATGCAGGTGCCACCATCAATGCCGTAGCACCTGCTTCCTTCGCATAATGAGCTCGCTCTAGTACATCAGTGCCATCCCCTGATACATTAGCTGCATACAGCGTATGATGCCCACTCTTAGCATTTGCTTCTTGCACTGCATGGGCACAACGGGATACACGATCTTTAAAAGGGGAAAAGGGTTGATTCGTCAATCCATGGTCATCTTTAATGACATCAGCGCCACCCATCGTATAGGCATAGCACATACGAGCTAACTCTTCATTCGGCGTCCCCATCGGCTTCACCACGGCTTGAATCATAGGGCGATGTGGTGTGTGACATAATTGTCTAAGGCCGGACATACCGAATTTGGGGCCCTTAAACACATCTAACAAACTAGGGCTGAACTCAATATCTACGACCCAAATATGCGGTTGCAACGAAGAGTTACCAAAAACTACATTTAAAAACTGTGTTGCTTCAAACCCTGATGTTTCCACCGGATAGGCAATCTTAGCCCAAAAACAATCTTCTTTTTCTGTTAGCGAAAGCAATTGCCCTACCATATGACGACGTGGGTCACTTTCACCTAATAGTTCATACGGAAATTCTATCGTCTGTTCGACTTGAATTGACCAAGCCACTTGCTTTGCTTCTTCATAGGTAGGAACATGCAATGCATAAGTAACGGAAAATGTTTCCATTGGTAACTCCTTTCCTTTCATTATCGCTGAATGTATTTTGTATCTTGTGATTGTCTATATGAAAGTTTGTCACAATCGATTATATTGCAACAAGTCTTAAAAAATCTAACATGAAGTTTTTATACTCTTATAGTATGACATAAGTTCTTATGAAATGCTATGTCATACCTACAATTATACACTATATGCAATAAAAAAGAACCTCTCATTGACTAGGTTCTTTTGTGATAATATGGTACACTGTTACTATTATTTAATATATCATTCTACTAGATGTTGTACAACTACATATGACCTCTACCAAGTACCCTTATGTAAGAGATACTATTCCTATACTCGTATAAGATATATGATACATGCTATATCATGCTTTGTGTTTGGTATATCATTTATTATACATCTCTCATTGTACATCGCATATAGAGATACAGCCGTATCGGAAAGGACAACCTATGAACTGGAACAATTATCTTTCAAATATGACACAAACACTTCCCCCATCAGGGATTCGTAAATTTTGGGAAAAAGCAATGGCTATGGATGATGTCATCTCCCTTTGCGTAGGAGAACCAGATTACATCCCTCCTCAACCTGTGCTAGATGCTCTCGTAGCCAGCGTACAGCGAGGCGAAACAAACTACTCCCCTAATGCAGGTATCCTACCATTGCGAGAAGCGATCAGTCATTGGTATAACCGTCGTTATCATGTACACTACGGCACGGATGAAATGATGCTCACCATCGGCGCCAGTGAGGCCATCGACTTATCCCTTAGGGCCTTGCTCAACGAAGGAGACGAAGTCTTAATCCCGAATCCATCCTATGTAGCACACCAAGCAGAGGTCCACATGTGCGGCGGCAAAGCTGTACCTGTACCGACCCATTTAGAAGATGGCTTCAAACTTCGTGTGGAAGAGTTAGAAAAACTTGTAACAGACAAAACAAAAGCTATTTTGATGTGCTACCCAAGCAATCCTACGGGAGCCATCATGGACTATGAAGATCTATTGCCTATCGCAGAGTTTGCAAAAGCCCATGACCTGATCATCATCTCTGATGAAATTTACTCGGAACTCACTTACCACAAGGACCATGTATCCATGGCATCCTTGCCAGGCATGAAGGATCGCACTATCATCTTGAACGGCTTCTCCAAGTCTTATGCTATGACAGGTCTTCGCATTGGGTTCCTCTGCGCTCCTGCACCATTCATCACAGCCTGCATCAAATTGCACCAGTACAGCATCGTCGCACCTGCTACACCTGTACAACACGCTGCCATCGTAGCCCTCAACGAATGTGATGACTCTGTAGTGGCTATGCGCCAAGACTATTTGGAACGCCGCGACATGATTGTCAAAGGATTCCAAGACATGGGCTTACCCATTGCCGTTCCAGAAGGGGCTTTCTACGTGTTCCCAGATATTTCTCAAACTGGTCTCTCCGATGAAAGCTTCTGTGAACAATTGTTAGAACAACAACATGTGGCCGTTGTACCGGGATCAGCTTTCGGCACTTGCGGTGCTAACCGCATCCGTTGCTCCTATGCATCTTCTAAAGAAACGATTCAAGAAGCATTACGGAGAATCAAGATTTTCTTAACAGATTTACAGAAATAACATACTATATAAGCTACTAACATAACTCCCATACTGTTAACATATTGCCAATATGTCACTCAGTTACCTCGAGTCCTGTATGAATCGGCTTATACACAAATTTACAAATATAAAAGGGTTGTACCGCTGCCACTGGCAGTTCGGTACAACCCTTTTAGTATATCTCCGATATTCTATTCTACACGTTCACAAGATGTGGTCGTAATATACACAGCATTATGTTCTACTTCTAGGAATCCTCCTGGAAGCACAAACTCTTCGCTGGTACCATCGTGATCAATGCGAATCGTTCCAGAAGCTAACGCACTCACTAGCGGTGCATGATGTGGCATGATACCGAACTCTCCATCAAGAGCTTTCCCTACCACCATCGTTGCATCTCCAGAAAACACTGTTTCATCAGGAGTAATAATTGTTACTTGCATGGTACTCATAGATTATTCTCCTTTCCCTAACATGTCCCTTCCTTTGGCAACAGCTTCATCGATAGTTCCCACCATGTAGAACGCACTTTCAGGTAAGTCATCATGTTTACCTTCTAGGATTTCACGGAAACCACGCAATGTTTCTTTCAATGGCACATATTTACCAGGACTGCCTGTAAATACTTCGGCTACGAAGAATGGTTGACTCAAGAAACGTTGAATTTTACGAGCACGAGCTACTGTCAATTTATCCGCTTCAGACAATTCTTCCATACCTAAGATGGCAATGATATCTTGTAAATCTTTGTATTTTTGAAGTACTTCTTGTACGCCACGAGCTACGGAGTAATGTTCTTCCCCTAATACTAATGGATCCAAGATACGGCTTGTGGAATCCAATGGATCCACGGCTGGGTAAATACCAAGTTCTGCAATGGAACGAGACAATACTGTAGTAGCATCCAAGTGAGCAAATGTCGCTGCTGGCGCTGGGTCAGTCAAGTCATCGGCAGGCACGTAAACAGCTTGTACAGACGTAATGGAACCTTCTTTAGTAGATGTAATACGCTCTTGTAACGCCCCTACGTCATTGGCCAATGTTGGTTGGTAACCAACGGCAGATGGCATACGGCCTAGCAAGGCAGATACTTCGGAACCAGCTTGGATGAAACGGAAAATGTTATCTACGAATAACAACACGTCTTGTTGTTGTACATCACGGAAATATTCCGCCATGGTCAAACCTGTTAAAGCTACGCGCATACGAGCTCCAGGAGGCTCATTCATCTGTCCATACACAAGGGCTGTTTTAGACAATACGCCAGACTCTTTCATTTCGTTCCAAAGGTCATTCCCTTCACGGGTACGTTCACCAACGCCTGCGAATACGGAGTAACCACCGTGTTCTGTAGCAATGTTATGAATCAATTCCATGATTAGAACTGTTTTACCTACACCGGCACCACCAAATAGACCGATTTTACCACCTTTTACATATGGGGCAATTAAGTCTACGACTTTAATACCAGTTTCTAAAATATTAGTTTCTGGGGCTAATTCATCAAATTTTGGAGCTGGGCGATGAATTGGCCAATGTTCATTCACTTTCACTTCTGCTGGATCATGGTCAACTGTTTCACCTAATACGTTGAAAATACGACCTAGTACACCATCACCAACAGGAACGGAAATAGCGGCCCCTGTGTCCACTGCTTCCATGCCACGAGTCAATCCATCAGTGGAGCTCATGGCTACACAACGAACTGTGTCATCCCCTAAATGTTGCATAACTTCTACAACAATCTTAGATGTTTCTTGTTCGCCGCCTTTTGTAATAGTAATTGCATTGTAAATAGCAGGCAATTCACCTTTGGGGAAGACTACGTCTACCACCGGTCCAATAACCTGAACTACTTTACCTATATTTGTACTCATATACGAGATACTCCTTTATCTATTATTGCAATGCGTTTGCACCGCCTACGATTTCAGAAATTTCGTTAGTAATACCTGCTTGGCGCAACTTATTGTATTCTAAGTGCAAGGTACCAATCAATTCGCCTGCATTATCAGTAGCGGATGTCATGGCCGTCATACGGGCACCTAATTCACTAGCCGCCCCATGTAGCAATGCCGTATACACAGTACTTTCCACATAGGCTGGCAATAGCTGTTCTAACACAGATCCTTGATCTGGGTAGAATAAGCTTTCACTCGGCTCTTCTGTATCTGATGCTAGTGAAAGAGGTAACAATCGCTCATGAGTCACTTCTTGCAATAAGGAGTTCACAAACTTAGTGTATACCAATACCACTTCGTCCACCTCTCCAGACAAGAACATAGCTTGTGCTTGTTCTACAATTTCTTGAGCGTGGTGAAAGCCTGGCTTATCAGAAAACCCTTGCATATGAGACAAGATTGGATAGTCATGACCTGTGAAATATTCCGTTGGTTTTCGACCTACCGTGAATAGACCATAGGATTCCGATGACTGATCTTGTACCAGAGTTTGTACATATTTAATAATATTACTAGTATACGCACCAGCAAGGCCTTTATCAGCACCTACCACTATATAGGCTACCTTATTGACAGGACGAACCTCCAATAATGGCATCCCCTCTAACTCTTGCAAGGAGGTGATACTCTGATCGAGCATATGACGAAGGCGTTCTGTATAAGGTTCTGTACCTTTCGCTTTTTGTTGTGCACGACGTAGACGAGCAGACGCTACCATTTTCATAGCTTTTGTAATTTGTTGCGTATTAGTGACACTTTTTATACGCTTCCGTAAGTCTTGTGCACTACTCATAGATTACGCCTCCTCTGGTAATAATTCGTGAGTAGCACCAAAGAGATCGATACATTCTAAAATCGCTGTTTTCAACGTTTGTTCTGTATCTTCTTCTAATTTCTTAGTGTCTCTAATCGATGCTAATATATTGGCATAATTTCCATGTACATATTGTAATAAAGCATCTTGGAAAGCTGGTACATCATGAACAGCCAAGCGTTTAAAGTAGCCATTAATGCCCGCATATAAACATACCACTTGTTCTTCTACTTTCAATGGAGAATATTGTGGTTGTTTCAACATTTCTGTTAAACGTTCACCACGATCCAATTGTGCTTTTGTGGACGCATCTAGATCGGAACCAAATTGCGCAAAGGCCGCTAATTCACGATATTGTGCCAATTCCAAGCGCAATTTACCAGCTACTTGTTTCATGGCCTTGATTTGTGCGCTACCACCTACACGAGATACGGATAAACCTACGTCAACTGCTGGACGCACGCCAGAGTAGAACATATCTGTACCCAAGAAAATTTGTCCATCTGTGATGGAGATTACGTTTGTTGGGATGTAGGCAGATACGTCACCTGCTTGTGTTTCGATAATTGGTAAAGCCGTAATAGAACCGCCACCCAATTCATCAGATACTTTCGCAGAACGTTCTAATAAACGAGAATGTAAGTAGAACACGTCACCAGGATACGCTTCACGTCCTGGAGGACGACGCAATAACAAACTCATCGCACGGTATGCAGCGGCTTGTTTTGTTAAATCATCATATACGCAAAGTACATGTTTACCTTGGTACATGAAATGCTCGCCCATAGCCACACCAGAATATGGTGCTAAGTACTGCATAGGGGCTCCTTCAGATGCACCTGCAGATACGACGATTGTGTATTCCATAGCTCCTGCTTCTTCTAATTTTTGCACTACACGAGCTACTGTAGATTCTTTTTGACCGATGGCTACATAAATACAAATCACATCTTGTCCTTTTTGGTTCAAGATGGTATCGATAGCAATCGCTGTTTTACCTGTACCACGGTCACCGATAATCAACTCCCGTTGACCACGACCGATTGGCACCATCGCATCAATGGCTTTCAAACCAGTCTGCATTGGTTCAAATACAGATTTACGATCTGCAATTCCCGGTGCTGGATATTCGACAGGTCGATGTGTTTCTGCCACGATTTCGCCTTTTCCATCAATTGGTTGGCCAAGGGCATTCACAACACGGCCAATTAAGCCTTGTCCTACAGGAACCTGCATGATACGACCTGTACGGCGCACTTCATCGCCTTCTTTAATTAAGAAGTCATTACCTAATAGCACGGCCCCTACATTATCTTGTTCTAAGTTGAGCACCATACCATATACGCCATGAGGTAACTCTAATAATTCGCCAGCCATGGCTTTTTCAAGACCGTAGATATGCGCAATACCATCCCCTACTTCGAGAACAGTCCCTACGTCATCTACGTTTAATTCCACATTATAGTCCTGAATCTGCTGTTTAATAATGGCAGTAATTTCTTCAGGCGTCATTTTCATAATTAACCATTCACCCCAATCTTATTGGTACTTGCTATGAGCAATGATTTTTTCAACTCTTCCAATCGTCTAGTCATACTTCCATCAATCCGAGTATCTCCTACCTGGATAATCATACCACCTAAGATAGATGCATCTATTCGCTCTTCAATAACGCAGTCTTTACCAGTAATGGCTTTTAATTTGTCCAATACTTGTTGACGTGTTACCTCTGAAAGAGGCTCTACTACGGTCACGATCGCTTCTAAAATACCTCGACTTTCACGAGATTTCTTAATATACGCGCGAGCTGTTTCCATAATATATGCACTACGGCGACGATCTACCATAACATAGAGAAAATTCATAATGAGAGGATGTAATTCACTACTAAAGATTTGTTCTAAAATTTTCTTTTTACCACATACCTCTAACATTGGATTGATTAAAATTTGACGTAACTCTTCGTGAGTGGAAAATATATCTTGCACATAGGAAAGGTCTGTATCGAATTGATCTAACAAACCTGATTCTTGTCCTAATTCAAATATAGCAGAGCTATATGTATCTGCAATTTTTTCTACACTCATCGTATCACGACCTTAACGTTGTACTATCAAGTTTTGCAATGGTATCCTCTACAAACGCTACATTATCAGCACTAGAGAAATCTTTTTTCACTAATTTTTCTGCTACTTGTACAGATAAGGTAATCACTTCTGCACGGATTTGTTGCATTGCTTTTTCACGTTCCCGTTCAATTTCTTGACGGGCCAATTCTTTTTCTTTGACTAATTGAGCTCGTAACTCTTTGATTTGTGCTTGTGACTCTGCTTCTGCTTGTTTTTGAGCAGCTTCCACAATCGCTTGTGCTTCTTTGCGAGCTAATTGTAATTGTGCTGCATAGTCAGCTTGTAATGTTTCTGCTTCTTCTTTTGCACGTTGTGCCTGTAACAAGTCATTTTCAATGCGTTGTTTCCGCTCTTCCATGATTTGTAATAAAGGCTTATAGGCAAATTTAGCTAAAATCAACACTAACACAAAAAAGTTCAAAATCTGAGCTATGAGTGTGCCGTTTATATCTACCAACGGTCATACCTCCTCTTGGGTAATGCGATTATTTAAGTAAATCTACCAATGGGTTTGCAAAGACTAATACAATAGCAATAACCGCTGCAATGATAGGAATAGATTCGATCAAACCAACAGAGATCAACATGTTAGTTAATAATTTACCAGATTGTTCTGGTTGGCGAGTCATACCTTCTAATGCTTTAGATGTTGCCATACCATCGCCCAAACTTGCGCCAATCGCTGCTAAACCAATTGCTAATCCAGCACCAATCACAGATGCTACCAATACGTACGCTTTTGCCATTAATAATTCCATAATAAAATCCTCCTAAATTAATGTTCTTCTGCTACTGCCATTCCTAAATAGGATGTCACAAGCATTGCAAATATAAAAGCTTGAATAATACCAATAACCAAACTAAAAGCGAGCCAAATCAATGGCACAGCATAGGGTACCAAATTATATAATAATTCTAATAAAATTTCCCCTGCCAAGATATTGCCAAACAAACGAAACGCCAACGTAGCCGGTTTTGCCACTTCTTCCATTAAGTTAATGACAATAAATGGAGCAAATGGTTTTAAATAATGTTTAAAATAACCAGGGCCCTTGACTTTCACCCCCACAAACCACACAATGATGGAACTTGCTAAGGCTAACCCCAAAGTCGTATTGATATCGTTCGTTGGGGATGCCAGAATGTGCGGACTTGGAAGCAATCCCAATTCATTACCAATCAAAATAAATAGAAAATAAGTAAATAGAATTGAGCTCACTAATCCCCAATGTTTTCCTAAGCTAGGTTGCAGTTGCGCTGTCAAACTTTCCAGTAGGCTTTCCACCACATTTTGGACTCCTTTAGGCACCATAGACCGTCCTCGTGTGGCTATGAGTGAGATGACGATAATAAATCCCATCACTAACCACGTCATATACAAGGTATCCATATTAAAGGATAACCCCATCCATTGGACCACATGATGATGCCCTGCATGTAATTCCATATGCACACCTCCTTTCACACATAACTAACAATTATTGTTTACGAGCATGTATTGTATACTCTATATATTGAAGAGGAACAAAAATAAAAACTCCCCCTAATACACCTTTCATAGATAGAGAAGGAATCTGTGTTCCAATCCCTACTAAAACGACGATGAGACTGAATCGACTAATCACAGCAATCCGCACTTTTCGCTTCACATCTTCCAAAGAAATCTGTGAAATCCTACGGGTTTGTAATACTAAGTATAAAAAATAAATACCATGAGTCATCATTCCCCATAACCAGCCAGTTATATGGTTAGTCCAGCCGAGTAACCATAACCCTATACTACCTAGTATAGCCACCCACAGAATCCATAGGCAATGATTTTTAACATAGGTCCTATATTCTTTCATGAATACTCCTTATAATAATTGACGAATGGCACTGTATAAGCCCAAAAATCCTCCTAATAGACCACCTATAAGAATTCCCCATGGCCTTGTACCACTATACATATCTAAGGCATATCCAATTCCTACGCACAGACCAATGGAGCAAAATAGACTGACTCCTATTGTCGACGCTTTTGATACTGCCGTCCATAGTTCTGATCGCTTTTGCTCCATACATTCACCTCATCTAACACGGTAAATTATACCATTGATAGTTGTATTTTTATAATTCATAAATTTGATACATGGGAGTTCTAAACCTTTAAATGAATTGTAAATTAATTCATTTAAGCCTTTTATCCCCCATTGAAAGTAGATATCAACTGTATTATGACTTTAATGCATTCTTCTAATAACTTTTTCCGAAAGTTGTTGGCTTGTCTTGATCTTCGAAAAATTCATAACGTAAGGCTTGCACGATTCGGTCCGATGCAAGTCCATCCCCATACGGATTCACTGCATTAGACATAGCTAAGTACGCCCCTTTGTTTACAATCAGCTCTGTAGCCGTACGATACACACTCTCTTTATCAGTTCCCACTAATTTTACGGTACCTGCCTCAACTGCTTCAGGACGTTCCGTAGTATCTCGCAATACCAATACCGGCTTACCCAAGGATGGCGCCTCTTCTTGAATGCCACCAGAATCCGTCATAATCAAATACGTACGAGCCATCAAATTAGCAAATGGTTCATACTCCAAAGGCTCAATCAAATGCACTCGATCCATATGACCTAGTACGTCTTGCACAATATTGCGCACCTTTGGATTGCGATGCATAGGGAAAATCACTTCCACATCTGCCTGCTCATTAATAATATCACGAATCGCTTCGTATACATTGCGCATAGGATCGCCCAAATTTTCACGTCTATGAGTCGTCACAAGAATGACTTTGTTGTTGATATAATCAATTTGATTCAATAGCTCTTCTTTGAAAGTATAGTCTGTTTGCACTGTTGTTTGCAGCGCATCAATGACTGTATTTCCAGTCACATACAAGTGGGCTGGGTTAATATTTTCTTTCAGCAAGTTAGATTCCGAAGTACTAGTTGGCGCAAAATGATAGGTTCCTATAGCTCCCGTCAATTTACGATTCATCTCTTCTGGGAATGGAGAATAAATATTTCCCGTTCTAAGACCTGCTTCCACATGACCTACTGGTATCCCTTCATAAAAAGCAGCTAGCGCTCCTACAAAGGTTGTCGTCGTATCTCCATGCACTAATACCACATCTGGTTTAGCTTCTTTCAATACTCCTTGTAAACCAAGCAAGGCCTTACATGTCACATCATATAACGTCTGTCCTTGACTCATAATATTTAAATCATAATCAGGCGTTATAGAAAACAAATGCAACACTTGATCTAACATCTCTCTATGCTGTGCCGTTACCGTAACAATAGACTCCATATCCTCAGCAGCCTCTAAGGCCTTAACAACAGGCGCCATTTTAATCGCTTCAGGACGAGTCCCGAATATAGTCATGACCTTTAACATAGTACCTCCCACATATCTCATGTGCGTATCATCCTTGCGAAAGCATCCATCTTTCACAAACATTCCTAAATCACTTTATTAATTACTTAATGATTATATCTATTGTAACATGTAGAAGAGTTCCATACTAGTGAAAACTTCTCCTGAGAGAGTAATTCGAGGTAAGAACGCCATAGGCTCTATCATACATGTCGAATGGAATATAGTGTTTATTTTTTATCAAGTATCATAAAACACGAAAGACAGCGACATGTTCCTGAACAAACCTTCTTCTCCAGAGCAATTCGGGGGTAAATGCTTTGGGTTTGTCACCTATGGCGTTCCCTACTGCTTACATTACATATAACAAGAAGAGCACGGCATGTTCCGGAGCAAACCTACCGTAGGATCAGTTTGTGGAGGAATGTGCCGTGCTCTTCCCTTTATCTAATTAAATTAAAAACGCCATAGGTATACAACCTACGGCGTTCTTACAACGTTATTTGCGATCAACCTCGTTGTCTTTCGCAATGATCCCAATTCGTGTGGCTGTCCATACGCAAGCACATAGTATGAGCACCACTAATAATAATCCAATTGTGAAGTTAGCTTTTGCAGCCACGATGGACACACAGCCCAATACCGCTGTGATAGCATACATCAGTAACACAGCTTGTTTTTGAGTTAACCCCATAGCCAATAAGCGATGGTGTAAATGACCTTTATCTGGCTGGAATACTGGTCTACCATTGATTCGACGACGTACAATCGCAAATAATGTATCTAAAATTGGCAAGCCCAACACAATAACAGGCACTACCAATCCAACAGTAGCCGCTGTTTTTACGCTACCCATCACGGAGATCGCCGCCATGGTATACCCCAACAACATACTTCCCGTATCGCCCATAAAAATTTTAGCCGGGTTAAAGTTATACCGCAAGAATCCACAAGCAGCACCAGCTAAGGCAAGGGTAATACAAGCTAAATCAACTTGTCCCATTTGCAAAGTCACGATACAGATGGCAATGCAGGCAATCAAAGAAATTCCTGCTGCCAATCCATCTAAACCATCAATCAAATTGACAATATTCGTAAATCCCACAATCCAAAATACGGTAAGTGGTATAGAAAGATATTCTAAGTACAGCATATGATCTCCAATGCTGATAAAGTGAATGGCATTATCAAAGATAGGCAACATCAAGGCTGCCACAATCTGCCCCAGCAACTTAGTTTTGGGTCCAATTTGTTTCACATCATCCCAAATACCCACTGCTACTAGAATCACAGAACCTATGAGTAATCCTTTCACAGAAGAAATATCTTTCACGCTATATAGTAAAGATACCATATAACCAATATAAATGGCCAATCCGCCTAGGCGTGGAATCGATACTTGGTGTACCTTTCTAGCATCAGGCGCATCAATAGCACCTATTTTTACAGCTAACGTTCGCACCAACGGCGTACATATATAGGTCACAATCAATGCAATGACAAAGGCCCAAACATATACTGTCATTCCATCACCTCCATTTCCTAACTGTTATATCCATCAATCATAACCATACAGAATCGTATGTAATACTTCCAATTATCATCTACATGGTCAATTATATCAGTTCTATCCATGACATACAAGAAAAAGACTGCTAGTTATGCCTTTGCTTCTACTAAACTTTCAATCAGCGCTTTCCCATCTTTCATGATTTCGGCTAATCCCTCTTCACCAGCATAGGATTCAGCGTACATTTTATACAGATTTTCTGTTCCTGATGGACGTGCTACAAACCAACCGGTTTCTGTCACTACTTTGACCCCATCAATAGGTTGATCCCCATAGAGAGACGTCGTACGTACATCAACAATCGCACTACCACCTAACTCTGAAAGAGTTACATCCGATGCTTTCATACCTTTTAAAGCGCTTTTAATCTCTGGTGTGCATGGCATATCAATGCGATGGAACGTAGGTGTACCCCATTGAGCCGTCATCGCATGATACAACTGCGCTGGTGTTTTACCCGTAGTAGCTACCATTTCAATAGCTAATAGAGCCAAAATGATACCGTCTTTGTCGGTAGTCCACACGGTTCCATCCATTTGCAAGAAAGAGGCCCCTGCGCTTTCTTCTGCGCCCAACCCAATCGTGCCATCGAATAATAATGGTGCAAAATATTTAAACCCTACAGGCACTTCATAGACCGGATGATTTGTATCTTTACAATACGCATCCATCAATCCAGTCACAACGGCTGTTTTACCAATGCCTTTACCCTCCCAAGGACGGGTTTCATTCAAATACTTAGCAGCTACCACTAAATACTGATTAGGTGCCAATAAACCTTCTTCTGTGACAATCCCATGACGATCGTAATCTGGATCATTACCTACTGCAAGTACATGGTCTCCTAAGTTCTTGGCCACTTCTGCCATCGCATACGGTGAAGAACAATCCATGCGAATCGCTCCATCATGATCATAGGACATGAAACTAAAGGTCGGATCATAGTCGCTGTTAATAATGGTAAAGTTCAAACCATATGTTTTTGCAATGGCATGCCAATACGCACCACCACTGCCACCTAAAGCATTGATTAACACCTTAGGATTTGCCTTTTGGATAGCTTCTACATTGATAATACGAGGTAGCTCTTGTACATAAGCCATGGTAAAGTCATAAGGCTCTAAATATTGTCCCGCTTCTTCTACCGTAATAGAGGACACCACTTCTACTGTTTCTTCTTCATGATGGCAGCAACCACAATGTGCACTTTCATGAAGTCCTGTCAAATCATGGAAGGAGAACCGTTGAATGCTAGATAATCCTTTTTGTAAGTATTCATTGGCCAACGCTTCGATCCGTTTTGTTACTTCTGTGTCTGCCGGTCCACCATGAGGAGGATTATATTTAATGCCCCCATGTTCTGGAGGATTATGAGATGGTGTAATGATAATACCATCGGCCATATCTTCTGCATTGCCATGGGCATTATGGCGCAAAATTGCCCGGGACACACTTGGCGTTGGCACAAATCCACGATGCGCATCTACCCTGGTTATGATGCGGTTACCTACTAATACTTCAATAGCTACTTGTAAAGCAGGTTGCGACAAGGCATGTGTATCCTGCCCAATATAACAAGGACCTGTGGCACCAAATTCATGGCGTACATCACATATGGCCTGCACAATGGCCGCGACATGCAATTCATTAAAGGTCGCTTTGGACGCAATACCACGATGCCCAGAAGTACCAAAGGTCACGCGTTCTTCTATATGTGAGTAACTAGGAACAATACGGAAAAAGTCTTTCACAATTGTATCTACGTTAATAATATCTTCTCGTTTTACAGGTTGTCCTGCCAATGGATGTACCATATTAATGTTCCTCCTTATGCGTATCACTAGGTATTTCTTGTCGTGCTACTTGTACCTCGTGAATTAACTGTTCTGCTTCTGCTTCCTTCACGGGGTCACAGGTTTGTAACACTCGCTCTACCGCACCTTTTGTAGATTTAGCAGAGAACCCTGTACCGATAACCTCTGCCGCATCGGTAATCACCATAAATGCCGTCGGATCTTCTGCCTCTACGGCAGCTTTCAATCGAGCCACTTGCAATAAGCTAACCACGACCATAATCACCTGTTTAGGTTGGTGTGTATAGGCACCTTCCCCATTCAAAATAGTGGCGCCACGGCCAAGCTTTTCAATAATCAAATTACAAATTGTCACTGGTTTATAGGAGATAATAAACATTGCTTTCCGTTGGTTAAATCCAGAGATGACCTTATTCGTTACCATCGCAGATAAATACGTACTAATCAACGTGGTTGCAGCCGCTTCAATGTTGATCACGATAGCTCCTGCTACTAAAATCATCATATTAATACCAAATAAGATGCTACCAATTTGCAATCCGAATCGATTGCGAATGATCAACGCAATCGGGTCAATTCCCCCGGTATTACCGCCACCACGATATACAATACCAAGGCCCAGTCCAGAAAACAAACCACCCAAGATGCCGCCAATAATTGGGTTGTGGGTCAATTCCAAGGTGGACAATGGAGACAATACATTGATGATGACAGACATGTAGAGAGTCCCAAAGAGTGTGACACCTAAATGCCAACGTCCTAACCATCTCCAGGCAGCATATAACACTGGAATATTTAGTAAAAAGTTGATGGCCCCCAAACTTAATGCGCCTTGAGCAATGTAATAGATAATCAAGCTTAACCCACTGATACCACCACTTAATAATTGATGTGGCACAATGAAGCCTTGTACCCCTACGCCAAACACAGTAGCTCCGATAATAATATAAATTAATGTTTTAATTGTACTTAGATATTTTGGTTTATTGTCCATTACTTTCACCTACTTTACATCCCATACTAATACTAGTATTATGTCATAAAACACCTTACTAGTAACGTTTGTTTTATTATTCTTACTTTTTGTGTATGATTTTGTGTATTATACTATATTACGCGTGTTGTTTGAAAAACTTCTTTGGGGTCTTTTATTAATTTTCCGTACACTTTTAAAATCATTGTAGGGTCTTTATGTCCTACTTGATGTACCAATGCATATAAATCAATACCTTTACTCAGAGCTATTGAAATATATGTATGTCTTGCTATATGTGGTGTAACTTTTATATTTAATTTTTCACCAACACGATTCAAATAATATCTAACCGATTCAACAAACAGATATTTTGAGGTTCGTCCTTTAAATATAATAACATCTATTTCTTTTAGTTGTGCTTGTAAAAGATTATATAAATATTCGTCTTTTACATAAACCCAACGGGTACCACTCTCTGTTTTTGGCAACTCTATCCGTATTGTTTTTTCTATTTTATCCCATGAAATGGTTTTTGTTACATGGATTGCAATAAGCTTATCATTACCAAGTATGATATCGCCTTTAGTTAGTGCTATTGCTTCACCAATACGTAATCCTGTTTTAAATAATAACTGTAATAATAACTCATACCGTCCCCCTTTGCTATATTCCAATACAGCTTTTACTTGCTCAACGGTTAGTGGCTTTTTGTCATATACTGCCTTTACTTTCATTGGCTCAATCTTCTTCAGCACCTGTTCATTCAATACATCCATTTTATATAAATGTTTAAAAATAGATAGCATTAAACAGTTTATTACATGCTTATTCTTTTTACATTTTTGTAGCCAATGATTAAGAATATTTGCTTGTAAATCCCCCAGCTTTACATCTTCAATAATTTTAAAATAATTAATTAGGTTACGAATATACATACTTTTTGTGGAGTTTCGTATATCTTTTGCATTAACCCATTCTAGCATGTATTCTTTAAAACTTCTTTGTTTTAATTGCTCTAATAGTACATTATCGTTTCTTGAGTTTTCTTCCTCTAGTTTCCTTACTGTACTATTTCTATTGGCCAATACTTTTGCTTGCTCTTCTTCTGCTTCTTCCCTAGTATTAAATTTAGGGCTTTTATATAATATTTCCTTTCCATCCTGATCATACGCAAGCGGTAAATTTCTGATATAAAATACTTCTTTTCCATTATTTCTTTTTAATCTTTGTATTGTGCCTTTACGTGTTGGTATCACTATTGCTCCTTTCTGGATACCAAACCTTTCACAATACACATTATACACACTTTTATAGAACGTGGCTATTAATAACCCTACTTGTTCTGCGTTTAATCGTATACGCCCATCTGCATCGTAAGACACAAATAGCATTTTATCTTTTTCTAACTTTTTAATTTTTTGTCTTATTGTCTGTTGCGACACTTTCAAATATTCGCTTATTTCTTTAATTGTGAATACGGCCATATTTTCCCCTATTAAAATTAGACACAAAAAAAGACCCGTTCCAATTGGAATAGGTCTTTTTGTATTTCTTTAATGAAATATATATGTACTGCGTAGCACTTCTGCTATGTCTAATTTTCCTTTTTTTGGTTCTTCTATATCTTCTAACGGTTCGCCTATTAGTGCTTCAGCTTGTTTTCTAAATTCTGATAGTGGTTCATATTCGGTGTAGAGTTTATAAAACTGTTCCCGTATGATGCCTTTTAAAATGTGGGCTTCACCTAAGCTCGTACCAAAACTATCATGTATTGTTGTATAGTTCTGTAGGCTACTTTCATTTACCACCATCATTAGATGAGTACTATCTAAACTATGAATAAAGTTAGGAGCTATTCCGTTAACTTGTTCTGTCTTGCGTAGCTCTTCTTGTTTGTCGATATCCATATAATAAATTGGTAGTCTTATTGATGTCCCTAGTCTCGTTTTGAACGATTTTGTATCACGTTCTAAATAGACTTGCTGTACATCTAGACCTAATGGTGTCTCCCATTGAACTGGCTTACCACTATTAACTACTTTCCTTGCTATCTTTTGCAAGTACTCCATAGCTTGTGCACCTTTTACAACTACATCTTGAACTGATTGCCATATTTTACTTGCAAGATATTTGCTTGCGGGGTCTTCATACCCTTTAAAATGTGGGTTGTCTTTTGTAATATCGTTGTAAATTTGTTCACCGAATCCGTATTGTTTACTACCGTATGCTAGGGTCATTACAGACCGCTTGCATACTTTTCTATTAATTCCATATGCTAACCATGCATCAGCTAGACTTTTAGTACCTCTTTTTTCGACCGTACGGCCATTTTCTTCATAATATTTAGTATAGTTTTCGGTACCACACATGGAATCGATTTCTACTAACATTTTCACTTGATCCGCTACATTTTGGTAAATGTCTGCTGGTCTCTCATGATCAACTAAGTTTACAGCATTTCCGCCTATCTCATCTCTTAACATTGCGGAGTAATGTTGCAATCCTGAACAAGTGCCATCATAGGCAATTGGAATAGGGCATTTAAACCCTACTAGTGTGCCGTGATTTTGTCTATATAGCAATGCATCACGGTATGCATCACAGAATGCTAGGAATTGTAGGGGTTCGTCTGCACCTTCCCAGAAGCTAGACAAAAAAGGTTCTGCACTGCTTGCTAGTATTTCCTTTTCGTTTTTGTCTATCCACTCGCAACGTTCTTTTAGGCTTATTTTATCGTTACCATAAAGATTGCACCCTTGGATTTTTAATAGCTCCAGGTCTTCTATGTCTCTTGTGCATTCTTTAGGCTCTGCATAGTGTAACACCGATTTCATAATATCATCGCCTTGATGGTTAAGATAACTCATAGGGTATATCCGCCCTCTAAAATCAATGTTACATGGGAAATAAATATGGTCGTATTCGCTAAAGTCTTTAGCAATATTATAGATTTTATATACTCGTAATGCTCTTGATCGTCTCGCAATCTCTTGCATATGCACCTCGTACATTTTCCGTTTATGTACTCTTAGTGCTTCTTTGTCAGTTTCTTCTGCTAGAGGTTGTAGCTGTGGAATTGGTTCGGTACTTTCAATCCCGGCTCTCCCCCCCCATTTCGAGAATGATTTTGATAACTGATAGAATTCTTTTATTTATTTTATAAGGGGTCTCCTGAATTCTATTCACCGCTTGCATTATGTATTGTAAATTGTCTTTTCTCTCCACCTTTTCTAAATAGGTTCGCACATACTCCGTATTCAAGGTATATTCTGCTAGCCTTATAAACCATACGTTAGATCGTAATGCACCATAGTAGGCACCGTCATATATGCTTGTCCATGGTTTTGGCGGTATGATTGTTGGTACTTCTATAGTGCATCTATGAGCCATTTTATCCATGTTTGTACTCCAAATCTTTGTAAATAAATCAGAAGGAATAATACACTCGCTTCGCCTTGCTTTTGATGTAAACTCTGCAAGGCCTGTTGAAGACACAAATATATAAATAAGTTGTGTTGCAAGGTCTGCTAACACTCTTGTGTTGTAATCTTCCCATTGAAAGCCCTCGTTTTTAAATGCTGTTTTCAAAAAGGCTTCTTTGTACCGTGTTTGAACCCTTCTATCTAACTGCCGTTCTATTTCTTTTGTCCTTGTCTTTGGTATTACTTTTGAATACTGTTCTAAGGCCAATTCATAATAAATACGCTTACCCATCATTATTGCGACACTAGACACACTAAACGTATTATCTGCTAACAATGCTTGTAAGCACGATTCAAAACAAAATGCACAGAATACCATTACAGTGTTTTCAAGTCCCTGATCAGTAACACACCTTTGCACAAATTTATGATATGAACGCCGTACCCCTCTTTTGGGTTCTATCTCCGTTTTTACAAAGTCTTCTACATTTTTAATCATTGTGTCTTTGTAGTAACTCATAATACCTTTTGCAATTGGTGTCTTATCGCCCCTATTGCCTTGTATGTCTTTCTTAATCCTGATGCGAAACGCCTCACGTGCATAATTTTTGTAATACTCTTCCAACGCTAATTGTTCTTTTAAAGTATTCATGTCATACCTCCGTTTTAAAAAGACAAAAAAGAGGCTGATAAGTAAACGGCCTTACTCGGTCTTACTTACCGCCTCTTTTTTAAAAGTGGTACTGCTTCTATTCATTTTTTTTGTGCTTATCTATTTTCTATATTCGTACTTTTCTTGCTCCTCCTCGTCCTGCATCAGTCCTTGCACAAGTGGTGCAATTGCTCCAACAAAGGCCAGTAAAGTGATTAAATTCATTACTTCGTTTTCTTTTCCACTGCCTAGGATTATTCCTAGACACAGGAAACCTAAATATAAACAAGTTTTATTCATGATGATTTCTCCTTTATATAATTCTACACACATTGTAAAAATTCCTACATAGGCCGTTTACCTTCTTGAAATAATATTTCTTTTATTTCGTCCCAGGTCTCTTTCATTCTTCTTTTTTCTTTTTTGTCTTTACTTTGCATACCTTCCCATATTTCATTTAGAATTTCTTTACGCCCTTTTGCTCCTGTGTTTTGAAAAGCTGTAATGTAGAGATCTTGCATTTCTTAATCACCCCTTATTTTGCAATGCTTTTTTGCATTACATCTTAATTAAAAAAATATATTGTAATGTTATTTTGCATTACCTTTGATTTAATTATAGCACTTTGAAAAGTAATTTGCAATGCTTTTTTGCATTACTTTTATTTTTCTGATATAATATAATTAAATAAGGAGGTGTTTTATATGGACTTTGAAAAAAATGTAAAAAGAAATTTTTATAATTCTTTACCATCCGATTATTCGATCACTTTTAGGCTACCTAAGCAATTAAAAGAGGATTTTATTAATCTTCCTAATAGTGGGCCTCTTGCTAGTGCTTTAAAAAATTTTATGATTGACACTATTCTATACCATCAAGAGAATTCAAAAGACAAAAAAGAATAAAGACAAAATAACCCTAGTAACAGTTTTTATAATTTTACTGTGCTAGGGCTATTTTTTATATCTAAATTATATTATCTTTAAGCTCCTGGTGTCCTTTATGCCAGGAAACAAAATAAAGCCTACTAACTTATATTTTAGCTAGTAGGCTTTTTAGTTATTTAATTAAGCGGATAAGGCAACCCATTTCACCAGCACGATAGATTTCAATTGTATCTGCGTAAACTTTAAGCATACCTTCCTCATCATCATATATGGTGCACCAGTAAGCCCCCTCTAACACTTTAGTATAATGTGCGGGTACCTCTTGTGCATCTGTAATTACATAAGCGGAATAGCTTGCATCTCCACCAAAATGTAACGTATTTGCTTGCATTGGAAAGCGTACGGTTAAGTCGGCAATGTCGCTATAGCCTAAGGATACGCGTACCGCTTTATAATTGGTTGTGTTTTCGTTTGCTTTTACTTCTTCATACGTCAATCTTCTCATGGTCGTTACCTCCGTTTGGTTTAAATATAAGTTATTTTAAAATTCTTTGCAAGTGTTATTTATATTAATTCTTTCAATTCTGCAACTTTCCTTTCAATCTCTAGGGCTAGAACCATCTAGCCCCTCTTTTTTTTTATTTTATCTTCCATACACACCAAGTTTATTTAGCATATCTTCAATTTCTTTATTATCATACCAACCTAATTCACATAGTAAGTAATCATTTTCAATTATTTGTTTAATGTCATTATTTACAGCCTTAAAAGCAAATATTGTTTTTCCATTAGCTAGTAAGCACATATGATTTAATTCATAAAATTCTTTGATTACTATTTCAACAAACTTTTGATTAACTGTTTCACGTTGTAATACTTCGTTTATGTAGCCAGCGTTTAAAATCATTTTTTCAAGATACTGTTTATAATCTGCTTTAAATCTTTGTTGTTGTTCTGCTGTTGATTTATTAATAATATTGCGGGCTTCTAATGTGTTTACTAATAATCTCATTTGTGTTACCTCCCTGATTCTCTTTGTAATGTTTATTTGCATTACATGATGGATAAAAAATTTTGTGGTTCGGGTTCGTTTGTCTTTCCCTTACCTCTTGACTATATTATATCACATGTAATGCAGATATGCAATACATTTTATATAAATTTTTTGAGTTTTCTTATAATTTTTATCTATGCAATGCACATAAAGACACAACAAAACTATAACGGCGTCACATTCTCCCCGATTAACGGAAAGACAAAAAGCACCACCAGGAATTATATAAAGATTTGCCCTTGTGCTCCTGGTGATGTTTGTTTTATTGCTTGCGTATATAATAGCTCGTGATCTTATATTCTGGATTATATGCCGTGAATTCATTCGGCTTACTTACATCAAAATATATAGTACGCTTATGTCCTTCTAATTCCACGTATAGAATTCTTTTATTCAAGTTACTATAATCAAAACTAGTACTTCTATAGGTGTATTGCTGTTCGCCCCAATAATCGGCGGTAATGATTAACGGCTTTCCCGTTCGCTTATTGATCCATTCACCAATATATAAGGAATCGGCTTCGTTTTTATAATGCAAATATGAAGCTCTTCGACTTTCCTTCTCGGCTTGTGGTGTGTAACGGCTTATGCCTATTTCCCAATCTTCTAGCACCCTTGCATGTGATGTATTAGGCGTGGCAATCGTTGCCACTAAAAGACACAAAAGAAATAGGCTTGCTTTTCTTGCTTTCATTTCATCCCCTCCTTTTGTCTTTATTGTAACATTCTGACAATTTGAAGGAAATACAGTTTTGTTTTATTTTTTGTCTTGTCAATAATTCTTTTTGACTTTGATTTATATCTTTGTTTTTCTTTGGTTGTTGCTTTTATCTGTTTTTATCTTTGTTTTAAATTGATATGATCATTTCTTTTTATTCTATTTAATTTGCTTACATTCCTATACAGCTCTTGCTTATATAGACTTTTCAAAGGCTAATAAAATAGACACAACAAGTTTACTCCTCTTTTTTTAGTCTTTGAAAAGTTCATCATGGCACTATCATATTTTATGGTTTACTTTCCTCTTTGGTCATGTAAAAGGCTTATGATACTCTTATGTACTTTTATCAGGTATTCTTCAGGACTTCTTACACATTATTTAATATAAGTCTTTACCACTACGTGTTTTAGTACCAGTTGGATTCTTTGGTACTTGTACAAGTTATCTTTGATAATGTTATGAATGTCTTCTACTTTTTTACAGGTATTCCTTATTTGCTACTGGTTTGAATACTATAAAAAGTGTCTATCGACTATGACACATAACCCCCCCTCAAAAAAAAAGAAAAGGGGTAAGGTAAGAGAAAGGTATATAGGAATAGGATAGAGTGAGAGAGGATAATATAGAGAGGTAAGAGACACCATACGGGGGGTGTTTAAATCTCTACCTGTGTATATATCCCCTCATAAATTTTTTACAAATTTTCTATACCCACTTTTATCACATCTTTAATAAGCTCTTTAACCCTACTTTTATCAGTGGAGATAAGACCCTCTTTTAAGTCTTCTATAAAGATTCTTAATATATTATATATAGTATTATATAGATATTATATAAGAACTCTTATAATAAGTTTTTTTAAAAGAAGAGAAAAGTAGTCAAAAGAGAAGAAAAGAGTGAGTGATGAACAATAAAATAGTCTGAATATGACATCCAATCTTCAGTCCGATTAGCCATAAACAATCTATAATGGTTCATATAGTTTCCCAATTAAATTAATCAAGTTAATTGCCATGTGTACATAGTCGAATAATCAGTTAATTCTATGATTCTTTAAAAAGTTATAATTATTGTTAATACTGCTACGATCATCATATTTGTGTGTCTTAATATTAAATAAAACACCCCTATCAGGGTCTAACCAATCAAGTAAACGGTTTTCCATTTCTTCATCAATACCTGTTTGTGCATCCCTATTCATAATATCAGTAAAATACTCTACACCCATTGTAAGGGCGTCTAAACGGTCATCATGTGCAAGACTACCTTTATCTCTAGAGATTCTAGTCATCTGATAAAACAAGCTATAGTTTAGTGTCTTTTCATTAGCTTGATAATCGTTCTGTATGATAGGTTTATGAATAATAAGTTTATGTTGTGCCATGATAGGCTCAAGTGTATCAATGATACGTAGTTCTTTTTGTTTAAAGTTTCGTACCTCTTCAATAGCACAAGGGTGTGTCTTTGTAAGGTACGGAGTAAATAGTTGAGTAAACATGCCATTACCAAAGTTAGATTCGATAAGGACTGCATTTACATCAAAGGATTTAGCCTTATTGGCTAGCTGTGAAAGCACATTATCTGCATATCCATTGCCTTTAAAGGCTCCTACGTCTAAGACAAATAGATATCCATTTAGATATTTAATAATAGCATAAGCTGTTTCGTCTTGCCCTCTACCGCTGGCATCAATAGCAAGTACACTGCCTGTATAGTCTGCTACTTGCTCACTACGGCTTAGTGGTTCATAGAAATAGTCTCCTTTTAAAGCAAGGTTTGGTACGTCATCAATTCTATACATTCGTTCATTTGTCCAATTCCATTTAAGAGAAGAGGACTTTTTGTCTAAAGAGGATACGATCAAGTCGGATACTTTTAGTGGGTATCGTTCATAGTCACTCAAATTCGTATTAAGCATAAACTGTAAAGCAAAGCCTGCTTTACCATAGGATAGTCTACGTTTAATTATCTCCTCTTCATTAAATCGTTTTGGGTCTGTTGGTCTACCACTCCATCGTTGTGGCTCTGCATCATATCTATTAGCAATAATAGGTGCTAATCTATCTCCATAGTGTTCCCTTTCCTCGGGGGTCTCTGGGTATAATACAGTCCATATATTGGTACGGTATCCCCTGTTTTGTAATTCGTTATAAAGGCTCATTTCATTTTGTGGTGTACCTAGGTAAACTATTTGTCCGTTAGGCTTTAGAATTGCATCATATTCCCTAACAGCTTCAAATAGCTTATCTCTTTGTGTCTGTGTAGCACTGTTGTTTGATACTTCCACGTCATCTGAAATGAGTAGGTCAGCACGACTACCTGTAATTTGTCCTGTGATACCTACGGACTTGATAGAGGGTGAAATATCTGGTGTAGCAAGTCCTACATCAAATATGTTTTGTGTGTCTCGTTGTCCCTTTTGTGGTAACAAATCAGACAAAAAGGGTAGTGTCTGTATAATTTTCTTTACAAATATTGCGTTGGCATCTGCTCTATCTTTACTTGCGGATACAATCAAGACCTTTTTCTGTGGGTCTTTCCACAATGTCCATGCACTAAATGCACATGTAATAAATGATTTAGCTACACCACGGAAGCCTTGTATAATGTAACGATCACTTGGTGGATTCATCAAGGCTCTTGCAATATCATATTGTATCTCGGTAGGCTCTGGTAGACTAATGCTATCCCATACCATGTATAGGAATACACGGAAGTCTTCCTTTGCCCTATCAATTTGTGTCTGTGTCCATTTGGTTGCCATATGTGATATACCTTTTTACATAATATTAAATTTAAGCTATCTATTTTCGCCATTAAGACCCCTCTAGTATATTTTAGGTATAATCATATTACGAATATATTTTAATAGCTTATTTTAAGTCTAGTGGTTCATCATCAAATATTGGTATTTCTTTTACCTCTTGTACCACAATTTCTGTAAGGTTTTTTGTAGTATATAACTCATTGTCTTTCAAATACTTTCGTACAGTCGCTAAAAACTTTGGGTCTCTCCTAAGTTCTTCATCATGTAAGCCCTCAAGTAGTGCCGTTGTTTCAAGTTCTGCAATTGTGTCTATTTGCATTCGGCGGTTCTTTACATCCATATCTTAGTCATCACCCCTTTTTATTTTAATGAGTTCTATAATTTGTTTAAAAATTTCTTCTAAAACATTTACAACTATACTATTTCCAGCTAATTTCTCCAATCTTTCTCTTGTAAAAAATGTTTTGTTTATACAATACAACGGGTTGTTTTTTACAATTTTTTCATAGTCACTTTCAGTAAATCCCATTAATAAAAAGCACTCTCTAGGTGTCAATGTCCTATAAGGTGCTTTACCAGGTCTAGCCGTAGGATATGTGAGGATACCTGCATTAGGATGTCTATCTTGTTTTGTTGTTATTGTACCTACAGTATCTGCTACAGCCTTTTTACCATTAAATATGATTTTATTTTCTTTATATATTTTTTGTCTAGTTTTCGTGTTATTGGGGTTAGAGGTATTTGCTTCATCTTTATACTTTTTTAATCCATAATTTGTTTTTAAATAATATTCTAACTCCTTTAAAGGTTTAGGTTGAGTTTTATATATCTCTTCCAAATTATTGGAATTTAAAAATAGTTTTATTTTATTTTTCATAGATACATTTTTACATAATGTACTTATCATAAAAGTTCGCCTTCTTGTCTGTGGCACTCCAAAATCTTTAGCATTTAGTGTGTATACTACATTATAATACCCTAATTTTTCTAACACTCCTTGCCATTCCTTAAAATTCTCTATGTTTTTCTTTGCAAGGATAGTACTAACATTTTCCATCAATAATACTGTAGGAAGTTTCTTCCCTGTACTTTTTATGTCAAGTAAAATTCGCTCTATTTCCCATAATAAGCCTGATCTATTGCTTGTTCCTCGTGCTATTCCTGTCCAATTCCTTGTCCAAGTACTACTAATTGATAAATTTTGACACGGAAAAGAATACGTCAATATATCTATGTCTGTTGGGAGTACCTCGCTTGTTACTTTAGTTATATCCCCTAGATTACTTGTTCGTTCATAAGCACATAGTACTTTTGCTAAAAATTCTGCATTGTATCTTTTTAAACTATTTTTAGTAATTTTTTGCTTTCCATCTAAACTTAAATTTAATTCAAATAACTTATCTTCCAATTCCTTTTTAGTTAGTGCATTATATTTCGATATATCTTGCATTCCATTTTTCATACAATCATAAGCTAGAATAGCACCAATATCCCATTCAATAGTATTTACTATTTCATAATGCACACCAATATTTTCTAAGGCTTTCCTCTGCCCCCCCATACCACTAAAGGCTTCTATTACACGTAACATTCATACCTCCTAATGTAGACAAAAAGAGGTTAGAACGTATGCTCTAACCCCTTTATCTTTTATAACCATTTTGTAGCCGTCAATGTGATTCTTTTGTCTGTATTTTTCTGCAACGATAGGATATCTGCTTTTAAATCAATATCCAGTTCTTTTGTTTGATAGGATAATCTTGCACCCATTTTTACCACTTTATCTTTATTTGTGTCTGTTTCAACGTAAACACCCTTTTTAAAACGTGGTTGTTCTGGTACTTTAATATCTAAATTTACTTGCCGTTCCTCGGAGACCACAAGTTTACCGTTATCAAATTTATGATTTTCTTTAACTTTTGTTGTCTGCACTTCGTGACGTTTACCATTCACTGTTACCACAATAGGTGTTTGCTTATCTTCAATTTGTATATCGGTATCTTCATCCTTTGCTTTTGGTACATAATGAATGGTTCTTTTGTTCTGTTCCTTCATCTCTACTTTAACTGGAGGTTGAAAGTTCTCTTGTTCTGGTGTGTCTTCGTGTGAATGTCCACCTAATGCAAAGTGAATGAATGTTGCTAGTGCTAAGACAAAAACTAATGTACCTATAATGATGTATAGTATGATTTTAACTCTTGTACTAATAACCCCAAGCATCCATATACCCCCTTGCTATTGATCTAATGTAGTCACCATCACCATATAAATCCCATCTCATGTCAGGGTCGTCATCATCAATACCATAGCCGTCCATATCAGCTACTTCAGCATGTGTGAGTACATTATCTAAAGGAATACCAATCTCGATACATAGTTTAGCTACTACTCTACCCATCATATCGTACTGTTCATTTGTAGGTGGATACTCTCCATAATCAATGTTTCCGTCATTAAAGATACTTGCTTTATAAGCACATGCTAAGGCAATTCCAATAGCACCTGTATTACGTCTCCATGTATGTGCTTTTCTTTCATTGAATGAGTTCATACTTGTATAAATACGCCCGTCTTGATCAATATTTAAGTGATAGTCATTAAAGAACTGTCCATAACGTCCAGCACTCCAATGTAAATAAATCATATTGATATTGCCCCGTGCTTCTGTTGTATAGTCTGATAAATCGTAAAAATCAATCTCTCTCATGATGTCCTTCTCCTCCTTCATAAGATGTGGTATTTACTGTGCGTTCTATTGTATCTTCTGTAGTCCTTTTCACAACTTCTTGCTCTACTCGTTTATTTACTCCGAACCTAGACAAAACGGCTAAAATACCATCTTTTAAAAATGATGCTTCCTTTACACCCATTTCCTTTAGATTTTCTGCAATAGAAAAACATTCTGCTACTACTACAGTTAGATAGATTAGAAATGAGATTGTCTCATCAGCTTTTAAACCATTGTAGGCAAAGTCTGGAAATAGATAGACAACAATTGCCATAAGAATTGCTAAGGCATACGCTCGTGTCTTTTGCCCTAGCCCTTCTCTAAATTCACGGCTTTCAAGGTATCCTTTCTGCCATGCTCTAAAAAAGATACCTCGAAACGTGTTATAAAAACTACATTCTCTGTTTGTGTCTCTGTTATAGTTATCAACTACGATAAACCATTTTGTGATTACATCAAGAATGACAAGTATTGCTATTAATAACATCATGTTTATAGCATTTAATAACGCTTTATCTGGTATTGCTATATGTAGATAACTCATTATTCTTCCTCTTTTAAATCCATTAAATCATTATGAATACATCCCTCTGTAGGGCATATACCATCTTTATTAAGTGTTGCATAACACCATTCGCAAAAATGCATTACTGGAATATCAGAATGTACTTCGTAGTTATCCATATTTATTTCACCTCTTTAATCTTTGTAATCATTTCTTGTGTGAGTTTCTTATATTGCTCTTGTAAATCTACTACACTAGCACCACTCAATGTACGTCTTGCTAGTGTTTGTTCTAATGTTTCAAAACGTTTGTCATAATAGCCTTTAATCTCTGCAATACGTTCTGCTTTAGTAGGTGCTACGGGTTCAGGTACATAGTCAATAAAGTTACCATTAATGTAGCATTTATTGTTTGCTACGAACTCGTTTTGCATTTCTTGTGTACCTGATAAGTATGTATGGTTCGGATATTGCATTTTAGCAAAGCTTAATACTGATTCTTCTGTGTCTCCATGTAAACCTACTAAATAGGTAGCCACTCGAAGACCTTTTTCATTTAGGATAAAAATATATTCGTTATTCATGAGTGCTCCTTTCATATAAAAATAATGCTATATACATTTCGTACTATATCCCTAAGGCAATATACTTATAACCTTGTTTATAAGAAAGACGGTCAGTTCGGAAAGATGAGTTAGTTACACTCGCTATATACCATTCTTTAATCACTAGTTCACTTGTACTATATTCCTCGTTATACATATAGCCAACCCTTAAAGCGATTAAACAACGATTGGGAAACGTAATAGGAAATGCCGTTACAGTATCCGTATCTGTTCTGTTTTGATAAATTCCTCCTTGGATAATTAGACCACCAAATGCTTGCCCTAAACACAAATACCATGCTGATTCATTACTAAAATCATATCTTACACCTTTGCTTTTTAATAGCTCTGTAATATCTACATTTGCATTACCTAACAGTTCTTTCACCACTGCCAGTGTAGGGACAAGGTTTGTATTTGTATCTGCTTTATTATTGGTAAACAATTTCAAAAGACTAGCTGTATCACCTTTGGTAATAGTCAGTCCCTCATTATGTTTTGCAATATCCGTAACGGTTGCATCATAATCTCCATGATAGTGCCATGCCCCCCACGCATTATAGAATGTTCGATAGCAAATATTACAAGGCTTGTTATTCGCACCATAAGAGTAGAATACTTGTGTAATCTTGTTAGTATCACTTTTAATAACCTGTACTACACCATAGTAGTAAACACGTGTAGCACTCGGTGCATTTCTCCACCCCCACATGCTTGCTGTTGCTTCATACATACCAGTATCTGTGAGATTATTCCAATCGTTGATACCAGTAGGCATAGGCTTCATGCTCATGTATTTGTTTAGGTTATGTGCGGTTGTGTCTGTATTGTGTTCACTAATTTTAGTGGTAATAGTACTGTTAATATCAGCTTTCAATGTACTATTATTTGCATTGATTTTAGAGGTGATGTCAGAACTAATCTCACTCTTTAATGTACTATTATTAGCACTAATTTTAGATGTAATTAAACTTTCATTTGCTCGTGCTTGTGACGCGTTGTTTTCATTAATCTTTCGTGTAATCACTGCTTCATGTACACTTGCTTGTGCAAGGTTATTTTCTGCAATTCGATTGTTAATCAAGGCTTCTTGTTTAGACAACAAAGAATTTGCAATATCCTTTTTTGTCTTTTCATCAAGTACACCACTTTTTAGCTTTTCTGATGCACTTTCGATTTGTTCCTTTACTTCATTCGCTGTACGAATGGTTGTATTTAATGTGGATGTAACACTATTAGCATTTGATGTAAGTTCTTGTTTTAGTGTATTAGCTTGTGCTGTTAGTTCTTGTTTAGCACTGGTGATACGATCATTGATAGCACTAGTAGTATTATTAATCCTTGTATCAATTTCACGATTCACTGTAGCTACTTTACTATTAATAGTATTGGTTGCATTGGTTAGTTGTTGTGTTAGGTCACTTTTAGCACTATTGATATGGCTTGTTACATCAGTGGTTGTCCGTTCCCCTAATTGAGTGATAGCTGTTGTTGCTTTGCTTAACTTGTCAGCAATTGCTGTATTTGTTTCTTGGCTTAACCCTGTAATGTCAGCTTTTGCTTTTGTAACCTTGTTTGTAAACTCCATGTTATTTGTGTTCATTTGTTCTGTAACACGTTGTGCTAATTCATTGGTACGTTGTGCCGTAGCATCCACTGCTGACTGCCTAGACAAAACATCTTGTTGTGCTTGTTCGATTGTACTTTTATGTTGTCGTACCTCTGCGGTCAGTTGCTCGACCTCTTCTTTTTGGTGTCTAACGTACCCATAAGGTACTGCATCCATATCATCTGTAGGTGTACCTAAGCGTTTGATACGGCTTCCTTTTACATCCCATGCCTCATCAAGTGCACGTGTAATCGTTTCATCACGTACATTGTCCATTTGCTCCTCTGCAAGATGCATTAATTGGATGTAGGATAGGTTCAAATTATCAGCTTTTAAAATACTATTATCTGTCCACGATACAATACGGTTTGACGGTGTCACTCTGTAAATAATTAAAGACACCCCATTTTGTGGAGGTGCCTTTAAAATTACTTCATTTTGATTGACTATAAAATCTTTTGGTTGTTCTAGCTCTTTACCATTTAATGTTACATGGATAAATGTACTGTTTAAATAATCAAAACTAAATGAATAGTTTTTCTGATTATTTGAAGTAGTCAAGGATACCTTGCTTTTGTACTGTCTTATCATTTTTACCTAGTCCTTTCTTTTCCTGTCTTCTTGCTCTTCGCTCGTTCTTTTCCTGTAGTTGTTGTTGAAAATTAGTTAGTTGCTTTTTGTCTCTATCAGCGGTATCACTCCATAATGCGGTCGCTACACGAATAGGCATAAACTTTCGTATAGGATATAGCTTTTCTAGTTCTCTACCTGCTTTATCGGATTCTTTTTTATTATGTGTCCATATACTATCTATGCCATGTCCTACTCCTCGAATACCACTATAAGCCGTTGCAATTGGTGGTGCATTCTTAACTAATCGCTCTAATGGATTATCATCATCTGCATAGCTACTAACGGTTGTTTTATAACTATCTGATCCAGTTAAAATAGAATGTGCATCTTGTGCATATCCTAAACCACTACCTGTACTACTACGCAATAATCCCGCTGTTATGATATTCTCTGGTGTTAAATGCTCTTCTATCCACTTTTGTTTTTCTTTTGGTTTGTCTTTAAACTTTTCTTCCGCTTTTAAACGTTCACGCATAGCCCAATATATACCTGCTGGAATAGCTGTTGAAAGTGTCATAATTAAATGTTCTCTTTCAGGCTTAGACAACATCCTTAACATGTGTTGATTTACTGCAATTCTACTAAAGTTCCTAAACTGCATCATTAAAGCAAAGAATGGATGTTTACTTGCAAGGTCACTATTGCCAATATTAGGCTGTATGATAATATTTTGACTTTCATTTTGTAGATATGATTTCATCTGTACGTAGCTATGAAAGTCTTCTTTAGCCCATTTTTTCATATCTAATCGGCCATCTTTTGTGTACTTACGTACGGTAGACAAAAAAGCTTCTACATCTGTAATACCTGCTCTTGCAAAGTGTTCCTCACTAAATATATTTGCACGTAATGTACTTTTAAATTTGCCTTGTGAAAAACGAATTAAATCTGTAAACAAATCAGCCTGTATCATCTGAATAGAGTTAGTGGTTAATGGATTCATCATGTTTAGCTTACTAGTTACCATAGCTATTGTGTCTGCCACATTATTGGCCATCCCCAACAATTTTAAAGTAGTACTTTGATTTTCTAGTTCATGTCTAGCATAGGAAGGCTGTGCACCAGGTGAATAAAAACGATCGTGAGCATTTTCATAGCCTAGTACTTCATCTATAAACCGTTGCTTTTGTTCACTAGTTAGATGGATATCTGATAAATCCTCTACTCTTCTTTTAAGAAATGGAATGTAATGGAGTAGGGCTTTACTACCATTAATAGCAATTGCACCAAAACCTTCTGACAATTGGTTACCCATAGCATTCATCATATTAGCACCATAAGATAGTTTACGGAGTAATTGTGATAGTTCAGCTCCTACACCGTCTGTACCTCTTTGTCTGCCTTCAAATAGATACGCTCCAGTAATTCCCTCAAGACTATGTTCTAAAGCATCTAGCTCTCGTTCTGCTTGTGTCTTTGTGATATAACCTTTTCGAACGCTTGTGTCTAGCTCTTCTACTACTCTTTCGTGGAGTTCTTTTACATCTTTGGCAATATCTGTAATACCTGTAGCTTGATATAATCCTACTGCTCCACTTGTTCGATTGGCTTTATATTGCATTGTCATTGGAATATCTTTAACACGAATAGAATCATAGTCAAATAAAGCTCCATTTGGTAATTCTTTTTTTACTGTGTAGTCAAGTGGTACACGTGCTTTCCAGTAGTTTTGCTTACCGTCTTTTGATGGATGTAATGTAAATATTTTTTCATTGTCTAAAGAGGTATGCCAACTTGCCATATCTTTTGCTAGATAATCTATAAAATCTGATGGTATAGATGTAAACTTATCTATCAATCGTTCACGAATTGCATCATCAGTCAAAATTTCACCTGTGGATAAGTCTATCCATTCACCATCTACTTTTTTCATTTCATTTCCATATTTTACTAGTAACTCATCAATAATATCATTATCATACATATAGTGTCTGATAAAGTTATCATCTATTCGTATTGCCTCTCTGAAATACTCTGTCATGAATTTTTTGTATTCTTCATCACTAGCAAATAGGCTGTTAATATATTCAACTTTACCTGCATCAGGAATACGTGTTAATTCATCTATTCCACTGCCACTAAAGTCATTAATTAAGCCACTATTAGCCATAATTTGTTTGTCTTTTCTACGGAATTTCTTGACACCCTCTACTGCTTTTCTAAGTGGTTCGCTCAATTCATCTAGTGTTTTTGTCTTATCCCTATACACTGCATGATAGGCATCGACTACGTCCATAGACCACAATCTCGCTTGTTCATTAGTTGGTAATTTGTACCATCCTTTTTCTTGAATATATTCTTTATAGGTATCTAATACTTCATCTATGATAGGCATATATTCATTTTTAATAATTGTTTTTACAGTCTCTGCATCTAAATGATTAGCATTGTAACGTTGTCTTGTGTCTCTATGTAAAAACTTTCCTAATGTACGTAACGTTGAGGATGTGGAGTTCATAAAAAGACCACTAATATCCCCAATGAATTTACCACGATCTAGCCATTGTCCTATTTTTCTACCTAGTTTTGTCTTACCTAAAAAGCCTAGCTGTGTTTCTTTTCGCACTGATTCTGGATCACGCACACGCTCTTCTAATGCTTCTTTCATTTCATCCCTAAAAGTTTGCCCTGTAGGTGGTTCAGTACGTTCTTCATATTTAGGTGCACCATTTTGAATATCTGCTATCTCTTCTGCATATGGTACATCTTCTTTTGGGAGTTCTTCTACCGATTGTGCTTCTTTTTGTGTCTCTTCAGGTCTAAATGTAATTCTATCTTTAGGTTTAGGCTCAATATCTACATACGGTGTATTATCCAATACTGGGCTATCATGCTGTGCTAAAGACACAAGTTCTTCTTTACTTCTTACTTTTCCGCCTGTTAAGCTTCTACCATCTGATAACGGTATACTAATTGTTTCTACTGGTTCTCCTGTAGCTAGATGTGTTGCGATTGCATCCAAATCACTATTAGATAGTCTTGTATCCATTGCCTCGGATAATTCTTTTTTTATAATGTTATATCCCTTACTTTTTCTGTTACCTTTTAAAAAACTACCTAGACCTTCTGCTGTTGCTTCAAATCCATACTTTTTAGCAAATTTTTGTAAGTCAATGTTTAGTATAGGTTTTGTCTTTACTACTTTATCATCCATGGTAGCTACTGCATCTATACTATCTTTTAATAGCTTCGCTTCTTCTAATTTAGTAGCCTTACCACCTATTCCTTTAGTAAATGGATGTAACAATAGGCCTAGGCCAAAAGAAGACACACTACCTACTAAGAATGCACTACCATAATCTGCTTTAGCTCCTCCTAGCTGTTCTCGTGCTCCTACGTCTACCATATTTAATAGGCCATTTGCTACACCTATTTCTGCGTACTTTGTGATAGCTTTTTCACCAATTTTAGACAAAATTTTACTACCGAATTTAGCACCTAGTTTAGCCGTAAGTGCTTCTTCACCTGCCACTGGTATAAAGTTAATCGGATCAACTGCCGTACCTACCAACGTACCTAAGACACGTCCTGTATTCCATCCACCCTCTTCTATTCTTTGTTGTCTGTCAAAAAAATCTTTTTTGCTATTTATTAATAAATCAAAATGAGCCTTATTGCTTGCATTTGCTTGTGCATACATTAAGGCTCTATATCGTTCATCATCTACACCATCTTGCACACCTAATAGTGTTTTGGCTTGTGCGATGTCATCATTTGTAATTTGTGTTTGTGGATTGTTTTGTAATAGCTTACTTGTAACAGTGCTATATGCTAAGCTATTTTCATTATTTATCCCTGTTTGTACTAAACGCCCTAACCAACTATCGTCTAGTTCCTGTCTAAAGGCATCTTTGAATGTTACTGTATTATTACTAATCCACTTTTGAGCCCTCTCAAAAAAGCCTTCTTCGTGCTTTTCTTTAGGCTCTATCTGTCCTATAGATTTTAGATAATACATACTATCAGGATTAGTTAATGAATTTCCCCATGGTCTTTGAAAATTATCATCTGCTGTCATCTGTGATAAATAATTTTTGTCTGAATATCGTCCAGCACCTGGTACATAGGTTTTATCTGCGAATGCATCAGTACCATCATATTCTTGTGCACGTGCTCGTATCCCTGCTCCATATTCTGCAATAGCTTGTTCTAGTGTTTTATTACTGTTTTTAGGAGGGACAAAATAACCATTACGCCCTAATATCTCTGCTAATTCTTCAGGTGACTGTGCTTGTATTGCCTTTGGATAATATTTTGATAAATATTTAGATTTATAATCTGCGTAGGCATCATCACTATCAAACACCATATAATATAAATTCCCGTCTTCTGGTGGTTGTGGATATGGTGTTGGTTCCACCTGTGTAATACCACCATAGTTATGTGCTTCTCTTGCAAGGGGACTATTACCATCCCCTGTTTCAAAATACATTTGCCCGAATATTAATCTAGCATCAATGCCTGTTTGTTCATGTATCTTATCTGCAATGTATTTTAAACTTCCTAGCCCTGCCATGATAGCCTACCTCCTTTCTTTTGTGTCTTATGAGTAGCCTTTTATTAGATATTCTACTTGGCCTTGTGTGTAAACTTTCTCGTTTGATGGATTATTTATATCTCTTACTCTGAATTGGTATTCACTGCCATTTTGTTCAAATGTTACTTCAGTCGTGCTCCATGCATTAAATGTATTTCTTATTTCAGAAATTGCTCCACCTATTGCATGATTCAATGAATCTATACCTTGTGATTGTGCATAGTACTGCATTTTATTGTATGCCCATTTTGGGTATAGACAACCAGCACTTAATACATAGTTATCTGCCATAATACGTCTACCTTTCTCTAATGCTGTTTCTGCACTATCTCCAGCTAACATAAATGTTTCTGCAAGGTTCACATATTCTGCATATGCTTGTGTAGTTGTATGATCACTAAAATTGTAATAATTTGTGTCATCATCACCTGTATTATAAATATTTGCATCTAATGCCATACCACGTACCGTACTCTTTACACCATCATATATTGTACTGTTTTGTTTATTTACATAAGCTCTTGCCATTGTTTCTAATGCTTGTTGCTCATTTGTATTTGCAATTAAATTGTTCAAAGACACAATATCTGCATAGGCATCTCCTAATAGATTTGGAGCTTGATGTTTTAAATTGTCGTCTAAGAAATGTAACCCCATACGTAGTGCTTCATCCATTTTGCCATTTGCTAAGGATGTTTTTATTTGTCTTGATAAATTCTCTCGTAGTGGTTTACCAATAATGTTATCCATCATTAAATTTGTATAACTTGTTGTGTCTCCACTTGCTAAGTATTCGCTTGCTAGTTCTAACCCTGTTTGGATATATACGCCTTTTGCACCTTCCCCAAACGCACTTAATTCACTTCCGCTTGTTGGTCTGTCTACTTTACCTTGTGCTACTCGTCTTACAAGGTCAGCAATTGCTCCTGTATTTACTGCCTTTTTAGCTTGTGCCATGCGTGCTCTTTGCTCTGCTAATATCGCATTCTTTCGACCATCAATATATGGTGCTATTTGTTTTGCCTTTTCTGGATCTTTTTCTCGTAACTCTGCGAACTTTTTATCTACGGCTTGTATGGTTGTTATTTTATTTAAGTCATCCATCATGTTGGTAAACTGTTCATTTCTAATTTGTGCCCCATATTTATATGCTAGATCATAATATGCTGTTGGAGACACAATATCTTTTACTAATTTACCATTAAAGGCTTGATATTCTCCTAGTTCATCCAGTACATCTTTATTACCAGTACTTGCCATTCTTTCCATAAAATTCTGTAATAGCTTTACTTCTGTATCTACATCATGACCTTGTGAGATATTAATTCGGGTCATAATATCCATAAATTTTTCAGCACGTTCTTCTTTTTTTAATTTACTGTACTGCCAATCCCTAGCTAGTTTGTCTATTTCACTTTGAAAGCCTTGTAATCTGTCTCGATACAGTTCTTTATTTTTGTCTTCATGATATGCATTAAACACTGTTTGTGTATTCTCTAATCGTTGGTTATGTAACCCACTTTCAAACGCATATTCATTAGACACACTTTGATTATTCTGTTTGTATTCTTCTAATGCTTTCTGATAAAAATCCTCATAGCTTTGTAGCTCTTCTTCAGCTGTACCTGCTACTTTTCGTCTTTCACGGTAGGCATGATAGTCAGCATTGATTTTGTTATTTAATTCTGCACCACGTAATTTATCTATAATACCTACTGCATATGGATTGTCTGATAAATCATAACCGCCTACATTAGCAAGCATCTCTACTGCCTTTAATGTATGACGGTTTTGGTTATTCTTATACGCTTCTGGTGCTAATGCTTGTGCTATTTTTAAATCTTGTTCATCTTTAGAGTTTTTATAATCTCCATAAGCTACACCTAATGCTTTCATTCCAGTAGCTAAGGCTTCACTGTTATAGTTCTTTTGTGCAAAGATATTATAGTTCACTGGTATACCTTGCAATCGTTCTTGATATACCTGTGGTTCCTGTGGTGTATATTGTTTTTCAATTGCAATTGCATTGCTTGTATTTGTTGGCATTTTTATCTCCTTACAATCTTCAATCTTGATCCATAAGCACTATTAAAATGTAATGCATTATTCATATTATTTGCATAGTTTAATTGAGGAAATGAAGAAAAGATACCATCATATGTATTATCAGACACACCTCGTTTATAAATAAAGCTGTTATCTCCTACATACTTATCATACGGTCTTACATAGCCTGCATAATGATTGTCAGTATAATTGTTATAGCTTTCTCTAAATCCATTAATCATTTGACTTGCTTGTGCACCCTTAAATTGCATATAGCCTTGCAATCCAGCTAATCCCACATTAAGCATATTGCTTAGGATAGAGGGAGCTTTTGGTGGATGTAAATTAGATGTAAAATCTTTTGTTTCTATTAACTTTGCTTCTTTGTTTAGGTCTATTTCGTCTGATTGACGTACATAGTTATCTTTTATTCCTGTCAGTGCTCGTAGTGTATCAGCATGTGTACTTCTTTGTAGTAATCTCCCTGTATTTCCGCCATCTCCATACTCTTCAGCTACTGCACTATCTACACCCCCTTGTAATCCTCTACCTTGCATTGTAATTTTACTAAGGCTAGCTACTGCACTGTCAAACGCATCTCTTCTTTCATGTTCATAGTTTTGGAATGCATAGTTCATACTTTTAATTGCACTGTATGCTTGAGCTCGCATTGCCTTACCTTCTGCAATCGCTTGTCTTTCTCTTGCTTTATTCTGAAAGATTGCTCCTAACATATTTAAGCCCATTTGTATAAACATTGGGTTCATACACTCCCCCTCCTTTCTTTTAAATTGTTCTGAATCGATTTGTCATGTTCCCCATCCATGTATAACCAATTAAAGTACTAGGTAACGGTGAATCATTTTCTATTGTTATACTTGTGTCTGTATTTGTACCATGTATAGGTATTTTCCATTCACCTGTAATGATTGGGTGTACATTAATTCTATTTACTTCATTACCTACTTTACGTCCTGTAAAATGATACTTTCGAATTGGTTTCCCTGTGCTTTGCACTAAGACAAACATGTTACCTGTTGATGAATATTGTAACTTTAAATACTGTAGGATTAACCTATAGTTATCCATTGGTTGTGTGCCTTCTTGCTCTCTATGTTTAATGTAGATAGTAGATAGTTTAATTTTGTAATTATAAGCAATTCCTACATAAGCTTTTTGGCCATTTAGATTTTCTACAAAAGGTATTGTAACTTTGTTGTCTGTCCCTTCAAATACTCTACCATCGTATAAGACAATAAAGTATTTAAAATCTACGTCCCCTTGTGTTTCAAAATGTTCTTTTGCATTCCAGGTAAAGGTACTTAAGGTTTCATCATATGTACCCTGTAATGTAATGTTTTCTTTTCTGTCCATCATTAAACGATAAGGTTCTTTGTCAAAATCTTCTGTATTAAATGTGATATCCAGTCTTTCAAGACACACAAGGTTATCATATTTCATTAGCATGTATAAGGATGAATTGATAAAGCCTAGCCCTAGGATTTCACCTTTAAATTGCCAATGCGACCAACTCGCTTGTAGTTTATGCTCTTGTGCATATAGATATTTATATACATAGATTTTTGTCTTATCTGCCGTAGACAAAGCAAGCAATAAGTTTTCATTGGTGTTACTGATTAAATCATATACTGTATTAGCTATGTAGTTAGGTACATGGCTTGTTACATCGCTTGCATCCTTAATGGAGCTATCACTCGTTATTGCATAATATTCTTTTACAGAAGTATATTCAGCACGTTTTGATGTGAAATAAATGTTACGTCCACTTACTTCAGGTCTTACCGCTGTATCATTACTAAAGGCTGTAACCTGTGCTAAATAAGCATTCTTAGGACTTAAGACACCCTCTGCATGCAAGATAAATTGTGCGGAGTCACTAAACAATACAAGGTCTTGATTGAATGGTACTGCACTATGCAATGTAGACACCCTAGTACTTGATACACCTAGGTCTATCGGGTCTGTATCAATGATCCCTGTAGCACTATCTACAAAAAAGTTATAGTAATCGCCACTGCAACTAAGACACACATTTTCACCACTAATGAACCCTAAACGGTTACGGAAGAAAAAGATATCTGTAATTTTGTTGTCTATGAATGAAGGGGTAGGGTTGCTGTCTTCATCTCCACTTAATCGTTTATCCCATTCCAGTTCTTTTATTTCGAACGTATTATCACTGTTTCTTACTAGTGCATGTGGCATAGTACTTGCATCAATTGTGGTCTTTACACCATCCTTAACTGTTTCTTTCCATATATTGGCTTTTTCATCATATTTTAAATAATAGTCATCGTCTTTATTTGCATCACCACGAATTTTTACAATATATCCATCAGGAGCGGTGGATGGTAAATCAGTAACTTTTGTTACTTCCCCTCGAATAACTTTCAGTGCTTGATTGTTAAACCCATCACTAGCGGTAACTTTCCCTTCTTTTATGTCTTGTAGGTAAATCCAATGAGCCCCTTTAATATGTTTTCTCCCGTGACTATTTAAACTAGTACTTAATGCGTTTGTTATGTAAATAGTATCTAACCACTTTGTGTCGTCTGGATCTTTCCCTGTAGGTGTTGAATGTAAGGCTATCTCTTTATTATTTAATTTTATAGAGTATAACCTCCCATATTGTCCTTCTTTGATAAAAATTAATACCCCATCTGCATAGGCATTGCTTTCCATATCCTCTTTCATCCTTGTAACTTTTTCTGTATTACATATAAACGTATAATCAGCTTGTGTAATCGTATGTATGTTTTCTAACGGCTTATTTGTTTGTATGTATGGATGTGTTGCATTCTTAATGGTATATTCATTACCTTTTAAATCGAACACTTGTACTCTTTCACCATTAAAAGACACAAAGTACTGTTCTTTTTCATCACGATTAATTAAATGAATTTTAGGCTGTTTGTCTTGTACTAATTGAAATGATTTCAATTTCTTCATTAATACTGTTGGTGGTCTTTTTTGTAGTCCATCAGCTTCTGTACTATATCCATTAATTTGTTCTTCTAATTGTTCTGCATGTCTAAGTATTGGGGGCTGTTGGCTTATACCTGCCACTATGTTCTTGATCGTCTGTGATACTCGCATACTAACCTCTATTCATAAGTTGTTGAATTTCTGAATTGTTCGCCATGCTTGGATGTGTCATATCAATTTCATAACTATAGAATCTTGCTCGTGCTCTTTGTTCTTCTTCGTATAGTTCTTGTGTTACTTGTCCATCCCCTAAATAACGGCTACTAAATAATCTGCTTGCCCTTGCTGTAACGTATCGTTTGAACGCTGTAGGACAATCTTCAAACGGTACTAGAATAACTACACTTACCGTGATTGGAGATGTAAATGTAGATGTGTTATCTGTGAGTGAGAATAAGACACCACTTCTTTCTTGATATACTTTACCGTCCGTTCCTTTTAGTCTTAGGAAAGTAGGGCTCCAATAAATGTATCCTGTTTGTGTGTCTGGTGTTAATGTATATTGTGGATGGTAATTAAAGCTCCATTGTTCTTCTTGTATCTCTTGTAAAACGCTATCTAAAATACGTTTACAATTCATTACATCCACGTTTTCTACTTCTTCTAAAGTATCAACTGGAGCTTCGCCAATACTTGCTAACATTTCATTGATAGCATCTAGTGTTGTATTTGGTGTTATAATCATACTTTTCATCCTTTCTTCAGGACAGTTTACTTTATTTATAATAGAACAGACACAAAAATAGGGAATAGTATTGCTACTACTCCCTTAATTTGTTGTCTTTGGAATATCCTATTTAATGTTGCATACTGCTACTGCTTCTGGTCGTAAACCACCATGTCCCATAGCATATTTTGCCACAATGTGGTCTGCTTGGTATTCCATACGGCGACCATGTTCGATTTGTAAATCTTTTAATTTTAAAGTACCTACGCAAGAACGGTGTCCAGCAATAAATGCTACGTTTGTTAAGTCACTAGGGAATACATGCCCTACACCTTGCATAACGCCATTTGCGGATGTACCTGTGGAAATATTTGGTACTTCGATAACTTTAAAGCCTAACAATTTATCAAGATTACCGTCAACAATTGTAGCTACTGCACCATAATCACGATCAATAGCTGTTTTGCTTGCTAATAAAGAGTTATAGGCTTCTGGAGTGATATATACATATCGTTCATCCATTGGTACATAATTCTTAGTGAATTTTGCACGTACTTCCATTAAACCCTGAATTACTGCATCACCTAATGCTTGCGTGATACCTGTTGCTCCAGCACCTAATGTTTTTGTAATAACAGTACCACCGCCTAAGCCTGGTAATGTTTCTTGCTCTTTAGCAAGTTTTGCCATTTCAGCTAATACGGCTAAGTCTGCATGCTGTGCCAATGTTTCCCCTAATTGTTTGGAGTACTCTTGTCGCCAATCTACGTGGCTCATAGCATTATAAATATCTGTGATTAATACATCAGACACAAGCAAGCCATCAATGTGGATTAACTTCTCGTTGTGTTTCATTTCTGTACGTGTATCATCAAGGTTAGCCCCTGCTTGTAAATAACGTGCTTCTGCACGGCCACTTACTGGGAATTGTGCGGATTTACCGCTCTCAATTGTTTTTACAATGTGGTTAGGCATTACCAATGTTTGGCGGTTGAATGCCGTTAATACCTCACCACTAAATACTTTTAACAAGGAATCAAGTGGTGTACCTGTTCCATTATTTTTACCTGGTTGTTGAATGTTAGTTAAGTTTGCCATTGTTCATTTCTCCTTTAATAATCAAATTTAGAATTAATAACTTTTTGCTCCACCATTTGTGTATAAGCTCTATCTCTTCCGTATCGCTTATCACTCATCGCTTGTTGCATTTCATAGCTACTTGCAAAGCCTTCTTGTACGGCTCCTGTAGCACTGCCCCCACTCATAAACGTAGGGTTATTTGTTCCATAGGTATTTACCATTTGTGTCTTTAACTGCCCTACAGTTGCTTGGATAATACCTAAGTTGCCTGTGTTAATTGCATCATTAAATAGATTGATTGCTGTATCACCTTGTGATTGCACAAAAGACACAAAGGTATTCCACTCTTGCTCATTCCCTACATAGCTTTGTACCGTAGACACAAAAGCATTTGCCTCACGCTCTACGTTACGAATATAGTTATCAATTACTTCTTTAGGGTATCCAGCTTGAGTTAATTTACTTTGTGTCTCATTGGATAAACTACCGTTTTGTAGATATTCATTTTCTACTGCTGTAAAATCTACGCCACGTGCTTCTAAATCTTTTTGTAATGCATTCTCTGTGGCATTAATACTATCTACATCACTTTGGGTAATAGATGTATTAGTACCACTTGTTTCTGTGTTCTGTTGGGTTTGTGTTCCCTCGGTTTGTGTACCCTCTGTTGGTGTAGTTTCGTTAGTCTGTGTTGTGTCTTGTGGAATACTTTCCTCATTAACACTTACTTCATTTGTAACTACGCCTTCATTACTCGTTACCTCCACCTTTTAATCCTCCTTCCATTGCTTGCATACCAATTTGTTGGGCTTGTGCTTCTTCTTGTTCCTGTTGTATTTCTTCCATTGTTTTAACTAACCCTTGCGTATCAATACCGATAGATGTTGCAAGTGATGTAATTAATTGTGGAATTTTTAAGAATGCTATGCCGTTTGGTAAAGCACCTAACATTTGAATAAATGTGCTATATTTACTAAAGTCATGCCCTCGCCCTAATGCTTCCATTCCTGTTGTAATAGTAGGTTCAATAAAGCCGTCTGGTAGTTGTACTACTTCACCACGGCTCATGAGTTTTGCTAACAGTTGCCGTATAAGTGGTAGTTGTAACTCTTGCGTAAGGATCGCATAGACACCACCTAGGGTATCTTCTAACTCACGTGCTACCATACGAACCTCTTCAGCCGTTACCCGTTCAGCATTTCGTTGTACTGCACTACTAATCAAAAAGACAAAACTCAATCGTTGCTCGATGTTATCCATGTAGTTTTTTGCGATAGCTAAGTCGTTATACTTTTGTGTCTGTAGTACTTGCACATCCTCGACTCGTCCATCTATAAAATCACCACTTTTTGCTTCTTGTAGTTTTCGTGCTCTCGTCACGCCATTAGGGTGTACAAGGTAAATGATTTTACTCATTACTGCGGATGTGAAAGATAATGCCTTTCCGTGGTTCTGCAATTCTTTTAAATCACCGTAGTATTGTTCTACAAACGAACGCCCATAATGTTCCCCATCCTGTTTACTCATTCGAATAGGTATATAAGGGCTTTTATTAATTGGAAATGTTTGGTCACTCCCTGCCACACGTTTACCGTTTAATTCCTGGAAAGACACAAATTTATCTTGCTCTCTTACAATTAGTGTGTAGACTTCAAGCACTGTATCTTCTTTTGTACTTTCATCTACCATCGATAACAATTGTGGCGGTAGTGATCGTTTTGTTACTTTATCCCTTGTACATATCCTTAGGATGTTACCGATTGCATCACGCTCTACTACATAATCATGTAGGCTATATAACCTACTTCCGTTTTCTTTTGGAGGCAAAAAAAGAAGGCAATTTCCAGTTACTAATAACTGCAATATGCCTTCTTGAATGGTAATTCGTATTTGGTTTTCTTCAATACTGCGAATGATTGTGTCTTCAATCTGCATCAGCTGTTGCTCCACTTCAGCTATTTTGTCTTCATGTCCTACTAATTGTCCTTTCATTTCAGGTGTTAGCCCTAGTCTAAAGAACTTTTCATTAGGCGGAAATAAAGCAAGCATGAGTTTTGATGTTAAGTTATTAACACCACGTGCACCAATGCTTGAATATAAATCATCTAGTGCCTTGTTACCATCGTCTGTTTCTTCACGGAATAAGATAGGAATAGTGACTTTAGCATTTTTAATTCCCCTATCTATATAGGGTTGTTTTGCTTGTGAAAGCTTTTTAAATACTTCTTTAGCTAATATTGCTTGTTCCTGTTGTGTCGCCATATCTTTTTATTCCTTACATATTTGTTGCATTATAATCTGTACCGCCTGTGTTACGATCAATTAATAATGACTTACGGCCTTTCTTCTGTTTTGTCTGCCCTAATTGTGGTGCTTCAGGTGTTTCTGCTTCTGTTTTTGGCACCAGGTCTTGTGCTCTAACCGTTGGTTGTGGAATTGTAATTGTTTTATTTCCACCTCCAAATAATCCTCCAAAGATACTACCTAAAAGATGTCCTAAAAAACTCATTCTGTCTCACCCCCTTTCATTTCATTTTCAATTAGCCATTGTAAATATACTTTTGCTTTTTCTAAATCTTGTACTTTGTTGTCTTTCTTTCCAGCACGGATAAGATACTTTAATGTATTTCCATGACAGAAACCACTAAATTCTTCTTTAGACAAAACAGCCCTAAGCACATCTATACTTTCAATGTCTCCTAAGCCTTTCAATTTATAATGACTAGGAGATACTACTGGGTCATTCATACGTTATACCTCTTTTCGTCTTGTTCCTGTTTAATACGATGTAACAGTGCTAGTAGTTCTGTTCTAAGACACAAAGCACCGATTACTTTATCACTATTCCATCCTTGCTTATTAAGTAGATAGTCTAAACTAAAATTCTCTTCAATAAATTCTACAAGGTTACTATGTACATATACATCTTCACGATTTACCATAATTTAAAAGTCCTCCTGTTGTGCTTTTAAATCTAAGATAGGTAGTTTCTTTTTGTCTGTATTTGGTAGCCATAACCGGATACGTTGGTTCTTTTTGTCGTAAAAACCTTTACGTAAAATAAAAGCAAGGCGTGCATTCGTGAGGGCTTCCTCTTCTGTGCTACCTTGCTTTTTATACATATTCACAACGTTTGTCCAATTGTATCCTTCTTTGTCTAGGTGTCTTTCTGCTCTTGAGATACCTATGTTAGGACACCCTTTATAATTGTCAGTAGGATCACCTGTTAACGTTTGGATTAGATGAAAGTTATCTGATGCTTCTTTATCGTACTCATAAAATATATTACGTGAAAAGTCATAAAATCTGCTAGGGACTGTACGTAAATCCTTATCACCACTGATTACAATTGTGTCTTTAGAGTTTGCTTGTAACCCTAAGCAATCATCGGCTTCAAGCCATGGTAGACAAACAGCATTATAACTATTCATTACCCATTCTCTCATAGGTGCATATAATATTGGCCGTCTTTTCTCACCACGGTTTGCTTTATAATCAGGGTAAATAAGGTTTCTAAAGTTGTGCTCATTGTCTGATAAACACATAATTACTTCATACTCCCCCTCTATCTCCCAATGTTCACATACTAACTCAATTAAATCTCGTACGTGATTATCAAAATGGATAATAGCTTCATTTAAAGTGCCATGTAATGTATATAAATCATCATACCAATGTACTACATGTTCTGCCTTTTCACATGCGATATATAATAGCATGTCTGCATCAAATAATAGTTTCGTCAAAGCCATTTTCACTAAACCCATGAATGTAGCCACGTAAATAAGCTACTTTGTTGTTTGCATTATTTAATTCTAATCGGTAATTGTCTACATCATCTGTTAAGGTCTCTACCGTATTTTCTAAGACAAAAATTTTTGTCTGTAAATCTCTGATACGTTTTTCGTAATCTTCAGTAGTCATATCTTATTTGCTCCTTTACCAATCTAAAAGTTTTATAAGTACTTGCTGTGTAGGTAATAGCATTGGAATCGCTAAGCCTAAAAAGGCTAAAAGTAACCCACATATAGTTAGTTTAAAATTATGTAAATCTGCGTTTATACCAGTCATAAGTAATCCAATTGGAATACATGTAATAGCCACTAAGAACTTAGATGTAATATATACATCCATCAAATACTCATGCCATGGTGTCATACTAATACCTCCTTACGTTTCGTCTCCATTGGAATGTCTTTCTGTTTTTAAAACAAGTACTATCACTACTTGGATAATAAAAAATCTGCATAGTAAATAAACGGTCTTTACATTCTTTATCTTTTTCTGCCCTAAAAGATAGATAAGCGGAGCACCTATCGTGACAGCCCACTTCTCTATATGGACAATTTTTACAAGGTGCGTCCATAGTTCGTCCTTAATCATTTATGCTTCTTCGTAATACAGCTGTTCCTTTAAAGAATCAGTCATATCACCAAAATGTCCCCTTACTCCATGTGTACAACCACCTAATACAACGGAACAGTAACCTATTTTATCTGTCCAAATACTACGGAATAGGTAGTGCATCCCTTGTAAAAATAAGTCAAGGTTTCTGTCCCCATATTCTTCAGGAGCTGTTAAGTAATCATCCACATTAGATACAAGTGCATCACATGCAGTAAATACTGCTATTGCTTGTGCAATGGTAGGTTCTGTATAAATTGATGTAGTAATAACTGACTCATTTAATCCGTTTCTTACAATAAGTGCATTAGTTTTTAATGCTTCTAACCTTTCTAAGTTAAACATCCTCGGTATCCTCCGTATCAGACAACAAGATTTCTGTTTCAAAGTTATTGATTAGATATTCAATTCGATTAAACAGTTCCCATGCTTCCTTAGGTGTTTCGCATGTGTTAAAAATATCTACATGCCATTGTTTCTCATGATTGATAACTAAATTGAATAACACTCTATAGGATAAAAAGGTTGCTGTGAATTCTTCTATACCATCCTTATGTAAAAGGTCAATAATAATACTAATATAAAATTGTTGTAAGACGTTTCTAAATGTTAAATACTCAACATACGTACTTTTCTCTCCCTTATACCACCCACAATAAGGAACAAATGTACAACTGTTTAATGCACTTGCCTTTTCTGCTAACTCTTGCAATACATCATAATTAATAGGGTATTTCTCTTCTATTGTCTCGTCTAAGATAACTCTAGTACGTACCGTTTCTTCGTTCATCTGTTTTCGTATACCTCCTCTAAAAATAGGTTGTATTCTAAAAGTACACCTTTCAATTCTTGGCAACGTCTAAAAGAAGCCTTTAATTGTGGATATACTTTCAGCACCTCTTTTTTATTCTTTTTCATTTGAATATTAATCTGATTTACTAATTTACCCATGGTATAAAATACGTCACACCACATTTGATAGTCATCAATGCATCGTAATTTCCAGGAATGACTTTTTACTAGTGGTATCATGAAGACACCAATATCTACTAAAAATCGTTCTACTCCTTTAGCTTCATCTACTAGTTTGCCATCATAGTTTAAATAGGTAATTAGGGCTCGCATATCATTCTCGATACAAGCCACTAAGGCTATGATTACATACAATCCCCTAGTGCGTGCCATACCAGTTTTCTCCTATCTTTCCTTCTGTATCTAATTGCATTCTGAATCCATAATGCTCCCCTACATCTCGTACAGCTTGCTGTGCTTCTAAGACAACAATTTCAGCTATCTCTTTGGTCCTGCATGCTATTTGTTGCTCATCATGGATCCATGCCATCAAGACAAAATCTCCATCCCATCCATGCTTTAATCCACGCTCTAATAATCGTTGCTCCGTGCGTACTATCCACTGTTTACAAATCAGGGCTCCTGCGGACTGTAACAGTAAATTCAATGCACTATGCAAGGAACGTACATATAACTTTCTTCCGTCTAATCCATATAAGTAGTTACGTTTCATCTCTACTTTTCTTGTTGCTGTATTAAACCTAGATAGTGTGTCTTTAATTTGCTTCTGTAGCTTTTTTAATGCGGGCGTATTCTTTAAAAACTTTTCCTTAAGCATTCTCCCAGCATCTTTTGTACCATTTACAATTTCTCCTATCTTGGTATCACCTGCTCCATATAGGAAGCCATATATAAATGTCTTGGCTTGACTACGTGTTTCTAGTCCAGCATTCTTTTGGTTCTTTGTATGGATATCTCCATTAAGAATTTCATGTGCATACTCTCCATGATCATACGGATATAGATAATGTGCTAAACATCGTAACTCTAACCCACTGCAATCAATCCCCGCTTGATACCATCCTTGTGGTACTTCAAACAATTCTCTACACTCTTTTCCATAAGGACTATTTGCACTAGGTACTTGTGCTACATTAGGGCTACTATGTGATGCCCTGCCACTCACTGTACCATTAGGATTACATTTACCATGGATTTTACCATCACTACCTATTAACTTTAGCCATGCATTTTTACCTTCTGATAATTGCCCTAAGCGTTTAGACAATAAAAAAGACACACGATATAGGCTAGCAATATGCCGTACTTCGTCTGTCGTTGTTTCGTCTTTTTCAATATGTTTTAAGGCTTCTTCATCAAGTTTTAATTTACCGTCTTTATCATACATGCATTTTTTAAACACATATTTGTAGTGTGTCTCAAATATATATTTCATGTGGTCTCGGCTCGTTGGATTGTACTTTTTATACTTTTGGATTGGTACTCCTTTTACATAACCTAATTTATTATTGTTCACTTTTGGTATGAATACTTTATCTGGAATTAATGGAGCCTGTTCTGTTAGTTCTGCTTCTACTTTTTGTCTTTCAGTCTCAAGTATTGCCTTGAGTTCGTATGCTTTTTCAAGATTAAAAGGAAAGCCGTTCTGCTCCATTTTAAACATAAGCCACTGTGCCTTATGCTCAAGTAGGCTTGAATCTTCGGTAAATCCTTTAGACAACAAATTTTCATATAATTTCTTTGTGACTACCACGTCTTGCTTATTATAGGCTAGCATGTCTTCATTAAAACAAGCCCAACAATCTTCGGTATCTTCTGCATAGGTACCTTTCAAAACTCCTAATCGTTGTCCATAGGCTTTTAATGAGTGACTGCCCCATAACTTGCTTGATACTTTATTTTGTCTTACCAATACTGCATCAATATCACTGATATTAGAATATACTAAGCGTGCTAATACTAATGTATCTATGACTTTTTCTTGGTCAAATTGCACGTTATATAGCTTTTCTAATACTGGTATATCAAACATGATAACATTATGTCCACATATGCTATCAGCATTTAATAATTCTTCTAGCATTTTATCTATTTCTTGTGGTCTGTATAATTTGTATTCCTCGGTTGCTGTATTGTAAATACACCCACAATGTACTTTTGTAACAGTATCTAATAGCCCATCTGTTTCTATATCAAAGATAAGCATTAGAACTCACCTCCATTATCTTCAGTATCGAATCCATATGCTTCCATTGGTGGTTGATACTTTTCTAATCTGTTTGTCTCACGATTGAAAGACAAAAAGCCTCCTAACCCTGTGTTACCTGTATGTCTACATTTTAGTATACGTATACCCATAACATCCCTATCCTTTTCGCTTTGTTGGTTTCGTTCAAGGGCTATGATCGTATCACTTAATTGTGCCAACGATTGACTGCCCCTTAAATGATTTAGTGATACGTGGCCACCTTCTTCATGTGCTTTTTTGTCTTCTGTACGTTTTAAATGACAAATTGCCACCATGCCTGTACCTGTTTCTTCTACAAGGCTACGTAGTCTTGTCATCAAAACATCAATCATCTTTGTTTCGTTCTTCGCTTCAATACCACTCGTTGCTATACTCACGTGGTCTAAAATCAAAAAATCGCATCTTTCACTGACTGCCATGTATCGCATTGCATTTAATAGCTTGTCAGTTTCCAATGATCCAAAATGATTATATAAGACAAACAGTCCTTTACCTAAAGTTTCATCAAAGGCTTGTTTATATTCACTGTCGCTAACCTCTACACGGCTTATATGAATAGGTTTATTTAAGTGGATACCAATAATCCCCTTTGCGGTTCGTCTGGTATTCTCCTCTAACATCATGATGCCTACTTTCATGTGCTGATGCACTCCTAAATGGTAGAGTATTTCACGTACAAACGTACTCTTACCTATACCAGTACCTGCCGTGACTAATGTTATTTCCCCTTTACGAATGCCCTTGATCATTGTATCTGCATCAATCTCCCATGGTAGGGAGTAACCTCTGACTTCTTCAGGTTCTTCTTTTAAGAGTTCCCATAGTTCACTACCGTTGATAATGTTACTAGGGCTATAGGGTTTCGCATTGTCGATTGCATTTACTAACTTATCCCCCTCATTTGCCATAAGGTACTCGTTAGGGTCTTTGTAATGCTGTAGCCTTGCTACCTTTAGTTTTTCACTTGGCAATATTCCTTGAATACTTTCAATAGCTTCAATGCCTGCTTTGTCACTATCAAAAGCTACAACAACTTCATCAAAGTTATTCAGCCATTCAAGGTTTTTCTCAAACGTCTTTTTAGCACTTCCAGCACCTGTAGGAATAGACACAACACATGCTATATTCCCATAAATTTGGCTCACTGTTAGACAATCAATTTCACCCTCGGTAATGATTAATCGCTTACCTTTAGAATATAGTTGTTGTCCATAGAATGTACCTGTAGTACTGCCAATCGCCTTGAATGTTTTGTCTTGAAAACGTAGTTTTTGCCCTTTCAGTTTGCCATATTCATCATAGTAGTTGGCTATGTGGCAAGGCTTGCCTTGGTAACTACCTGTAACATATCCATACTTACTACATGTGGCAAGGGTAATACCTCTAGCTTTTAAGGCTTGCAAATGCCCTTGGATAAAGACACAAGAGGGGGCGGAGGTAACAGTTCCCCCTTCTTGGTCTTCTTTCGGAAATGTTGTAGCTTTACAGCTAAAACAGTAGGAATGCCCATCTGCGTAGGTTGTTAAGGCATCATGACTACCACAAGATGGGCAAGGTAAATGCATTTCTACAATTTGTTTGTTTAGCCTATCATTTTCCATGTATCCTTAACCTCAACTGGGGTGTATGTACTATCTACAAAGTTTTGTTTCTTTGTATATGCATTCATACTTTCCAAACATGTATATAAAATTCGTCTTAAATATTCTGCATCCACTTCAAGTAAAACAAAGTTTTCTTCAATAGAAAGACTCAATTCTACTCTTCCAATTAATGAAAGTTTCACTATTGTTAATACATTATTTACACAATATACTTTATATGTAGTTTTTCTACCCATATAGTCAGGTAAGACAATAGTGTCACTAAAGCCTTCTAAACGTTGGTCAATTTGTAGGTTGTTAATACGGAAATATCTCTTACCATCAGTAATAAAATGTCCATCACGTCCTACGGTTTGTATTAAAAGTTCAAATTTAATTGGGGTATTTGGTGCTTTCATTGTGTCCACTCCTTAAATTGTTACGTGAATATCTTCACTTTCTAGCCATTCCTTCATCGACTTATTTTTATTAACGTAACGATACATATCAGTTTTAAAAAGATTCAATATTGTTTGTATATCTTCTGCTTCTTGCATATCTAACACAGCTTCTTCTCCTACATGATTGAGACTAAAACATAATGCTGTGTTGTCATAATCATCTATTTCCCAACAATTCACCCCTAGCCATTTAATAGCTAATTTGTATCGAACTTGCTTATAAAACATTGTTTGTTGATACCCATCTAATTCTTCAGCTATTTTCAAATCATATAGGGTATATGCCTTTTCAGTATCTGCATATACCCTAACTGTATGTTTTAATTTAAAATCAATTAATGGTTTCATATTTACTCCTGTACGGGTTGCGTATGCTTAATAATATATGCTTCCATACTTTCTTCACATCGTGATAGAAGTTCTTCAAGCTGTTTCACGGCTAAACTATCAAGTAGAATGCCTTCTTCAATAGTGTATGATACTACATTATCTGTAGTTGTTTCCCACTCTATTTTCAATTCTTCATCAATATACTTCACCGTGTAGCAATTATCATACAAAATAACCTGTTCAATATATCCCTCTAATTTTTCGTTAATGACTAAGTTTACAAGCTCATTGCACTTTTCTACGTCACCTTCATTAGAAATATACACATAAGGTTTAATCTCATAAGACACAAATTTATTCATATTTTACCTCAAATTTCTACAACACTATCAATTTCAATATCCGTGATTTTACCATTATATTCTGCATCATTAAAAAATGAATCCATTTTCCATGCTAGATTATCTATATAATCTTCAGGGTCAATATTTTCATCTAATAAAAATGTTCCTTTGATTTTTTTTATAACAGTACCTTCATAGTAATAACTTTTCATAGTCTTGCACATCTCCTTTAAAACGTGCCTTAACAGTTGCAAGTAATCTATGGAGTTTCTTTTTTTGTCTCTCACTAATCTTTTTTAGCTTTCCACAATCTACCATTATTTTTAATTCATCATCTTTATTTAAAGTGCTAATGTCTTTTAGCCTTGTGATTGTTGCATTACAATCCACATAAAAATGATAAGGTGATGTGGTGTATCCTTCTCCACGCATGATATGTTTAAATGCTTCTGCCGTTTTATTATTAAAATTCCCACGTGCAATAATTATTTTAATCATGGTTATTCCTCTATCCATTCTTTTGGAATCATCGTACCAATGTGATATTTGAATCCATGTTTTTTACACCAGGTACTATACTTCTGTTTCCGTTTTGCTGTTAACCATTGGTCTCTCATAAATAAAAAACGTATATCTAGCTCTGGATGTTGTTCTTTAATATATAGGTGTTTTTGTCTATCTGATGGTTCAAATAATCCTTTTGCTTCTACGATAATTCCATTAGGTAAAATAAAATCAGGCTTATACGTATGAGTGACCGTATAAGGAATACGTTTTGTCTCATATTCAAAAGACACACCAGCTTTTACTAGATTACACTTGATGTCATATTCAAAGTTACTTCGAACCGTTTTGTCTTTTGGTTTATAGTAACCTCGTGTCCTTGAAAATTTCATTAGAACTCTACCTCATCGAATGGTGTACTTTCATCATCTTCGAGCTCTTCTACTTCAAATCCATAACTTGATGCATCTTTTTTATACTCGACTAGTTTATTTACTTGTAAGGCCAATAATTTTAAAGACACACCATAGGTATCTTTTTTTACTGCATATACTGTGGGGAGTACGTTCATTGTAACAATACTACCATTTCCAATTAAAGTTCCTTTTTGCATTGGTACGCCGTATGCATCAAAGATAGGTAATGTAATAGGAATCATTTCTCCTGTTTGTCTATCTTTAAACTCATGGATACGTTTTGCTTTAAAATATCTTGCTTGGTCTTCTTCGTCTTCGTCAGGTTCTGTACCACCTAAATATAAATACCCCTCTTTAGGTTTAAAGTTTTTGTCTTTCAATACTTCATCTTTACCTTGGTTCCATATTCCTAACAATTCTTTTAGAACTTTTTCTGTTTCTTTTTCTTCTGGGGCTACTTGAATAGAATAACCTGTTAACTTACCGTTATATTCGCCACTTTCCCATACTTTAGCCCATTTACACACGCCCTTAATATTAAGTGTTTTTACATCTTTTTTTGCCATTTTATTTATCTCCCTGTACTACCGCTTGCATCTCCTCGTTCTGTTTCTTCGGAAATATTAGACACAAACTCTACATGATATTTATTTTTCTTTTGTAATTCAAATTGAAAAACACGTTGTCCCTTTTTTAGAAAAACTGGATATCCACCTAAATTGTAAACATAGGCTGTTAGTTCTCCTCTAAAATCTTCGTCAATAATACCTACAGCATTTCCCATAATTAAATGTAGATCACGTGCCACACTACTACGTAGGTATAATCGTATATCGTATCCTTTTGGTATTTCCATTTTTAATCCTAATTTAATGCATGTAGGGTTTTGTAATCCTCTTGGAATTACGATGTCTTCTTGTAAATAAATGTCATAACAGCTCGCCTTTTCCGTCCCTTTTGTAGGCGATTCGAACCTTTCAGGGTTCATGGGACAAATCTTTAACACTGGTTCTTTTTTTGTCTTTTCTTCTGTAACTAGTTTTTCTTCTGCTACAGTTTCTTTTGTTCTTGGCATACTTCTCCTTTCTTAAATAAAAAAAAAATACCGTAGTGATGCTATAAAGACATAATATTTTGATACGATTACTACATGAAAGAATAGATTGCATATGTTGCATTTTTTTTTTTGCATTTAGATTTTCTAATAATAAAATTAAAAATAAGCATCACTACGGTTCATATACTTTCCCAATTAAATTAATCAAGTTTTAAAGACAAAAAGAAAAGCACCTATATAGGAAATTCCTATACAAGTGCTTTCGTTCTTGTGTGAAAAGTTGTGTATCCGCTTTGATATTTGTTTATAACTTGTGTGTATCATGAGTCATACACACTATCTCTTGTAACCATTGATATTATGCGGTTTTACTTTATCCTAGTATTATACCATAGTATCACACATAAAAGGCTGCCACATTAAGAGTGAATCGTAATGTAACAGCCTTTCATAAATTCCTAATGTTCTGTGATATAATACAGTAATATTATTCTGCTAATGCAATTACTTCTACTTCTACCAAGAAATTAGCTGGCAAAGTTTTTACCGCTACGCAACTACGCGCTGGCTTCGATGTAAAATACTCTGCATAGATGGCATTAAATTTAGCAAAGTCATCCATATCTGCTAAGAAACATGTTGTTTTTACAACTTTAGAAAAATCAGTACCTGCTTCTTTTAAAATAGCCTCAATATTTTTCATAGCTTGTAATGTTTGTGCTTCTACGCCACCTTCTACTAAAGCGCCTTTCGCTGGATCAATACCACCTTGACCAGAAATAAACACAAATCCATTCGCTACATAGGCTTGAGAATATGGTCCTAATGCCGCTGGTGCTTGTTCAGTATATACTTGTTTCATGATTGTCCCCTTTCTGCATTGCAAGACATATATAATGCACTCTAGTATAGCATGTTATACTATTCAGGTGCATATAGTTTCTATGTATATTGTACTACATTCATTCCCACGATGAAAGGAATCTCCTATGTCTATTTTTTATACCACCTATGAAAGTCCTCTAGGATGTCTCACCTTGTATGCCACTGCATCAGCGTTAGTGGGACTTACCTTTCCCACGCAATCTGTAACCTTTTCTGACCCTATATGCAAGGTGGAACGTACTTCCTCGCCCATTCTAACACACACCATACAATGGTTAGACCAATACTTCGCTGGACAAGTCCCAACGGTGACTATCCCCTTAGCACCACAAGGCACAGCATTCCAACAAAGGGTCTGGTCTCACTTACAACACATCCCCTACGGTGCCACTCTCACCTATGGGGAACTCAGCCAACTTGTCTTTCACTCACCACGGCCAAAAGGGGCTCAAGCCATCGGATCAGCCGTAGGCGCCAATCCTATTTCTCTGATTATCCCCTGCCATCGTATCTTAGGCAAAGGAAGATCCCTGACTGGTTATACAGGAGGACTCTCTATTAAACGGGCCTTACTATCCATCGAGAATATCTCATTCGTGGACAAGTAGGCTTACTTAATATGTTGTAACATCTCTAGGAAGTACGGCTTAAAGAATGTCCCTTCCACTTCGCTAGTACCCATTACAATCGTTGTAAAATGATCTGGCGTTCCCACTAGCGCTACCCGTAGGTACGCAGGATATTGAAGCCCTTTTATATCATAGGTCATAGTTCCCGCCGTTGTCATCGTACCATATTTAGTATCTGTTAAAGTATGTAATGGTTCTACATTCCGTAATCGTATCTTAGCTGGAATTTTATCTTGAGAATAATCAATATCTTTATCTTCTCCAATATTAACTTTAAAGTACTTTAATAAGGCATTCATGCCATTCGCATACGTATCCATTTCCGTCGGTGAAAGTCCCTCTCTTCCATATGATTCTGGAGCCATCAACCATTCTTTAGGTAGCGGGAATACAAGAGCCCAGCCTGTATTTAACCCATACTGATCCGTACCTTGTAATTCATAAGCATCCATATAATGTCCCAGCTTAAGTCCACCTTTCATGCTTTGCAGCCCTGCATAATCCTTTACTTTAGAAACTGTAGTCCCTACTGTACCTAGGTTAGTATCCATATATCCTTTTCCTACCTGAGCTAACTTTGAGGAAGATAATTGTTTAACAGTGATCTCGGGCCCTATGGTTTGGCGTAAATCAATCAATGGATTCTGATCAAGCATCGCCACGAACTCTGCCGCTTTTTCTTTGCCTGTTTTTTTCTTTTCTTCTTTTTTCTTTTTCTCCATATCTAAATAGGTCCCCAAAGGAACTCCTACTTCTCCATCTGGCATTAGTTCACTGGTACCTGCTATCCCATCTGGCGTTAATGCACTGCTACCTGTCATTCCATATGGCATTGATGCAGTACTACCTACCGCCTCATAGGTAGTATCATGTACTTGCGCAGATACTTGTCCATTGCCCATCATAAGGCCAGTTACTAAGACAGCTAGGCCCATTTGCTTCCAAAATTTCATTTACTTATTCTCCCTTCACACCTAACAGGCTTTTGATAACAGGATTCCAATAGGCTCTCGATGTATCAGCCGTTGTGATCCATGTGATAGATACCCCATCTTGACCATACCGTCCTACAAAACTAATATATGCTGGTAATACAAATCCATCTACATCTAATTGGACTCTACCATGCGTATACAACCCTTTGTCTCCTTGTAAGCGTACAGGTTTCATAATCTCTCCATCAAGAAATCTTACATTTGTAAGTGGTAATACGTCTTTTATAAACTCAGTATCACGCAAGTCATGATTAGTACTTGTAACGAAGGGAACTAAATCTGCCCCATTTTTTTCTATACCTTTTCCATCCGTAACATTTACATCATAAAGACCTATATTTTGTACCTCTTTCACCGTTTTATTATATAATTCTTCTCCCATAGATTGTGGCGTAATCGTAGTTCCTTTATGTTTTATCCGCCACACTTCAGCCGCTTCCGCACCTGTCATATGAAAGTGTACCAATTCTGCCGTATGTAAGCCTCGTTCATCCCGCCCATGCAACTGATATCGTTGGCCGCGTTGAACCACACCTCTAACAACTCCATCTAGCAACTTAGCCTCTTTTTCATCCATATGCCAATCATTAGTGATCACCTTACTTACGGTATCTTTTGTTTTATAAACACCTGCAATTAAATCATCATAGCTAGCTATCGAAATATGACTAGGTAACTCTACACTTCCTTGACCATCGAATACAATCGATTCTGCACTTCCTGAAAGCATCGTACCAACTAATGCCACACTGGCCATCACACATTTCCAATTCATAATAACTCCTTCCTAACTAGGTTCCCCTACTTTCTCTAATAATAATTGTGACTTCAACTGATGCAGTTCTTCGCTGATGTTCACTTTCACCTCTGGCGCTCTTCGCAGTCGAAGGAACTCAGGCCATAATAATTGAATTTGTGCTTCTCCATAGGCTTTCACTTGTGATAAGGTAGGCGCCTCATACACTAGTTCTCCCTCTACAAAGATAGGTACTAATAACTCTTGTACTATAAATGTATTCGCCTTGAGCAAGGTTTGTTTCCATGGATGTAAAGGATTTTTAAATACATAGTCTTGCGTTGTATCTATGGTTTCATGATCTAAGCAAATTAAATCACCAATGAGCTTACCATTTCGTGCATTGATCAGACGTAGAACTTTTTTCTTACCTGGGTTTGTCACCTTTTCAATATTATCTGAGAATTTCATAGCTGGAATGAACACATCTTCTTCCCATTGGCCAGCTAGTTTATAGACTCCACCTAAGGCTGGTGATTCATCAGCAGTAATTAATTTAGTTCCTACGCCCCAAGAATTAATAGCAGCCCCCTGTTGTTTAAGGTCAGCAATTTTATATTCATCTAAATCATTGGTAGCAAAAATAATGGCCTCTTCGAATCCTGCTGCATCTAACAGTTTTCTAGCTTCAATCGACAAGTATGCCAAATCGCCACTATCTAATCGGATACCATAGAGCGATGGCATCGTACCCCCACGGCTATCACGAATTTCTTGGAACACTTGAATCGCTGCCGGAACACCTTTGTGTAATGTATTATACGTATCTACTAAGAATACCAAATTATCTGCATATTGCTCCGCATAGGCACGGAAAGCGTCGACTTCTGTAGGGAAACTCATGACCCAGCTATGAGCCATCGTTCCTACAGGGCGCATGCCATACAAAGCTGCACTGTACACATCGCTAGTACTATCGAAACCACCGATGAAAGCAGCCCTAGCTCCTTGTACTGCCGCGCTAGTGCCTTGGGCTCTTCGCATACCAAATTCAGCGACTCCATCACGACCGATGACAGAACGAATACGACGTGCCTTCGTAGCAATCAAGGACTCATGGTTTAAAAACATGGACAATGCTGTTTCCATCAAAATGGCTTCATCCTTAGCAGCCTCTACACGAAGTAAAACTTCTCTAGGGAACACCACAGATCCTTCTGGTGCTGCGTAAATCGTGCCTGTAAATCGGAATGTTCTTAAATACTCTAAAAATGGTTCTATAAACACACCGGTAGTCCTCAAGTATGCAATATCTTCCTCGGAAAAATGTAATCCTTTCACATACTCAATCACTTGTTCTAATCCAGCAACCACTGTGTATGCACCTTGGAATGGATTTGTCCGATAAAATCGATCAAAGACACAACGTGTGCGATGTTTTTGCTGTGTAAATAAACCTTGCATCATAGTCAATTGATACATATCTGTTAATAGAGCTTGTGTAATCATGAATACCTCCTACTCTTATGGGTAGATACGAATGTTATGTGTCCATATAGTACCTATTATACCTGATATTGTAATATATGCAATATATTTCTTCTTCATTCTTACATGCCATATATCATCAATTATCTATTAGTATCGCCCCCTTCTGGTTGTATCTGTTAATCATATTTTATTAGACCATGGCTCACGGTGAATCATCACAGCCCTATATTGGTTTGTATGTCCACTTATGGTATGATAACTATATTATATACACATACTACCTCTATATCACACCTATGACCGTGATATATATTTCCTTAGGAAAGGATAGACTATGAATCTTTCACAATTTTTTGCTTTAATTCGCCCACGCACACTGACAGCTGCTTTCAGTCCCGTTGTCTTAGGCGCTGCTATGGGGGCTACGCAATTTCAAGCCACACAACCTCTTTGGCTATCCTTGCTATATACTGTGGGCATCCTCATCTGCGTACTAAGCGCACAAATTGCAGCTAATATTTGGAACGAATACTTCGATTTTAAATCTGGTCTTGATCTTACACAAGCTGCTGGAAACAGTGGTTCTATCGTTCGTGAAGGCATTTCTCCAACGATCATCAAACGTTGGGGATACATTACCACTATACTACCTCTTGTATTGGGTGTCACCCTCGCTAGTGCTGTCACATGGTGGTATATTCCTGTGGGTATGCTTTGCATTCTGACCAGTATCTTATATTCTGGTGGGCCGAAGCCTATCTCTCGTACCCCTTTTGGTGAACTCGCCTCTGGTCTTGCCATGGGCTTTGCCATTGTAGGTATTACCCTCTTTGCTTGGACTCACACCTTGCATTGGACCTACCTCATCCCTGCAGTGCCATCCACCATCTTAATCGGTGCGATTATGATGACCAACAATTTACGAGATTTTACCAATGATGCTAACCACGGTCGTCGCACCTTAGTCATTCTTCTAGGCCGTGAAAGAGGGCTCCAACTGTTACGTGGACTCTTCCTCATTAGCTCTCTATGGATAGTAGCATGGGCTATCTCTGGCATCATGCCTTGGACATCTCTATTGGCTCTGCTTTCTTTACTACCAGCCATGAAAGTCATCCACATCTTTAACATCTATGCGGATCCAGTGCATTTGAACGAAGCCATGAAATTTACGTCCATTTCTTGTACCTTGTATCATTTCTTATGGGCTATAGGGTTGCTACTGAATACAATCATGTAATAGAATTATCACTTTTTTATCATACAAGTTTATTTACTTACTATATAGAAATATATATAAAAATAGAGGAAAGTTGCTACTTTTTTGATCAACTTTCCTCTATTTTATTAGAATCTATTTTGTTACAGTCCATTTTATATAGCCTTTAGGCCCACCTAGTATATGCTATTGCTATATTCAAACTTTCAACTACATATATAATTTCTTTGATATACTATAACCCACCCAACTAATAGCCTATAATTATAACAGCTTAGACATATAACATATTTTACTTATAACTGAACTCTTGCTATACTAAGCAAGTAGAAATTCACTATGTAAGTACACAAAGAAAAGGAGATAACTTATGAAGAAATTATTTAGTTTAGCAGCAACAGCTGTATTAGGCGCTGCCTTATTATTAGGTGGCTGTGGTTCCACTGGTACTGATTCCGCTAGTTCTAGCGCAGGTAAAACATTAAAAATTGGTGCTTCCCCAGTACCTCACGCTGAAATCTTAGAACAAGTAAAACCAATTCTTGCTAAAGAAGGTATCAACTTAGAAATTATCGAATTCAGCGATTATGTACAACCAAACGTATCCTTGAATGATAAAGAAATCGATGCAAACTTCTTCGCTCACATTCCTTATCAAGAAAACTTCAATAAAGAAAAAGGTACTCACATTGCAACAGCAGGTGCCGTACACATCGAGCCAATGGGCATTTACTCTAAAAAAGTAAAAGACTTGAAAGATATCGAAGATGGTGCTCAAGTAGCTATCCCATCTGATGCAACAAATGGTGGTCGTGCATTACTATTGCTTTCCAAAGCTGGCTTAATCACATTGAACGATCCTAACAGCATCTCTGCTACAGTACAAGATATCAAAGACAACCCTAAACACTTAAAATTCGTTGAATTAGAGGCTGCTCAATTACCTCGTACATTAGATGATTCCACAATCTCTGTAATCAACACAAACTTTGCATTAGGTGCTAACTTGAACCCAACTAAAGATGCATTGTTCTTAGAATCTAAAGATTCTCCATACGTAAACATCGTATCCGTTCGTGAAGGCGATGAAAAACGTGAAGAAATTGTAAAATTGGTGAAAGCTTTACAAAGCCCAGAAATCAAAAAATTCATCGAAGATAAATACAAAGGTGCTATTCTTCCAGCATTCTAATGGAATCGCTTAGAATAGACCCCTCCAAATAAAAATAAAAATAAACACTAACAACTATCATACATACTTAACCATACAGTAACAGAGGAACGTTGATTTACTTCAATGTTCCTCTGTTGTTTTATGTATATACTGTAGCCAACACTTATGGCATTTACAATTTCTCTCTCTGATTACATGCATCATGTACTACTATCTAACCTTACATATCGTATACTCCTATTTAACACACGAAAAAGGGTCCCGAAGGACCCTTTTATTATTTACGCACCATAGCTCGCAATTCTTGCATTTGTTGTTGTAATACTGCTATATCTTGTCGTAGGTTATTATTTTCTTGTGTTAACACCGTAATTTCACGGCCGTAAGCTTCTTTCATAGCCACCATTTCATCATGCAACACGAGTACAGAGGAAATAGGACCATTACGATAGCGTTCAGGTACTGCTTTTTTCTCTGGGCTATTGCCAAATTTGAAAGTAGCACCACCGTTGATCATCGTAGCTCCTCGCACCATGGACACACCGGCATGGAACATTGTAGATTCTTTCGTATAATGCGCAATACCGAGAGCCAAGGCATTGGCATTTTTATAATGTCCAATACCAGCCATAAATTGTGTTGGTTCTAGTGGATCGTATTGGATTGGTTTTAATGCTGCTAAGGCGGCTCCTAAGGCATCACCTTCACGACTTTCTTTACGTAGCTCTTGTAAATCGTTGCCAATAACGCCTATTTGCCGTTCCAACTCTTCAAAATGATGTGTATTTTCTTTTGTTCCACCTTCTAAAGATTTTCGGAAATCATCTTCTGTTTTATTTTCATTGCCTTTGATTTCTTTCCAGTACTCGTAAGCAGATTTGCCGGTATCTCCTTTAGGACCCGCTACACCAGTATCGCCTTTGTCTCCTTTAGGGCCTGTTGCTCCAGGTTTACCTTCTGGACCTGGTACTGGTGTTGGCGGCGGAGTCGTCAATACAGTCGTACCAGCTTCACCACGAGGACCTGCTGGGCCTTCTGCACCAGTTTCACCTTTTGGTCCTACCGCACCAGTTTCTCCACGTTCACCTTTTAGAGATGCTAGGTACTCTTCTTTTGTTTTTTCTCCATTACCTGGCATTTCTTTCCATACTTCGTAGGCAGACTTGCCATCTGTACCATTCTCACCTTTAGGACCTGAATCACCTTTATCGCCTTTGAAATCAGGATCACCTTTCAACTCATCCTTATTCAAGCTAAACGTATAGGTCTTACCATAGTCGCCGTCATCTTTTTCAGTGATTTTAATCCCCTTTTCAGCTTTTAATACATCCTTCAAAGCAGCCGCTGTCAATACAGGGCTTGTAGTGGATGTAGCACCATCACCTTTACCACTCGATGTCAACGTCAATTGCCCTTTATCATTACTGCCCAAGGAAATATTCATTACAGGATTATCAAAATGTATGCCTGTGAAAGTCGGTGCTTTCAACATTCCAATTCGCAAGATAGAGTCTGTTGGATCCTTGTAGGTAATCAAGTTATCAGAGCTATATAACGTTGGCGCTGCATACTCACTTTTACCATCTGGAGCTTTTGCACCAGCTTGCGGAGCCACTCCATACACAGTGTTTGCCTTACCTTGGATTTTTATTTCCTTATCCCCTGGAGTATACACACGTGTATCTGTGGTCGTATCTGCTACAGTTCCATCCGCATTAAAAGATACATCATTACCAGCCAATATGGTACTGCGTTTTTCTAAGGCTTTTAACTGTGCCACGTTCACCGCATCTGTATCTCGATACCCTGCAGCCACATTGATAATTTGACGAGTTTTATTAGTTGTAAATCGTCTATCCCCTACTGACACAGCACTTTCATTAGGTTTCCACACATTTTGTAAAAATGTTTTCGTATCCTCATATGCACCTTTAGCCTGTCTTAATTTTGTTCGAATCGCAGCCTTATCACTAGCAGCAGCACTGGCTAATTCCGTTTCTAAGGCAGTCACTTCTGCTTTGGCAGCTATGACAGCCTGATGTTTTTCAATCTGAGCATTCATATCTGCGATATTTTTAAAATGTCTTCCATGCAAGGATGGATCATAGCCCATATCAAAAGGAGACCCTACCTCGCGATCTGCATAGGAACCTGTACCTAATGCCACACCATTTCTAGACAATGTTTCGGAAGCAAGTCCTAGGCTGATTCCCCCATAGGTATCTTTATAGGGAGTTCCTACTTTACTACCATGACCAATAGCAATCGCTCCACTACCATGGGTAACCGTATTACCACCGATGGCAATCGCTGCAAAATCATAGGCATAGGCAGTAAAACCAATACTTACGGCCTGACTACCATGTACATGGGCAGAATCACCAACAGCCACACCGCCTATCGCACGATCTCCCGCTGTCGTCGTGCGACCTACGGCCACACTATTCTCAGCTGCCGCTGTAGATGAGGCACCTAAGGCTACTGCCGACTTCCCTGCAGCCGCTCTTACCCCAACAGCTGTACTATCCTTTTCATTCGTTTTGGATTCTTCACCGATAGTAACACTGTAGGCGCCAGTTTGACCGATATTGTATCCAATAGCTATAGTATGTTTTGACTGTTCACCGATTTTTGCATACCGACCAATGGCAATAGAGTTTGTACTTTTCGATTCTGCTCGCGGTCCAATGGCAATCGCCCCTTCTGCAGTAGCACCATCATTAAATTCATTACTACCTTCGCCAAGATCTCTTGTTTTGATAGATACGTAGCGAGTTTTCTCTTGCTCTAACCGATTTCGCAACACTCGTAATTGTCCTACTGTGGCAGCATCGGTATCTTCATAACCAGCAGCTACATTTGTAATCTGACGGGTATGTTGTTTTCCATCCTTCGTACCACCAACAGATACGGCTCCATCTGTGGCATTCCAAGCACTACTGATGGCTGCATTCCCTAGCTCATTCGCTTTTTCCTCAGCTACTCGGTAGGCTTCCTCTGCATCCACTAAGCCTTGATCTGCCTTAGCTTTCTTTTCATTAGCCGCTGCTAATAAGGCATCTGCCTTAGGATCTTTTTTCTCTTTGGCATTGTTTGCTCGTTCTATATCTTGTTCTGCCTGCAAAACTTCATAGTTTGCCAGACGAATTTTTTCACGTAAAGCTTGTAAGTCTGGATTATCCGCCCCACTAGAGCCATGCTTATAATGTGTATCTAACATTGGATCATAACCAATGTAGTCATCTAACTTTGCTCCTCTATCTGCTACCGAGTTAGCCCCAATAGCAACGCCACCTTCTACAGTTGCTTTTGACTCTTTACCTAATGCAACACCTTGATCTGTCGTAACCTTTGCACCATTGCCTAATGCGATGGCAGATTCACCATTCACACTGGATGTACTACCGATGGCTATGGCATGGGTATCCGTCCCCGTCACTTGTCCACCATCCAACACATACGTATGCGTGTCACCGTCTGCATAACCTACTATATGACTTCCCAACACTAACATACTTGCTACATACAATGCCACTTTTTGTTTCTTCATGTTGTTCCCCTCATCTTCCGCTCTAGTCATCTTGCTCGGCTAGGTCTTGTATCAATCAATTTGAAACAGAATTAATTTAAATTTATTATATACTATTTGTGTATACTATTCAAATTGAATTTTTTTTAACAAAATTCATATATATAACATGTTCACTAGAACATATATAAAAATATTTTCAGAAATTTCTTTAAATTTGTACTCAATTTAGTTAAGAGTAGCAAGCATATAATCAATCCTTTTCTAAGATACATGTGGCTCTGTATCTAAGATAGGTCTAATTTGTATGCTTGCATACCCACATTATTATTGCTAGTCTTATCTTATTTCCCCTCAATAACTCAACTGCAACCTTCTTATCATTTTTCACTCAATCGTTTGAATAACTCAGCAATTTGTTCTTGTTGCTTTTCATTTAACTCTTTCAACATTTCCACCTGTTTTTCTAATCCTTTTATCGTTTTCAACTGTTCCTTTTGTACTCTAGTTTGCGCTTCTAAGGCAGATACCTTATCTTGTAATGTGTAAGAGGCACTAATTGGTCCTTGACGGAATGTATCCTTCACTGCTGTTTCATCAGCACGAGCACCAAATTTCCAAGTCACACTTGCATTAGCCATCACTTCACTACCATAGCCATTGAAGGATGCGCCTACATGGAACATAGTAGATTCATTTTTGTAATGGTTCACGCCGAGTGCTAAAGCGCTAGCTCCTTGATAGTAACCTACGCCTGCAGAAATTTGAGTTGGCTCCAATGGATCGTACTGAATGGATTGCAAACCTGCTAAAGCGGCTGCTTGTGCGCCAGAACGATTGATACGATTATTGATATTAATCGTTGTACCTCGTAATTGAGACACGTTAACTGCATCTGTATCTTTCGTACCCGGAGCTACATTATGAATTTGTTGCATACCTGCTGAGATACCTTCTGTCATAACTGGTTTGCCATCTGGACCTTTCACAGGATTACCATTGCTGTCTAACACTGGTTTATCCTTACCGAAGGAGATAACACGAGTATTATCTACTACATTTGGTTTCAAGGCTTCCACAGCACCTGTATAGTCCTTGCCTGGTTTGCCGTCTTGCCCTACATATTTGTAAGTACCGTCTGTATCTTTCGATACTGGCTTACCATCTTTGTCCAAGAATGTAAGGCTACCATTCGCATCACGAGCCACGATATCATTCGGAATAACTTTCAACCCTTCGTTAGTATACTCTGTGGAGTTACCAGGATTTTTAATCACTTCTTTTTGTTTACCTGTGGCTGGATCAATAACTGGTTTACCATCTTTATCGAATACTTTTTCCATTTCATCAGTGGTAGTAAAGGCAATCTTATCACCAGATACATGCGATGTTTTTTCTACACCGGTTTTTGGGTCTTTTGCATTAAAAATTAAATCTTTATTGGTGAATGATGTCTTATTATCACCAGATTTATCTGTTAAAGCAATTTCCTTAGGTCCTACTACAGCTGTATTGTCATCTTTATCTTTGTAAGTCGTTCCTGCAGCATCAGACGTATTCGTATTTCCATTTGTATCCTTCAATACATTGGTTGTTGGAGTACTTGTATTGGTATTACCTTCTTTATCTTTGATAGTAATGGCATCACCTTTAATGGTTGTGGTAGCACCATCTTTACCATTCACACCGATTGCACCTTGTCCATCTTTCGCTGTCATGGAAATGCCATCTTTACCATCTTTGCCTTTAACTGCAAATTCACCACTGCCGTCTTTACCTACTGAAGCGGATACCACATCTTTACCGTCAGCATTTTTCACGATCATAGCACCATCTTTGGCCGGTGTTACATCCGCTTTTGGTACTGGTTTTGCATTGGCTTTTGGTTGTTTTGTCACTGGATCAATGTCGGATTCTTTGTAGTAATCATCGCCAACTTTCACAAGGTTGTTACCATTTTTATCAACCGCTGTACCACCAGTTGTGACAGAATCAATTTTAAGATCTCTATTCACATCTACTTTGACAAATGTAGTTTCTTCCTTAATACCGTCCGTATTAACTCCATCTACAGTTACCATAGATACGTTTGCATTAGCGCCATCTACGAATTTCACATGATCATTAGGATTTACTTTATCGTAATCTTTTCTTTCTTTATTGAAATCTTTATCAGTCTCTCCAAGACCTATATGCCACCCCGATGCTTGAATCGCATTAGCAACTGTATTACCAGTTACAATACCCGAACCAGTATTAGTAATTGTATCTTCCTTAGGATTAACACTTAATGGAGTTCCTACTAAATTACTATTTTCATCTTTTCTGATACTTGTGACGTTATCATCTTTATCTACCTTATAGAAATGCTTTCCAACTCTAAGTGCTTTAATTTTCTTACCATTTGGACGAGTGATCGTTACTTTATTCGTAACTTCCCCTTCTTTGATACCTACTGTAATTTCACGAGTACCGTCAGCCAATGTGGTACCATTAATTTCAATGCCGTTACCGCCTTTGAAATCTACTACATTAGCATTTTTCACCACATCTTTGTAGCCATTTCCATCTTTCGCAGATACAACCCAGCCCATATTTTGCAAGTCACCTACTGTAGCTGCTGCATTTTTGTTGACAGGCGCATCAGATGTACCCTTCAGGTCTACTAAATGAGCATCCTCGGTTTTTGGTTTTATATCTGGTGCAGCACCCGGTTTCGTTGCTGTACCTTCTGGAGTTGTCGTAACCACATTTGTATTCAACGTGGAACCTACGCCTGTAATTTGTGTTGGCTTGCCATCCTTCGATGTAATATTCAACGCAGAAGATGGTTGTGCATCAGATGTATTATTCGTAGCAGGTTTTGCCGCTTCTGCTTTCATTGTCACAGGGCTCACTGGTGTAACAGGTGTTGTTACATCTACTGGTGTTGCATCTGGTTTTGGAGCACCATTCACTACATCCGCTGGTTTGTAATATTTGTCGCCCACTTTTGTGTATGTATTGCCTTTGCCATCTGTATAGGTATTGGGGCTACCTACATTCAATGTCCCTGTATCCACATTGGTGAAAGTCACATTGTCTTTCGTAGCGTATGTAATTTTACCATTTGCATCCTGTTTCACAGTCAAATTATTGCCTGCTACCATTTCCACAGTATTGCTTGGTTTAATTAACTCTCCATCATCCTTAGTTCCAGTAAGTTTTTCTCCACCGTCAGCAGATGTTTTCAAGTTGAAGCCCGCATTGTTGATCGCTTCCGCTACATTTTGCACGGTAGCAACTTTATTCAATCCTGCCTCATCATGCGCTCTCTGTGCTGCCTCTACCGGTATTTGTTTTGCTTCCACATCAGCTTTCTTATCTGCCACAGCTTGTTGTAATGCCGGATTTTTCGGATTAGCTGCTAATGCTTTTTCTGCTTCTTTCAAAGCTTTTCTTGCTGCAGACAGGTCTTTTTCAGCAGCTGCTAAGGTGTCTTTTAATTGCTTAGCCGCAGCTGGATCTGCAGGTGTAGCAATAGCGCCCGTTTCTTTATTATCCGTACCTACTGCTGGTTTCATTTCCCCAGTAGTTACTTTCACGCCATTTTCATCAACTGTTACAGAACCATTAGCTGCTTTTACATTAAATGTAACATCACTCGCTGTATTACCCTCACGAGTTGTTACCACCGCGGTAGTACCAAGGCCATTTACAAAGTTCACTGTATCATATGGTTTTACAAAATCACGAGATTCCCCATTGTTTTGTAAGTTCCAACCTGCATTTAATACATCGGATACTGTGGCTGCATTGTTGCCAATATACTTAGGATTTGTTTGTCCATCTTTTGTTTTTGGATTTGCTAATGCTGCCGCTTCTTCTGCTGTTAATGGTGCTTTATTAATATTGCCATTATCAGGAGTTTTACCTACCACAGTTCCATCTGGTTTTGTAATGTCTTCTGTTCCATCATTTACATTTGGAATGTTGTTCATCACATTTTTCAATGTAGTTGGACTTGTTGTACCTTCTGGTCCATTGATAGATGTAACCACATCACCTTTTTGAACTTCTGCACCAGATCCATCAGGGTTTTCAAAGAATTTAAGTTCTTCTTTTCCTGTATCTGGATTAGTAACCATCTTAGGGTATACTTTTGTTCCATCTGCTTTAGTATAGTTCACAGGTGTTACAGAATTATTAGTAGATACTTGGTCATCAACTTTTACAGTGATAGTACGAACACCATCCACAGTTTTACCAGATACGATGGCTGTCCCTTCGCCTACAAATTTCACTTCATTTGCATTTTTCACAGTATCTGTATAGGCCTTGTCTGTTTCCCCTGTTGTTTTGTCAGAAGACACAATCCAACCCATGTTGCGCAAATCGCCTACCGTAGCAGCTGTGTTATCGCTTACTTTTGGTTTTGAACCATCTATTGGAGTCGATAAGTCTACTAAACCATGGTTCGCTTTTGTAGAACCTGGAACTTCTTTTCCATCTACTGTATCACCGTATTTGTGTAAACCAGATGTTACATTTCCTAATTGTGTAGGATCTGTAGTTTTCTTATTTGGTTCAGTATCTGTATTTTTAACATTTGGATTCACCAAAGAAGAGGTTAATGGGTTCGCAGTTGTATCAATTGGTTTGATAACATTTCCATTTTCATCCACAGGTTTACCATCTTTATTCACTTTCGTACTTGGTTTACCATTTGCATCAATTGGTTGACCTTTATCATTCACTGTATAATAATCGTCTCCAATTTTAGATACTGGTGTTCCATCTGCTGTAGTGTATGTGACAGGTAATCCTGTTACATTGTATGTCACATTGCTTGTGGTTCCATCTTCAGATGTGGTAACCACAGCTGTTGTATTCACACCATTTACAAAGTTCACAGTATCGAATGGTTTCACAAAATCACGAGCTGCACCATTGTTTTGTAAGTTCCAACCTGCGTTTAATACATCGGATACTGTAGCTGCATTGTTACCAATGTACTTCGGATTAGCTTGTCCATCTTTTGTTTTTGGATTTGCCAATGCTGCTGCTTCTTCTGCTGTTAATGGAGCTTTGTTGATGTTTTCTACATCTCCTGTTTTTTCTGTACCATCAGGATTTGTAATTGTTCTGGATCCATCATTCACATTTGGAATGTTATTTTTAACATTGCTTAAGGATGTTGGACTTGTTATTCCTTTTGGTCCATTGATAGTCGTTTTTACTGGACCTGTTACATCCGCTCCTTTTCCATCTGGTTTTGTATTAAAGATTTGGTTACCATCTTTATCTTTCTTGCCAGTTGGATATACTTGGTTGCCATCTTTATCTGTATATACCACAGGTGTTACAGCATTGTTCGTAGACGTTTGGTCATCCACTTTCACAGTAATAGTACGCACACCGTCCACTGTATCACCAGATACGATGGCAGTACCTGCACCTACGAATTTCACTTCGTTCGCATTTTTCACTGTATCAGAGTACGCATTAGTCAAATCACCGGTCTTTTTATCGGCAGATACAATCCATCCCATATTGCGTAGGTCACCTACAGTAGCGGCTGTATTGTCGCTTACTTTTGGTTGTCCATTTTCTGGTTTGGATAAATCAACTAGGCCACGGTTTTTATCTGTTGTACCTGGTACATTATCTCCATATGTATCTAAGCCAGATGTTACATTAGTCACTTTCACTTTAGACGTACCATTAGGGCCAGATACTTTCAAGTCTCCATTATCAGTTTTAGACAACTTAGGACCTTGATCTCCACCTACTTGTACTGTGTCAAAAGATACATCATTTTTAGTGGTAAATGTAAATTTACTACCATCTTGTGTAATCTTGATGTTTTTATCTGCTTCAAAAGTAACTTTGTCGCCTGATTTAACAAGTTGATTAGTGGCTTCTTTTCCTAATTCTCCATCATTTGTTTTCGCAGATGTAGCCGTCCATGCTGCATTGTTGATAGCATTAACAACATTACCTACCGTAGCGACTTTATTTTCATCACCATTATTGGCTTCCACAGTACCTGGTTTGTCACCTGTAGTAACATTATTGATCGTACCTGTGTTAACTTTCACACCCGCATCATCAACAACTAAAGAACTATCTGCTGGTTTTACAGAAATTGTATTTCCTGTATCATCCTTTTGTAAGCCCTTGCCAAGATTTACACTATATTTTACAGTAGATGTTTTGCCATCTGTACTTGCCACTGTTGCAGTTGTCCCCTCGCCATCGATGAAGTTTACAGTATCATATGCTTTTACGAAATCTACTTCAGTTCCATTACCTTGTAAATTCCAACCAGCATTCAATACATCAGATACACTAGCGGCATTATTTGGATTGATATATTTGTCGCCATCTTTATTTGTTATATTTGGTGCTCCTTGAGATTTTGTCGCATTGCTTGGCGCATCTGCTGTATTGGCAGTATCGCTATTTTTTGTATTAGGAAGGTTAGATTTTATGTTAGACAATGTAGTTGGCGTAGTTGTTCCTTTTGGTCCGTTCACAGAGGTAATGACTTCTGTACTTGGAATTTCTTTACCTGTACCATCTGGATTTTCAAAGAATTTAACAGTCTTAGTTCCATCTCCATTATCCACTTCTTGAGGATATACTTTAGTACCATCTGCTTTTGTGTAATTCACAGGAGTCACAGTTTTGTTAACACCTGTTTGATTATCTACTTTTACAGTGATAGTACGAACATTACCCTCTGTTTTACCAGATACAATAGCACTACCTTCGCCGACAAATCGTACTTCATTGGCATTTTTTACTGCTTCAGAATATGCAGTGGCAGTTGTTGTTCCCTTAGCCCCTGTTGTTTTATCGGAGGACACAATCCAACCCATGTTGCGCAAATCTCCTACAGTAGCAGCATTTGTATTCGCTACAGAATTATCATCAAGGTTACGCAAACCATTTTTAGCTGGTTGTACACCATTTACTTCAGGGTCCGTATAGTTAACTAAATTACTTGTTACATTAGTAATTGGGTTACCACCATTATTTAAACCATCTTTTGTTAAAGATACTGGTTGTTTACCATTAGTAGCAGGTGTGATTGTTACACCATCACTATTGATTACAGTTTTGTCACCAGCTTGGTTTTTAAATTCAGCGCTTGTTAGACCAGTTAATTCTTTTTGTAAAGAATAGATAAAGTTTTTACCATCTTGTTTAACGGCTAAATTGTCACCAGCTTTGAAAGTTACAGTATCTCCAGCTTTGATTAATTCTGTAGCAGCACCAGACACTGTACCAGAGCCATCTTTATCTGCTGTCGCTTTCCAACCCATTTCTGTTAAGGTATTCACCAATTGATCAGCAGTCACCAATTTGCCATTTGTCGTATCCGCTGTTGGCACGCCATCAGCTCCTGTTGTAAGGGTCGCTGTTTTTGGTTTTAATGTGATTGTATCCTCTTCTGCACTTACTTCTAGCAAAGTACCATCGCTAGATTTAACAGTGAAAGCGATTCCATCTTTTTTATTTAACTCTTGTTTCTTAGTTTCAGTAGCGGCATCAGTACCGTTTTGGCCTTTTAATTGGATAGTATTGTTCGCTAGTTTATGGAATTGACTACCGTTAATAGCATCTTTAGAATCTGCAGAGATTTCACCATCTTTTACATTAGTAACTTTCACTGGATCCGTACCATTAGTACCAGATACTTTAAGGTCTCCCGCATCAGATTTACTTAATTTAGGACCCTGATCTCCACCTACTTGCACAGTATCAAAAGATACATTATCTTTTGTAGCAAAGGTAAATTTACTACCTGCTTGTGTAATCTTAATATTTTTATCTGCTTCAAAAGTGACTTTGTCGCCTGCTTTCACAGCTTGATCCTTAGCTTCTGCCCCTAATTCACCTGCTGATGTTGCTGCAGATGTTGCTGTCCATGCTGCACTATTTACAGCATTGACTACAGAATCTACGGTAGCGATTTTGCCAGCATCGCCATCTTTTACTTTCACAGTACCTGGATTAGTACCAGTAGTAACAGGTTCGATGTCACCAGTATTAACTTTTAAACCCTTTTCATCAGTAGTTAACGTGTTGTCCCCAGCTTTGACCTTTAAGCCCGCATCAGTTACTTCTAAAGATTTGTCAGCTGTATTAACGATTAACCCAGCATCAGTTGTTTTTAATGACTTATCACCTGGGTTCACCTTAACGCCACCAGTTCCTACGGTTAAGGATTTATCTACTGCTTTCACAGTGATATTGTTGTTATCGTCTTTTTTCAAACCCTCGCCAAGGTTTACGCTGTATTTTACAGTAGATGTTTTGCCATCTGTACTTTCTACAGTAGCTGTCGTGCCATCTCCGTTGACAAAGTTCACTGTATCATAAGGCTTCACGAAATCTACCGCTTTGTTATTACCTTGTAAATTCCAACCAGCATTCAACACGTCAGATACAGTGGCTGCATTGGTCGGATTCACTTGATTAGCAGCATTCCCTAATATTGGGGCTGCTTGGGATGTAGTAGCATTACTTGATCCTGTAGTTGCATCGTTATTTTTAGTGCTCGGCAAATTACCTGCCACATTAGAAATCACATTACCACCATTATTCAAACCTGTAGTCGTTAAAGAAACAGGTTGTTTTCCCGCGGTTACTGGAGTGACGGTCACTCCTGCTCCATTGATAGTAGTCGTATCTCCTGCATCATTTTTAAACTGAGCGCTTTTTAGTCCCGTTAATTCTGGATTCAAGGAATAAGTAAATTTAGAGGTTACACGAGTTCCTGTTTGACGATCTGGATGATCTGGATCTTCATAGACTGGTCTAGATGCATCTTCTTGATGTAACACCAAATTATCGCCTACACGAATTTTTAATTCATCACTAAGGCGAATCTTATCGATATTGCCTGTAGCTGTTCCAGGGTTTTCTCGTGTTGTTGTTTTACCATCCGCAGAATGTACTTCAGTTCCTTTTGTAGCTAGCGCTCCATTTAATTTCAATACACCAGAGCTAGTTTTATCTTTTTCAGCTTCTACAGACCAACCATTAGACATACGCTTTGTAACGGAGTTCAACTGAGAACCATTAATAGCATCTGTAGAATCATCGGCAATTCGGCCAGCTGCTACATTTTTCAATTGACGTTCTGCCCCTGGTGAACCAAAAGAAACTACGTCACCTTCAGAAGTATTTGTGCCACCTGCCCAATAGAATGTATAAGCTACTTTTTTACTATCAAAGGGTACAATTTTACCTTCGTTATCATAAGAAATATCTGTTTGACGAGTACCAATGGAATTCATATCAGCTCTAGAACCAGTCCCGATAGCTACCCCATTTTGTAACTCAGAAATAGCGCCTGTACCTAAAGCTACACCACCTAATTTTGTCACACGAGCACCTGTACCAATCGCCGTTCCTAAATCTCCAGTAGATAAGGAATGTACCCCCATAGAAATAGATCCATGACCATTTTTATTTGTTGTTGAGGAATAATCTAATGTAGTTGTATTTAAGGTGCCTCCATTTGTTAACTCTCCATAAGCTTGTTGGATAGTACCACTAGTGTTCTCCATTTCTACCGAACGGATGGTTCGTTCAATTTGTTCTCCGCCAATGGTCTCTGTCTTTTTAGTGGATTTGATAATCGTGTGGCCTTGTGCATCTTTTTTCTCTTTTTGATAGTTCACAGTTTGTGCAGCTACCTTAGTAATTTCGGAACCACCAATCATAATAGAGGAATCACCTTGTGCCTGTGTTCCTAAGCCCATAGCAATAGCACCTTGCTCACCAGAAGCAACAGCACCTTGACCTACCGCAATATCTGCCACTTTTTTAGCTTTTGCCAATTGACCTACGGCTACAGAAGCTTCAACTGCTTGGGACTCATCACCAACAGCAACGGCAGAACCTTTTGATACTGATTTATTACCCACAGCAACAGCATTTACATCTGCTTGAGAACTATAACCAAAAGCTACTGCAGACTCCTTTGCTCGTGCAGCTGTACCAGCCGCTACTGCATAATTACCTCGTGCTTCCGAGCCCATACCAATGGCGACTGCCGCCTCTGCATTCGCCACTACAGAAGCACCAGAACCGATGGCTGTAGCACCAAAAGCACCTTTTCGAACGATAGAGTTTGTACCAATCGCCACGCCTAATGGTGTAGTTGAATGTGCCTGCATGCCGATAACCGTAGACCCATCTTGACCATAGCTGGCACGCCAACTTCTATCTAAACCTACACCTACAAGCTCCTTATATTTATTGGTAATCGTAATAGGTTGTCCATTTTTTCCAGTCCCGGGAGTTACCTCAGCATTATAATCATTGACGCCTTTAGCCTCTCCACTATTAGGATTTTTTGCTTTGAAGTAATTCTTTTGGTCATAGGCTTGAATATCATTACCACCGATAACGATAGATCCCATACCGGCTACAGATTGCGCACCAATGGCTACTGATTGGTCACCAATGGCACGGGTGTTACGGCCTAAGGCTGTACCTTCATTAATATCTACGCCTTGAAATGAGAAGAATCCATCCTTGTTGGCAGCTCCTGTATTTTTAAAATAATCTACTTTGCTGGTAGTGCCTCCAAAAGCTTTCACCAACACGGTTGTATTATCATCGGCATCTGTACCAACGCCAAGAGGGGTTCCATCAGCCCCTACGGAGCGATACCCTACCCCTGCACCAGCACCAAGCGCAACTGAATTATTAACGGCAGTATTATTCTTATTAAGTCCTGTATAGGCATTCGTACCAATAGCCACACTACCGTCATCACCCCGTTTTTCCGTACTAGCATCATCTTTTACATGACCATTTCTATTACTACCCGCAATGGCTTTAAAGCCAATGGCAATACTACGTCCCCCACCTTGGTCACGGCTTTTTGCATCCTTACCAATGATGATATCTCCCACTTGTTTGGCAGTTGCTGAGTTACCAATTGCTATTGTATCAGCTGCTTTTGCATATGCTTGCGCTCCCAAGGCTAAGACTCCTTCTTGTTCTGCCTTTGCTGAGTTACCTATAGCAATTGTATTTGTAGCAGTAGCTCTAGCCTCATATCCTAAAGCTGTAGCTCCTTCTTGATTCGCAAAAGCTTTTCCACCGACCGCTGTGGTGAACTTATTCATTGATGTTGTACTACTACCCAAGGCAACACTGAATTCATTCGATGCATTTGCAGCATTACCGATAGCAATGGAATTCTCACCACTTGCTTGACTTCTGGAACCTACTGCCACTGCTTGCTTATTATTTGCTTTAGTCTCCAACCCAATAGCAACTGACCAGTTACCAGTAGATTTAGATCCAAAACCTAAGGCAATTGCACTGTCTTCTGTAGATTGTGCTCCTTTACCTATGGCCACACCATTGTTCTTCTCAGCTTTTGTTTCTTGTCCCAAGGCTACTGTACCAGAAGCACTAGCTGTAGCCGTTTTTCCCAAGGCTACAGCGCCAGCTCCCCCTGCAGTCGATTGCTCTCCAAAAGCAACACTCTCATTTCCCCCTGTGCCTGCCTGATTTATAGTCGCACTGACTGTACTTGCCATCACTGAACTCACCGCCATAGCCATAGCAGCAGAGCTAATGACAATAGCTTTCGCCTTATTGCGACCTACTCGTTTTGCTAGTTCTGATACAACAATATAACAACCTTTTGTTTTACTCCAAACAACTTTATATATATGATTGACTGACATATCTCCATTCTCCTTTATTCCAAACTACCAATACACAAGTAGATAATATACACAGTTTTTACATGCATACCTTTATAAAAAAACGACTATAACTCGATCTGTGATGAAGCTATAGTCGGTTAATACATAAGTTTACTTATATTTATAAATTTATAAAGGTCTTGCATTTCTTACTTTATCTATATTTAATTTTTGTTATCCTTATTATATATTCCACTTTTGATTTTTTTCAATACAAATTATCTTGATATTCAAAATTGGTATAATTACATATTTAAACAATATATACAAGT
>NZ_RQVD01000002.1 GCF_003992055.1 Veillonella sp. CHU740
CATATATGACTCACCCTTTCTTAATTGTGTGGTTACTTTTATGATACGGTTTGAGTTTGTATATGTCTATTTTATTGCAAAAAAAGAATGTTGGCGACTACTCTTATATGAGTAGCCCCAACATTTATTATAGAGCCTTATTTCATTTGGTATTGTGGTGGAGACGAGGGGAGTCGAACCCCTGTCCAAACATGTTGCCCCCTAGACCTCTCCGAGCGCAGTTGATGTTTTAAACTTCGGATAGTGTTTGGACACCAACAACCTAAGCTATCCTAGCTCATGAGATTTAACTAGCTCTAATTGAGCGGATAAAACTAGCTAGCCCGTAGTTTGACGCCACATCCCTCTCCACGGGCGAGAGAAGGTGTGACGTAGCTTATGCAGCTAATGCAAAATTTTCTTCTGCGTTTAATTTAAGTTTCACTGATTTATGGTCGAGTGAGACACCAGCTCGCTTTCTAAGATACATCCATACCTGTCGAAACCTTTACGTCCCCATATGTAATTATTGTCTTATAATTATATAGATATATTCTGTGAAAGTCAAATGTAATATGTACATTTTAATTGAGATAGTGTATACTATAAAGTATCATTTCTAGTACTACGTATTAGGAGGAATCACATGTCCTATGAAACTGAAGCAGTATCTGAATTTGAGCGATTTACTTCATTAACAGATGAAGAAGTTGTCTCGATTTATCAAAAGGAAAATAATCATTTTGCTTCTGATTATATTGTGCAGCGTTATAAAAATTTTGTTCGTTCAAAAGCTAGAAGCTACTTTCTCATGGGTGCTGATCGCGAAGACATTATCCAAGAAGGAATGATTGGTTTATACAAAGCGACGCGTGATTTTGAGCCAGGGCATCAAGTGAACTTTAAAGCATTTGCTGAATTATGTATTACTCGACAAATCATATCGGCTATTAAAGGTGCTAATCGGCAAAAACATATGCCTCTCAATTCTTATATCTCACTTAATAAACCGGCCTTTGATGATTCTGAACGAACCTTGATGGAAGTGTTGGAAACAGAAAAAAACTTAGATCCCGAAGAAGTTGTTATTAATCGGGAACAATATCGATTAATTAAAGAAGTGATGGAAGCTGTATTAAGTCCTTTGGAATGGGACGTCTTGCGTGGATATATGGATGCAAAATCCTATCAGGAAATAGCAGAAGAACAAAATCGTTCAGTTAAATCCATAGACAATGCATTACAAAGAGTTAAGAAAAAAATGGAAGTATACTTTAGTCAGGACAGATGATATAGAAAGGATGTTTTTTATGAGAGATTTTTTAATGGTTGTAGAAATTATTATTTCTATTCTATTGATTGTAGTTGTTGTGGCACAATCTGGTAAGAGTGCTGGCATGGGTGGTGCTGTATCTGGTGCTGCTGACTCTGTATTCGGAGGAAAAGAACGTGGTGTAGATGGTTTCTTATCCCGCTGCACAGTGATTTTAGCAACATTATTTATATTAGTTAGCTTAGGCCTAGATTTAGTACTAAGTTCGTATTAATACATGAGAAAGCCTACCCTATGGTAGGTTTTTTTTATGGACTATAAGAGGTGTTATGAGAGAAGAAATATTAGACTTTTTTAAAGAAATATCCCCTGAATCCTATCATATTGAGGATGTACCTTACATATTAGGATACAAGGGAGAGGAAATAGAAGAATATTTTTCCATTATATATCAATTAGAGCAAGAAGGATCTATTATGATACAAGATGGTGAATACGCGGACTATAATAAAATGGATGAACCCCGTTTAATGGGAGTATATAAAGGAAGTAAAAAAGGATTTGGATTTGTGATTCCCTCAGAAGATGCTCTGCCAGATATATTCATTCCTAATGGCTGTGAAGGAACCGCCATGCATGATGATGTAGTGGAATACAAGATTACACGTAAAGGAACATGTGAAAAAAAAGCAGAAGGCGTTATCCTACGTGTCATCACAAGAAATACGAATCGTGTGGTAGGGATTTATGAACGCCATAGACAAAGTGGTTTTGTCATTCCTCATAATGAACGGTTAGGACAGGATATTTATATTCCGTTAGAGGCAAGTATGGATGCAAGAAGTGGTGCTACCGTAGTAGTTGAACTTACATCTTGGCCAGAATTGCATCGTAAAGCAGAAGGTAAAATTATAGAAATTGTAGGCGATAGTTCTACGCCAGATCTTGATGTATTATCGGTAATGGCTACCTATGATTTGCCTAAGGAATTTTCCAGAGAGGTACAAGAAGAAGCAGGTCAAATTTCTTTCACAGTAGAAAGTGACGCTCATCGATTGGATCTACGAGATATTGAAATGGTCACGATTGATGGAGAAGATGCAAAAGATTTAGATGATGCTGTACATGCCAAAATATTAGAGAATGGCAATATTGAATTAGGTGTACATATTGCTGATGTTAGCCATTATGTACCTGTAGGGTCTGCCATTGATCGAGAAGCCTATAAACGTGGTACTAGCGTTTATTTAGTAGATCGTGTGATTCCTATGCTACCGGTGGAGCTATCCAATGGCATCTGTTCCTTACAAGCTAAGGAAGACCGCTATGCGATGTCTTGTATTATGGAAGTGGACCCAAACGGTAAGGTGGTACAATACACTATTAAGCCATCTATCATTCATATTACACGTCGTTGTAGTTATAAGGAAATTTATTTAGCATTAGAAGAACATGTGATTCCTGATGATTTGATGCCACTCATGGGTATGATACGTACATTGGAAACATTGGCGTATCAATTGATGAAAATGCGTCAACAAGCAGGAGCCATTAGTTTTGATTTCCCAGAATATAAGGTGTTACTAAATGACAGCGGTATCCCACAACGCATTATAAAAAAAGAACGGACTATTGCAGAAAAATTGATTGAACAATGTATGCTATTGGCTAATGAAACAGTAGCTACATTTTTAAGTGAACGATTAGATACCTCTGTGTATCGTATCCATGAAGACCCCAAGGATACAAAATTAGAACAATTAGTTACCGTGTTACATCATGCTGGATACCCTGTAAGACTACCTGATCAAGTGGAACCATGTCATATTGAACATCTATTACAATCTGTAAGTGGAACAGAGATTGAGCCAGTTGCTCAAATTATGGTGTTACGATCTATGCAGCAAGCGAAATATAGTTCACAAAATGTGGGACATTTTGGCTTGGCATCACCTATTTATACTCACTTTACCTCTCCTATTCGTAGGTATCCTGATTTGATGGTGCATCGATTATTGCGATATGTATTGGAAGGTAAGGCAAAACGATGGGCTTCCATTGCAGATGCGCATTATATAACAAATGGTGCTGCTCATTGTTCTGAAAGAGAACAAGTAGCTACAGAAGCCGAACGAGATACATTAGATATGAAAAAAGTCCAATATATGTCTCAATATATTGGCGAAAGCTTTGAAGGACATGTGAGTTCTATAACCGCCTTTGGGATCTTTGTAGAATTAGATAATGGTGTTGATGGATTAGTTCCATTTAATTTGATGGACGATGATCATTATGTCTTTGATGAGCCACATTATATGGCGTATGGTAGACGAACTGGTATAGAATACCACCTTGGCACACCTGTTACTGTAACAGTAGTGAAGGCAGATCCAGAAACACGTCAAATTGATTTTGTTATGGGTGAAGTGGCCTATATTGACGGATATTTGCGACGTATTCAACGTCGTGAGACTACTAGCACGAGTAAACATAGAGATCGTAATAAGATACCAACCATACAAGGTAGTAGTAAAAAGTATAAACAAGATGATAGCCATCATGGTAAAAGAGATACTACAAAAATAAGATTTACTCCCCATGCAAATGCTACAGAGGCAGTAGAGACTATGCTTCGCAAATTAGATACAACCTCTAAAAAAGAGAAGAAACCATTTTACGAAACTATTAAGAAACGGAAATCACAAGAACGTAGGAAGAAAAAGAGGAAACGATAATGGCGAAAGAAGGAAATTCACTCATAGTAGATAATCGAAAAGCTAGACATGACTTTCATATTCATGAAACCTATGAAGCTGGTATAGCTTTGACAGGAACAGAAGTAAAGTCTATCCGTGCTGGTCGCATTAATTTAAAAGACAGTTTTTGTAGAATAGAAAATGGCGAGCTATTCCTTTATCAAGTGCATATTAGTAAGTATGAACAAGGCAATCAATTTAATCATGAGCCAGAACGGACTCGCAAATTGCTTATGCATAAACGAGAAATCCATAAATTATTAGGGCAAGTGAAAGAAAAAGGATACTCTTTGATCCCCTTGAACTTTCACTATAGTCATGGCTATGTAAAGGTAACAGTAGGCCTTGTAACGGGCAAGAAGAACTACGATAAACGACAAGATATGGCTGAACGCGATGCAAAGCGTGATATTCAGCGACGAATGAAGGAACAGTTGCGATAGATTACAGGATTTATAATCTTCTATGGTATAATAAAATGATGTATATACATATTTGAGGAAAGGAGAGTCTATGCTAGTCGATTTCCATATGCATACTAATGTTTCTGACGGTACATACGTGCCTAAAGATTTACTTGCATTAGCTAAACAACAACAAATTCAAGCATTATCAATTACTGATCATGATGAAGTAGGTGCATATACACAGTTAACAGCTGAGGATACAGCAGGAATGGAATTGTTTCATGGTTGTGAATTTAGTACGTATTATAAAGAAAAAGAAGTACACGTATTGGGTTATCAATTTTCATTAGACTATCCTGAAATACAGGAGTATATTACGCATTTTAAAGAGGTACGTCGTTCAAGAATTCATAAAATGTTAGATAAATGTGTAGAAGCAGGTTATGCTATTTCTCATCAAGAATTAGTCGATACATTTACAGATGATGTGTCTTTTGGGCGCCCCCATATTGCACAACTGTTAATTGCTCATGGTTATGTCAAAACAGTTGGTGAAGCATTTGAAACTATATTACACCCCAATGGACCTTGCTTTGTACCAAAAGAAAAATATTCGCCATGTGAGGCCATAGATCTCATTCATCGCGCAGGTGGTATTGCTGTATTAGCACACCCTATACAGGTGGGCAATGAAAGCTATGTTCATGAATTATTGACATTGCCCTTCGATGGCGTAGAGGTATATCATTCGAGCCATACTGTAGAAGATAGCTTACGATATAAAAATCTAGCTTTGGAAAAAGGGCTATTAATATCTGGAGGATCTGATTTTCATGGTATACAGGGTAGATTTCCAGAAAGTATTGGTCTTGGTGAGTATGAAATACATGAGCATTGGGTAACGGATTTTATAAGAGCCCTTCGAGGTGCCTAAGAGGTAAATTATGGATGTCATTGCATTTATTGGACCTAGTGGAACAGGAAAAAGTCATAGAGCATTAGTGGTAGCACATGAACACCATGCATCATGTATTATTGATGACGGCATTTTAATTCATAATAATCGCATTGTTGGTGGATTTTCTGCTAAAAAAGAGGAAAATCGTATCAAGGCCGTTCGTCGTGCTATCTTTCAAGATAAAGAACAGGTGGAGAGTGTACGAAAAGCCTTGGATGAGATTCAACCAGAACGTCTTATGATTCTAGGCACATCGGAAAATATGATTGGAAAAATCACAAAGGCCTTAGGAATTCCTGGACCGTCCTATTATATTCATATTGAAGACGTAGCTAGTCCTAAAGATATTGAAAAGGCACAGCATGCACGCCTAAAAGAAGGCAAACACATTATTCCTGTTCCATCTGTGGAATTAAAGCCTCATTTTAAAGGTTTTTTAATCGACCCTATTAAATCATTCTGGCGAAGAACTAGATTATCTACGAAGCAGGATGAAGGATGGGAAAAATCCGTCATACGTCCAGCTTTCAGCTATTACGGAAAACTTGTCTTTGAAGATGCAGTGATTCAAGCACTGATCAAGAATAGCATCGAGAAATCCCCAGGCGTTACCGATGTGCGCAGCATGGATATTAAAAAAAGTAAAGAAGTGAATAATGGATTAATTTTGCAATTAGATGTAACAGTGATGTTGGGATTTGTTGTAAAGGAAATCATGGATACATTGCAAAAGACTATTCGTCAGGAAATTGAATATATTACAGGCATGTCTATAGAACGACTAGCCATTAAGGTGGGTGGTACCATTGAGCCATCTAAAGTGAAATATAAGCATAAGGAGTAATATGAAGTCATACTATATTTATACATACGGTTGCCAAATGAATGAAAGTGATTCTGAACGATTGGCTCATCAATTAGAGTCGGTTGGTTATATCGCTACTGAAGAAGTAAACGAGGCAGACCTTATCATTTTAAATACTTGCTGCGTTCGCGAAACGGCGGAAAATAAAATTTATGGCCGTATTGGCGAGTTAAAGCATTTGAAAGAAAAGAATAAAAACTTAATCATTGCTATCACAGGCTGTATGGCACAGAAGAACCAAGCGGATATGTTCAAGCGGGCACCTCATATTGATATCGTATTAGGGACGCACAATATCCAACATATCAATGAAATGGTCAAAGAAGTACAACGTACGAAAAAACGCCAAGTCAATGTAGAAATGGATAATACAGTATTGCCAGAATTGGCGGCGAAACCAAATGGTACATTCTTTGCTTGGGTACCTATTATGAATGGCTGTAATAAGTTTTGTACCTATTGTATCGTACCTCATGTGCGAGGCCGTGAAATTAGCCGTCCAGTAGAGGCCATCGTGAAAGATGTGCGTGAACTTGGTGAAAAAGGCTTTAAAGAAATCACTTTATTGGGGCAAAACGTAAACTCCTATGGATTGGATTTTAAGGATGGTACAGATTTTGGTACCTTAGTAGATGCCTTAGATGGCATCCCAGGTATTGAACGTATTCGCTATATGACAAGCCATCCACAAGATATGACAAAAGGCATGGTAGATGCCTTAGGTCGTTCGTCCAATATTGTGACGCAACTACATTTACCAGTGCAGTCTGGATCTGACAATATTTTAAAACGCATGAATCGTCATTATTCTGTGGAACAATATAAAGATTTGTTGCAATATTGCCGTGAAAAAATCGATGGCGTTACCATCACAACAGATATTATTGTGGGATTCCCAGGAGAAACAGAGGAAGATTTCCAACAAACATTACAATTATTGAAAGATGTACGCTATGATATGGCATTTACTTTCATCTATTCCAAACGTTCTGGTACACCAGCAGCAGAATTTGAAGACCAAGTGCCAGAGGAAGTGAAACGTGTTCGTTTACAAGCTTTGATGGACGTGCAAAATGAGATTTCTCTTGAGTTGAATCAAGCCATGGAAGACAAGGTGTACGATATCATTGTAGAAGGACCTAGTCGTACTGATGAGAATATGTGGTTTGGTCGTACATCCGGTAATAAAATGGTCCTATTCCCTAAGCAAGACTCTCTAAAAGTGGGAGACACTATTAATGTACGCATCGATAAGGGACAAACTTGGGTATTATACGGCACTGTATTATAGAAAGGAGTTAGCAGAATGGGCAAGAAACAAACGCCTATGATGGAGCAGTATTTTAGTATTAAAGCTCGCTATGAAAAGGAACTATTATTTTTTCGATTAGGTGACTTTTATGAGCTTTTTTACGACGATGCTATTACCGCATCACGAGAATTGAATATCACCTTAACAGGTCGCAATGCGGGTGAAGAAGATAAAGCTCCTATGTGTGGCGTTCCTTTCCATTCTGCGGAATCCTATATTGAAAAGCTTATCAGTAAAGGTTACAAGGTAGCCATCTGTGAGCAAGTGGAAGATCCTAAAGAGGCAAAGGGCATCGTAAAACGTGATGTCATCCGTGTCATCACACCAGGCACCGTACTCAGTGAAAATGGAACAAAAGATGGAGAAAATAACTTCTTAGCCTTGACCTATGAAACAGGGGGGCAGCGCATTGTGTTGTTCACAGATATTACTACTGGCGAAGTAATTTGGGAACGAATGGATAGTTCTAGTGAAAGTTCTTTATTTGATGCTTTCACTATGTACCAACCAAAAGAACTTATCTTAGCTGGTAGTAGTAAATTACCTACTAGTATCCAAGATTTTTTAACACGTCAAATGTCAGGCATAGCATTGTCTCCGTTCACGCCTACAGAAACTATAGACAGTATTCGTCTGAAAGGTCGTGAACATTTTTCTGATGCCGGCTTGCTAGAAGAAGATGTATTAGAAGCCTTAGGTTATGTAATTCTCTATTTACAAGAAATTATTAAAACAGATACGTCTCACATTAATTATGTGCACCAACTATCTGTGGGAGACCGCATGATATTGGACACATCTTGTTTGCGCCATTTGGAGATTACAAGAAATGTTCGAGATGGATCTAAAAAAGGTACGCTCCTAGATGTACTAGATAAAACATTAACCCCTATGGGAGCTCGAATGTTGAAACAGTGGATTGAACATCCTTTAATGGATATCCATCGCATAGTACGCCGTCAAATGGGCATAGGTGAGTCTATCGACAACCCCACCATGCGCAGTCAACTGCGTTCTTTGTTGACCTCTGTGTATGATTTTGAACGCATTCTAAGCCGTGTAGAAACAGGCAGTGTGTCTCCTAGAGATTTTGCCTCCTTACGAGAATCACTGCGCGTTTTACCGATGATTCAAGAGATATTACAATATTGTACTTCTAATATTCTACAAGACTGTCATAGTATGATTCACACCCATGATGACTTATGTGACCTATTAACACGGGCTATCGTGGATCAGCCGTCGTTGGCATTAAAAGATGGTCATGTCATCCGTGATGGATATAGTGCGGAACTTGATGAATTACGTTCCTTAGCCACCAATAGTCAAGAATGGCTACATCGTTTAGAAGAAGAGGCGAAACAAGCTACAGGAATTCGCCTTAAAACAGGATACAATAAAGTATTTGGATACTATTTTGAAGTGTCTCAAGGTCAAGTGGGGCTTGTACCAGATTATTTCATTCGTAAGCAGACCTTGACCAATGCGGAGCGATATATTACTCCAGAGCTTAAAGAATTTGAAATTAAAATGCTCAATGCAAAAGAGCAGATTCAAAAGTTGGAATATTCTTTGTATCAAGACTTGCGCCTTACAGCAAAAGAAAATATTAAAGACATCCAAGAAACGGCTCGTGGCATTGCACAATTAGATGTCATTTTAAGCTTAGGAGAAGTGGCTTTCACCAACAAATATATATGCCCAACTATCGTGACCAATGGTTCTATTTCTATCAAAGATGGTCGTCATCCTGTCATCGAAACATTGCTGAAACAGGAATTGTTCATTCCTAATGACGTGGTGTTGAATCATTCTGAAGAGGAGTTCATCCTCATCACAGGCCCTAACATGGCAGGTAAATCGACATACATGCGTCAAGTGGCTTTGCTCATGATTATGGCGCAGATTGGGTCCTTTATTCCAGCTAGAGAAGCCACCATTGCTCCTGTAGATAGAATTTTTACACGGGTTGGCGCCAGTGATGATATTTCCACAGGCCAAAGTACTTTCATGGTAGAAATGAAAGAAGTATCCTATATCCTAGAGCATGCGACGTGCAACAGTTTAGTCATCCTCGATGAAATCGGACGTGGTACATCCACATTTGATGGTCTTAGCATTGCTCGTGCTGTGGTGGAACATATTTGTGAAACCATTCACTGTAAAAGTTTGTTCGCCACACATTATCACGAGTTGATTGAACTAGAAGAGCAATATAGTAAACTGAAAAACTATACGGTAGCTGTGAAAGATAAAGGCAATGATGTTCTATTTTTGCGCCGCATTGTAAAAGGTGGGGCAGACCGCAGTTATGGTATTCATGTGGCTAAATTGGCAGGTCTTCCTAAGGCTGTCCTAGATCGAGCTAACACAATTCTATCTCATTTGGAGGATGGAAAAGTAGTATCGGAAGCAGCGCCTAAGAAAAAAGAAAAACAAAGTGTTACAGGCCCTCTATTCGGGAGTGGTGATTTATTTACACAACCTGTTCTGGATCAGTTATTAAAGCTAGACATAATGAGTATGACACCCATAGAGGCCATCAGTGAATTATATCGTTTACAGGAAGAGGCGAAACAAGGAGGTGGCAAGTAATGCCAACCATTCATGTCCTAGATGAAACGACTATTAATCAGATAGCAGCCGGCGAAGTGGTAGAACGTCCTGCCTCTGTTATCAAAGAGTTAATAGAAAATGCCATCGATGCAGGTGCTACTTCTATTGAAGTGGAAATCGCAGAAGGTGGTATCGAATACATGCGCATTACCGACAATGGGTGCGGTATGTCCGAAGTAGATGCACGCCTAGCCGTATTGCGCCACGCCACTAGTAAAATTCGCAGTGCCGACGATTTATATGATATTGCGTCCTTAGGTTTCCGTGGTGAAGCGATTGCCAGCATTGCCTCTGTATCTAAATTTACGTTGCGTACACGGCAAGAAATGGATACTATGGGCACACGGATTTATATCGAAGGTGGCCATATGGTGGATTGCGATCCGTGTGGCACATCAGTGGGTACATCCATCGAAGTGAAAGATTTATTCTATAATACCCCGGCTCGTAGAAAGTTCTTAAAGTCTACACGAACAGAGGCGAATAAAATCCAAGATATGATTGGCAAATTGGCACTTAGTCATACCCATATCGCTTTCAAATGTATTGTGGATACACGAGTTACCATCATGACACCAGGGAATCATAAGATGGTGGATACTATCGCTGCTTTATACGGATTTAAAGTCAGTGAAGATGTATTTCCCATTGCTTATGAAGCAGAAGGCATTTATGTGGAAGGTGTGGTCAGCAAGCCAACGGTGCTAAAAAGTAGCCGTCAATGGCAGACGACCATCGTAAACCAACGTGTCATTTCTGACAAAGCTATCTACAAGGCTATTGATACGGCATACCATGCCCTATTGCCGAAAGGTGGCTATCCCTTGGTGGTGTTACAAATCGTAGTACCTCCAGGGACCGTAGATATCAATGTACATCCACGAAAAAGCGAAGTGAAATTCTCAGACGATAAACCAGTCTTTAAAGCAGTGTATAACAGTATTTTACAAGCTTTAGAACATCCAACGCATCACGTGACCAACAATCAAGAAGAAACGATAGCTACAGCTATCGACTACGATAAAGTATTCACTGGACGTTCTCAAGGATTTACGGTGATGCGTGAAAAAACAGAGGCTCTCGTGGATACTATCCGTCAAAAGGGATATACAGCACCACAGCGCACGGTGTATGAACAAAGTAACTTTAACGAATCCCTAGATGTGAATGAAAACTTTGTGCCTAAAAGTTATACCCAAGAGGATAAAGATAGGTTCAGAGCTATCCGTGAATCACGGCCTAATTTAGTACCAAGTTCTGTAGAGCCATATATAAACCATACTGGAAATGAATCCGTATCGAGATATTTAAGTGCAGCACAAAGTCTAGCAGGTGATTCTAATACTGGGGATGCTCTTGGTATAGATAGTTCCTATGATGCTGATCATGGTAATTCATATGATACTAATGCTAGTAAAACAGTAGCTAATCATGGATTGCTTCCTATGGGCCAAGTGGCCTCTTGCTATATTTTGGCGAAAAAAGGCGATGATTTATACATCATCGATCAACATGCAGCGCACGAACGTGTGCGGTATGACAAACTATGCAAATCTTCCGAGTCCATCCCTATGCAGGAATTATTAATGCCTATGCACATGGATGTTAGCGAGGAAGAATTAACATTGGCGGAAGAACAGAGAGATGCATTGTTAGATTTAGGATTCCAAGTAGACCAAGGAGGACCCACTTCCTTACGTATTGATGGTCATCCTGTGGATATTATTGAAAGCAAAGTTCCAGAGATTCTACAATACGTATTTTCCTACATGCATGATCATCAAAGTCCAAGTGTGGCGCAATTACGTCATGAAATGTTGGCCTATGCCTCCTGTCGTGGTGCCATTAAAGCAGGACATAATCTAAATTTGGTACAAATTGATGCCTTATTGAATGATTTATTTACCACAGATAAGCCTTATGTGTGCCCTCACGGACGACCTACGATTATTAAATTTACACCAGACGAATTAGGAAAATTATTTTTACGGAGTTAATATGTATCTTATTAGCACAAGTTCAAAGACAAATACATATCTCATTGAACAGGCTAAAGATCTAAGTCGACTCTTGCTAATGCCCTATGTGCCACGAAAGCATCAGTCTGTGGAAGATTTGTTAGATATACATCATTGTGCGGGTGCCTTAATAGTGACCAAGGAAGGTCCTTCTTTTGTAACAAAAGAGGGGATGCCACATCAATTTCATCTATCTATGGCACATTTGCGCTTGTTAGAAATCGACCGTGGACATACAGATCATCTGCTACAAGCTATTGGGTATGAAACGGTGGCGTCTGTTTTAGATTGTACTGCTGGCTTAGGTTCAGATAGTGCTGTTATTAGTTATGGTTGTCCACAGTTAACACGTCATACGGCGATTGAAGGACATCCTATCTTGGGCTATATTACAAATTATGGGTTTCGACATTTTCAGCATAAGAATCCAAGTGTAACAGAGGCGTTGCGTCGTATTCAATTAGTTATTTGCAACTATCCGGATTACCTAAAACAGATAGAAGCTAATCGATATGATGTTATCTATTTGGACCCTATGTTTGAAAATCCTGTCTATGAAAGTCCTCAATTTCAGCAGTGGCGTGGTCATTTACTAGAATCTAAGATACGTACAGACATTGTAGAACTCGGTTTGGAAAAATCGAAACGTGTGGTCATTAAAGAGCGTAAAGGCAGTCGTCTATTCAAAGACATACCCCCCATAGAAATGGTGGGTGGTAAATATAGCTCCATTGCCTATGGCATCTATGAAAGGAGGTAAGATGAATCAGTTAATCACTATTTTGGGGCCTACCGCAGTAGGAAAAACAGCCCTTACCTTGCGAATGGCGGAAACTTTACAATCTCCTGTACTATCTGGAGATGCGTACCAAATCTATAAAGGGTTGACCATTGGCACTGCCAAACCTACCCTTGAAGAATTGAACAGAGTGCCTCACTATTTCATCGATACCCATGAGCCTAATGACTCGTACAGTGTGGCAGAGTTCAATGCGCAAGCTAACACTGTCATAGATGCTGTTAACAAAAACGGTAAGATTCCCATTTTATCTGGTGGGACAGGGCTGTATGTGCAATCCTTGCTAGAGGGCTATGACTTTTTAGATGTGCCTCGCAATGATAGTTTGCGCCTCGAATTAGATAACATTTTTGATACCTCTGGATTAGAAGGTTTGCAAGGCTATGCCAATGAATTGGCTGAAAAAGAAGATCTTACGTTACCCTTTCAAGATAAACATCGCCTATACCGTGCGATCGAGTGTGTCTTAGCTGGTGAGGGACATGCCTTATTAATGCCGTCAAAAGAAGGATTAGTCTTTCATGGACCTGTCATCGGCTTAGAACGGTCCAGAGAAGAATTATACGAACGGATTAACCTTCGAGTAGAGTATATGGTTCGAGATGGATTATTTGAGGAAGTAGAACAACTGTTGGAAGTTGGCGTACAACCAGATTCACAAGCTTTCAAAGGCATTGGATATAAAGAGATTATCCCTTACTTTCACGGTGAATATTCGAAAGAACGGGCTATTGAATTAGTCCAACAACATACACGACAATTTGCAAAGCGGCAAATTACGTGGTATAAACGGATGCCGTATATTCAGTGGATTTCTATCACTCCGAACCGTAGTGAAGAAAGTATTTATGAGGAAGCTATGGAACTGGTTCAAGCTAGTTTAAAAAATTTTCAAATATGACATAGGTATGTATAGTTAACTTATGAGGATTATGTATCAAAACTAGTTTGCTATATATAGAAAGGAATAGAATGACTTTAGAAGAAATCCGTCAACAGGCTCTTGAGCTAGCTGAAAAAGAGTTCAAAAAATTTGAGCCTGTAGCGTTATATAATACAAAAAAAGTACTGGAAGCATTTAAAGAATGCCAACTTTCAGATTATCATTTTAATGGCACCAGTGGTTATGGCTATAATGATGTGGGTCGTGAAAAACTAGATGAAGTGTTCGCTCACGTGTTTAAAGGAGAGCGTGCCATCGTGCGCCCTCATTTCGTGTCCGGCACCCATGCATTAGCCACCACATTACAGGCTATCTTGGGGAATGGATCGAAAGGGAACGAGTTTGTTTATGCCGTAGGGCAACCATACGATACGATGCAATCCGTCATTGGTGCTTCACGCCATGTGCCAGGATCATTAACAGAGCAAGGGTTCATCTATAAAGAAGTTCCTTTGGTGAATAATACCTACGATTTAGAGGGCATTCGCCAAGCTGTTACAAAAGACACTCGTGTAGTGGTAATCCAACGTTCTAGAGGATATAGCACCCGTGAACCTTTATCTGTGGAAGATATTGGTATCATTGTGAACGCTGTAAAAGAAGTAAATCCTGAAACTATAACCTTTGTGGATAATTGTTATGGTGAATTTACAGAAACTAGAGAGCCTCTAGAAGTAGGGGCAGATATTATGGCAGGCTCCCTCATTAAAAATGCAGGTGGCGGTATTGCTCCTACGGGTGGTTACGTAGTAGGTCGAGATGACCTAGTGGAACAAGTGGGGTATCAGTTAACGGCTCCAGGCTTGGGGGACCATATGGGATCCTATGCACCAGGATATCGCCTATTCTTCCAAGGACTATTCTTAGCACCTCATGTGGTATTACAAGCCTTGAAAGGAGCGGTCTATACAGCGGCAGTGGGAACCTTATTGGGATATGACGTATTTCCAAAAGTTGATGCTCCTCGCTTTGACTTAATCCAAGCCATTAACCTACATGGACCAGAAGAAATGGAATACTTCTGCCGTGGCATGCAAGCCTATAGCCCTGTAGATGCCCATGTACATCCTATTCCAGGAGATATGCCTGGATACGAAGATAAAATTATTATGGCTGGTGGAACTTTTGTACAAGGATCTTCCATCGAACTAAGCGCAGACGGACCAGTACGACCACCGTATACCATCTTTATGCAAGGGGGACTTGTATTTGAGCACTCCATGCTAGGAATCTTGGGGGCTGCTGAGGAAATATTGAAACATAGAGGATAAATAATGAAACCACTTACTTAGGTAGGTGGTTTTTGTTACAAATGACGTATTTTCTATGGTGAGTTTAAATTAGACGAAAACCTCTTGCCCCAACATTTGATATAACTTATAATTTGTATGAGTAGATAAATAATAGGAAAGATAAGACATATATCGTTGAGAAGACATTGATAACAATATTTGGTAAGGGGGGATCATATGTCGCAGATAAACGAAAGAAATGATGATTTATATGACTATTTAGATGATTGGGAAAACGAGCCAACACCGTTTTATACATTAGAAACAGTTCATTTGTATCATAAAGAGATTGAGGAATTTGAAAAACTGGTTGATTCAAATGAAGAGTTGAAAGAATGGACAGAAAATTTATTTAAAAGTTTGGGATTTTCTTATAAAAAGAAAAACAAGAAGAGGTCAAGAAAAGAGAAGAAGAAGTCAAGAAAGGTTAAGAGACTTGTCGATACACAAATGTAGAACTAATCAATAAATAAAATATAATCTGTAATAGCACTCTAGGCAATGGCCTATGGGTGATTTTACAGTGAGAATATTAAAGGGAATAAACGGCATGTTGTAAAAATATTTGATACTTTATATAATAAAATAGAAAAATAATCTGATATGGGAGCCTCAAAATTGTCAGAGCAGCCTTTATAAATTTACAAAATAAAGGAGTGTTAACATATGTCGAACAAATTGCAAAAAGAAAAGATAAAATATGATTATCTTGATGACTTTAAAAACAATCCAGAGCCAGTGATAACATGGGAGACAAAAGAAGCCTATTTTGCAAGTGCAGATGAATTTTGTAGAATGCTAGCAGAAGATAAAGAATATCAAGAGTTACTTGATGCATTGTGTAAACAATTTGGATACTAACCACTTACTTAGGTAGGTGGTTTTTTATGTATTAAGACATAGTAATATGAAAAAGGACACACATAAGACTACTCATTCTAATTTAGTTATCAATATGCTAAGGAGGATTAAAATAGGTGATTATGCAGAGGATTAAAAATAATCTTTATCTATATAAACTTTTTTCGGTAAAGTGGTATAATAAAAGTAATCATAAAATGACATAGATTAACTATGAAAGGAATTTTAGAGTTGATAGGTATGAAAAATTATATTGAAAGTGTACGTAGTATTAGCGATTGCTGTATTTATTGCTAAAATTTATACAGGGTTAGATTGGAGCTCCTGGATTAATGGCTTTGTTGTTAGCTATGTAATTACAATCATAACTAAACTGTTAGGGGGAGATAAGGATGCCTAGAGGTGGAACACGAGAAGGTGCAGGTCGCAAGGTTGGGTGGCGTAAAGGATATAGCGAGGCTAGACAAGGTCATCAAATCCGATTGCACGAAGATGAATGGGAAGTAGTTAAAGCATTTGCCAACTTAGTAAAACAAGATATTAATAAAGCAAGAGAAAAGTTAAAAGAATTAGAAGATGAACTGCGAAAAGTCTAATTATTTATTGTTGCTTTAATAAATGATTGAATATATTAATACCTAAAAAATTATAACATTACACAATTCTAAAATATAATAAGGTTTATACAGAATGGTAAGACTACAAAAACAATATGAAACAGTGAATACCGTAAAATATAATTATTATCCCAATAATGGAACAGATTATGGGACATTTTCAGTAGATAAAACAACTCTCAACTTTACGGTTGAATGCTTAGATCCAATCTATCCGGAATTATTTTTTTTCAAAGCTTTAATAAAAGTCAAAGAAATGATTGCAAATAATGATTGCAAGGATGAAGCAAGCATTATATGGTATTGATTAATTTAACTTGAAGTTTTATTGATAAGAATTATATCGGGTATTTTCAGCATAATTTATTTAAAGAGCTTTACAAATTACTAATATTTTTAGTAGAATAGGTATAAGAACTTCTCGAGGTAGAAAATTTGTGGCCTCTACACAACTAGAAATAGGATTGAGATGTGGGGTAAGCGACACCCACCGAGAAGTAGAATAACCACCTACATAAGTAGGTGGTTTTTTATGTATTAAGACATAGTAGCTGAAAAGGGGCACACATATGGGTTACCTATTCTAAATTAGTTTATCAATATGATATGATGTAAATATAGATAAAGATCAGTGAGAAATTAGGAAGTTTTTAATAGATGATTTTATGAAAGTATTATATATTGTGATGAATACTTAAAGTCACGAAATATAGATTGGAGAGTTGAACCTACATTTGAAGATAGTTTCCAATTATTTCCGTAAATGTTATAAAAAATAACTGAACTATCTATCTTTTACATATTCTAATTTTATATTTTTAGCAGGTGATGTAGTATGCGCAAAGCATGTGTATGGTTTTTAATAATTGTGGCGATAATAGGTCCACTCTATCTATATATTAATATTCATCGGTATATGGATATAAAAACGTTTTTTCGATATGAGATAACCTATTTCTATGAATTAAGAGATTACTTTAATAATCTTACTATAGAAAACAAGATGTATAGGTATATTGTAAAAGGTGATTATTTATATACGTATGGAGTATCAGGATATACAAAGATAAAATTAGGGTTAGGTATACATATTATTAAAGTCTTAAATGTGGAATATGAAAAAAATTATATTGCTGATGTAGAAGGAAGAGGTTCATTTTATTCAAGTATTGAGGACCTGAGATATGGGTATTTAGATAATATTATTTTTTTTACAAATTTTGAAGATATGGATGATGAAGATCTAGATACCTTTTATTTGTTGTATAAAGAAGTGAAGGATGTTGAAGAACATTTATCGATTATAGAAAAATACCCTTATGGTTACAAGGATGGAAAAAAAGTAACACAAGGTCTCCGGGAATTAAATAATTCTTTAGTTAAAGAATATAGGAAAAGGAATGGAGAAATAAAGGAGACCAATTAAATGCAGATGATGACCGATTGCTAGGTAATGAAGGTGGATATCTGATAGCTCGAATCTTTGGTGGCTCAGGAGAATTAGATAATCTAGTTGCTATGGATAAGATTGTGAATACTAGTAAATACAAAAAAGTAGAAAATCAATGGCAAAAAGCATTGAAAGAAGGAAAGGAAGTGCAAGTAACGATAGATATAGTATATGATGGAGCAAATAAAAGACCAAAAAAATTTAATATAAATTATGTTATTGATAAAGAAAAAGGGACAGAAAGCTTTTTAAATGGAGGCTCATAATGTTTGCAGAAGAAAAAAAGTTGCTGATGGAAAAAAAATTAATACAGGCAACTAGAGAACTAGGCGATACATGTATCCCTGGCAATTGGTCAAAGATATTAGTTTATGCTGAAGTAAGCTCAATATCATATACGAGCAGTTTTATAGTCGTATATAATGATGATTCTTTTATAGTTGAAAATGATTTATTTATAATTTCTAACTATACTAGAAAAAACATTTCAGATTTAGGGCTAAAATTAGGAGAAATAGCACACAGTGCTTATAGTAGTATAGCGAATGAAGAGGATTATCTTTTGGAGTTTGTTGAGTTAGAACTGGACTCTGATGGAAACAGTCAAATATATTATCATGAACTTCCACTAGAGTATGAATATTTCTCTACACCAAGAGTAATCTGGCAGTATAGAAAGATAGGGTATAAATGTCGTGTTTTTTGGGACTATGAAGCATCTAGTTTGGTGAAGAAACAAAATATCACACCAGAAAAAGTGCTCAAGAATAGGATTAAATCTATTGATTTAGTTGATATTTTGAATAATATAATAAAGAAAAAGCCTCTTTATTTAAGAGATTTTATTTCTAAGGAATGTAAAAACATGTATTTTCATTTGGATACAATTGGCAATAAGGAAAGATTAAATATCTATATTGAGTATGCGGATAATACATGGATTAAAGAACGAAATATACAATCAAAATTTGCTGGTATTAATGATTTTAGAGTGGCAGCTCTTTATTGGGACTGGACTGATGAGTTTAATAGTATGCATACAATTTTAGGAAAAAAATATACATCCTTAGATTGTATATTTAATATTTCTACTGGTGAACTCTCTTATGTATATGACAATGTCACAGAAGATAATTTTACTGATGAGCTAGCTTTAGTAGAAGCTTGGGAAAAAAGATATTTCTCCCCAGATGGAGAACCATTGCATACGTATGCAATAGCACCGCACGAGGGATGCATCACAGGGACTATGCACATAGACATGTCTCAGTTTATTGAAGAGGAGGTAGAGGAAATGGTTGATGTAGATCCAGCTATAGAATTTACAGGAGAAGATATCCACGATTTAATTCCACAATATCTTCAAAATAGTTACGATATTTTGTATTCTATCTTGCCAGGTACATTTCATCGAGTATACCTATATGTAGAGAATGATGGAACCGTATGTCGTCAACTAGGGTATATCATTGTCGATGGTGAATACCTCACTTTTGAGGAAATGATAGACCGTAACGTAGTTTCTAAGACTACTTATGATGCTACGATGGAACAAATGGCGTTGTGGTCGAATTATATGCGAAATGCATTTATTGCATGTCACCTTGAACCGTGGACGGTGTTCTCCTATATGTTAGATGAAGAACTGCATATTTCCAATAACTTTGGTTACGATGTATTAGCAGAACAAGCATATGAGAATGAACTCTTTGACCTATGGTCCTATGAGAAACTAGGCATTAAGAGTCCTAACTTGCCTGAAGATAAGTTAGCGAATATTGTACCAGAAAATGAATATGCAAAATTTTAATACACAGAATATGCCTATAGAACAATCAGAGGGTCTATAGGCTTTTATATTCCCCAGATTCTTGTAATATACCTAGAAAGTACGTTATAATATAGTGATATGTATAAGTATAATTTTTTGTTCAATTATACATCTTCAGACTTTCAATCTGTTTTGATGTATCAATTTGATGGTAGGAGATAATATGGACAAAGTATATGCAGTAGCTATGAGCGGTGGCGTAGATAGTTCTTTAACCGCTTCAATGTTATTAGAACAGGGGTATAAGGTATTTGGTATTACCTTGCGTTTGTGGGTCAGCGACACGGAGGAAGACGAAATTCCCCAAGCTGTGGTGGATGCGAAGAAGATGTGCGATTTTCTTGGCATTGAACATCATGTAGTAGATGCGAAAGATATTTTCAAAGATAATGTAGTAGATTACTTTATCACGGAATATTCCAATGGTCGTACACCGAATCCATGCGTGTTCTGTAATCGCAATATTAAATTCGATTTGCTATTACAGCGTGCCTTATCCTTAGGGGCTACACACATGGTGACAGGTCATTATGCGCAGGTTATGTACAATGAGGCAGCACAGCGGTATGAATTACATAAAGGTGACGATCCAACAAAGGATCAAAGTTATGTATTGTACACGTTAACCCAAGATATTTTAAAACATTTAGTCTTTCCTTTGGGGAATCAACCAAAAACGAAAACTCGCGAAATGGCTCATGAAAAAGAATTGCCTGTATGGGATAAACCAGATAGCTTAGATATCTGTTTCTTGCCGAATCACAATTACCAAGGGTTCATCGAAAAAACATCGAAATCGAAACCTAAATCAGGGCGTATTGTCCATGAAAATGGTGAAGTGTTGGGTACGCATAATGGATTATACAATTATACAATTGGACAACGTAAGGGCTTGGGTATTGCCTATGCATACCCTCTCTATGTTGTGAAATTAGATGGCGAAACAAATGAGGTTATCGTTGGTCCTAATGAAAGTTTATTCTCTCGCACGATGTTGTGTAAAAACTATAACTTCCTAGATGGAGTTGTGCCCACATCATTGCAAGCGGAAGGTAAGATTCGGTATGCTGCGAAACCATCACCATGTACTGTTACTTTCACAGAGGACGGTACTATGAAAGTTGAATTTACGGAACCACAACGCGCCATTACACCGGGGCAATCCGTCGTATTCTACGAAGGAAGTCGAGTTCTCGGTGGTGGTGTAATAGATATTGTTTGTTAGAAAGGGAAGTCATGAGTACATCACATATTCGTAATTTTTGTATCATTGCTCATATTGACCATGGTAAGTCCACGCTGGCGGATCGTTTAATCGAAGAAACTGGGTCTTTGACGAAACGAGAAATGCAAGCCCAAGTCTTAGACTCTATGGACCTAGAACGGGAACGGGGCATTACGATTAAAGCCCAATCCGTTCGTTTATTGCACACCGCAAAGGATGGGCAAGAGTACACATTAAATTTAATCGACACACCGGGTCATGTGGACTTCAGTTATGAAGTATCCCGTTCCTTGGCAGCTTGTGAAGGGGCTTTGTTGGTGGTGGATGCTGCACAAGGTGTAGAGGCGCAAACTTTGGCCAATGTGTATTTAGCATTGGAACATGATTTGGAAATCATTCCTGTCATTAATAAAATTGATTTGCCAAGCGCAGATCCTGAACGTGTAAAACGTGAAATCGAAGACGTTATCGGCTTAGATGCATCTGACGCAATTTTGGCCAGTGCTAAGTCTGGCATTGGTATTCAGGATATATTAGAAGCGATTGTAGAAAAAATTCCTGCTCCACCAGATCATTCTGATAAACCAGCACGTGCCTTAATTTTTGACTCTCGCTTTGACTCCTACAAAGGTGCCATTGCATACGTGCGTGTGCAAGAAGGGTCTTTGAAAGTAAAAGATACCATCCGTATGATGCACAGTTCTAAGGATTTTGAGGTCACTGAATTAGGCGTATTTACACCGCATTTATTACCAGTCCAAGAATTACCATGTGGCTCTGTAGGCTGTGTAGCAGCAAGTATTAAAAACGTTCGTGACTGCCGTGTAGGGGATACCATCACAAAAGCCGATAATCCAGCGGAAGAACCATTACCAGGTTACCGTAAAGCTGTGTCCATGGTATATTGTGGTCTTTACCCAACAGATTCCAAAGATTATGAAAACTTACGTGATGCCTTAGAAAAACTAAACCTAAACGATGCTGCTTTAGAATACGAAGCAGAAACATCCTTGGCATTAGGCTTTGGATTCCGTTGCGGTTTCCTTGGTTTGTTACACATGGACGTTATCCAAGAACGATTGGAACGGGAGTATAATCTATCCTTGATTACGACGGCTCCAAGTGTAAACTATAAGGTATACAAAACAAATGGGGAAGTCATCGAAGTGGATAACCCTGCCAAATTACCGCCACCAACTGAAATTGACTATGTAGAAGAGCCATATGTAAAGGCAACCACTATCGTTCCTAAAGATTATGTAGGGGCCATTATGGAACTTTCACAGGACAAACGTGGGGAATACATCAGTATGGAATATATTGATGAAAGCCGTGTATCCATCGTGTATCATTTGCCATTAGGGGAAATCATTTACGATTACTTTGATAAATTGAAATCTGCTACGAAAGGCTATGCATCCTTGGATTACGAATTGATTGGCTACCAACAATCTCCAATGGTGAAAATGGATATCTTGCTAAATGGAGATCCTGTCGATGCCTTGAGTATTATCGTTCACAAAGATCGCGCTCAATTACGTGGCCGTGCCCTCGCTGAGAAATTAAAAGAATTGATTCCTCGTCAAAACTTTGAAATTCCAATCCAAGCGGCAGTAGGCACAAAAATTGTAGCTCGTGAAACGGTAAAAGCATGGCGTAAAGACGTATTGGCAAAATGTTACGGCGGTGATATTTCCCGTAAACGTAAATTGCTAGAAAAACAAAAAGAAGGTAAAAAACGGATGAAAGCTGTAGGGTCTGTAGAGATTCCACAAGAGGCATTCATGGCGATTTTGAAAGTAGAAAACTAATGCATACAACTCGTATTCCAGTAGGTCACAGGGGAATGTATATCCACATTCCCTTTTGCCGTCAAAAGTGTACCTACTGTGATTTCCCTTCGTACCAAGGATTAGAAGACTATTTTGATGTGTACGCCTATGCGTTGCGCCAAGAGATTGAATCTAGTCAGTCCCTGTTAGGAACAGAGCCCTTCGATACGATTTACTTCGGCGGTGGAACACCGACGGTGTTGTCCATTAAGGAACTAAGTCGTATATTAGATACGGTGTACAAACATTACACTATTAGCAGCGATGTGGAAGTTACCATTGAGGCAAACCCTGGTGAAGTAGATACACAATACTTGCGACACTTATATGAGCTTGGCATCAACCGTATCAGTTTTGGTGTGCAAACATTTCGTGATGACCATTTGCGTGTATTGCACCGTACTCATACGGCAAAGATGGCACAGCAAGCTGTTCTAGATGCCCATGAGGTAGGCTTCCGCAATATTAGTATTGATCAGATTTATGGATTACCGGAACAAACATTGGATGACGTTTCTTATAATCTAGAAGTCATTCAGTCTTTGCCCATAAATCATATCTCTATCTATGGCCTGCAAGTGGAACCTAGTACTTTATTGCATCGCCAAGTCATGGACCATTCGGTCATATTACCGTCTGAAGATATGTGCGAACAGATGTACGACTACCTTATGGAAGGGTTAGAAAAACAGATGTTCGATAGATATGAAGTTGCTAGTTTTGGTAAAGATGGGGCTTTCAGTCGTCATAATATCAAATACTGGCATGGTGCTGATTACATCGGCTTTGGTGCCGGTGCCCATTCCTATGTGGGGAATCGGCGCTTTCAGAATACCCCTTACGTGGTGCCTTACATCCATAAGATTGAAATGGGTGAAAGTCCTTGCATAGAGGAAGAAATCATCACGAGCCCTCGTGACTATGAAGATTTTTGCTTTCTTGCGTTGCGTACGAAGTGGGGGTTAGAACTTAGTTTGTTTGAAGGTCGATTTAATTTAGACTTTCACAATATATATGGATCTGTTATTGCAGATCTAATGCGTAAACAATTGCTTGTTTATGAAGATGATGCTTATCGTCTCACTAAGGAAGGGGCCAAGCACGGCAATTATGTGTTTAGTCAGTTCCTTACGTCCTAAGTAGGAATGTACGCCCATACAGTTAATTTAGGAGAGTTTTATGAAAACAGCAGTTATTTTACATGCCTTATTCAGTGAGTTCACATACGAACAAATGGAGGCAATTTTTAGCCTAGCGAAAGAACATAATGGAAAGTTCCGTATCGTTCCTACAGGCATTCAAATTTATGATATTACAAAAGAACAAAAAGAATCCATCTTGGAGCACTTACCAGATGGAGTGGTGCAAGTACAACATAAATCGGTGAACTCCATCGTGGCATGCCGAGGTACAGATGGATGTAGCCATGCCTTTATGGAAACCATTCCGATGGCGACCATGGTAGACCAAAAACATTACGGCAAAGATATGCCGAACAAAATTCGCATCGGCATCAGCGGTTGCCCACGATGCTGTGCTGAATCCATGATTAAAGATATCGGTCTAGTGGGAAAACCAAATGGCTTTACCTTAGTAGCAGGTGGCACAAGCGGCGCCTTGCCTCGAAAAGCAATTACCTTGCTAGAAGGACTATCCCCAGAAGAAGCAGAACAAAAAATCACGGAGCTCTTAGAATGGTATAGCACTAATGCGAAGCCAAAAGAGAAGTTTGAGCATGTGTTACAACGATTGGGGAATCCATTCGAGTAGTCACTTGTGATGCTATGCAATCTTGTGGCTAGTGGTTAACTAAGCAAAGAGAAGAGCGCGACATATTCCTCCACAAACTGATCCTACGGTAGGTTTGTTCCGGAACATGTCGCGCTTTTCTTATGTTTCTGTGATTTAGGTAATAACGAGTGCCAGAAGATCTGCTACGCATAATGGCATTCCTCAGAGGGGGAAGGACGTGTTATTTGTTCGGAACATATCGCACTTTTCTTATGTTTCTGTGATTTAGGTAATAACGAGTGCCAGGAGATCTGCTACGCTTAATGGCGTTCCTCAGGAAATTATGAGTACCATAATACATAAAAAGACCAGTACAAGTTACATGCTTGATGTCTTGTACTGGTCTTTTGTATTTATTTTGAATGATGCATTGAATAGTATCGAAGAAGTATTTTATGCGAGAGTTTTATAAAACACCCCAGCTTTTGGATTCGTAATACGTAGTTTAAGTGGTTCTTCATCTTGTATGATGTATAACGTATCTTCTTCAAGTCCAGTCCATTCTAATGATATGGAAGTTTCACCTGTAGTGATACCAAGTTCTTCCAAGTGAGGGATATACAGCAGTCGTACTCCTTTGGGGAGGAGTGTACTGCTTTTTTTTATGAAGAGTAATTGCTCCCTGTGATTTGCATAGTCCAATATATGCTCTAATTCATGGTGATGTTCTTCGTTGATAACATCATGAATACATGTATGCTCGATATGTATAAAGTTTTCAATCGTATCTCGCTGTAGTGTGATAAGTTTCATAATATGTGTTCCTTCGTAGTGGTTCGTTGAAAAGTGCATTTTATACATGGATATATTATAGAAAGTTCATCCAGTTTTGTCGTGAATGAAGGATTCTATGTACATGTATTGATTTAGAATCTTCATCTATTGTAAAGAATAGAATGTATTTTTTTATAAGACACTTTCTAAAGCCTTTTTTTCTTAGATATGGATCAGAAACCAATACATATCTATGTGGCATTAAAGAAAGGTCGTAAAGTGTGTTTTCTATTATTTCTACAAAATTAGCTGCCGTAAATGGCGCGCTAAGAGAGTGATTTATATAGTAAACAATCTGCATGAGATCTTTTTGAAAGGAATCTGATACGTATACGTTATAAGTTTCCATTCGTAAGTGCCTCTTTTATATTTTTCATAGAATCTTCAAGAGTCATACTACGACCATTTTTAAAATCTATTTCACTTTCTTCAAGTAGATGATATAATTCGTATCTTGCCATAAGATTATTGTAGGAATCTATACTCATAACAGCTAGATCGCCTCGACCGTTTTTAGTAACAAATACTGGTTCACCTGTTTCGTTACAGAACGAAGAAATATCATTATAATTATTTCTTAAATCTGTACTTGATTTTATAATAGGCATTGTAGTTCCCTCCTTTTCAATCTACAGATATTATACTATTATTTCTTTAGAAGTACAATTATTTAGCACCCAACCTCCTTAATTGTGTATGAGATAGTGGGATATGTCAGATGAATATATTAGTTAAGAATAACAAAAGAAGAACAATGTTAAGATCCACGTCAAACTCACAGCAGATTGGATGTGTTGGTGAGGTATGTCAAGTTAATATACTAATTGATGAGAACCCAGAAGAACACGGCATGTTCCGGAGCAAACCTACCGTAGGATCAGTTTGTGGAGGAATGTGCCGTGCTCTTCCCTTTGCCCAAATCAGACCATGACATACCTCACCAAACCAAACAATCAAAAGTTTGTTTTTTTGACTAATACGGTATTTACTGAACTTTCACCAATTTTTCACTTGACATATGTTGTAAATGTGATACTATATATCTTGTAGTTAGCACTCAACCTTAGTGAGTGCTAATAATAACGAGGTGATACTATGGATGAAAGGAAAGAGCGCATTCTGCGTGCTATCATTCAAGATTACATTAAAACAGCGGAACCGGTTGGTTCTCGTACGATCGCAAAGAATTATGATTTAGGTATCAGTCCTGCGACGGTACGAAATGAAATGGCTGATTTAGAAGATCTTGGCTTTCTTGAACAACCTCATACATCAGCAGGTCGGATTCCTTCGGCAAAAGGCTACCAGTACTATGTAGACACTTTACAGGGGTTTGAAGACGATGCAGCTGAAGATATTCCTGTAATTCAAGAGTTATGGCAGGCTCATCAACAAGAACTAGATGATTTCTTCGTAGAAATAGCAAAGCTTATTTCTCGTATTAGTCATAATGTGAGTATGTTTTTAGCTCCCGCCCATGATTCATCTACCATAACTTATATCCATGTTCTTCCTATCGATGAACATAGAGCAGTCATGGTGGTGGTAACGAATACAGGTGCTTTGGATAATGAACCAATCTATTTTACGGAACCTATCAATACAGAAGAATTAGCCATGCATGCACATCGATTCAATAGTGTACTTCATGATGTATCTATTCAGGATATTACGCAAGAAAACTTAGATAAAATGCGGGTAACTTTAGACTTACAAGATACAACGTATGTTATTTTCTGTGACACATTATATCGAGCCATTGCTAAGCGAAAGTTATTCTATACAATAGGGACTACATCTTTATTAGAACAACCAGAGTTTAATGATATAAAACGGGCCCAACCACTCTTAGCGTTATTAGAACAACAAGATGAGTTAACTCAACTATTAACACCAAACTCTAGTAGTCCTATCGATGTAAAAATAGGTCACTCTAACGAACTGGTGAAAGATATCAGCGTTATCCAAGCAAGTTTCAATGTTCCTCATCAAGTAGGGACCCTCGCTATTGTAGGGCCTACACGGATGGAATATGGACGTATTATGGGTATTCTCGCTTATATCAATAAGTGCATGGAAGAATTACAAGGGAAACAATAAATATTGTAAAGAGGTGAAGTATGGAAGAAAATAAACAAGAAGAAACAGTCACTCCTGAAGTGGAAGTTTTGGAAGAAGATGCTCCTGAAGCAGTAGATCCTACAAAAGAATGGGAGCAACGATATATGCGTTTGCAAGCAGATTTTGAAAACTTCAGACGTCGTACAAACCAAGAAAAAGAACAATTAGGGGTGTTTGTTAAATCGCACGTCATCGAAGATTTACTCCCTGTGTTAGATAACTTTGAAAGAGCACTTTCAGTACCGGAAACACCGGAAACGAAGGCTTTTATGGACGGATTTGTAATGATTCAACAAAGCTTAATGGCAAGCCTTTCAAAACAAGGTTTAGCTGTCATCGAAGCCGTGGGACAACCATTTGATCCAAATTTCCATCAAGCTATCATGCGTGTTCCAGCTGAAGATATGGAAGATGACACTGTGTGTGAAGTATTACAAACTGGCTATACTGTAGAAGGCCGTGTGGTACGTCCAGCCATGGTGAAAGTAGTTCACAATGGATAATTAATAAATAATTATAATTAATATATTAGAAGAAGTATTAGGAGGTCATGTTAAATGGCAAAAGTAATTGGTATTGACTTAGGTACAACAAATTCTTGTTTCGCGGTGATGGAAGGCGGCGAACCAACTGTTATTACAAACCAAGAGGGAGCTAGAACGACTCCTTCCGTAGTAGGTTTTGCAAAAAATGGCGAACGTTTAGTAGGTCAATTGGCTAAACGTCAAGCAGTTTCTAACCCTGAAAACACAATCATTTCTATTAAACGTCATATGGGCACAGATTATAAAGTGAATGTAGAAGGTAAATCCTATACACCACAAGAAATCTCTGCTATGATTCTACAAAAAATTAAAGCTGATGCTGAAGCTCATTTAGGAGAACCTGTAAAACAAGCAGTTATTACTGTTCCTGCATATTTTACTGACTCTCAACGTCAAGCAACAAAAGACGCTGGCACTGTAGCAGGCTTAGAAGTATTACGTATCATCAACGAACCTACAGCAGCTGCTTTGGCATATGGCGTAGACAAAGGTGAAGACGGTAAAATCCTTGTATTCGACCTTGGTGGTGGTACATTCGACGTATCCATCCTTGAATTAGGTGAAGGCGTGTTCGAAGTATTGGCAACATCTGGTAACAACCATTTAGGTGGTGACGACTTTGACCAACGCATTATGGATTATTTAATCAGCGAATTCAAAAAAGAAACTGGTATTGATTTGTCCAACGATAAATTAGCTGATCAACGTTTAAAAGAAGCTGCTGAAAAAGCTAAAATTGAGTTGTCTGGCGTAGCAAGTACACAAATCAACTTGCCATTCATCACAGCTGATGCAACAGGTCCTAAACATTTAGACGTAACATTAACTCGTGCTAAATTCGATGAATTGACTCGTGACCTTGTAGAAGCAACTATCGAACCTACTCGTAAAGCAATGAAAGATGCTGGTTTGTCTGTATCCGATATCGATAAAGTATTATTGGTTGGTGGTTCCACTCGTATTCCAGCAGTACAAGAAGCTATTAAACGAGAATTAGGTAAAGAGCCAACTAAAAACATCAATCCTGATGAATGTGTAGCTATCGGTGCTGCTATTCAAGGTGGTGTATTAGTAGGTGAAGTAAAAGACGTATTGTTGCTTGACGTAACTCCATTGTCTTTAGGTATCGAAACTATGGGTGGTATTTTCACTCGTATTATCGACCGCAACACAACAATTCCTACTTCTAAATCTCAAGTATTCTCCACAGCAGCAGATAACCAACCTTCTGTTGATATCCATGTATTGCAAGGGGAACGCGACATGGCGGCAGCGAATAAAACATTGGGCCGTTTTGAATTGTCTGGTATCCCAGCAGCTCCTCGTGGAGTACCTAAAATCGAAGTTACTTTCAACATCGATGCGAATGGTATCGTAAATGTAAAAGCAAAAGATCTTGGCACTGGTAAAGAGCAAGCAATCACAATTACATCTTCTTCTGGCTTGAGCGACGAAGAAATTGATCGCATGGTAAAAGAAGCTGAAACACATGCAGCTGAAGATAAAGCGAAAAAAGAAGAAGTTGAAGTGAAAAACAATGCTGATAACTTGGTATACCAAGCTGAAAAAGCAGTGAAAGACTTCGAAGGCAAAGCTGATGCAGCGCAATTAGAAGCAGTTAAAAAAGCGACAGAAACATTAAAAGCATCTATTGAGTCTGGCGATATTGAAAAAATTAAAGCTGATAGTGAAGCATTGACAGCTCCTTTATACGAATTGTCCTCTAAAATGTATGAACAAGCGCAAGCTCAAGGCGAACAAGGTGGACAAGAAGCTCCTAAACAAGACGATAATGTAGTAGACGCTGACTACACTGTAGTTGACGAAGACAAAAAATAATAAGAAGGGACATAGGTAATGGCTCGTGATTATTATGACGTCCTTGGCGTCAACAAAAATGCATCCCAAGATGAAATTAAGAAAGCCTTTCGCAAGAAAGCACGTCAATACCATCCAGACGTAAATCGTGACAATCCTGAAGAGGCAGAAAAGAACTTTAAAGAAGTGAATGAAGCCTACGAAGTCTTGTCCGATGACACGAAAAAAGCACAATATGATCAATATGGTCATGATGCTTTTACTGCTGGCGGAGGTAACTCCGCTGGTGGCTTTGGCGGTGGTTTCGGTGGCGGTGGATTTGGCGGCTTCGGCGGTGCTGGTGGTTTTGAGGATATTTTTGGCAATATCTTTGATATGTTTGGCGGCGGTGGTGGCCGTGGTCAACGTGGTCCAGAACGTGGTGCCGATTTACGCCAAGACGTACGCATTTCCTTCCGTGATGCTGTATTTGGCACAACGATGAAAGTCAATGTACAGCGCCATGAAGACTGCGATCATTGCCATGGTACTGGTGGAGAACCTGGTTCTAAGGTAGAGACATGTCCAAATTGTCATGGATCTGGTCAAGAGGCTGTTGTTCAAAATACACCATTTGGTCGCATGCAAACGGTTCGCACATGCTCTCGTTGTGGCGGTCGTGGTAAAGTAATTGAAAAGCCATGTAAGGTATGCCGTGGCCAAGGTCAGGCTATTAAACGCCGTGATATTGAAATCAAAATCCCTGCTGGTGTTGATGATGGAGCACGTTTGCGTGTATCCGGTGAAGGCGAACCAGGTACATTAGGTGGCCCTAAAGGCGATTTATATGTGTATATTTCTGTAGCTAGAGATAAGGAATTTGAACGTAGTGGCAATGATATTGTTATCCGTCAAACTATCTCCTTCTCACAAGCTGCACTAGGTGCTACTATACAAGTTCCTACTTTAGAAGGTAAAGTAGAATTAAAAATCCCTGAAGGTACACAAACTGGTACTGCTTTCAGAATTAAAGGACAAGGTGTTCCGTATTTACGCCAACCAAGCCAACGTGGCGATCAACACGTGGTGGTCACTGTAGAAACACCTAAAAAATTGACAGATAAACAACGTCAATTATTAGTTGAGTTTGCTGCAGAAAACAAAGAAGATGTAAATACTTTGAAAGTAAACAAAAGCATATTAGAAAATTTAAGTGATAAGGTGAAACAGTTATTTTGCCAAGATTAAACCTTGGTAAGTAAGGAGTCATCTATGAAATGGATAGAAATATCCATTACTGTAGAAGTGGCAGTCATTGATGAAATGGCTGCCATTTTTAATGATATAGAGAGTAATGGATACATAGAAGAAACAATTGAAGATAATCCCAACCTAACTCGTGTAACTATCTATTTAGATGAACACAACGATGAGGACCAATGGACTCAAATTCTAGAATCAGCATTACATGATGCTAATATTTTCTATGAAGATATGGAATGTAAAACTGTAGACGATGAGCAATGGTATCATAGTTGGCAACAATATATTATGCCTACGAGATTGTTACCAGACTTGGTGATTTGTCCCGCTTGGCAAAGCTATGATGCCACTACAGATCCATTCGCTACAGAACAAGATGTGGTCATGACCGTGGATACAAAGCTTTCTTTTGGCACAGGGGACCATGAAACTACGAGAAACTGCGCTACTTTATTAGGCAAATATATACACCGTATTCCCACAGATTTAAGCCAACAGGTTTGCCTAGATATTGGTACTGGTACAGGTGTTTTATTACTAGCAGCCCATCATTTAGGGATACCTAACCTAGTGGGCATCGACCTAGAAGAAGAAGCAGCTATACAGGCCAAGGAAAACTGTGAAAATAATGGTATTGAGGCAAGCATCATTCATGGTAATTTAAGTGATGACTTTCACGGTAAAGCTCATCTTATACTAGCGAATTTAACAGTAGATCCTCTAAAAATTTTATTGCCTATGATTAGGGAAAAACTACACGATAATGGTATACTAATAATAAGTGGTATTGTGGACGATCGGTATGATGAAATTATGCCGTATATTACTAACCACTGGACTATTATGGAAGAAATGGTAGAGGGTCCTTGGCATACCTTTGCCTTGGCATAAGATAGGAAGTATATGAAAAAAATATTTATTGATGGCATTATAGATGAAAGTATCCAGTTACCTGCAGATACAGCACATCATCTCTTTCATGTATTGCGCCATTCTAAAGAGGAACCTTTTATTGTGAGCAATCATAAAGGGCATACAGGTGAATATGTATTACTATCTGAGGAATCAGATATATATATGGCGAAACGATTACGTACCATTGATATATCTACAGTTGGTACGAAAGTAGTGTTAATTCAATCCTTTTTGAAAGGCGATAAATTCGAGTTTTTATTGCAAAAAGCTACGGAATTAAACGTTCATCATATCTACGGTGTATCTTCGGTCCATTGTGTGGCTAAATATGATGCTAAAAAATTAAACGCCAAGAAAAGTAGATGGGAAAAAATTATCATAGAAGCCAGTCAACAATGTGGTCGCCCTGATGTACCTACATTGACGGTAGAACAGTCACTTTCAGAGGTACTGCAAACATTACAATCCGATGAGGGTATGCTCTTGTTAGGCGCCTATGAGCGAGAAGATGACAAAACGATCAAAGATATTTTACAAACACAATTGGAAACTAATGCGTACCATACCATTGCCATTTGCATTGGTCCAGAAGGTGGCTACAGTCCAAATGAAATGGAACTATTGGAATCTTGTGGGGGACACAAGGTTAGTTTAGGACCCACTATATTACGAGCTGAAACAGCTGCTTTAAGTGCTGTGAGTATGATTCAGTATGAATTACTAGATTAGGAGTCTCATGAAGACAGTTGCATTTACTACCTTAGGGTGTCGTGTGAATCAATATGATACAGATGCCATGAAAGGTTTATTTATAAAAGCAGGGTATACTCCTGTTGGCTTTGATGAAGAAGCCTCTATTTACGTGATTAATACATGTTCCGTAACAAACATGGGAGAGAAAAAATCACGCCAATTAATTCGACAAGCAAAACGCCGTAACCCAGAAGCGTTCATCGTGGTAACAGGATGTTATGCTCAATTGGCGCCAGAAGTGATTTCTGCTATCGATGGGGTCAACCTTGTGATCGGTACGGCAAATCGAAATAAAATTGTAGAATTAGTAGAAAATATTCCATCTACAGAAGAACAGATTTCCATCGTTCGTAATGTGATGGAAGAGTCTACCTTTGAAGAAATGCCTTTATTTGGCAATGAAATTGAAAAATGTCGGGCTTTCATGAAGATACAAGAAGGGTGTAATAATTTCTGTTCCTTCTGTATCATTCCTTATACACGAGGAAAATTAAAGTCTAGAAAAATTGAAGACATTGTGGAAGAAGCAAAGCGCCTGGTTGCTTATGGGTATAAAGAGGTTGTCCTCACAGGAATACATCTTGGTAACTACGGAATTGAATTACCTGAGCGACCAACCTTAGGCCGTGTTGTGCGTGAATTATTGACCATTGATGGCTTAGAACGCATTCGTTTTGGTTCTATTGAGTCTGTGGAAGTATCGGAAGAATTAATCGAGTTAATGGCAACCAATCCTCGTGTATGCCCTAACTTACATTTACCATTACAAGCAGGGTCTGATCCAGTATTGAAATCCATGAACCGTCACTATAATTTGCAACAATACAAAGATTTAGTGAAGTATTTACGTAGTCGGATTCCTAATTTATCCATCACGACAGATATTATCGCCGGATTTCCAGGGGAAACAGACGAATTATTCGAGGAAACCATGCGTACAGTGAAAGAAGTTGGTTTTACGCATATCCACGCTTTCCCATATTCCATTCGAGAAGGCACGCCAGCTGCTAAGATGGAAGACCAAGTGCCAGAAGCCGTGAAAAAAACACGTGTAGCCTTATTAAATCAACTTGGCAAGGAAGGTTTTAAAGCCTATGCCAACCGTTTCCTTAACCAACCAGTGAAGGTTCTCATCGAACAAAGCGATGACTTTTACTATTATGGACTAACTAATGAATATGTTCATAGTAAAATACCTAAACAAGAGCATATATTCAGCGTTGGGGATATTGTGAGTGGAATTGTAACAGAAGTACATAGCGATGTGGTGTTAGTAGAGATTTAGAGCTAATTTAGTACGAGGTTCATCATCTAATGGGTGGGATTATTGGAAACCGTTTGAAGGTGAAACTATTAATATTTTTAGAAAGAAATCATAGACCATATAGAAAATATTTGATATAGTAAACATATAGTATATAAGTATCATACAGTATATGAGAAAGGGGATTCCCATGAAAGAAGATTGCCTATTTTGTAAAATTATTAATAAAGAAATTCCAGCTAAGGTTGTATTAGAAAATGACAAATTCTTAGCATTCCATGATATTGCTCCAGTAGCGCCAGTGCATGTGTTGATCATTCCTAAAAACCATGTATCTAACATTGCTCATTTAAACGAAAATAATGAAGCCTATGTGGAAGGTATCTTACCATTCGCTAAATTGGTTGCAAAAGAATTAGGTCTTGCCGCTGATGGATATCGCTTAACATTAAATACGGGCGCCAAAGCAGGTCAAACTGTATTCCATTTACATGCTCATTTATTAGGCGGTAAGGAATTAGGTTGGCCAAATATTGACTAATCTAGGAGGAACAAGTGTCAATAGAACAAACTATTATGAATCAATATAATGTAGATAATATTCTGCATTACTTTCAAGAAATTGCTAATATCCCTAGAAAGTCTGGGCATGAACAAGCTATTTCCAATTATATTAAAGACTGGGCTCTAAACTTAGGCTTAGATGTATTCCAAGATGAGCAGTATAATCTAATCATAAAAAAAGCCGGTACAGAGGGGTATGAATCACATGAACCAGTGATTCTGCAAGGTCATATGGACATGGTGTGCACGAAATTAGAGTCCGTAGAGCATGACTTTATTAACAGCCCTATCGCTTTGCATGTAGAGGATGGTATCTTACATGCCAATGGGACTACGTTAGGGGCAGATGATGGATTTGCTGTAGCATATGGCATGGCTATCTTAGCATCTACAATGATTCCACATCCTCCGTTAGAGGTAGTATTCACTGTAGAAGAAGAAACTACTTTCAAAGGTGTGAAAACCCTTGATTATAGCCATTTAAGTGGGAAACGTCTCATCAATATGGATGGGGAATCTATGAATGAAGTGACAATTGGCAGTGCTGGCGGTCATGGATCTACCGTAAAATTGCCTATTGCACAAGTATCTGTGAATAATGAAATGACAAAGCGCAGAATCACGATTGAAGGATTAAAAGGTGGTCATTCTGGTTGTGATATCCATTTAGGGCGGGGTAATGCCATTTACATTCTATGTAAGGTGTTAGAACGTATCACTGGAGAACACAATATCCGTATTACAGAAGTAAGCGGTGGCAGTGCGCCTAATGCAATCCCATTGCGTGCTTATGCTGATGTGTATCTACATTTACAAGATGTACCATATGTGCAAGTTCTTTTACAAGAGGAACAAGACAAGTGGAATGCACACTATGCATCGGCTGGTGAAAGTATGACAATATCTTTATCTGTTGTCCCTAAAGTAAATCGTGAAGATTTAGTGGAATTAGATTTAGATGCTATCACCATGGAACGAGCTTTTAGCAGTGACACTATACAAAAACTATGTGCTCTTATTCAAGGAATTGAACAAGGCGTGTTACAACATGCTCCTGAGAATCCAAATGAAGTATGGTTCTCTAATAATATTGGTGTTTTGGGTATGGCGGATGGTGCTGTATACCTTAAAATGCAAGTACGCAGTACAGATACTAAGAATCTAGAGGCTCATTATAAAAGGTTAGCGCAATTGGCAGAAATTCATGGTGCTACGACGTCCCTTGAAAGCCCGTATCCAGGCTGGCTACCAACATTTGATAGTCCATTACAACAAACCTATCAAAAGGCATATGAATCTGTGACAGGCACTACAGACTTGCAGTTCAATGTAATCCATGCAGGTCTTGAAGTTGGCTACATGTTAGATAATTTACAAGGCCCTGTAGATGCTATTAATATTGGGCCAAACATTCATGACTTACATGCGCCTACAGAACGTATGGAGTTAGAAAGTTTTGTTACTACTTGGAATGTATTGAAAGAGTTCTTAAAAAGCTTATAAAACAACATATTTGCCATTTGTTTTGGCCTATGATATAATTACTTCCGATAACGATATATTATCGGAAGTAATTTTTTAGTTTAAAATAGCTATATAAGTACTAACATCTCTATATAGCACATTTGAGGCCTTTATGAGTCAATCTAATACACACTTCTATTTACGTAATTATAAAGAGATCATGAACAACTCCAAGCTTAGCGATAAGGCTAAGACTAGTATTCTATTATCTAAGGCAGAAAATACTGTGGATGCTTACGAATCTGATTGGATGGATTTTGTGGATTGGTGTCAACATAAACAGGAATCCTTTTTTCCTAGTTCACCAGAAATTATTGTCAATTATATTAATGATTTAGCTGATTATGCTAAGGCTAATACCATCTCACGTCGTATTAGCGCTTTATCTGAAAATTTTAATGCTTCTGGTATTGAAAGTAACCCTTGTAGCGCTCCTATCGTTAAACAAGCCATGCGAGGTATTCGTCGTTCTTTAGGGACATATCAGCAAGGTAAAACACCTGTGCTACTAGATGATCTTATGGATATCATAGACTATATGGAAACTTCCGATATAGCACCTATACAAAAGCTCCGTGATAAAGCTATATTATTATTAGGTTTTATGGGAGCCTTTCGCCGTAGTGAATTATCGGCATTAACTGTAGAATCTTTAAAGTTTTTGCCACAAGGTCTAGAAATCTTCGTATCCAGTTCAAAAGCTGACCAAGAAGGTCACGGTGCTATTGTAGCAATACCTTATATAGATAATGAAGCATTATGCGCCGTAAGAGCCGTAAAAGCATGGTTACGTTTTGTTCCTATTACAACAGGTCCTATTTTTCGGGGATTTACAAAAAGTATGAGCTTACGCAAAACAGCAATCAGTGATAAAAGTATTGCAGAGATTGTAAAAAACTATATGGCAGCCATTGGTGAAGATCCATCCTTATACGGGGCTCATAGTTTACGTCATGGTTTTGCTACTACAGCAGCTCATTATGGTGTAGAAGAACGTAATATTATGAAACAAACACGACACCATAGTGTCAATATGGTTCGACGCTATATTAATGAAGCCAATAAATTCGTGGATAACCCTATTTCGTCTATATTCAATCGTAACTAGAACCAAAATCTATCATAAGTTTATATGATACATACTAGGACTCTATAAAAAAGTAAACCATATTAATTCTTACATATACTAAACATACTATTTCCTGTTCCAAAATATAATAATAAGTATAAAAAAGACTACATATCCCTATGATTGTGACATAAGATATGCAGTCTTTTATTCTATCATTCAATATATATCTTTCTCTAATATATCGAACATATACATAGTATATATTAGTTATTTGCCCAAGCAGTTATAAAACCGAACATATTTCTTTCTCTTAACGTAGGAACTTTTAATGTTTCACCAGGGCGTAATGTTTTTCGATTTTCTAAGTGATTTAAGTCTTCTACGGTTTCTATAAAATCACGAATATCAATGTCTTCTGTGTCGGCTAATACTTTTTTAGAAATAGTCCATAAACTGTCACCAGCATTAACTTGTACTGTTTGTATATTTTTTGTATCTAACTCCATGGTAGTTTTAGATATAATAGCATTCCCTACAAAGATCATTACTACAATTGCTAACATAGATACTAGTTGTTTCATATATATTACCTCTCTAATACTTTAATCGAACATAAAATATAGTACATCTGTTTGTTTGTAGTCATATTGTAGCACACACACAAATGTTCGGTCAAGAATAATTTTTCGAACGCATATTTGACAATTCTAACTATTGATTTTATAATAGAACTATATTATATGTACGAATAATCGATTAGAATGTGAGGTTTTTCCTTTGAGACGTCCCGCTACTGATATAAATAGCAAACAACAAAGAATTTTAGATTTTATTATTGAAAGCTTACAACAACGCTATCGTTGTCCAAGTGTTCGTGAAATTGGTGATCATGTAGGATTGAGCTCTACTTCCACTGTACAAAGTCACCTAAATACGCTAGAAAAATTTGGTTATATTACTAGAGATGCAAATAAAAATAGATCTATAACAGTTGTAAATATGCCTGAAGTTCCCCAGCTAGAGGTCGACCAAGAAACTAATGAGGTTACATCTAGTGCAGAATTTAACTTTTTAGAAGCCGGTTTACGTCGTGTTCCACTAATTGGTACCGTACAAGCCGGACTTCCTGTAACGGCTATTGAAAATCGAGAAGACGAATTTGTATTGCCTACTGCTCTACTTGGCAGTTCCGAATGTTTTTTATTACGAGTTCGTGGTGAATCCATGCGTGATATCGGCATGTATGAAGGCGATTTGTTGATAGTTAGAAATCAATCTACTGCTAATAATGGTGATATTGTTGTTGCTCGCATTGATGATGAAGCTACTGTAAAACGATTTTACAAAGAATCTGATCATATTCGTTTAATGCCTGAAAATGAAGATTTTGAACCTATCATTACACGAAACTGCGTTATTGAAGGACGAGTGATTGGTCTTATTCGAGATCATATTTAATGCATTTAAATACTATAGATATTATAATAAATCAAAAACAAATAAAAGCAGTCCCACTATATAGGGACTGCTTTTTTCGTATTAATGGTTAATCATGTGGTTTTACATAATCTTTCGGCAATACTACTTCATACTCTTTACCTGTTGCAATAGTATCTACCATGCACTGTAAGCCTTGAACCACAACTTCTTTTGACATACTAGGTTGTCCAGGTTTAGTGACTACCTGTGATGGTAAATATGGAATGTGTACAAAACCACAGCGAATGCCTTTGTCATGTACTTCATGAGCTACACCATAAAAGATATGATTACATACAAAAGTACCGGCTGTATTTGAAATACTAGCTGGAATCCCTGCATGTTGTAATCCACTTACCATATGTTTAATAGGTAATGTAGCAAAATAGGCTGGATTACCACCTTCTACAATAATCTCATCTTTTGGTTGATTTCCTTTATTATCAGGAATGCGAAAATCATCTACATTGATAGCAACACGTTCTACAGTAATATCTGGTCGTCCACCAGCTTGGCCTACCAGTAGTATTGCTTCAGGGTTACATTCTTGAATGGCTTCACGAACAGTATCAACACTATCATAACGCACAGTAGGAATCATTTTAGTGACTACTGTATATCCATTACTTTCATATCCATTTAGTTCTTTTACTGCTTCCCAAGCTGGATTAATAGGTTCCCCTCCAAATGGGTCAAACCCTGTAACTAATATTGTTTTCATAGTATGACTCCTTTAATTAAGCAATTACTAAATAATACATAATCAAAATATTAACTACAAGTAATGCCATAGCAACTGGCCATTGTGCTTTAATAACACCATATTGATCTTTCATTTCTAATAATGCAGTAGGCACAATATTAAAGTTTGCTGCCATTGGTGTTACTAGTGTGCCACAATAGCCTGCTAACATAGCAATAGGTCCGATATAAGCAGGATTTGCCCCATGCATTTGAATTAGCATAGGAATACCAATACCTGTAGTCATCATAGCAAAGGCAGCAAAAGCGTTACCCATAACAATAGTAAAAATTGCCATGCCTAAACAATATGTTGCTACTACTGCAAATATATTATCAACAGGAATAATACTAGAAATGCCTGATGCAATGACTTGCCCTACACCAGCAAGCCCAAAAACGTATCCCAATGCGGCTAATAATTGAGATAAGATAGCAGTCCAGCCAATGGCATCAATTAAACGTCGACCTTCGTTAAAGCCTTGATGAATAGATACGCGCGTCAATCCAAATGCTAATAATAATGCTGCTATAGCAGCAATACCTAACCCTACCAAAGCACCTAATTTTGTAAAGATACCAATGATAAATGTGACAACACCAACTAATAAAGCTGGTACAAATATAGCATTACCAATCCGTTTAGATTCAGACTGTTTCATCTCCATAGAAGATTCGTTATAGGTACCTTTACCTAATTGTTTTGTAGCTACAATAACAGCTAAGGCGATAACCATCCACCCATTAATTTCATCCGGGATATATTTACCAAAAATAAAACTTATGCCGTAGATTAGCCAGAATAATCCTGTCCCAAATCGCTTAGAATTCGTTGTATCCATAAAAGATAATACTGAAACGATAATTAAAATAATACCTGTTAAAATATATATTAATTCCAATGCAGGTAAGCCAAATAATTCCATTATTGTACCTCCTATTAATGCGCAGAATGTTTCGCTAATAAAGCTTTCACTCTATTATCGAATAGAATATATCGGATCGATGCAAAAATATAGGCAATTATAGCAGTAGGAATACAATATATCACCATATCCCCTAACTCTACTGGTATACCCGCTTGGTCCATAACACCTTTAATTAATAGAAGTCCACCTGCGGCAATAAACATATTTTGCCCAAAGAAGTTACCAATATTATCAGAAGATGCTGCCATAGCACGTATTTCATCTAATACTTCTTGAGGTGCTTCCTTACCATGCAACGCAGCTGCTTCTGCCATAGGCGCAATTAAAGGTCGTACAAAAGCAGGCATACCCGCCAATGTAATTCCTAAAGCAACTGTGATTTGACGGATCAACATATAGAGCATACAAATACGGCCCGCTGTTGCTGCGTTAATCTTACCTATTAAATATTCTGCACGTTCACGCAACCCATGACGCTCCATAATACCTACTACAGGTAAAATTAATATGAATAAAGACATATAACGGTTTGTTACGAAAGCTTTACCAATGGCTGCAATCGTATCACGCACACCAATACCTCCAGCTAAGCCCGTGATAATGCCTGCTACTAAAATAACTAAGAGTGCATTAAATCGAAAGGCTAAGCCTAAAATCATTACTACAATACCAGATAATACTAGCATAAATATCCTCCTTCCATAGGAATACAATATAATTTTATTATATCATAAAGTGACATAATATTAGGTATTTATTACCATTTAAGTTTTTTTCAGAGCCTATAATTAATTCTTTCATGAGTATCCCTCTTTCATATATATAAGAAAAGATAGTAGATACCATTCTATCTACTATCTTTTGTTTATTTTACATATGGTTCTAATGCCACATTTATAATTTCTGCTTCCTCAGGCGATGGGTTACATAAAGGTAATAATAATGGACCTGTCGCAAACCCAAGTTGTTTCATCGCATATTTTACAGGAATAGGATTTGTAGTGATAAACATGGCCTTCAGGATAGGAACAAGAGAGAGTTCTATATCTCTCGCCTCTTTGATATTCCCATTCTTAAACAAGGTTATCATTCGTTGCATTTCATCTCCAACGATATGGGAGGACACAGAAACAACACCTTCACCTCCATGTTGGATCACATCTAACGTCAAGGCATCATCACCAGAATAAATCATAAAATCTTTGGAAGGAATCAACTCACGAATTTGTTGCGTAATCTGTATATCCCCAGAGGCTTCTTTAATAGAAACAATATTTGAACAAGATTCGACTAATCGTGCCACTGTCTTAGGTTCAACACGACCACCTGTACGGCCAGGTACATTATATAACATAACCGGTAAATTCGTACTATTTGCAATCTCTTTAAAATGCAAATAACATCCCTCTTGATTTGGTTTATTATAATATGGAACGACTGCCATTACAGCGTCTACTCCTGTATGAGTAGCAGCACGAGTTAAAGCAACTGATTTTTTTGTAGAATTACTTCCTGTATTAGCAATAATAGTAGCTCTATGACCATACTCTTTAGCAATTAACGTAAAAAGTTCTAATTTATCTCTGTCCTCAATATTAGGACCTTCACCTGTAGTACCGCATACGATGAGTCCATCGGAACCATGATCTAATAAATAACCAGCTAAGCGTAGTGCTTCATTAAAGTTCACATGGCCATCGTCAGTAAAAGGAGTGATCATTGCTGTTAAGACATTACCAAATGTTGTCATCACTGCACCCCCAATATAAATAATTAAAAAGATTGATGTTCTACTAAATATTCAGCAATTTGTAATGCATTTAACGCAGCACCCTTGCGGATTTGATCTCCCACAATCCAGAAATTCATGCCTTTATCATTAAATAGATCTTTACGAATTCGACCAATTTCACAATCATTTTGATTAGATGTGTATAAAGGCATAGGATACTCTTGTGCTTGTGGATTATCATTAACACGTAATCCAGGGAATGCATGACATGCCGCTTTAAAGTCCTTTACAGATACTGGAGATTCCGTTTCCACAAGTACAGATTCAGAATGAGAACGATATACCGGTACACGAACTGTAGTCGGTACAACAGCAATTGTATCATCATGAAGAATCTTTTGTGTTTCCAATACCATCTTCATCTCCTCTTTGGAGTAGTCATTATCGAGGAATATATCGATTTGAGGAATCAAATTAAATGCGATAGGATAATGTTTATCCATAGAGCCTGTTGGTAATAAATTAGCTTTCATTTCTTCGCCTGCTACATGTTGTGCAACTTGGGAATCAAGTTCTTCAATACCTTCTTTACCAGCGCCGGACACTGCTTGGTAAGTACTAACAATGACACGCTTGATAGGAGATAAGTCATGCAATGGTTTCAAACCTAACGCCATGATGATAGTAGAACAATTTGGATTGGCAATGATGCCTTTATGTGTATCAATATCGTCTGGGTTAACTTCTGGCACTACTAAAGGTACCTCTGGATCCATACGGAATGCACTGGAGTTATCAATTACAATGGCACCACGCTTTGCTGCTTCTGGTGCTAATGTTTTAGAAATAGATCCACCAGCAAACAAGGCAATATCTACACCATCAAATGATTCTGGTTTTGCTTCTTCCACAACATAGTCTGTACCATTCACAGTCAATACTGTTCCTGCAGAACGAGAAGAGGCTAATAATTTTAGGCTTTCATAAGGAAAGTTACGTTCTTCAATTAAAGTAATAAATTCTTGGCCTACTGCTCCAGTAGCACCTAATATAGCAAGATGAGGTTTTTTCATATATATCTCCTAACATTAATCATATAATTACTAAGTATTATACTATTTAAGCATAGGTTTAGCAAGAATTATATAGAATATAGAATTGTGACTTAGACTAGCCTTTTTCTATCAACATACATAAAATAATTCATAATACTATCCATCATAAACCAATCATATATATGTCTCTATAGTTCTAAATTTTATAAATAATGTTCTAATCCGTATGTTAATCCTGGATAACTCTTAATTTTTTTGCATGCCAGTACAACACCTGGCATAAAAGATAATCGACTTAATGAATCATGACGGATTATTAATGTTTCATCATAGCCTCCAAAAATAACTTCTTGATGTGCTACATAACCTGGTAATCGTACGCTATGTATAGTCACATCATCAACTTTTGCACCACGAGCACCAGGTAAACTTTCACGTGTTAAATCTTCGGAAGACTTTACATTTGCTTTCGTTTTAGCATCATTAATTAATTTTGCTGTTAACACTGCTGTGCCAGAAGGTGCATCATATTTATGGTTATGATGTAATTCGATAATCTCTACATCTGGAAAATAAGGTGCCAATTCAGCCGCTGTCTTCATCATCATAACAGCACCTAGTGAAAAGTTAGGAGCTACCAAACAATTTGCGCTCTTGGCTCTACCAATACTATCAAGTTCTGCTCTCTGTTCAGCACTTAGGCCAGTTGTACCAATCACAACATGAATACCTTGGGATAACATTGTTTTGGCATTTTCAAAGATGATTGCTGGTGTAGTAAAATCTACGATCACATCCGGTTTTGTTGCGTCAATACCTTCTTGTAAGGAAGAATAGAGTTTGATATGTAAAGGTTGAGACCCAATAAATTCACTAACATCCTTACCACCATGTGTAGGATCTACTCCACCAACTAATGTTAACTCTACATCATTATGAACAGCCTTTAGGACTTCACGTCCCATTTTTCCTGCTGCTCCATTCACTAAAACACGCATATTATTCTCCTATATCATTGTTCTTTTTGAAAATATGTAATCATTTCTCTAGCTGTTTGCAGTGCTGTCTCTGAGAAAGATTGACCTGACATCATATTTGCTATTTGCATAACATGTTCTTCTTCTGAAAGTATAGATACTTTAGAAATAGTACGCCCCTCTTGCTCTTCTTTTTGAAGATGATAATGTTGTTTTGCAACACTAGCCGTTTGTGGTAAGTGGGTAATACAGAACACTTGATTATCTGTACTCAACTGTAAGATTTGTTTTGCTACTTGTAATGCCACATCACCACTAATGCCTACATCAATTTCATCAAATACTAATGTTTTATTCGTAGCCATGTTGAAAACTGACTTAAATGCCAGTGCTATACGAGCTAATTCCCCCCCAGAAGCTACCTTGTGAAGAGGTAACAAAGCTTCTCCTGTATTGGCAGAAAATAATAATTCAATACGACTAGCACCTAGCGGTGTTAATCTATCAGTTCCTTCTATAGCGAACTCTAGCTTTGCTTTTTCCATTCCTAATTTAGCTAAGCTTGTTTGTAAAGCATCGGTTATTTCTTTGTGATTGTTTTTCCGCACTGTAGACAATGCATGCAACGATTCTATGGCCGCTCTTTCTAAAGTTTCTAGATTCTGTACAAGGGATGATTCCTCATCTTGGTAAGATTCTAGTTCTTCTAAACGCAATTGAGCCTTCTCTTCATAGCTAAGAATCTCTTCTATACTTTCTCCATATTTACGTTTCAACTTATATATTAATGTATCACGCTCTTGAAGATAGAAGTAACGTTCTTCATCATAATTAATGGAGTCTCTATAGCGGTCCAAAGCTTGGCCCGCCTCTTCTAATTGATAGTAAGCAGAACGCAATAATTCTGCAATATCCTCCATATCTTTATCATATTTAGTTAAATCAGATACTTCACTCATAACTGTATTCAATCCATCTATAATAGGATTTCTGCCACCATAGATCCCATCATAACAACTAGAAATTGTGGATTGTAAATGCTCAAAGTTATCTAATCGTTCCAGTTCTTCGGATACAGAAATATCTTCATTGATTTGTAATTGGGCTTCTTCAATTTCATCAATTTGAAAGCGTAACATATCTAATTCTCTAGCTCGTTGAGCAGAGTCGTTTCTCAGCTTTTCTAAGGTTCGTTTCGCAGAAGCATATGCCTCATAATCCTTTACGTAAGAATCATAGGTTGTTACAGCTTCCCTATTGTAAGAGTCTAAATATACATGATGCGTATCAGGCAACAACAATTGTTGATTATTATATTGTCCGTGAATATCTGCCAAATACATGCCAATTTCACGTAATGCTTTTAATGGAATGACTTGATCATTCGCCAAAATGATAGACTTCCCATTTCGATTGAAGGTACGTGATAAAATCAACAGATCATCTTCTAATACTATATTTTTAGAAGCTAATACATCTTGCAGTTGTGTATCATCCGAGATATCAAAGACACCTTCAATTAAAAAGGATTCTTTTTCATGGCGTATAAAATCACTACTAGCACGCTCTCCTAATAAGATAGAAAAGGCATCCATTAGGATGGATTTACCCGACCCTGTTTCACCAGTAAAAATAGTGATCCCTTTTTTAAACTCCAAGTGCATGTGCTCAATGAGGGCAAAATTCTTAATCCCCATCCGCAATAACATATTAATCCCTCATCAATTCTTGAATACGTTCTAGTACTAATTCAACACTTTCAACGGATCTACATAATAATAAAATAGTATCATCCCCGGCAATCGTTCCTAGCAATTCTTGCCATTTAGCATGGTCAATAGCAAAGGCAACAGATTGTGCAGATCCAGGTAATGTATGTAAAATAATTTGGTTTAGCACGTGATCGATTCTTAAAATAGAATCTTGGAACAATCGATTGATACGTGTTCTAGATAGCATAATGTTCTCTTCTGGTGACAATGCATAACGATAGTGCCCATCCCCTGTAGGAACTTTAATTAACATAAGTTCTTTAATATCACGAGATACAGTAGCTTGTGTTACAGTAATGCCTTCTTCAACTAATGCTTGTGCTAATTCTTCTTGTGTTTCAATAGCTTTTGTTTGAATAATCTCTTTAATCTTGTTATAGCGATATCGTTTCATCATTTCCTCCGACGAATAATATATAAAATAGGCGGATTATGTTTTTGATTAATGGGATGCCAAGTACTACAGTGATATACTGTCTGATCAATACTTGATAAGTAAGCTTCTACGGCTTTCGATTCCCTGTATCCTTGTTCTGTTCCTGGGTATGCCACTATAGTGCATAATCCATGTACTGAAAGCTTCTGTAATCCAATGGCAATAGCTCGTATTGTTGTATCCTCATGAGTCATAATGGAATGATTTCCATTTGGTAAGTAGCCTAAATTAGCTACTATAAGGTCAATATTAGAAATAGGATAGGTCTCTAAGATTGTATCATGTGACCCTTGTAATACACATACTTGGTGATATGTTTCAGGCGCCTTTTCTCGCAATCGCTCCATAGTGGATTGAATAGCTTCTTTCTGCACATCTATAGCGTATATCCTTGCCTTTGAATGACTATGCTGCAGCAAATACAAAGTATCATGACCATTACCACATGTTAGATCTACCACTATGTTAGCTTGAGGTAACACATCATCCCAAAGATGATGTTGAAACTCTACACTATGATGTAGAGGAATCATACTACCTCCTTGGAACGGGCATTTAACTTTTTAAATAAAGTAGCAAAGAATTTTTGATCTTTAAACCGTACATATTTACAGTATTGCGGATGCGCCTCTACATGTAGTGAATCGGTATTATTAAAATCATAATCAAAGGTTCCATCGATAGAGATATGCAACGACTTTTGCCTTTCTGGCATAGTAATATCTATCTTTGCACTTTCTTTTAACACGAGAGATACGCCTTGCAATAAGTGCGGTGCAATCGGCGTTACAATAATCGAACGATTATCGGGAGCCATAATTGGTCCACCAGCAGATAGATTATACCCAGTAGAACCTGTCGATGATGATACTATTAACCCATCTGCAGGATACATTTGTGTATGACCTCCATTGATGGACAGATTGATACGAGCCATTTTACCCGGTTCTGCTCTAGACACGACAATATCATTAATAATAGGTCGTAAAATACGATCCCCTTCTGCTGTTTGCAAAGTAGCTACTAGATGTATTCTATCTTCCACATAATAGTCTCCCTTACTAATCCTAGCAATGGAGCTTTCTAAACTTTCTAGTTCTATTTGATTTAAAAAACCAAGTTCACCTAAATTAATCCCACAAATAGGAACATTGTATGGGTATATTTGACGTGCTAATTGAATAATTGTGCCATCTCCACCAAAACTGAAGGCCATATCTAAGTGTTCAAATATATCTGGTCTAGGTAATAAATGCTCCCTTTGTATTCCCAACTGACAAACATCATGATGTTCTAATTCCTTTGGCATATACACTTCTATGCCATGATCATGACAATAGGTGATTGCTTTCGATAATATATCTCGAATATTCTCTTTTTTCATATTAGGAAAGAAACCGATTCTCATAGATCCTCCTATAATTGATGGGCTTCATTGACTATTGATGTAATTAAATCACTAGTCACTTCCACTGATCCTTCTGATTGTTTTGTAAAGTATCCTAAAAACTCAATATTGCCTTCCATTCCCTTAATAGGAGAATATGTTAAGCCATGTAAATACAGTCCACAGTTGTGTGCTACTTCCAATATGCGATGAAGTACCAGTTCGTGAGTCGATTTTTCTCGAACGATACCACCTTTTCCAACAAGTTCTCGGCCAGCTTCAAATTGTGGTTTAATCAAAGCCACTAAAGAACCTGTATCCTTTAATAGCGTAGTGGCCACAGGCAAGACTTTATCTAACGAAATAAAAGCAACATCAATGGAAATAAAATCACTTAATTCTCCTAACTGAACAGGTGTGACAGTGCGTATATTTTGTTTTTCCATGTTGATAACACGCGAATCTTGACGCAATTTCCATGCTAATTGATTATATCCTACATCAATAGCAAATACTTTTACGGCACCATTCTGTAGTGCACAGTCTGTAAAACCACCTGTAGACGCACCTATGTCAACCATCACTGCATTTGTTAAGTCAATAGGATATAGTTCTAATGCTTTTTCTAGTTTTAAACCGCCGCGACTAACGTATTTGAGGGTATTTCCTTTCACTTCTAAGGACATACCTACATCTACTTTAGTACCCGCCTTATCTAAGCGTTGTGTACCTGAAAAGATAAGTCCTGCCATAATAGCTGCTTTGGCTTTTTCTCGGCTTTCAAATAAACCTCTTTGTACTAGTATTACATCAAGGCGTTCTTTTTGACTCATGCTACTCTCCTATTGTGTGCGGTCCATTAGATACTGAATTAAGCCTTCTAATACAGGAGAATATTGATTAGATGCTTCTAACTCAGCTTTTGCTTTACTTGCCACTTCCGATGCTCTAGCCCTTGCTTCTTCTAAACCAAGAATAGAGACATAGGTTGCTTTATGTTGTCGCTCATCACTACCTGGTGTTTTACCTAGTTCTTCTTGTGTGCCCACAACATCTAAAATATCATCAGTAATTTGGAATAATAAACCTAAATAATCCGCGTACTGTAAATATGATGTTGCTATGTGAGAATTTGCATCCATCACAATCAAACCAATTTCAACGGCTGTACTAAATAAAGCGCCTGTTTTTCCCTTATGTAAGACAACAAGTTCTTCGAGTGGTAAACATTTTCCTTCCGATTCTAAATCAAAAGATTGTCCTCCTACCATGCCGCTAGGTCCAGCGCCTTTTGCCAATGATCGTATGATTGACACCACTTGATCTGGGCGCAAGCTGGAATGATTTGACACTAACTCAAATGCATATGTTAATAGTCCATCACCAGCCAATACAGCCATACCATCTCCGTAGACGCGGTGATTTGTTGGCTTTCCACGACGAAAATCATCATTATCCATAGCTGGAAGATCATCATGAATTAACGAATAGGTGTGTATCAATTCTATGGCACAAATCACATCTTTGTAGGACTCCCAACTTCCTCCCAGAGCTTCTATAACAGCCTTTGTTATAATGGGTCTAATTCGTTTGCCTCCCATTAGTAGGCTGTATTTCATGCTTTCATATAGACGTGCATATTCTCTATTAGGTGATTCTAATAAAGTAGATAAATATGCTTCTATCTCTGCTTTACTAGCTTGTAAGTATTCTTTTAACATCGTATCCTCGTCATTTTGAAAGGTAATACAGTTTGTATAATTATTCTGTATCTATTATACCTAAAAATTTCTGCTTTGTCGCCTATTTCATATCAACTTGTACAGTTTCTATAATTTGTTGTACTTCTTCCTCTACAACATTCAATAGATCGGAGCATTCTTTTACTAATGTCAAACCTTTTTTATAGGTGTCTAATAATTCATGCATAGACAAAGAATCATCATCTAATTTTTGAACTAACTCTTCTAAAGCTGTATATTTTTTTTCATAACTTTTAATTGATTTAGCCACGTTCTATTACCTCCTGTACCGTCGCTTTTATCGATCCATCTTGTATATGTACCTCTATGGTATCTCCTATATGTACATGTTGGATCGACTGTAAAGGTTCGTTATGTACATCAACTTTTGCAAACCCTTTTACTACCTTTGAAAGAGGGTTTTTCCCCTCTAATTGTGTAGCAAGCATGCCTAATCGACTATTCTCTTCTTGCAGTCTCTTTTGCATCTGACTATGTAGCCTATGTTCAAACTTTTGTAATATAGTATTTTGCTGATGCAATAGAGTTAATGCTGGCATAGTAATACTACGATTACTAATCGAGAATAATAACTGCCGTTCTTTCTGAATGCGATAACGAATGGTATTTTCGATAAAATCAAGTTTCTGTGCTACTTCTTCCCGTAGCTCATCTAATGGGTAGATAGACAATTCTGCGGCGTGACTTGGCGTAGCACCACGTTTGTCAGAGACAAAGTCACATAATGTATAATCTACTTCATGTCCTACAGCAGATACAACAGGTGTATGACAATGAAATATGGATTCCACAAGTGTTCTATCATTGAAACACCACAAGTCTTCCATAGATCCACCACCGCGACCTACAATAATAAGATCCACATCAGGATCCGCATCAGCCAACGCTATCCCTTTAGCTATGATAGGGCCAGCACTATCTCCTTGTACGGGAACATTAAAGACCTTAAACGATACTAGAGGGTTTCTTTGTTTCGCTACATGTAAAATATCATGTATGACGGCACCAGATGCAGAAGTAACAACACCTATACAACTCGGTAAAGGTGGTAATGGCTTCTTATATTTTTCATCAAAATATCCTAACGCTAATAGTTCTTGTTTAAGCTTTTCATAGGCAATTTGGTAGCTACTTTTTGTACCTACTTTTATATCTTCACAGATAACACTAATCCGGCCTGTTTTTGAATAGTAGCTTACATTCCCACGAACTTGAACTAATACTCCATTTTCTAACGTATCTACTAAGCCTCGTTGTTGCGCTTTTCCACGCCATAAAGCCATATCAATAGATCCCGTATCATCAATCAAAGAAAAATAATAATGCCCTGTAGAATAATGCTTTTTTAAATTCGATATTACGCCTTCAACAATACAATTCTTTAAAAGAAATTCTCCTTCTACGGTTCTTTTTATGATGTCATTTAGTTCTCCTACTGAATAGGCTTCCATTAGCTGTCTCCTTCAATTATCATAGCACCATAGGCATTACCAGATGCATTATCTGCGCTATATTTAGGTGATACACATAGTACATCAAGGTTATGATGATGGCCCCAATGAACTAAACGTTTTTGCAAATACGTATTGGCCATTACTCCTCCAGCGGTTACCAAAGTAGTTAGTGAATGATGTTTAAGTATATAAGTTAATGCTTTTTCCAATGAATCTCCTATGCAATGAAATACAGAAGCTGCTAATGTTTGAGCCTCTACTTCATCTTGCAATGCACTAGGATTTGTCCAGTCAATATGGGGATGCTCTAATGATTCCCACCAACGTTGCCCTGCACTATAAGGTCCACCAAAACTAATGGTAGCTCCTTGCACAGCAATAGGTAACACAGAATCTGTTTGATATTTTGTCTTCCTAGCTAATTTTTCCATGGTAGGACCTGCCGGAAATGGTAACCCCATTAATACTCCAAGTCTGTCTACTAATTGTCCTGCTGCAATATCATCACTAGTTCCAACCAATGTAGTTTGAAATCCACTCCCTTTGATTCGTTCACAGATCACAAACTCTGTAGTTCCACCCGATAGATGTAAACTGAGGAAAGGTCCATCTGGAACTTCACCAATTTCTCGTAAAGCAGCCCAAATATGATTTTCTTGGTGAGAAAATACATGCACCGGAATCTGCATACAATGACCTAGCGATTTAGCTACATTAAGCCCTACAAGAAAGGCTGGCATATAGGAATTTTCTTCTCTTCTTGGAAATCCACTTACACCAATTGCTGCTATAGGTTGGTCTAGCTGTAATGATTCAAGTAAAGTACTTAATGCTCTGGTATGTTGGAATACCATCTGCGACTGTTGTAATCCCCGTTTTCCGACCGGTACTTCTAATAGTTTTCGTACCTCTTGAACCAGTCTTCCATCTTCATCAACGATAGCGCAGGATGTTGTATAACAGCTCGTATCAATTCCTAAATAATAGGCCATATTATTGTCTCGACTTCGCTAAATTATGAAGAATAGCATTAATATATTTATAAGAATTTTCTCCCCCAAAGTCTTTCGCCAATAAGACAGCTTCATTAATCACAATATTAGCTGGAGTATCTGCTTGTGGGTGTAATAATTCCCATGCAGCCATACGTAAAATCGTCAATTCTACTTTAGGGAACCGTTCCATCTTTCGTTTTGGGGAGAACTCTTGCAAGGCCTCATCTAATATATCTTGTTCCTCACATACTCCTGCAATAATTTGCTCAGCAAATTGTTTAGCATCTCCTTTTAGTGTTGATTCCATTCCTTCTTGCATACCTTCTGTGTGGAATGATTGTGCGTATATTGTTTGAAAAGCAAATGCTCTCGCTAATCTACGATAGTTCATCGCTTACTTCCTTTCTCTCTAATCCATCAATGTGTACATCTACACGTACACGATATAAATCCAACATATTTCTTAAATCTTGTCGAATTTGTTGTTGTATTTCTTTTGCCACCTCTAATACATGGCATCCATAATATAAGCGGATATATAAATTGATTTCAATAAACGATTCTCCATGACTATCTTTTTTATGCTTCACATTCATACCCGGCCATCGTTTTTGACCAAACTTCTGTGAAAGTCCATCTACAACTCCATCAAAGAATCGTTTACTCATCGAATGTATTTCATCAAATGATGACAACACTCTTGCTGTTACATCTAAAATAACAGCATCTGTAATTTCAATTTGTAACTGATCTGACATAATCACCTCTAAGATACTGTACCTTCAAATACAATATCTTCTACATAAATATCGACACTTGTCACTGTTACATCGGTCATTGAAACGAGAGCAGATTTAACTCTATCTTGTAGCCGCAACGCTATATCTGGAATCCGATATCCATAATGAACAGCTATATGAAGTTCAATCTGCAATGATCCATCTTCTAAGGTCTGGATGTTAACACCATCCATGGCATTTTTTCTGCCGAATAAATTGCCAACAGTATCACCAAATGTAGTACGCATGCCTGCTACTCCTTTTGACTCTAGTGTTGTCATGGCAGCAATCATCTCATACACAGATGAATCGAACTGTATAATTCCTTCAAAAAAACGATTATCTTCCATATATTTACCAAAAAAAGCATTTGTCGTCCCACCACAGGCCAACAAATGCTTTTAATTACAATACTATACTAATTGTTAAAAGATCAAATCTGTGGTTTAAGCACGTTCAATATATTGTCCAGTACGTGTATCTACACGTAATACATCGTCTACTTCGATGAATAAAGGTACTTTTACAACATAACCTGTTTCTAATGTAGCAGGTTTATTACCACCAGTTGCAGTATCACCACGGATACCAGGGTCAGTTTCAACTACACGTAACTCAACAGCTACAGGTAAGTCGATACCGATGACAATGCCTTGGAAGAACATTATGGACACTTCCATATTTTCTAACAAGAAGTTTTTAGCATCACCTAATTGGTCAATTGTCAATTCAATTTGGTCATATGTTTCATTGTCCATGAACGTATAAGCCCCATCAGACTCATATAAGTACGCCATACGACGACGATCAACATGAGCTTTTGGCACTTTTTCACCAGCATTAAAAGTACGTTCTACAACAGCACCTGTTTGTAGGTTTTTCAATTTAGCACGTACGAATGCAGCACCTTTACCTGGTTTTACGTGTTGAAAGTCAACTACTTGCCATACATTACCATCTAGTTCGACAGTTACGCCTGGACGAAAATCATTACTGGAAATCATTGTAAATCCCTCCATTACACATCTAGTTCTATTAATTCCTTAGGAGTTTGTGACAGTATTTCACATCCCTCCTCAGTTACAATAACTGTATCTTCTATGCGAAGTCCCATCTCCCCAGGAAGGTAAATTCCCGGTTCTACAGTGACAACCATATTAGATGCCAATATATCATTTGATCTAGGTGAAGCCACAGGTAATTCATGAATATCCAATCCTACACCATGTCCTGTACCATGACCAAAATATGATCCATAGCCTTGCTCTTGAATATACTCTCTACAGATGGTATCTATATCTTTACCAGATACACCAGCTTTTATGCCAGCCACACCTCGCATTTGAGCTTCTAGAACAATACTATATAATTTCTTTTGAAAATCCGTTGCCTTACCCAAGACGATAGTTCTGGTCATATCTGAGTGATATCCATTATACATAGCGCCAAAATCAAAAGTAACAAAATCACCACGTTCCATCACTTTATCACTAGCTACGCCGTGAGGCATACTCGATCGATATCCGGATGCCACAATCGTAGCAAAAGATGGTTCTCGAGAACCCCGTTGCAACATCTCTGACTCTAATATAATGCGCGCTTCATTTTCTGTCATGCCTACTCGTAATTGTGGGAGCATCGCAGCAAATGCTTCATCCCCGATACGGAATGCTTCTCGCAAAGACGCAAGTTCATCTTCGCGCTTTATAGCTCGTAGAGTAGCAAAGTTTAGGGATAAAAACTCAGTGTCATCTAATGTATCACAAAGCTGTTGAAATACATCGACACTCATAATACTACCTTCAAAGCAACAAGTTTGTAATGCAGCACCTGAATCATTCACAAGGTCCTTGATAGTTTCATACACATCTTTTGTATATTGAATGACCTCATAGCCTTCGCACTCAGATTTAGCTTGCTCTGTATATCGACTATCCGTCAAAATATACGCAGATTTAGGCCCTATAAATGCCACTGCTGTGGTTCCTGTAAATCCTGCAAAATAATGCAAATTAACAGGACTTGTTAAAATGGCACCATCATACTTTTCATTTTGTAAGAATGCTTGCAAAGTGACTAATCCATTCACAGTATCGCCTCCTTAATCAGCATCAACTAATGATACCATAGAATGTATAGTTATGACAAATTGAATAGATTCGATTAAACAATACTTTTTTCTTTGTCTGTCAAATCTACATACATACCAACTTCTTCTATGGAATCTAAAGTAATTGTATCAATATGAGTCCGTTGTAAGTAGGTCACTGTACCACTACAAGCACCAATCATACGTTTGACTTGGTGATACTTACCTTCGTAGATTGTCAGTTCACAAGAGTGAATCATGTCTCCCTGCTCATTCAATACACCTTCATCTTCATGTAAAGTGATTTGAGCTGGCTTACATTCTGTACCATCACCTAGGACCATACCTTCTCGTATCCGATTGACACCATCCTCAGATAGATTGCCACTATATTCAACATAATACGTTTTTCCGATATTCTTTTTACCGTGGATAATTTTATGAGCCCATGGACCATCATTCGTCAAAAGAAGCAATCCTTCTGTATCCTTGTCCAGACGACCTACAGGGAATACTTTTAAAGTTTGAAACTCCTCAGGTAGCAGTTCCATAATCGTAGGGTCGGTTGTATCTTCCACGGCTGTTACATATCCCGTTGGTTTATGAAATTTAATATAATATTCCAGTTGAGCTTGCACAACTTGATCTTGAACAGTAACAACATCGACATCAGGGTTGATGTGCATATCTTTTTTCTTAATGATAGTATCATTTACTTTCACAAAACCCTGTTTTATTAAATCATGTACTTCTTTTCGAGTACCGAAAGCTTTATGAGCTAAAAATTTATCAATCCTCACCGTAACCACCTTCTCTCACATGAGTATGGGATGTATCATTTAACACAACAATTCGATTGTAAGGTGATGCATCGCCCCAGAAATCAACGACACTAACAGCCGTATTCCCTTGGGCTAACCTCCACAAACAATTCAAAGGAATCCCTGTCAATGCACATAATAAAGTACGAATGGTACCTCCATGACAGACCACAACTAATCGTTGCCCATCCTCCATCATTGATAGCTCTTTGAGTAAACGAGCATACGCACGTTTTTGCACCATCTCTACAGTCTCTCCTTGAGGAATTTCTTTTTCTGCGGGATCCTCATAAATAGCTTCAATTTGTCCAGGCCAACGTTCATTAATTTCAGAATATGTTAGCCCTTCCCATTCACCAAAACAAATTTCTCGCATATCTTCTGTAAATGTAGTTGTAATATAGCGGCCTTTTAAAATCTCTTCTGCTGTCACTCTAGCTCTAATTAAGTCAGATACAATGGCTCTGTCAAAATGAACATCACGCAAAGCATCTCCCACATCAATCGCTTGGGATAGCCCTTTTTCATTTAATGGAATATCACTGAAACCTTGATGTTTACCAATATGGTTCCAATCAGTTTCTCCATGTCGCACAAAATATATTTGTATCATATTATCTCCTATAGTTCTGAAAGTATTCCTTTAATACTGTTAGTAATGTAATATTTGCAGCATGATCTTTCACGGCGATTCTAAACCAGTTAGGCCCTAATGTACTGTATTTAGAGCAGTCACGTACTAATATAGATTTAGTATACAAATAATCCTGTAAATCTCCAAAAGAATACTTTGAATCCAATTTACCCAATATATAATTCACAGATGGTTTAACCAATTCAAATACCTTCAATGCGTCAAGCTGCGTATACAACCACTCTTTTTCTCTACCAAGAAACTCTCTTGTAGATTCTATATATGCTCTATCTAACACAGCTGCTTTCCCATATACTTGCGCTAAATGATTCACCGACCATGTAGGGATAGATGCCTTGATTTGTTCTATCACGGTAGGGTGCGCCATCATCGCTCCCACACGTAAGCCTGGAACAGCATAAAATTTCGTCAACGAATGAACTACCACACAATACTCGTATCTCTTTACATATTCACGCATAGAAAAGCTATCACCAACAAAGTCGATAAATGATTCATCAAACACGATGTAATGATGATTCTCTTGGCAAACTCGAAATAGTGCTTCACTTCTATCCGTCCATAATGTTCCACACGGATTATTAGGATTACCAATGAATACGATAGATCGTGTGCATTCTTTCATCGTGTCAATCAATAGATCCAGATTATACGTAAATGTATGTTGCTGCGCATCATAGGTTAATGAATATTCTTTAACTTGTAATCCACAAGAATTCGCTGCGTGTGCATATTCTGAAAACCCAGGTGCTGGAACATAGACAGTATCTATATTGGACAATCTACAAATTCCATAAATCAACTCTGCCGCCCCATTACCCAATGCAATGTATGACTCTGGCATATTCCATACTCTACTAAGTGTACTAGTCAAACCATGCAAATCAGGATCCGGATAATGAATAATTTCTTCAAAATGTCTTTTCATAGATTCCGTTCCTTCAGGACTCATGCCAAGAGGGTTTATATTAGCACTAAAATCAAGTATATTTTCCAGAGAAGTTCCCATGTTACGACTAGCTTTATGTACATTACCTCCATGAACATTTACTGTTTTCATAGTACGTACCTCCTACGTCCTTATCGTTGCATAAATGTAATACCTTCATTAGTAGTTTCCACTGTATCGATATAGGTTACAGTAGGTAATTCTCTTCGCACTTGCTGAATGCAATGACCAATGCTAGGTGAGTCAGGGGGAAACAACAATCCTAATATGGTCCCACTATGCGCGATAATTGTGCCTATTGCATTACAGGCTACTCCAATTTGATGTAAATCGTATAAACTAGCCTTATGTAATATTCGTTGGTTCGCAAAAGAACTAATGGTAGAGGCTTCACCAATTAACTTAACATTATGTGTTTGTATACCCTCTTTGAACTTTGCTAAAGCTTCTACCATAAACTCTTCTTTTTCATCGATCAATTGCGGTAAGTTCTTTTGATGATTAAATTGAATCGTATCAATTGTGCCACCTTCATCAAATATGGCTATACGCATTGGAGGGCAAGTTCCCAATACATCACAGCAGGCGCCCTGAATATAATCAAATTGTACAATTCCCTGATAAAAAGGCACATCAGAAGGCTCAATAGATAAACAGAGACTAGAAAGTTCATCCATAGAAAGAGTATATCCATAAGAAAGTGCAGTAGCCATAGCTACTACACTGATATCTGCACTACTAGATGCCAACCCTTTTCCTTGTAAAATATCGGAGTGTAAATAAATAGGAGTATCCACATGATCTGGTACACCTAATAGTTTCTTCACAGATTGATAAGCCTTATATGCTTTAGACTGCAAAGATACAGAAGATATAGGCAGCGGATGTTGAACATCGCTAATAGCATAAGAATACCGATTTATGGGACAAGTTACTAAAAACCGTTGTCCTTGAATGGACCCTTGTATAAATTCACCACAAGTTCCAGGTGTTCGTACATAATACGCCAATCCTATATCCTCCTTTCTATTACACGATAGACCAAATGATAGTGAACAATATTAAAAATACTTCTGACAATTCACAGACAAAGCCATACGTATCACCAGTAGTTCCCCCTAAATGCTTTGTAATGTAGGAATTAAGAATGTAATTGCACAGAAGTGCGATTGCAAATAAAAATGCATACACCCACTGAAAATATAGGACGGGAAGTAATGCCAATAGTGTTGCTACCCATACTGCATAGGTAGGAGCATTATCTGCAAAAAACTTCCCGATCCCTTCTGGTCGAGCATATGGGAAATTTTGAATACTAATGACCATAGTATAGCGACTCAGTATAGGCATCGTCAACAATATAGTAGGCAAAAATGCTTCTGACACATTGACTAGTAATTGCCATTTTAACAATGTTAGAAATACAAAGCCTACTACACCATTACTACCTACACGGCTATCTTTCATAATTTCTAATTTACGTTCTCGGTCTCGTCCAGAAAATAAACCATCACAGGTATCCATAAATCCATCTGCATGAAGACCACCTGTGAAGAGAAACTCAAAGATCACTAGTAACAACATCAACAAAGATACTGGAATATACGGATGTACCAATGCATATATTCCCCACATAAAGGCACCAATGACTAATCCTACTAATGGAAAATACGTCACCGAAGCGCCAAAATCTTCAACCTTCCATTCTGTTTGATTTACAATCTTTAAACGCGTTAAAAATTGCAATCCTACAAAAAATCCTTTCATATACACCTACCATTGATTAATGAGATACTTACTTGCCATTGTGATAAGTATACCTAGTATCGACACTGTATACATTAGATATATGGTTTGATAAATATGACGTCCTTTCATGATTTGTATAGGGTCACCCATATACTCTCGAAATGTTACCTTATCATGATATACATTATACCCACCTAAGCGGATATGCAAAGCTCCCGCTACTGGTGCTTCAGCGTATCCTCCATTGGGACTTGGATGTTTAGAAGCATCTCGCTTCGCAATAGTTGCTGCATACTTCCAGTCTTTGCCATAAATCCATGCCGCTATAATAAATAAAACGCATGTGATGCGGGCTGGAATATAATTAACTACATCGTCAAGACGAGCAGCAAAGCGTCCAAAATATAAGTATCTTTCATTCTTATAGCCCAGCATAGAATCCATTGTATTAATAGCTCGATACCCAATAGCACCCCAAGGACCTAATAGGATATACCAAAATAAAGGAGAAATAATTCCATCTACAGTATTCTCTGCAATGGTCTCTATGGTAGCACGAGTAATCTCACTTTCATCTAGATCAGTTGTTTTTCTACCTACAATCCAGCCTACCTTACGGCGTGCTTCTCCTATGTCTTGTTTACGCAGTAATCGAGCTATTTCAACGCCTGCTTCTGCTAAACACCGAGGACTAATTGATATATAGACACATAGTATGGAAACGATGAAGTATAAAATAGGATGAATTGTACCACCTATAAATAGTATGCCTGTGACAACACCTATCACTGTCATTAAGACTAATAAGACCGTCGATATACCTTCCCAAATTTGTTGGGTTGGTGTGGCCGACTTTTTATACAATAGCTTTTCATAAAAAGAAATACAATTTCCCATCAACACAACTGGATGAAATTTGCTTCTAGGATCACCCAATAGTGAATCTAATAGAAATGCTACTAAAGGTATGGCATACACCAAATGGTGCGTAATCCATTCCATTAGTTTTGCTCCCATAGGGAGTTAATATATTCCATATCTAAATGCTCCTCTACAATCGTAGCTAAGCGATTATAAGCAGCTTCTTTATGCTCAAAATATCGGAATACAATATCCAATGGTTCTAACCCTTTCTTAGCGCGTAATGCATTAAGAATGGAACGACGTAACTCATCGTTATCTAAAATACCATGGATATAAGTTCCCAAAACTTGACCATTACTTGTAACAAATCCATCAATGACATCAACTTTTGTATCACTTCTCTTTTGGATATGGAAGCACCGCTGGCCAGCTCCAACTGGTTGTGTATCCCCCATATGAATTTCATAGCCAACTAACTCTTTGCCGGAATAATTGATACCTAAAAAGGATAAATTTTCCACATCAAAAGAGACTTGATGTGTCAACTTTTCTGATTTCATTGTAGTAGCTGTAGGCAATAGTCCCAGTCCTTGTAATTCAGGAATATCACCTTCAATACCTTCTGGATCATATAACATTTCACCTAACATTTGATTGCCACCACAGATACCAATGACCGGTACACCAGCAGCAGCAAGACGTTGTATGTCTTCTGCGTATCCATGTTCCTGTAAATATGACAAATCTGCCAATGTGTTTTTAGACCCAGGTAACATAATCATGTCTGGATGCCCAATAGGTTCCCCTTGTTTGACAAATCGTACAGATACATCTGGTTCGTACGCTAAGGCATCAAAATCTGTAAAATTAGAAATTTTAGGTGTTTGCATAACCGCAATGGTAATTTCTTTTGCCACGCCTCTATATTTACTTTCCAAAGCCACTGAATCTTCTTCGTCAATGTCTAAGTTTTCAATGGCTGGCACCACACCAACAACCTTTTTTCCAGTCTTTTGCTCAATAAAATCTAAAGCTGGCTGCAATAGTGTTACATCTCCACGGAATTTATTGATGATGATACCTTTCACAAGATCCCGCTCATCTGGCTCTAGTAGTTCCAACGTGCCCACTACCGATGCAATAGCGCCCCCTCGATCAATATCTGCTATGAGCATAACCGGAGCATTGGCTAGTTTAGCAACGCGCATATTGACGATATCATTAGCTTTTAAATTTACCTCTGCAGGACTCCCAGCCCCTTCAATGACAATCATATCAAAGTTTTCATCTAAATATTGTAAACTTTCTTTCACTTTATCTAAGGCCGTTAATGAATATTTTGTGTGGTATTCTCTCGCACTATATACACCGACAGGTTTTCCCATCAAGACTACTTGTGATGATTGATTGCCTGTAGGTTTTAATAAAACAGGGTTCATTTGAACAATAGGTTCTAACCCTGCCGCTTCTGCTTGGGCTACTTGTGCTCGACCAATTTCATCTCCTGCCTTTGTTACATAAGAATTTAATGCCATATTTTGAGCTTTAAAAGGAACGGTTTTATATCCTTTGTTATGTAAAATACGACACATGGCAGTTGCTAAAATACTTTTACCTACATTTGAACTTGTCCCTTGGAACATAATTTTCTTAGCCATTGTTAGTAACCTCCAATGCTTTCAAATCTATTGTTATACCACTCATTGTCATATATGCAGCATCAGAATGCGATGCCACGAGGCGATTCACACGTCCCATCACATCCCTGAAAACGCGTGCTAATTTATTTTCTGGAACGATTCCTAATCCTATCTCATTCGTTACAAAAATAATCGTTTTTTCTTCAGCACTCTCATAATTTCTTACGCAGTCTAACACTTGCTGAACTTCCAACAAAATAGATGCTTCTCTTTGATTAATATCATCTTGTGAACTAAACTCACCGTCCTGCAATAAAAGATTTGTCGTCCACATGGTCAAACAGTCTACCAGTATGACAGAACACTCTTCTAAAATACTATGTATATATTCACTGATATAATAAGGAACTTCATAATTTTTCCACCTATCTTGTCTACGCTCTTGATGCAAGTGAATGCGATGTTTCATTTCTTCATCATAGGCTTGTCCTGTAGCAATATATCCTTTTTGTCCATTAATAGATAGTGCGAGTTCTTCAGCAAATTCGCTTTTCCCACTCCTAGCACCACCTGTGCAAAATATTATACGATTTTTCATATTCTACCTATACAAAATTGTCTCTTATCAGGTATGATATGTACTATACATTCATTACTAAAAGGAGACAATTATGGAATTATTAAATTTAGACATCCAATTGATGGCTACCTTATGGGAACATACATATCGTGCAGCCATTAAAGATCAAAATGGAAATTATGTGGCTTCTGTGCGTATCATTGTAAATGTTCCTCTTTCACCAGACAGATTACCACAAAATGCACCAAAAGCTGATCCACAATTATTTGTATTAGTGGAAGATGCCGTAATGGATTCAGCGGATATCATTCAATTTGAAACACTATTATCCGTTCATATTCGAGAAAAATTCAAAAATGAAATCGATCAAATCTACTTCTTCTACCCTAGCCCAGAAGATGTGCTAAATAAAACAGTAGATGTACAAGAAGTACAACACTAAACCAAAATCATCATACATAGTATTATAGCATATTCTAAAGACTTTCATATCACCAAATGTGGATTTCTTATGACATATGATAAACAAAAATACATGTCTAGGAATTGTAAATCATACATTCCCGACATGTATTTTTTAATTTATTTTACTTCATCTTCTACACGAGCTAAGATAAATAACAAATCAGATAATCGATTTAAATACCTTACGTTAGACATGTGTATCTCTTCTGTTTCCCCTAGCTTCCATAGATCACGTTCTGCTCTGCGAACAATGGTCCGACCCAAATGCAAGAAGCTTGATGTTTTACTATCTCCTGGAAGAATAAATTTAGACAATGGTTCTAATTGTTCATCAAATCTATCAATAATCTGCTCCAGGTTGACTACATGTTCTTCTGTAATCGTTGCTTCTTGGCCTAAACTAGAAATATCAGCCATAATCATCCATAATTCTTTTTCCAGTTGCAACAAAGTTTCCTGTACAACAACTTTGTCTGAATATGCACGTGCTACTCCTAAAAATGCTTGTGCTTCATCAATTGTTCCATACGTACATACTCGTTGCGATGCCTTCCCTACACGTTCACCAGTATATAAACCAGTTGAACCTGCATCACCTGTTTTTGTGTACACTTTTGCCATAGTATACCTCCTTAGAATGTAAGAAACCTTACGATTTCTGTAATGAATACTGTGCCTAAGCACCCTTTATATACGACTTGCTATTTCACGTAGTCGTTGGATACGACTTTCTGTACTTGGATGCGTACTAAATAGCTGAGTCACGGTGGATGAAAGTCCACTTAAAGGATTAATGATAAACATATGCGCAGTAGCAGAAACTTGCCCCTGATTTTGAGATGGTAAAGAACCATAGTTCGCATAGTGTTCGATTTTAGCAAGGGCAGATGCCAATGATAAAGGTTTGCGACTAATGATGGCTCCTTCCATATCAGCTGCATATTCACGAGAACGAGATACAGCCATCTGAATTAATGTAGCTGCCAGTGGCGCTAAGATAATAGTTCCAATTAATGCTAATGGATTGCTATTGCCTTCTTCATCGTTTCCACCAAATATCGCCGTCCATTGCAACATATTGGCTACCATAGCAATGAATCCTGCCATACTAGCAACAATGGTGCTAATTAATATATCTCTATGCTTCACATGACCTAATTCATGAGCTAACACACCTTCGATTTCATCCACAGTTAGCAAATTCATAATGCCAGTTGTCAATGCCACTGCTGCATGTTCTGGATCCCTGCCCGTAGCAAATGCATTTGGTACATCGGATTGAATTAAGTATACGCGAGGCATCGGTAGATTAGCCTGAGTGACTAACTTTTGCACAACTTGAAAAATTGCTGGGTTATTTTGAGGTGTAATTTCTATAGCGTCATAGGCTTTTAACACCATAGATGCACAATTCCAATACGTATAAAAGTTAATCCCTAAAGAAATAAAAAACATGAGTATCATGCCAGAGTGACCACCGACTAGTTGTCCCACTACCATCAGTAGCCCTGTCATTAAAGCTAATAAAGCTGCTGTTTTTATAGTATTCATGTATCCTCCTACTTATTTCATAGAATATATATGCTTAAAGTATAGCATATAAATATTAAAAGATTCATGAATTTTTCTATTCATATTTAATTTTAACGACTTTAGCGCCTTCTCGATCAGCATGTAATACAAAGCGTCTACAGTCGATATCATGCTCCATAAATACGGAGCTCATTGCATCTGCAATAGTAACCGCATGTTCTGGAGAACAATACGCAATTAGAGTAGAACCTGAGCCACTTATGGTAGACCCGTAAGCTCCATGTTCTTTGGCTGCTGTAAATACATCATCACAATACGGAATTAATGTTTTACGATACGGCACATGCAGGTAGTCCTGTAATGCGACGGATAAATTATCCATGCGATTTTGAATCATAGATCCAACAAATAATGTAGCAAACCCTACATTGGCCACAGCCTCTTTATAACTTAACTCTTTTGGTAATACACTTCTTGCGTACGATGTTTCTACAATAACTTCTGGTACTACTACTGCAAATGTCAAATTACTTGGTACATCAATATGAGAGTGAAACACCGTGTCATTACTACCTACTGCACATACTAAATTACCCATAATAGCTGGCGCTACATTATCGGGATGACCTTCCATATCATTAGCGATTAACAATAACTCATCTTTTGACAACGGTTCTTTTAAATAAGCATTGGATAACAGCAATCCACCTACAATCGCCGTAGAACTACTACCCAAACCTCTAGATGGAGGGATTTGCGTATTGGAATGGATGCGACCATATACAGGCTTAGCATGTACTTCTTTAAAGACCCGCTCCATAGCAATTCCCACCAAGTTTTGACTATGGTCTTCTTGCTCTAGCAAGTCGGCTCCAAAACCCTCAAAGGTATATGTATTAGACGTAGCCTCTGCGTCAGGTTCAAATGTAAATAAATTATATAAGTTTAATGCTACACCTAGACAATCAAATCCAGGACCACAATTGGCACTTGTAGCCGGTACTTGTACCGTAATTGATTTCATGAAAACTCCTTATTCTACCATGATGCGGATAACACTACCTACTTCTCGTACTACCCGTAAATGATTGAACGAATCGATTAGATTTTGTATATATGCATGTGGACACTTAGAAGTAATAATTGCTAATGTAGCTGTATCATTATCAGCTTTTCGTTGAATTACAGAATGCGCCGAGATACGTTGTTCCGCAAGTTTAGTAGCTACCTTAGCCAACACTCCCGTAGAATTATCTACTGTCATACGAATATAGTAGGCAGACTCAATTTTACTAGAATTATACATTGTTTTTTGTGGGTAATAGAATTGTCTCATTTCCCCTGTTTTGCCTTGAGCTACATTACGAGCTACTTCCATGACATCACTGACAATGGCACTTCCTGTCGGAAGGCTACCTGCTCCACGACCATAGAACATAGCATCATCAAACCCATTGCCACGCAAGAAGACAGCATTGAAAGATCCTCGTACAGAAGCCAATGGATGTGTATTTTCAATGAATGCAGGATGTACATTTAAAGACAGGCCTTTTTTAGTTTCTCTCGCAATACCCAATAGTTTAATCGTATAGCCAAACTCTTTACCAAACTGAATATCACTGGCATCAATCTTTGTGATACCTTCACAACTTACATCTTCAAAAAAGATACGTTTATTAAATGCTATAGAGCCTAAAATAGCCAATTTACGAGCTGCATCATAGCCTTCTACATCAGACGTAGGGTCTGCTTCTGCATATCCAAGCTCTTGTGCTTCTTTCAGTACTTCCTCATACCCTAATCCATCTTCACTCATCTTGGACAAAATGAAGTTTGTGGTACCGTTTAGAATACCCATAATTTCAGAAACTTGATTGCTTCCAAATGAATCATATAAAGCACGAATCACTGGTATAGCTCCCGCTACACTAGCTTCAAAGCGTAAATCTACCTGATGTTTACTAGCTAATTCCATCAAGTATGGGCCAGCTTCTGCTAATAAATCTTTGTTCGCAGTCACAATATTCTTACCAGCAATAATAGCCTCTTCAATACAAGTACGAGCAAAGGTTGTGCCCCCCATTACTTCCACCACAATATCTATAGATGGATCTTGCAAAATTTCTTTATAATCTGTCACAAAACTTGCTGTACTAGGCAATATTACATGACTATATTTATCTGGATTTCTAACATAAATCTTGTCCACAATGACTGGAACATTGATGCGATGTTGAATCACTTCCAAATTTGTGGTCAACAATTCAACAGTACCTTGACCAACTGTACCAAAACCCAATAGGGCAATCTTTACGCCTTGCTTCATTCTTTATCTCCTTGAGCACTAGGCCTGACCAATTAGCTCTACCTTTATAACTCCGTCTAATTGTCTAACTTCGTGCAATACATCTTCTACTGGTAACGTCAATTCCTTTGTTTCAAAAGAAATATTCACATGAGCCACACCTTGTAATGGTAAATTTTGATTGATTGTTAATACACTTCCATTATGATCAGCAATGATTCGCAATATATTGGATAGCATGCCAGATTCATTTGAAATTAATGCATTAATGGACACAATTTTCCCCTGTGAAAGCTCATAAAAAGGAAATACATAATCTTTATATTTATAATAGGCAGAACGACTTAGATCCATTTTTTCAACAGCTTCATTAATCGTTTTTGCTTCCCCTAATTGAAGAATAGATTTTACTTTAATCGTCTTTTTAATTGCCTCTGGTAAAATCACTTCGTTCACTAAATAAAATTTGTCTTTTTTTCCTTTTGCAGCCATAACTACACCTCTTCACTACTTGTGGACACAGAACTTGCAATATGTTGACCATATAAGGTAAATACGGAATACATGCCAACAAAGAATGGAATGTATTCAGCAACAATCCGCCAAGCCACCGCAACTAGCCCCACAGTACCAACAGGTAAAAAAGCAGCAAATAAATAGACAAATAGACCTTCAGCTACTCCAGTGCCTCCTGGGGTGGGAGCAAAATATAAAATTAAATTTAATAAAATCATTCGATTCAATATTTCAACAATGCTTATATCTGTAGTAAATGCATACATCAATGCCGGTGCAATTGCATATAAACAGAGTAAACTAAGACCAGATTCAACAAATACAATCAAAGATTGAATAGGGTTTGCATATAATAAGCTTAATCCACTATTAAATTCGTCTAGTTTTAGCAACCACGCTTTGGCATTTCCTTTTTTTGTGACTTTTGAAAGCCATGCCACAAGATGTTTCATTAAACGCGTTTGTAACAGATACATTCCCATAAATGTTGAAATAACTACAAATACAGAAGCCCAAAGTAATTGTGTATTTGTAATATAAGGGATTTCAATAGGATCTGTAAGTAAAATAATGGGCAACATAACAATAAGAAATAATATAGAAAATACAGTTCTTACCAATACAATAGGCGCCGCCTTTCCAATAGGCACTTGATAAGATCGCAATATCAAAGCTTGTGCTACAGCACCACCACTAGCACCAGGAGTCAACATAGCCATAAAATAGTTACCAAAGATAACTCGCAAAATAGCTATTAATGGCAATGTATATCCACCCATTCGAACTAATCGTTGCAAGCGCAACCCATCAAAGTACATTCCCATTACTAACGCAAGTCCTGCTAATGCTAATGAGGTAAGATTAAAAGTCCCCAATGTACTTATTGAATCAAGATCAATGGTGAAATAAATAGTTGCTCCTGAAACGATGAGTAGCAAAAGTCCAATCAATATACCTCTTTTAGCCATCGTAGTCATGGACGATCTCCTTCGTTCCATTGTCCATAATGAATAAGACTGATCTCATTAGCAGATAGATATTCTTTCACTCTTGATGACGTCATAGCCCATCGCTCTTCATCCCAATGGTAGCCCCATGGATATAATGCATTAAGACTTCTATTGTCCTTTCCTGGATGAGTCATAATTTCATGTACACCGTGTTTCTTGGAAACCTTGGACAGAATTCCCAGCAACGCATCCTCATGTAACTGTCCCCCATTCATCATTCCCCAGAAATAAAGAGGAGATGAAAAACCTAAATTTCGAGATGTTGTATAGGCTTGTTGTGTTAATGTCGTTAATCCTACTTTGCCAATCCATCGACCAATGGATCTCACTCCATTACATAGAAATGGACTTTCATCAGGCATACGTATCTTATTGATACCATATCGTTTCATCTGTTCCGCTACAATCGGTAATACTTGTGGCAATACATGCATGTGCTGATGTCCATCTATATGTGTAATAGCAACACCAGTACTCATAATTTTATTAAACTGGGCTTCTATCTCTTTGCGCAATTCTTGCCCATTTACTTTTCCAGTAAATAAGCGTTTCATAAATTCAGTATGTGTTTCTGGAAACTTACCATTCACTAATAAACTAGATACTTCATTTGGATCACTTACAGGCGCTAATCCACCGACAAGGCAAATATGGATGCCCACTCCTAATGTTTCTGTTTCTTTTGCTAGCATGATAGCATCATCAAATGCTTCACCAGAAGCTAACAAAGATGTGCTAGTAACAATCCCTTTTTGATGACTTTCAAGAATCCCTTCATTGATAAGGGGATGTAGCCCAAAATCATCTGCGTTGACAATAAGACGTTTCATAGTTACCTTCCTGTACACACTAAATGGATATATGTATTATTTTACCAGAATCATACCTATTTGGATAGACATTTTTTTACTTCTTGTGCTTTATACATGCACAAAGCTCCAGCTATAGCAACATTCAACGATTCCATAGGACCATACATAGGAATAGAAATACGTTGTTGTACTAATTGTAATAGCTCTTTACTAATACCATTTGCTTCATTCCCCAATACAATCATCGTCGGTCCTTCATAGTCGGGAACGTCATAACTAATGCTATCTTCTAATACAGTTCCATACACCGTCATTGAAGTATTGGCTAGTAAGGACTGGATATCTCGGAACTCCAAATTATTGTAAATAGGAATTTTGCAAAGCCCACTCATTGTACTGCGTACTGTCTTCTCATTATAGATATCTACTGTATGAGACGTTAAGAACATAGCATCTACACCTGCTGCAACAGCCGTACGTATCAATGTTCCTAAATTACCTGGGTCCTGTACGCCATCCAGTAAGATATACAGTCCGTCAGGCACTACATTAAAATCATGTAGCCTACTTTCTTTTTGACATGCAACTGCCAACACACCTTGCCCATGCACTGTTGACTCAATACTTTTCCATATGCTACTAGATATAGAGTATACATCTACATCATAGGTATGACAGCATGTAATCAGAGTTTGTAACTGTTCCTCTTTTACTATTTCTGTATTGGCAATGACATAGCGGATTGTTCCGGTAGGTAACATGTCCATGACAGCACGAATTCCTTCAGCTACAAATTCCTTATGTGTATTTCTATACTTTCTTTTATATAGTTGCAAAATATGTTTGATTTTTTTATTATCTCTTGAAATAATTTCTTCCATAAGTGCCTTTCTAATTTAGTAATACTAGCAATGATGTATCAATTTTTCCATAGTGTGTCTTACATACTATGGGATTTCTACTCACGACTATGTATATACGACTATGCATTCCATAAAGAATAGAATAATCCTTTATTCTCTAATACTTCCTCTAATGTACCAGATTCTACAATGGCCCCCTCTGAGATGACAATAATTTTAGTAGCATCTCGCAATGTAGATAAGCGATGAGCTATGGCAATCATAGTTTTTTCACCTTTAATATTTCCAATAGATTGCTGCAATAATTCTTCTGTATGGCTGTCTATATTTGAAGTAGCTTCATCAAATACTAGCAACGACTTATTTTGTACTAGTGTTCTAGCCAACGATAACAATTGCCGTTGTCCTTGTGAAAGTAAAGATCCTAGATACCCTACTGGCGTTTCGTATCCTGCTTCTAAACGTTGTACGGATGCATGTAAATATGCTTTTTCGGCAGCTGCTTGCACCATCTCCAAAGAAACTGCGTCATCAAACAAGGAAATGTTATCTTTTATGGACCCTTTAAATAAATGTGAGTCTTGAAATACATATCCAATGGACTGCCGAATCACCCTTAGATCCATGTCCTGTACATCTTTTCCATTGATACGAATTGTCCCCTTGGTGGGTGTTTCAAACCCTAATAACAATTGCATCATCGTAGATTTACCACCACCTGACGGACCGGCAATACCTAAAAACTCACCTTCTTGCAGTGACCAAGTGATATCTCTTAGCACATAGTTATCCGATCCATCATAGGAAAAATACACATGGTCAAACTCGATAGATCGTATGGTATCAAATTCAGCTGGAATAGAAATTGTCGCTTCAACACTATCCTTACCTTCTTCTAACATCGGAATAATACGTTCAGCTCCTGCTAAGGCTGATTGTAAATTACCATATTTTTCTGCAATCTCTTTAATAGGTTCAAAAATACGATTGATATATTGTAGAAAAGCAAATACTGTACCTGCTTCCGTAATAGAATCAAAGTACCCCGTCACTGTAAATATAGCAATCAGAGCAACAAAAAATAATCCATCCACAATCGGTCTAAAAATAGCAAATGTTTTGACTTCAAATAGACCGGCCTGCAAAAACTCACGGCTCACACGATCATAACTTTTTTCCATGATGACTTCTCCCACATAGGTTTTTATCATCAAAATGGCATTCAACATTTCCTGAACCGATGTATTAGATGCAGCTACTTTGCTACGTACGCCGCGAAATGCTTTTCTAGCGTATTTGCGATATACAAATATAATCCCCGTAAATACTGGCATCAACAATAGTATAATCGAAGCTAATGTTGTATCGATCCAAAACATAAACACTAATATGCCTATGATCTGAAAAATACTACTACTAATTTTAACTAATACTTCAGTATATAATGTGCGTATAGACTCTGTATCATTCGTGACACGAGTGACAAGATTTCCTACAGGATAGGAAGAAAATTCTCTAGGTCCCATGGCCAGTATATTAGAAAAAATTTTATTTCGAATATCATAAATGATTCGTTGCCCAAAACTTTGTAATGCATAGTTTTCTATACCTAAAGCAACCATACCAAATAGGATGACACCAATGTATATGACAGCATAGTTCGTGATGAGCCCCATATCTTTAGTAGCTATACCTACATCTATAAATTCTTTCATAATAACAGGACGAACAAGCTGTACTCCTAATACAAGAATTAGCATACAAACGCCAAGACACATATATCCAATATAGGGTTTCATAAACGTACTAAGATGTAGCAGCACATGATAATCAGTTTTCTTCTTACTCTTCATGACCTTCTCCTCGTCGTTGTAGCATCGCTAATTGATGATACATACCCTCTTTAGCTATTAATTCATCATGTGTGCCTGACTCTATAATATGCCCTTCATGGAACACATAAATACAATCTGCTTCTCTCAATGCTTCCAACCGCTGTGAAATACAAAGAATAGTTTGATCCGTATGTGTACGCAATGTTTCTAAAATATGTGAAAGACTATGCGCATCTAAAGCAGAAAATGCATCATCTAATAACATATAAGGAGCTTCTTTATAAAAGGCTCTTGCTAAAGAAATGCGTTGGCGCTGTCCACCGGATACATCACTTCCACCTTCTCCTAGACTATCATGTTTACGTGTCCCTTCAATGCGCTCTTCTAAATCTCTGAATAAACCAGCTCGTTCTGCGGCCGCTTCAATAGAGAGAGTATGCCTATTTTCATCACTATAGCCAAACTGAATATTGTCGCGTATGCTTACACTTAACAAAGATGGCGTAGCCGGTGCATAGGCAATACTGCGCCGCAACGTACTTACAGGAATCTCTTGAATATCCGTATCTCCAAAATATATACAACCTTTTGGTGCATGTTGAATATCTAGCAAGAGTTTGAACAACGTAGATTTGCCTGATCCAGGACCACCGACAATGCCAATAAAAGAGCCCTTAGGAATATGCATAGTAACATCTTTCAAAATAGGTTCTTTGCTAGATGGATACGTAAAATCTAAGTGTTTGATAGTAATATCTTCCAATGCCAAGGTTTGGACATCTGTTTGTATTTCTTCCTGAGGAAGATCAAAAAAGTCCACCATCCGTTCCAAGGAAGCCATCCCTTTTTGTAACACAGCCGTCAAGGATCCAATCGCCATAATCGGTCCTATCACCAGCATGACATACCCATTTAATGCAACAAATTCACCAACTGTCAGATTACCTTGAATAATAGCTTGCCCACACACATACATATTCAAGGCATAACAAACAAATGGTGCCATATAAGTTAAAGGAGTTAACAAAGAATCTATCTTTACCACTTCCAAATTGTTATTATAATTTATTTCATTCACAGCAGTGAATCGTTTCCAACTTCTGTACTCCTTATTGAAAGCTTGAATAACAGCCATTCCTAAGAACAGCTCTTGTGCATATTCTGTAACATCACTATAGGAAGATTGTGCTTCTTTTTGACATCTACGTAATCGTTTAGATAATTGCAACATACCAGCTACAATGAACGGCATAGGCAAAATCGTTACCACAGCTAGCCATAAAGACATTTTTTGTACTAATATACAAAATGCAATGACCCCAAAAAAGATAGCATCTACAAATAACATCACCCCTAGGCCAAGAGAAACCCGTAAAGACGTAACGTCATTTGTCATTAATGCCATTACTTTTCCTGGTCCATGCTCATCGTAATAGGAAGTTGGAATACGTAATGCATGGTGAAATAATTCTCTTCGTAGATAAAACTCAAAATTTCGAATAGATCCCAACAGCATATGTCTTGAAATATATTTTAGAAATGTGACAACAAGTCCTAGGGCAATGAATAATCCTACATAGTTCCAGATTCCATCTTTACCCACATATAATGTATTGATAGCTTCCCCCATCCAAGTAGGAACTAATAGGAATAGTCCGTTTATGATTAATAATAAAATAATACCCACGATATATTTGTACGAATGTTCTTTGAAAAAGTGGCGAAACAAATGAATACCCTTCATAACTACCTCGCTTATATTAATTTCGATTTTTTTCGATAAAGTTTATTTACTAACTTAATTGTACCATGATATAATATCAATATACAAAATATATTATTCCGTAATTAAAGGAGGAACATATAATGGAAAAACGTACAGGTGTAGTAACATTTGCAGGTAACCCAATCGCTTTATTGGGTAAAGAAGTTAAAGTAGGTGACAAAGCTCCGGCTTTCACATTATTAGACAATGGATTAGGCGAAAAAACATTAGCTGACTATGCAGGTAAAGTAAAAGTTATCTCTGTAGTACCATCTTTGGATACTGGTGTATGTGATGCACAAACTCGTTGGTTCAATCAAAACGTTTCCAAATTAGGTGAAAACGTAGTTGTATTAACTGTATCTGTAGACTTACCATTCGCTCAAAAACGTTGGTGCGGTGCTGCTGGTATCAATCAAGTAGAAACATTATCCGATCACCGCGATCTTTCTTTTGGTGAAAACTATGGCTTCATTCTTGAAGGGTTACGCTTATTATCTCGTGGTATCGTTGTTATCGACAAAGACGATGTAGTTCGCTATGTAGAATACGTACCAGAAGTAACATCTGCTGTTAACTTTGATGCAGCAGAAGCAGCAACAAAAGAATTAGTGTAATCGTTACGTACTAACTATATAAGGGTGCAGTGATTCGTCACTCCACCCTTTTTTATTGGAAAGGTCCCTATGAATCATATTCTACAAAACATATCCACATTTTTTCAGTGGGCTCTGAATGGTACATTATTTGCTATCGGTATTGTATTAACTGTAGCTGTCCTTAATACAGCCTATTATATAGTTACATTAATACCAGGTTTGTTTACAACAGATATAGCTTACACCACTTTTATGGAAGAAATTATTAACTTCTTTTTATTCTTTGAATTTTTATCTCTAGTGGTTAAATATTTTAAAAATAATTTCCACTTTCCTCTGAGATACTTTATTTACATTGGAATAACTGCTATTATACGATTGATCATTGTGTCCCATGAATCATCGATGGACCTATTCCTATGGTCATCTTCCATTTTAGCTTTAGTCATCAGTTTAGTCTTAGTGGTTCGATATGGTAAAGAACCTAATAGTAGTGAACGCTTATAAACTCTTAATCTATCCTATGCAAACTAGAATTTTATATATCTATCAAATATTTATTTCTTTAGCAATCTATGATCCATGCATTAAAAAAGGACTGTTCACGATTTCGTGTTCAGTCCTTTTTCATAGACAAGTGTAAATGAGTCTAGATTTACGCAACTCTTCTTTTACAGAGTTGCCCCATCTAGGTAACTCCAAAACAATTGTGTTACGTATAATATGCTATTGGATAATACTTTATAGATATTTATTATAGAATATTGCGAGTATATTCTGCATATAACGCTTCTAATTCAAGCACTTTTTCATTCATTTCTACTTGTAATGTAGATGCTGTATCATAGTCACCTTTCGCCAATGCACCAGTGATACGTGTGAATAAAGATTTGCTGTCTATACTATCTTTTGCTAGGTATAAGCGCAAGGTATTCACTTTGTTCCAGTTTGCACTATCAAAACCATCTGCTTCATCATGGATAGCTTGTAAGGAACGCACTAATTGAATATTAGCAGGTACAATACGATTTGCTAATTCTAGTTTCCAACGATTTAATACACCAGCCATAAAAGAGTCCATCAAGTCTTTATCAAATGCTCCCCCTAATGTTAAGGAAGCCACTTTTTCTGGATGATTCGTGTATCCTTTAATATTTTCCCAAACAGTAGCTGGTGCTTTACCAAACTTACGATCTCGTTCTTCTGCCGTAAAGTCATCAAACACGTCAACTTCAGAGCGATATTCACGAGATGCTTCTAGGTAATCAGCAGTTTCTCCTTCTTTTTTAGATAATTCTGCTAAAATTTCTTCAGGAGCTTTACCAGATGTGATAACATACTTCATACCATCGAACGCAGATAAGTAAATCAATGCTAATGCAGTATAAGTATTCGTATATGGGTTTGGAGAACGCAATTCAAAACGAGTTGCCATCGGTGTATCCACATCGCGAATTAAGCCACAAAGAATCGTACGGTTACGGCTTGGCAATGCAGGATCTGTACCCAAGGATGTAACGATACATACAGGTGCTTCAAATCCTGGTTTTAAGCGATTCAAGGAATCTGTTGTGGAGGAAATGAACGGATTGATTGCTTCATAATGTTTAAGAAGACCCATAATCGCACCATATGCTAATGGACTGGCATGTTCTTTGCGCAAATCAGCTGGAGAGAACAAATTATATACTTTTCCGTTTTTCATTTTAACCATTACACCGAAATGTGTATGTTCTCCAGAACCGGCTACACCGATAATTGGTTTCGCATTGAATGTTACATCTAAACCATTTTCACGGAATACTTCACGAACGATGATACGAGCTTGTAGTTCATTATCTGCCGTTTGTAATGGATTATTTGTGTATTTCCAGTCAATTTCTAATTGTTCTAATACCCAATCCACATTACCTTCATCGTCAAGTTTTGCTTTGACACCGCCTACTTCTTTATGTCCCATTTCTGCATGTAAGCCATATTTATCCAATAAGGACACTGCTTGTTCTAATGCAGTACGAACAGAACCATGTGTACGTTGCCAATATTGTTCTTGTAATTTTTGCGATACAGATAAGGCTTTCGCATCTACGTTTTTAGACGGAGTTTTTACCCAGAACTCTAATTCTGTAGCAGATGTAAAAATCACATCAGCAATTTCATTAGCATCGATGAATTCCATACCTTTTACTTGATTAGCTTGTAATAGTTTCATCAATTCATCTTTAACATATTCACAACTGCGTTTTAAAATAGAGCGAGAGTCTACATAGCGATCACAATGTTTTAAGAAAGCTGGAATACGAAGTGTACCTGTCGGTTTACCAGTCTCTTCATCAATATGTTCATAGTTATAATCTACAAACCAGTTAACACTTGGATCGCCCCACATATCTACACGGGCATTATTTAATGTGGCAATATTTGTCAACACAACGGAAGAACCATCTGTTTGTACCGCACGACCTTCAAAGAAAGATTCATAATCGTCAAAGAATTGCTCCATTGGAATTTTTTCATCTGTATCATTACCAGCAAGGTCAACCCCTACTAAAGACACAAAACGAATTTCTGGATGTTGTTCTAATAAGGCAAGAACTCCTTCTTTACCATATTGACCTGCTGGAATGTAATATAATAATTCTTTGCTCATGATAAACCTCCTCATAATAAACAAAAAGACTCCAAGAAACAATGTTTCTTAGAGTCCTCATTGACTTAATATTATATTATGCGATTATAGTAACATAATCAAATAAGTCTGTCAACTAATTAGTTGACTTTTGCAAGTTCTTCTTTGACAATCGCATTGACTAACTTGCCATCTGCACAACCCTTAGTCTTTGGCATTACCAATGGCATAAGGTCACCCATCTTAATTGGCGCAGTTAGGGTGGAAATCGCTTCTACCACAATATGACGAATTTCTTCTTCACTTAATTGGGCAGGCAAATATTTTGCTAATACTTCCATCTCAGCTTTTACTTGAGCAATTAAGTCATCACGATGACCCTTCTCAAATTCAGCTAAAGAATCTTGACGAATTTTCATTTCTTTCGCTAAGATAGCGATAATATCTGAATCTTCTAATTCAATTTTCTTATCGATTTCTGCATTTTTTATGGCGCTATTTACCATGCGAATGACTGAAAGAGCTACTTTACCAGCTTCGCGAGCTTTCATAGCTTCTTTCATATCTGTTTTAAGCTGATCTTTTAAGGACATGCTGTACCTCCAAGATTGACTTACGCTTTGAATTTGCGTTTTCTTGCTGCTTCAGATTTTTTCTTTCTTTTTACGCTTGGTTTTTCGTAATGTTCGCGTTTGCGTACTTCAGATAAAACACCTGCTTTTTGGCAGGAGCGTTTAAAACGACGAAGTGCACTTTCAAGCGATTCATTTTTACCGACTTTAATTTCTGACATCTATATCCCCCCCTCCAAAACGTATAATGGAAGTGCAGGTAATTCTTATACGCACATACAGATATTATAAGCAGTAGACCTTCATTTGTCAAGCCTACTCCCCTATAGTTTCTAGGAATTCATCTTACAATTTCATTTCCATACCAATACGGAACATGCGACCATCAAGGTATAACTCCGGAACTTGTCGATTCAATAGATTGTCGATGCCTACATATGCAGACAGTCCGTTATTCCATTTTTTGTTCACACTGAAGTTCAATGTGTTAAAGGAATACTCATTATGTACACTTTCGCCTCGGTTTCGCGCTGCATCAAACCCATATTTATAGGTGAAAGTATCCCATAATACGGCACTATATCCATCTGGTTGATGATCATCATACATGAGTTGTAATGTACTCATTGAACGTGGACGGTTACCTAAACGCTCACCAGTTGTCATATCTTTAGCATCAATATGACTATAAGTTCCCTTTACAGTGATACGGTCAGATACTTTATGACCTACACTAAATTCTAAACCTTGGATTTTTGCTTTACCTACATTGTAGTATTGATGACGTTGTGATACACCAGCTACGCTAGACTCAACCTTATGGCTATCAATCAGATTACTTACACGACTATGGTAGTAACTTGCTTTACCAAATGTACGACCACGTTCCGCTTCTACAGATACATCAAAGGAAGTAGATGTTTCTGGTTCTAAGTTAGGATTTCCCACAATGTTCAATACACCAATAGGCGTAGTGTGGAACATATTCAAATACATTTCAGAAATACTTGGTGCTTTATAACCTTTACCGTAGTTTACTTTTAATCGAGTATTTCCATCGAATGCATAGACAGCCCCTAATTTAGGTGTCACATTATCACCAAATTGACTATTGTGTTCATAGCGAATAGCAGGAGTTAAGGAAAGTTTTTTATTTACTTCCCATAAATCTTCCCCATAGGCAGCCCAAGAATCATAGTGGAATCCTTTGATTTGTTTTGCTCCGTGTCCATCTAGTCCGCCTAGGCGAGTGCCTTCATACGATACATAACGATATTCACCACCAAATGTTACATTGTGGTGGTCTCCTACATACATCGTATCTTTACCCTCTACCACATAGGTTTTATATTTTGATGCATCATAATCATGAGCTGGATATAAGGACTGATAATTAAACTTCAATGTTGTTGGTGGTGTTGGTGGTTTGCTTGGCATCATCACATTGATAACACCTTCAGGTAAAGTACGGTCATCTGTCATTAGATAATTTTTATCTAATTGACTATAATAAGCTCCTATTTCATAATTGTTTTTATTGGTTTTACCACTGTAAATAATACCCGTTTGTACACTCTTATTATCAAAATATTCTGTTTTATTCAAATTGACAGGTACCATTTTTGGGGCTGCTGCAAAGACCATTCCACTTTTGTGGAATACAGTAGAATAGCGATTTGCATTATCTGTTTGCAACTTTTCTTTATAATAACTTACATCTAGCTTTAGTTTATTGTTATTACTATTATTAAAACTATATTCTACACTTCCGTTGTAGGATTGTTTATCACCATGCATAATACGGCGATATCCTTCTGTGTAGCCAGTTAATTGTTTTGTTCTTTCATTGAACGTCTTGTCAGACATATGGCGGTTAATAGGACGCTCTTTAGTGGCATTCACATTGAAAGTCACATTCCAATTGCCTTGATTACCACTAGCATAAGAATAATGCGCCTGTTCACGTTTAGTCCCCGTTGAAATGCCGATTGTTTGAGAAGTTTTTGTCGGCTGTTTAGTAATGATATTAATGACACCGCCAATTGCATCGGATCCATACAATGCAGAGGAAGATCCACGTACAATTTCAATGCGATCTACTTGATCTAGATTGATACGTCCTAATGTATATACGTTTGTCGTATTGGATGCATCTTCACCTGCCAAACGACGGCCATTCACAAGAACCAAAGAGTGTCGAGATTCCATCCCCCGAATCATCACTTGATTACCAGTCATTCCTGCTTCTGATAAATTAATATTATCAACCAATTGTAAGGCACTTTGAACACTATCTGCGCCTAAGCGTTTCATATCTTCTTGAGTAACAACTTGTACAGCAGCAGAACTATTTTTAATTGTTTCTGCCCGCTTTGAGGCCGTAACTACAACTGTATGGTTATCGTTACTATCCATAGCTTGTGCTACGTAAGCAGGTGCCAACAAACTACTAAAAATTGCTCCGTATAGAGATGCCTTTAAAAGTGTATTCATAATCTTTCTCCTCCATTATGATTATTCATATAATGCGTTATACATTAGTTCCAATGTGTTTGTAATTCTTGTGCCAGGATTCAATGCAAATAAACCACCCGGCACATAGTGGATCTGTCCCGTTTCTACAGCTTTTACATGTTGCCATGCTGGATTCGACTGCATCTCTTTCAAAAAGGATTCCTTAATCGATGGGTCTGGATACATAACAACAAAAATAATTCGCTCAGGATTTTGTTCCTGTATAAATTCCAAACTCAATGGCACATAAGGCGCTTCACTCTTCATATATTTACCAATATTATCGGCACCTAATGTATCTAACAATTTACCGCTAAAAGAATGATCTGTACTAACGTTTAAATTACCTGGTGTACCCAGTAATAACAATGTTTTAGGGTGCGGCTTATCCTTTATTTTCGCTTGATAGTTTTCAAATACAGTATTGATTTTCTCTATTTGTATCTTGCTTATATCTGGATGATTTGTAAGCTCACCGAATAGTTGCAAGGACCGATTAACATCTTCAAAAGAATCCAAATCGTTAATATATAAAGGTATATTCGCAGCTGTTAAGGCTTCACGAAGTTTGATATGGTTAGCTATATTCATACCAATCACCAAATCTGGGTGTAGACTAATAATCTTTTCTATATCTGGATTATATGTATTCCCTACTGAAGGAATATCCTTAACCTTTTCACGTAAATCTCCTGTGAGAGACGCCGCATCCATACGCCCTACAATTGTACCTTCTACCGCTAAATACATATCAATATTAGCCGTATTTAATATAACTACCCGTTTAGGATGAGCTGGCATAACCACTGAGGTTCCAGTTTTGTCAATTTCTGTTCTCGTAGATGCCTCTTGGCTTACTGCAGTTGGAGTATCTCCAGTCCAAGAGCACCCTGATACGACTAGCAATCCACATAAAACAGAGACACAAGCTACTGTATTCCACCGTCGCATTGGTTTCCTCCCAACAAAAAAATCCATCTTCCCTAAGGAAAATGGAACTTATCCGAATACTATATGTTGAGCACTTGCTCACTTGTTACTCAAATTTACAAAATGTTAAATCAACATGATTATCATAATATAAATGAAATCTTTTGTCAATTAAAAGCGAGGCCTATTAGACCTCGCTTATAAATTATATAGCTATAACAACACTATGAAAGGAATCATTAGGAAGAAATAACTTCAAACCTAATAGTGTTTTATTATACACTTTCATACTGACTTCTACTAGACTTGAAAGATAGCTTGTGCTGCTTTAATTTCATGACGTAATTTTTCTTCATCAATCGTCAATAGTTCTTTATCCTTCATCACCACTTTGCCGCCTACAACAACGGTAGTTGCATCAGAAGCATTCGCAGCATATACCAAGGAGGCTACGTCATTGTAGCGAGGTTGCCAATGTAAGCCTGATGTATCATAAAGAACGATATCGGCACGATACCCAGCCTCTAATACACCAAGATCATCATAGTCTAATGCTTTTGCACCCATCACAGTTCCCAACTCCCATGCAGTCTGAGCAGGTATAGCCAATGGATCATATAAACGTGCTTTATGCAACATCGCCGCTAATCGAACTTCTTCTAGCATATCTGCATTGTTGTTACTAGCTGAACCATCTGTCCCCAAACCTACTACAATTCCTTTAGCAAGTAATTCTGGAACTGGTGCAATACCACTGGCTAATTTTAGATTTGATTGAGGGTTGTGTGCTACACGAACTGCTTTTTCCTTCATAATATCCATATCTTCATTCGTTACATGAACACAGTGAGCAGCTAAGCAGCCTAAATCAAATAATCCTAAGTCATTCATATGAGCAATTGGAGTTTTACCTGTTGCTTTGATGACGTTCTCTACTTCACCTTTAGTTTCACTTAAGTGCATATGAATTTGAGCCCCTAACTCTTGGCCTAGGTTCACAACTTTTTCTATGTAGTCATCTGGGCACGTATAAGGAGCATGAGGCCCTAGCATCACTTTAATTTGACCCTGATTATACCCATGATAGTTTAAGAACAATTCTTTACTTTCTACTAATGCTTGTTCTGCCGTAGGAGCTACACCTGCCATGCCACGGGATAATACGGCACGAATACCTGTTTCTTTCACTGCTTCTGCTGTTTGATCCATAAAGAAATACATATCGCTAAAGCAAGTTGTACCAGACCGGAACATTTCTGCAATACCTAATTGCGTACCCCAATAGGCTAAATGATCATTCAATTTTGCCTCTGCTGGCCAGATCGCAGTTTGTAACCAGTCCATTAATTCTAGATCATCAGCATAGTTACGCAACAATCCCATTGCAATATGCGTATGTGTATTCACCATACCTGGCGTAGCTAACATACCTTTACCATCAATGACTTCTTTAGATTGTGGTACGTCTGTATTAGGTACAAAATCTTTGATATATCCATTGTCAATTACAATGGCAGTATCTCTTATAATCGTATTTCCTTGTAACACATCTACATGTGTAATGACTAAATCTACCATGCTATACTCCTATTTCATTTTCTTTTCTTGTAAACCACGAATACTATCTATGAAAGGAGGTCGTAATACTCCTTCTTCTGTGATGATAGCTGTTACTAGTTCATGAGGTGTAACATCAAACGCAGGATTCAATACTTCAATATCTTGTGGTGCAGAAGGAACTCCCTGAAATTGTAGCACTTCTTGAGGATTACGCATTTCAATAGGAATATTGTTCCCTGTTTCCATAGAAAAGTCAAATGTGCTATATGGTGCTGCTACATAGAAAGGAATATTATGATGCTTTGCCAATACAGCTACACTATACGTACCAATTTTGTTGGCCACGTCTCCTTCTAACGTAATTCGGTCAGCACCTACGATAACTGCATCAATTAAACCTTGTTGCATAGCATAACCGGCCATATTATCCGTCTGTAATGTCACAGGGATACCATCTTGATGCAATTCAAAAGCAGTCAGACGAGACCCTTGTAATAGTGGTCGTGTTTCATCTGCATACACACGCTCTAGTCGTCCTTGTGCATGTACTTCTCGAATCACTCCTAGGGCAGTCCCAATGCCAGCAGTAGCCAGGGCTCCTGCATTACAATGAGTCAAAATACGATAGTTTTCTTTATCCTGAAATAAAGTAGCACCATGTTTTGCCATGCTCACATTTAAGGCTACATCTTCTGTATCAATGGCAATCGCTTCCTTAACAAGAATTTCATCTAACTCATTAATCTCACCTGTAAAAGTATCAACCACTTGTAATACCCGGTCGATAGCCCACATCAGATTAACGGCTGTAGGTCTAGTTTGACGTAAGGTTTCCGCAAAAGCTCTAAACTCCGTTAGAATTTCTACACTAGATCCACCTCGATGAAAACTTTCACGGAAGGCTAAAATCAATCCATAGGCAGCCGATACACCAATCGCTGGTGCACCTCGAATACGGAGCATTTTGATAGCCTCTGCTACCTGCCTCCAATCTGTACAATGTAAGTATTCCACAGATGTAGGTAATTTGGTTTGGTCTAAGATGATGACTTCTGTTCCATTCCATTCAATGCTTTTCATACTTGTTCCCTCCGTAGAGATTATTCATATTAGTGCACATCTTCAATCAATAATGTTTGCATATCCTCTTTGGAAAAATGATACTTTTCATTACAATAATGACATGTTAATTCAGTTACCTCGTCTTGAGCAAGCTCCTTTTTATCATCCATTGGTAAACTAGCTAGACGATCGAAGAATCTATCTCGGCTGCATGGACATTCAAAATGTACTTTTTCACTATACACTTCCTGTACAGTAAACCCTTTAAGGATTCTCTCCATTAATTGTTCTGCATTAGGATGTGTTGTTAAGTATTCTGTAATAGGGCCAATTGTCTTTAAATTAGCTTCAATCATGTCAAAGGCATCATTCGTAACATCTGGTAAGGCTTGAATTAAGAATCCACCAGCCACAATTGTATGATAGTCAGGATCTACTAAGACTCCTAAGCTTAAAACGGACCCTACTTGCTCAGACATAGCTAAATAATAGGCTAAATCTTCAGCTACTTCACCTGTTTGAATCGGACTTTGAGACGTATAATTTTGTCGTAGCTTCGTAAATCGTGTAACTTGCACTTCCCCTGTACGTCCTACAGCAGCCCCCACATCTAATTTACCTGCTCGTTGCAATGGTACATCCACATGTGGATGATCTACATAGCCACGAACTGTATTATTGTTAAATGCATCTACATGAACAATTCCCAACGGGCCATCGCCACGCAAACGAATACTAACATTTTCATCATTTTTAAAGTCGCTGGCCATTAACATAGCTCCCGTCATAGTACGACCAAGAGCCGCTGTTGCCACCGGCCATAAATCATGGCGAACTCTCGCCTCTTCTACTGTATCTGTTGTAACAGCAATGGAAAGTCTAAGTCCTTCTGCTGTTGTATAACGTTTAATAAAATCCACGGATATCCTTCTTTCTACATAGACTCCAATAGATTGATCATTTCGATAGCACCCATTGCGCAATCGAAACCTTTATTTCCTGCTTTTGTACCAGCACGTTCAATGGCTTGTTCAATATTTTCAGTAGTAACTACACCGAACATCACAGGTACGCCAGATTCTAAGGATACATGTGCAATCCCTTTAGCTACTTCATTGCATACATAATCATAATGAGTCGTTGCTCCGCGGATAACAGCACCTAAACAAATCACAGCATCATATTTTCCACTATTAGCAGCTTTTTGAGCAATTAGAGGAATTTCAAATGCACCTGGTACCCAGATTGTAGTAATATCGCTATCTTGTACATCGTGTCGTAACAATGCATCTTTAGCACCACTAATTAATTTAGATGTAATAAACTCATTAAAACGAGATCCGATAATCGCAAACTTTTTACCAGTACCTATCAATTTACCTTCTTGAATCATTGTATATCTCCTTTATCAATTTCAATATAGTTAACTATGGCATCAAACGTTTCATCATACTATTAGTCATACATAGTATTTCAAACAATATTACAATATATGACGCATTTTTTCTTTCTTTGTGCTCAAATACTTAGCGTTGATACTATTAGCTTTAATCACAATAGGAACGCGCTTAGATACAGTAATACCCCAACGCTCTAAATCCTCTTTCTTTTCAGGATTATTCGTTAATAACTTAACACTTTTCACATCTAATTCGCGAAGCATTTGGGCAGCCAACGAATATTCACGCATATCAGGAGGGAAACCTAGCTTTACGTTAGCCTCCACTGTATCATAACCTTGATCTTGCAATGTGTAAGCTTTGATTTTATTCGTTAAACCTATGCCACGACCTTCCTGACGCATGTAGATAACAATGCCTTCTCCTTGCTCTTCTATACAGCGTAATGCATTTTCTAATTGTTCGCCGCAATCACAACGATGAGACCCAAATACATCACCTGTTAAACATTCAGAGTGAATGCGCATCAACACATCAGATTTTCCACGTACATCACCTTTTACAATCATCAGATGTTCTTTGTGATCCACTTCATTTTTAAATATAATGATGCGGAACTCACCAAATTTGGTAGGCAACTTAGTTTCTGCAGCAATACTCACCAATTTGTCGTGGCGTTTTCTATATTCCACTAAGGCTTCCACAGAAGCAATTTTTAAATTATGCTTCTTACTAAACGCTATCAAATCATCCATTCGAGACATATAGCCTTCATCATTGGTAATTTCACAAATCGCTGCTGCTGGATATAAACCGGCTAATTTGCAAAGGTCAATAGAAGCTTCTGTATGACCTTGACGAACCAATACGCCACCTTCTTTATAGCGCAATGGGAATACATGCCCAGGGCGTCTAAAATCTTCTGGTTTTGCATTAGGGTCAATGAGCTTTTGCATCGTTATAGCACGTTCTTCAGGAGAAATGCCAGTGGTCGTGTCCATATAGTCTACAGATACAGTAAACGCAGTTTCATGATTATCTGTATTCTTTTCAACCATTTGCGAAATACCTAAACGAAGCAAGTCTGCTTCTAGCATAGGAGTGCAAAGCAATCCTCGCGCTTCTTTAATAATGAAGTTTATCGTTTCTCTAGTGGCAAATTCAACAGCAAACACTAAATCACCTTCGTTTTCTCTGCTTTCATCATCAACGATTATGACAGGCTTTCCTGCTTTTAAATCTTCAATTACTTCCTCAATAGAGTTTAATGTATAGGACATTTGTATCATCCTTTCTATAAAAAGCCGTTACTTAACAATGTATCCATCGTTACCTTTCCACCTTTAGTCGGCACCTCTTGAGGCCCTTTCATAAAGTGTTCAATATAACGACCAAAAATATCTGTTTCTAAATTCACTGTTGTACCAATAGAAGCATATTGTAAAATAGTATTTCCAATTGTATGAGGGATAATGGAAATTTCAAACCATCCTTGCCCTACCTTTGATACTGTTAAACTAGCTCCATCCACTGTGATAGATCCCTTATATATAATGTAGTGCAAAATATCAGGAGATGTAGTAATACGGAATACAATGGAATTACCTACATGGTCTTTTTCGATAATATTTCCTTGTCCATCTACATGTCCTGCTACTACGTGGCCACCAAAACGACCATTAGCAGCCATAGCCCGTTCTAAATTCACTGGACTGCCTGCTGAAAGATTCAATAAGGTAGTCATTTTTACAGATTCTGGCATGACATCAGCAGTAAAACGATTAGCTCCAATGGTTGTTGCCGTTAAACATACACCATTAACAGCTACAGAGTCTCCAATTTTCAAATCATCAAAAATCTGGGTGCCTGAAATTTCTAATGTAAGAGAGTTCTGAGTTCGCTTCACACTATGTATCGTGCCAATCTCCTCAATGATCCCCGTAAACATAGACACCTTCTCTTTCTTTTCGATAACTAATAACCTTCATATTATCCCCTACAGACATCACTTCGTGGATATCTAATTGTACGGCATCTGCTAAGGTGGAAAACCCTAAACCACCTACTGCAGGCGTGGCACCTATGCCACCGATAATGTGGTTACCGATATAGGTTACCAATTTATCAAAAGACTTCGTTTCCACAAAGCTAGCCATAACTTGACTACCACCCTCAATGAGAATACTCATACATTGACGAGCGCCTAACTCCTCCAATATAAAAGAAATATCTAAGCCTCGTTCATTAGATGGTGTCACAATGACTTCCGCCCCTTTGTCACTAAAGGCACCCATTTGCTCTAACCCACAATCTTCACCCACAAAGATAGTAATTGAACGATTCGGTACAGTCCAAATTGTAGCATCTAATGGAGTTCGTCCTTGGGAGTCTAAGATATATAGATGCGGTTGAATTTCTACAGTTTCTTGTGGTAAACGACAACTCAATAATGGATTGTCTGCCATAATTGTTCCGACGCCTACTAACATGCCATCTACTTCTTTTCGTATACGATGGCCATCAATACGAGCCTCCTCATTTGTAATCCATTTTGACTCTCCGCTAGCAGTAGCTATTTTTCCATCCATAGACATAGCAGATTTTAAAATTACAAAAGGCTTTCCTGTTTTGATGTAGGTAATGAAAGCTTCATTCATTTCTACACATTGCCGTTCTAAAACGCCAACCTCCACAGAAATTCCGGCCTCTTGTAACATTTGTAATCCTTTACCTGCTACCAATGGATTGGGATCAATCATACCTATCACCACTCGTGAAATACCTGCTGCAATCACCCGTTTTGCACAAGGTGGTGTTTTACCATAATGCGAGCATGGCTCTAACGTGACATATAAGGTCGCACCTTTAGCATCCATACCTGCTTGATGTAAGGCATACACCTCCGCATGAGGCTCTCCCGCTTTTTGATGATATCCTTCACCTATAATGCGACCATCTTTTACGATAATTGCACCTACCATAGGGTTCGGCGAAGTACATCCTCTTGCTTTTTCAGCTAATTCAATAGCTTTTGCCATATATTTTTCATCAGTTGTCATGTGTGTCATCGGCTCACCTCTACACAAAAAAAGGACTATCTACATAGTCCCTTTAGCATTCCAAATATTTGATAGCTTATATATAGCTACCAATATACTGTCTTTTCCCATCCAGACTTTACTGTCGGTTCCGGAATACCACCGGATCTGCTCCTAAGAGCTTGCGGACTATTATACCGCCGGTCAGGAATTGAGGTTTCCCTCGCACCTTGCCTCAAAGACTCGTGTATTTGATTGTTGTTCTTATCTTCAAAAGATGAGTTTATTGTATCATACATTGCTTGATATAGCAATGAAAGTTGCCATTCAGAGTAACTATATCACTGACTTTCGATTATAACTTGTCACATCAGTGCCAAGTTTTTCATACAATTCTTTTTCAGTAATCTTTCGGTTCCTAATCGCTTGTAACTCTTTTTTTGTAATACCAATCAGTGCAATGAAGTCCACACGACCATAGGGTGTTTCAAGAGATAGTAAGTCCTTATCGGGAACTGTAATAAATGCAACAATGTTAGATGTACCTGCAATATCTATACCGATATTTTTCCTTAAAGAACTACCCTTCACTAAATAAGTATCTTCATAAGGCTTTACTATACTATTTTCTTGTATAATATATTTTGCAAACTTCTGTAAAAGCAACACTATATAAAGCAGTTCTTTTTGTTCCTCTGATTGATTTTTATATTCACCACGTTTTAATTTTAATGTTAATTCTGTACCAAATCCACTTTTTGTTTGGTCCTTACTCTCTTTATCATGCAATTCTGTTAATCCATATGTAATGAAGTGAAAATAATCTTCTTCTTTATGTATGCTAATTTGCTCTAAAGGTTCTGTTCCGCCTGATTCCCAAGCTATTTTCGGTGTGTAGTATCTTGTATTCTCCCACAAGGGATGTACACGTTTCACTTCATTTTCTATAGCATCCATCCCATAGCGGTGCGTTTCTATAGCAGGAGAAGACTCATTGGACTCATTGGACTCATTGGACTCACTGACTTTCTTAGGTGCAATCTTAGCAAATTTACTGTTTGGTCTATCCAAATTAAAATCGTACCAAGGGTATCTTATATCATAAGGAGTTGCAGTACCAGCATAGTAACTTGTTCCTTCCTCCATATTACTAGTTCCAGTGATACCGCTCACCTCATTATCTGCTACACCATCCATAGCAAGAGCTCCAAAGTAGATTTGTCCTATCACAGCTGTTAATAGTAACATCTTTTTACATACTTTCATTATATCTCCTTTATCTATACTGACAAAATATCAGATATATATATTATATCAAAGCATTATCTCTATTCCCATCCTATTTTTTAATCCTACTACTCGTTGTATCAATAGTTCTTCCATGACTTTCATAATAACATAAAGAAAAGCAGCCCCATAGGAACTGCCTTTCATGAATGACTATTCTATTGTATCGTATCAATTATTTAGAGCATGCATCTAACAGGTACGCAATACCAATAAATGGAATACCTGCACGCTCTCCTAATCCAATTTCACATGTGGAGCTAGAACTTACTCCTAGAGTCGCTCCGTATTCTTTTACTTCATCCCCTAAATCACGTGTAGCGGAATGGTTCAATTCCGGTGTAAAGAAACCTTTTTGACCTGCAAAGCCACAGCATGCAAAGGATTTAATATTGAATACTTGATCTGTACATGCACGAGCAATGAGTTCAATGTATTTTTCTTTACCCACTTTTTTAATTTTACATTGTTTGTGAACAATAACACGTTCTTTACATTTCACAATATCTAATCGTGGCACAATATGTGTATATAAGAATTCAGATACATCCAAAATTGTTACCGATTTAATATGTTTTAAGGCATGTGAGAAACAAGCAGAATGATCAATAACCACTGGATACACACCACCACAGCTTGCTTCTAACAAAGCATTCTCTAAATCACGCAATGCCCGTTTATCAATATCTTCATAGTTTTCAAAACTTAATCCACAGCATAAGTTTTCAATATGAGGTGGATAAATGACATTGTAATTAGCCTTTTTACATAAGTTTTCCATAACTTGTTGTAAACTACGAGTATCTTTTTGACCTTGATTTGGTTTAAATGCTCGGTTAGCACAGGTACTGAAGTAAACTACATTATCATTACCTACTGTATTACGTTGATTTTTTAATGTATGACGATTAGCTTTTGGCAATGTAGTAGGTGCATATGGAGTAATTCCAGTTAATTCATGAGCTCCTTTAGTAATCTTAGAAATTAATTTTTGAGTCAGAACTTTACCAGCTGCACCACCTAATGTAACCCCCATACGAGCTGCTGCCAAAGTTGCTGGGAAGTTGTCATAAATTGCTTCTGCAATACCATGACCTTTTGCAGTCACTTTACGAACAGATAAAGCAATTTGTGCTGTATCAATACCTAGTGGACATAACATAGAACACATAGAACATGCCGCACATGTGTCGACACCATAATATTGATAACCTTCTGCCAATGCATCTGCTTCTGCATGTTTACCTTCTTGACGGAGACGAGTTTCTTCACGAACTAATGAGATACGTTGACGAGGGGTCAATGTAATATTTTTAGATGGACAGTTTTTCTCACAGAATCCACATTCAATACACATATTGAACAATGGATCGATAGCTGCCATCGCTTTTAGGTTCTTTTTATATACATCTGGGTCATCTGTAATGATAACATCAGGGTTGATTAAATAATTAGGGTCAAATAATTCTTTGATGCGGCGATTTACTTGGTATGCTTTCACACCCCACTCTAATTCTACGAATGGAGCCACCATACGACCAGTACCGTGTTCCGCTTTGATACTACCTTCAAGGGCTGCCACGCGCTCAGCCATTTCTTTCACTAAGCCACTGAAATTATCTCGTTCTCTAGGATCATTCAAATCTGGAGTGATGATAAAGTGTACGTTACCACTTAAAGCATGACCGAAGATGATACCATTATCCATAAAGTCATAGGTATGGAACAATTCAGTGATCATTTCAATACCTTTTACGAAGTCTTCGATTTTAAAGCATACGTCTTCGGTAATAACTGTAGAGCCCGATTTACGTTGGCCAGCGGCGATTGGTAACAAGCCTTTACGGATATACCACCAAGAATTATATTCTGCTGGATCTGTGGAATACAAGCTCGGAATAATAGTTGGAATATCTTTTAATTGATTTTTAATATATTCTACTTGTTCAGCTAATTCTTGTTCATTATTACTTTCAGATTGGAACAAGATACAGCTAGTTCCCTCAGGTACCCCACGTACGAAATCAGGCACTTGCTCAAGGTTTTGTACACTCTTCAAGCTAAGGTAATCCATCATTTCCGCAGATACAACGTATTTACGACCCATGTTAGCTAAGGTAACAACCGCACGAGATGCATCGGATAATTCTTTGTAGAATACAAGACCACAGGCTTTGAATTTTTTGTCTTCTACTGTGTTATACACCACTTCAGATACAAAGCCTAATGTACCTTCAGAACCGATGAAGATGTGGTTCAAAATATCTACGATATCTTCAAAGTCAACTAATGTATTAATGGAATAGCCTGTTGTATTTTTAATTTTAAATTTGCGTTGGATTAATTCCACTAATTCAGGGTCATCAAAAATCCATTGGCGAAGATCTAATAAACCTTTCACAAGATCTGCACGAGATGTTAAGAAGGATTTCACACTAGCTGGGTCGCTGGTATCTAAAATAGTGCCATCCACTAGTACTACACGAACAGATTTCACTGTTTGATAAGAGTTTTCTACGGTACCACAGCACATACCAGAGGAGTTATTATTGAAAATACCACCTACTAATGCACTGGCAATAGTAGCTGGATCGGGACCAATTTTACGACCGTAAGGAAGTAATTTTTCATTTGCATCAGAGCCAATAACACCGCAGTCGCAACGCAACGCTTTGCCACCATCAAGAACTTCCATCCGTTTAAATCCATCATTAGCAACAATTAATACATTATCACTGGATGCTTGACCAGATAAAGAAGTTCCTGCTGCTCTAAATGTAACTGGTGTACCATATCGATTCGCCAATTCTAATAAACGAACCACTTCTGCTTCATTGTTTGCTTTCACCACAACTTCTGGCACATAGGAATAACAAGATGCATCTACACCATAGGCATAGCGGTGTAAAAAGTCTGTAAACACTCTGTCAGGACAAATCGCAGCTGCCTCAGTAGCAAATGAGGAAAAATCGTAACGTAACGGTGCTTTCATAATAGGACCTCCTAGCATTACTGCATGTATCAATCTTCACAATGTTGAACCACTTGTTCAAAAAATCATAGAACACTATGTTATATTTATAGCTTATCATATATTTAATACTAAGTAAATTCTTTAATAATTTTTTATAATTATTGCTATTACATAAAATCATGATAAATTTACAAAATTATATTTTTCTTATATAATAGATAAGGAAATGAAAGTAGGTGACAAAATGCACGTATTAGGGGAACATGTATTAATCGATTTATATTCATGTATTGACGAAAAAATAGAATCTCCTGCTATTTTACAAGAAGCCATTGTGAATGCTCTGGCTATTACAAATCAAAGAGTAGAAGAAATTAACTGCCAAATTTTAGATGACGAAATTTTCTTAGTTGCAGTATCTCACCACTGCCATGTCATTCTTCATGCCTATCCACAAATTGGTTATGTAGCAGCAGATATTTATACATTTGAACGATCTGTAGAAACAAAAGTTATTATGAAAGAACTACAACGCTCTGTAGGATCTGAAAAAGTAAAAGCTACTAGTATTCGTCGTGGTGACTTTGGCAATGAACGAGATATGAAACCTCGTAAACAATCTTCATTAACTACTATGGGGCGAGTAACACGTACTCGAACTCGCTTGACAAAAACAGGTAAGAACATCACTAGCAAAGGAGTAAATGCTCTAAAAAAAGTGATGGGTACAAAAAAATAATATCGAACATAGAAACGGCTAGTTACTCATGGAAACTAGCCGTTATTTTGTTCGGTATTATAAAATTGATAGATAAAAGGCTGAGTCTAAATATATCCTATCTAGATTTCAGCCTTATTAATATATGGTTAGACTATTCAATTATAGCTGCAATGATAAGCGTCTACCACTTGGCTCATAGGCAGTAATAGTAACACCGGCAGTTTGAAATAACCGTTTTGATGCTTGCACTTCCCGAGTATCCTTGTAATCATCACGCCAATAGATAACTTCTTTAATACCACTTTGAATGATAGCTTTTGCACATTCATTACAAGGGAACAAGGTGACATAGATTTTACTGCCTTCTAAAGAACCACCTCGATAATTTAAAATCGCATTCAGTTCACTATGAACAATATAAAAGTATTTATTGTCTTCTTCGCGATTACGATTCCAAGAAAAATCATCATCATCACAACCTAAAGGCATACCGTTATAACCGATAGATAAAATTTTATTATCATCGCTAACAATGCAAGCCCCTACTTGTGTATTAGGGTCTTTGGAACGCTGCCCTGCAAGCATGGCAACGCCCATAAAATATTCATCCCAACTAATATAGTCCTTGCGCTTTTCCATGGGGAACCTCGACTTATTTTACGACAATATTAATTAATTTTTTAGGTACTACAATGACTTTTACAACAGTTTTACCTTCTGTAAATTCTTGTACACGTGGCAATGCTTTCGCTGCTGCTTCTAACTCTTCTTTAGATACAGATACTGATACTGTCAATTTATCACGTACTTTACCATTCACTTGTACAGCTACTTCTACTTCATCTACTACAAGTGCAGATTCTTCATAGGTAGGCCAAGAAGCCGCATGAACAGAACCTTCAAATCCACATTCATGCCAGATTTCTTCTGTAATATGTGGAACAAATGGAGCTAGCAATAATGTTAATTTTTCAACTAACTCTTTCGCCAAATCGCTTTGTACTGTATCATGACTATCTTTAAATTGGTACATAGCATTTACCAATTCCATAACGGTGCTGATGGCAGTATTAAAATTGAATTTACCATCTAAATCTTCTGTTACTTTTTTAATAGCGCGATGTAATTCACGACGCAATGCAGTTTCATCTTTAGATAAGCTATCATGATGACCCGCTGTGCCTAATTGTTGATATGTATCGATGATACGCCATACACGACCTAAGAAACGATACGAACCTTCTACCCCTTGATCGCTCCAATCGAGGTCACGATCTACTGGCGCTGCGAATAAAATAAATAAACGAGCTGTATCTGCACCATATTTCGCAATGATTTCTTCTGGAGATACTACATTGCCTTTAGATTTAGACATTTTAGAACCTTCTTTTAGCACCATACCTTGTGTTAACAAGGCTTTGAAAGGTTCACTTACTTCTACTAAACCAATGTCATGTAATACTTTAACAAAGAAACGAGCATATAATAAATGCAAGATAGCGTGTTCAATGCCACCAATGTATTGGTCTACATTCATCCAGTATTTTGCGATTTCTTTATTGAATACTTCTTTATCATTACGAGCATCTGCATAGCGTAAGAAATACCAAGAGGAATCAATAAATGTATCCATTGTATCAATTTCACGTCGAGCAGGACCACCGCAGCATGGACATGTCGTGTTTAAGAAGTTTTCAGATGTAGCTAATGGAGAAATTGCACCACCATCAAAAGAAACATCTTCTGGAAGTTTTACTGGTAATTGATCTTCTGGAACTAATTGTTCTCCACATTTTTCACAGTACACCACAGGAATTGGACAGCCCCAATAGCGTTGGCGAGAAATCAACCAGTCACGAAGGCGGAAGTTTACAGTTTTACGGCCTGTGCCTTGTTCTGTAAAATAATCACCTAATGCTTGACGAGCTTCTTCAGAAGTTTTACCACTGAAGTCGCCGGAGTTCACCAATATACCATCTTCTGTAAAGGCAGAATCTAACGTTTGGAAGTCCAAATCTTGAGCACTATTTTGGATGACCCAATTCACAGGTAAATCATATTTTTTCGCAAAGGCATAGTCTCTTTCATCATGAGCTGGAACACCCATAACAGCACCAGTACCATAGTCTGCTAGTACATAGTTAGCAATCCAAATTGGCACTTCTTTGCCCGTAATAGGGTGTGTCGCATAGGAACCAGTAAACATACCTACTTTCTCTGCTTCTGTAGAAGTACGTTCAATATCACTTTGGTTACGCAATGTTTCAATGAAAGCTTCTAATTCTGCTTTATTAGATGCATCTTGAATCAATTCTTTTACATATGCATGCTCAGGAGCTAACACCACATAGGACACACCAAATAAAGTATCTACACGTGTTGTATATACCTCAAAGGATTTATCAATTTTAGGCACATGGAACGCAAATTGAGTGCCTTCACTACGACCAATCCAATTGCGCTGCATTGCTTTTACGCGATCTGGCCATTGGTCTAATGTATCTAAATCTTCTAGCAAACGATCTGCATAATCAGTGATTTTTAAGAACCATTGTTTCAAGTCCTTTTTCACCACATCATTGTCACAGCGCCAACATTTTCCGTCGATAACTTGTTCATTCGCCAATACTGTGTGGTCGTGTTCACACCAGTTAACTTTTGCTTCTTTTTTATAGGCTAAGCCTTGTTTATAAAATTGTTGGAATAACCATTGTGTCCAGCGATAATAATCGTCTTTACATGTAGCTACTTCACGACCCCAATCATAGGATAAACCCAACTCTTTTTGTTGACGTGTCATGTTGGCAATATTATCTAATGTCCAATCTTTTGGAGATACACCATGTTTAATAGCTGCATTTTCTGCAGGCATACCAAAAGCATCCCATCCCATTGGATGCAACACATTAAAACCACGCATTTTTTTGAAACGTGCTACCACATCACCAATAGAATAATTACGCACATGTCCCATATGCAAATTGCCAGATGGATATGGGAACATCTCTAACACATAATATTTTTCTTTACTTGGATCATATTCCGTTTTAAAAACACCTGATTCTTCCCAATATGTTTGCCATTTCTTTTCAATATCTTGTGCCACGTATTTCTCGTACATGCTATGCCTCCTCATTTGTATGATTTATTACATTTAAGTATACTCTAATTATCGCCCAATATGCAAAGATTTTTTATAAGCTACAACTTATTTCCTCTTAAATGTTAATACCACTTCTTTACCATCTTTTACAATCGTTGTAGAACGTGTTCCTGTGCTATCCTTTATATCTTCTTGCTTATCTTTATGTTTCTTATCTTTTTTCTTATCTTTTTGTTTCTTATCTTTTTCTTTCTTATCTTTTTTCTTGTCTTTATTATCTTTCTTACTTTGAGATGCTTTTGTCTTTGTTTCTTGTTTTTCTAACTTTTCCAAAGCACTAGGTTCAGTCTGTTTCACACCATCTTTGTGATACACGCTGTCTAACGCATAACTAATAACCGGCCATGCTTCTGGTGATTCAAATCCTTTCCTCCAGGCGGCTACACCAGCTAAATTAAGATCATTCACGATTGACATTTTATAGCTTAACGATTGAGGATCTTCAAACCAAATTTTAGTAATAGACCCTTCATATGGTTTTGTTTCATCATATATACCATATGTACCATTCGTATTAGTGAAAGTTACATAATTAGCTTTTAGCTTATCATCCCAACGTATTGCCTCTTTAAAAGTTTCTTCTAATGCTAATGCTTTCGTCATAGCCAAAGTTTTACCTTTAGCTCTCCCTTGCCAAGAACCTTTTACCGGAATAGTCCATTCTCTCATATAAAATGGCACCCCTAAGATAAGTTTTGAGTTAGGTACTTCTGACAATACTGTTTCTGCATGGTTTCGAACCCATGGATAGGATGCTACTGGACCTGCCTTATCACTGGATGCCCAAGTTTCATCATAGGCCATAAGTATCACATAATCTACGGAGTCCGCGTAGCTTTTACGATCATAGGACTTAGACCAATTCTCACTGTCTGAATATCCTGTAATATCAATAGATGAATATAAGTTATTATCACGTAATCCTTTGGCCAGAAAATCAACAAACTTTGCCATCTGCGCTTTATCTTTGTAATGGATATTTTCAAAGTCAAAATTGTACCCATCATATCCATATTCAACAGCATAATTCACAAGCCCTTGTTTATACCGTTCCCATAGAGATTCATTTTTTAATATTTTACTTGTCAAATCAGGATTAAACTGATTTGTAATTAAGGGCCATACTCGATATCCTTTGTTCGTGTATTCTTTAACATATTCATAGGATAACTTAGAACTTTCTTTTAATCCTTTTAGCTCCAATTCAAACCAGCTAGGCGAGATAATTGATGTACCAGACTGTACATACTTACCTTCATACTTTGGTTCAGATACAAAAGGATCAAATACTATCGTAATCGGCAATGTTATCTCTTGTCTTACAGGAACATGCAGCATATGTCCCTTATATTGTACCTTCTTAACATCTGTTCCTACTTGTACAGTTTCCTGTGAAGCTTGACCGTAAGGAATATGAATCATTGCTTCTACTTGGTGATATCCTCCTACTACAACCCAAAGAGATACACCTAAGATGATACTTTTTATACACTGTATACGTTTCATAATAGCTCCTATCAGCATACAATTCCGTATGCATCTACACCGTTGTTCTTTAACTAATTATAAGCTCATTAAATATTTCGTAATCTATCATTCTTTTATTGAAAGTATATATAGTTCCCAAACTGGATAACTAGTATATTATACCATAGATAGAAACACTATATCTAAAATATCCACAACTTTATTATAAAACTATCAATATAATCATTAGAAACATAGAGTCTTCTATCGTAATTACAGACATTTTATGATACACTACAATGGTAGGATATATCGTAATACTATAAACAGAAAATATAAAAGGAGGATGTATGCATCAATATTTATTCTTTATAGGAGAGTTTCCTATTCGCGCCTATGGTCTATTATTGGCATTAGGTATTATTAGTGCCGCCATTGTGGGCTATTTTATTATGAAAAAAGATGGCCGTGGTTGGGAAACGCACATGGTTGACTTTACGATTACTGTTGCTATTGCCGGGATCATCGGTGCTCGCTTATGGGATGTATTCTTCTTCGATTGGGGATACTACCATAATCATATATTAGAAATCCCCTATGTATGGCAAGGTGGTATGGCTATCCAAGGTGGCGTGTTATTAGGTGCTATAGCAGGTATCTATTATTTAAAAAAACACAATGTGGATCCTTGGGCATTCGCTGATCTATTTGCTCCAGCACTCATGGTTGGTCAGTCTGTGGGACGTATGGCCAATCTAATGAATGGTGATGCCTTTGGACATCCAACAGGTGGTAATTATGGCATCATTTATCCAGAGACTACTCTAGCCTATCGCACATATGGTAATCAACCCCTATGGCCAGCAGAGATTTGGGAAGGTCAAATCGATATCATTTTATTTGTCATTTTATTATTAGCAAATGTATTCCCTCACAAAAAGGGTCAAATCTTTTGCCTATATGCCTTCTTATATTCTGGGTTGCGCTTCTTCCTAGAATTCTTACGAGGTGACTATGTCAACTTAACCTTGGGATTTAAATCTGCACAAATTACTAGTTTAATTGTAATGGCTATATCATTTGGGATCTGGCTATATCTACACTATAAAGGAACAACAGATACACATGTATTCCCTACAGTGAAAGGCAAAAAACAAAAATAATACAAAGAGGAAAGGATGTATATAACAACACCTTTCCTCTTTTTCTTATCTAAGACAATACGTCTTCTGCTGTAATTAATGCATCTAATTCTTCTAACGCACGTTGCGCAATCAATGCATTCTTTTCTTTTTTCTTACGTACTTTTGCCCCCCAAGGTTCCATAATACCAAAATTTATATTCATAGGTTGGAAGTTCGATCCTTCATAGGCACTAATATAGTGGCTTAATCCACCTAATGCTGTTGTTTTAGGGAACGTAACAAACTCTTTTCCACGAAGCATACGAGCTATTTGAATGGCTGCCATCATACCTGCTGCGGCTGATTCTAAATATCCTTCTACACCTGTCATTTGACCGGCAAAGAACAAACGAGTATCCGACTTTAATTGAAATGCATGATTCAATAACTCAGGAGAATTGATGTACGTATTACGATGCATCACGCCATAACGAATGAACTCTGCATTTTCTAGCCCTGGAATCATTTGGAAGACTCTCTTTTGCTCTCCCCATTTTAAATGGGTTTGAAAGCCCACTAAATTATACATAGTAGCTTCTTTATTTTCTTTACGTAATTGTACCACTGCATGCCACTCAATATTGTTCCGAGGATCTACAAGCCCTACTGGTTTTAATGGTCCATATCGCAATGTATCCACCCCACGGGATGCCATAATTTCAACCGGCATACAGCCTTCAAAATAGATTTCTTTTTCAAAGTCTTTTGGTTGCACCACATCAGCTGTAGTTAAGGCTTCATAAAAAGCATCATATTCTTCTTTTGTCATAGGACAGTTCAAATAATCTGCATCACCTTTATCATATCGGGATGCGGCAAATACTTTGTCATAATTCAATGACTCAGCTGTAACTATCGGTGCTGCAGCATCATAGAAGTAAAAATCCTTTGATCCTGTTAAGGCTTTGATTTTAGCCCCTAAAGCTTCAGATGTTAATGGACCACTAGCAAAGATGACAATTCCTTCTGTTGGAATCTCAGTCACTTCTTCATGAATCACTGTGATTAATGGGTGTTCTTTGATACGTGTTGTGACTCTTTCACTAAAGGCATGACGATCTACGGCCAAGGCACCACCTGCTGGTACCTGTGTGGCATCCGCAGATTCCATAATCAAGGAATCTAGACGACGCATTTCTTCTTTTAAAAGACCTACTGCATTTTCAATCGTATTCGCCCGAAGCGAGTTAGAACACACGAGCTCTGCAAATTGATCGGTATGATGTGCCGGTGAAGAGACTTTAGGGCGCATTTCATATAAATGTACTGGAATCCCTCGTTTAGCCAGTTGATACGCCGCCTCTGATCCAGCCAGACCAGCGCCAATAATAGTTACATATTCATTCATTCTTTATCTTCTTTCTTTGTTCTAGGTTTACGTTTTGGTCTAGTTTCGCAGTCTGCATTAGAGCAAAACTGTTTCGTCGTACCATTTTTATATACTTTTTCAGCCATTAAGCTACCGCAAACGGGGCAGGTTGCATTGATTGGTTTATCCCACATCGTAAAGTCACAGTCTGGGTACCCTTCACACCCATAAAACAGACGACCACGTTTTGATTTGCGCTCTAAAATCTCATGTTTTTTACACTTAGGGCACATGACGCCTGTGCTAACGGTAATGGATTTAATATTTCGGCAATTTGGATAGTTTGAACATGCCAAATATTTACCATATGGGCCTAGTTTATATACCATATCATGGCCACATTTTTCACAAAGAATCCCACTTTTTTCTGCCTCAATTTGTATTTTTTCAGCAGACTCAGCCTCATATAATTCTTTTTCAAATCCTTCGTAAAATTTATGAATAACAGCTTCATAAAAATTGGTACCTTGTGCAATATGGTCTAAATCTTCTTCCATAGAAGCCGTAAACTTTGTATTAATGAACTCTCCAAAATGGGACGTCAAAAACTCTACCACAGCAAATCCTAACTCTGTAGGTATAAATTGTTTATCCTTACGCTCTACATAATTTCGTTTTAAGATCGTGTCAATTGTGGCTGCATATGTACTTGGACGTCCAATACCTTGTTCCTCCAACACTTTTATAAGGCCAGCCTCTGAATATCGACTTGGTGGTTGTGTAAAATGTTGAACTCCATCCATAGAAATAGGTTCTACTATGTCTCCCTCTGCAAAATGCGGCAACATATGGTCCTCTTCTTTTTTAGTGTCCTCATAAACCTCTGTGAACCCCGCAAATAATACACGACTCCCAGTAGTTTTTAATGTATAGTCATCTATTTCAAATTGTACTGTCACCGTTTCATTTTTTTGTGGTGCCATTTGGCTAGCTAAAAAACGATTCCAAATTAATGTATACAACTTTAATTCATCACTGGTTAAATAAGAAGCTACCGCTTTAGGTGGTAGTTCTAACATAGTAGGGCGAATGGCTTCATGTGCATCTTGAGCATTAGCTTTTGTGCCAAATATATTCGGTTTTGATGGATAAAAATCTGGTCCAAATGTTTTTAGAATATATGATTTAGCTGCCTGTTGCATATCTTTTGAAACCCTTGTGGAGTCAGTACGCATATAAGTAATCAATCCCACATGGCCATAGCCACCAATTTCTTTACCTTCATACAAATGTTGCGCTGCTGCCATCACACGCTTAGCATTCATATTTAGCTTACGTACACCATCTTGTTGCATCGTGGATGTCGTAAAAGGGGCTGGCGCTTTTCTACTACGCTGACGTGTTTCTACAGTTCGAACAGTCGCCTTTCTATCGCGAATATCTTCTAAAACTGCAGTGCTTTCTTCTTCATTAGAGATACTTAATTTATCTTCCCCTTTATGCGTCACTACTACGTCAAACGTTTCTTTGGTACTTGTCTTATACTGACCTTCTATGGTCCAATATTCTTCTGGTACAAAGGCCTGTATCTCTCGTTCACGATCACAAATAATCCGTACTGCTACTGATTGTACTCGACCAGCACTAAGACCTTTACAAATTTTTTTCCACAATAAAGGGCTTAATTTGTAGCCTACAATTCTATCTAACACACGACGCGCTTGTTGCGCATCAACCATATGCATATCAATAGGTCTAGGATGCTCCATTGCCTCTTGAATAGCATGTTTAGTAATCTCATTAAAAGTAACACGACATGGTGTAGTTCCATCCATATTTAAAATATGGGCCAAATGCCACGATATAGCCTCTCCTTCACGGTCAGGGTCAGTGGCCAAATAGATAGCTTTTGCTTTATCTGCTTCTTTACGCAAATCTTCGATCACTGCTTTTCTACCTGGTACATTTAAATAGCGTGGTAAGAATCCATTTCCAATAGATACACCCATTTGCATCTTAGGTAAGTCTCGCAGATGCCCCATACTTGCTTTGACCACATAGTCTTCACCAAGAAACTTTTCAATTGTATTTGACTTGGCAGGTGATTCCACAATAATCAACGTTTTACCTTCATCATTATAAGCTCTTGTAGCCTCCATCGTGATAGGCTCAGGACGCATCACCAAAGGTCTAGGCTCTGGTGCTTTTGTGCGCTGTTTTGCATCTGTAGTTGTCTCTTTATCTTTTTGTTTCGTTCCCGTCACAAAGGATCTAGTAATGGCCAAGAATCATTTCCTCCTCTAAACTTGAATGACATACCCTTGAGCGGTATGCATAATCAACTTTTTGAGCTCTAATTGTAACAACAAACTATGAAGAGAAGATAAAGTGTACCCTGTGCTTCCTATCAATTCCTCAATAGTAGTGACACCACTTGGATTCATAGAAGACAATATTACTTGTTCTTCATCATTCATATGACATTCTTTGCTACCCTCCATGTTACTATACTTTGTGGCCTTTTGCCAACCATATTCATGCATGACTTGTTCAGGATCTGTTAAAACAGTAGCACCTTGTTGGATTAACCAGTGGTTACCATCACAGGTATGCGTCAATACATTTCCTGGTATAGTAAATACATCTCTACCTTCATTGATAGCCATATCTGCGGTGATGAGAGATCCACTGCTCGCCTTTGCTTCCACCACAATAGTACCTCTTGTCATACCGCTAATAATTCGATTCCGCAGAGGAAAATGATGTGCTTTAGCTTGTATATGCGGTCCATATTCTGATAATAATAAACCCTCATTATCTAAAATCTCTAAAAATAACGAGCGATTACTCCTTGGATACACCACATTGAGACCACATCCCATAACAGCTATCGTTGGAGTCTGACCCTGTAATGCGCCTTCGTGACTTGCCCGATCAATCCCCATAGCCCCACCGCTAACAATAATTACACCAAGATTCGATAAGGATCTACCAAAATATCGAGCTACTTGTACACCATAGGTAGAGCATTTTCTAGCTCCTACCATGGCGATAGATTTCTCCATAGATGTTAATACTTCTATATTCCCTCTTCCATAAAGCACCATTGGACTATGGTAGATTTCTAACAAAGATGAAGGATACATAGACGATTCTCTTGTAATAACCTGTATATTATATCGTTCTAAATCTTCTTCTAATTGTTGCAAATAGGTTTCATCAATCGGCCTATGATTTTCATCGTATAATTCGTAGGTACAGCCTAAGGATGGATCAACACTATGATGAATCACATGATGCCATGCTTCCTTCGCACTTTGATAATAGGTCAACAAATGCTCTAGGCTGGCATTACCCAATCCATTCACATGTTGTAAGGCGCTAGTATAGATTTCCTCTTTCATATTACAATCCCTCCTGAACTTGACGATAACTCAAGGCCTCAGCAATATGATGCGGTTCAATGCAATCTGATGTTTCTAAATCAGCAATGGTTCTAGCTACCTTAATGATTCGATCATAACTACGTAGACTTAAATGCAATGTAGTAAATGCAGAGTCTAATAATTCTTTTCCTTCCTCTGAAAGTGCTCCGAATTTTTCTATATCACCATGACTCATATGAGCATTGACCTGGATGTTAGTTCCTTTATAGCGTTTCATTTGAATCTCCCTAGCTCGAATGACACATTCACGAATATATGACGTGGTCATAGTATCTTTAGGCCCATGTATATCTGTTAATGTAGGTCTTTCGATGGGAACGATTAAATCCATCCGATCTAAAATAGGACCCGATAAGGCTCGTTGATAGCGTTGGATCTGTGTGGCCGTACATGTACATTGATGATCTTCATTGGTGCCAAACCAACCACAAGGGCAAGGATTCATAGCCATCACAACAATGCAATCACTAGGATAGGTAGTAGCCATGCCGATTCTAGCAATATGAACCTGGCGTTCCTCTAAAGGCTGTCGTAGAACTTCTATAACAGGTCGTCGAAATTCAGGTGCTTCATCTAAAAATAAAACTCCCTTATGTGCTAGTGTGATCTCCCCTGGTCGCGGCAATTGACCACCACCAGCCATCGCGACGAGGGTGCTTGTATGATGAGGGCTCCTAAAAGGGCGTTGCTCCATTAAACGACCACGTGTTAATAATCCCATAACACTATAGATTCGACTCACTTCTAACTGCTCTTCTCGAGATAAAGGGGGTAATAAATAGGGTAACCGTTTCGCTAACATCGTTTTTCCAGATCCAGGAGGACCAGTCATTAATAGATGATGTCCACCAGCTGCTGCAATTGCAAGAGCACGTTTCCCCATCGCCTGACCTTTTACATCACATAAGTCCAATATTTCATCATTCGTATCTTCCTTCTGTAATAATGGCTCTTCTACTACTGAAGATGACTCCATATAGGTTTCTATATTTTCTGGACGTTGTACGACCTCTACAACTTGAGCTAATGTATTCATCCCTAGTACCGGCAATGAAGATCCGGCTTTTGCTTCGTCACTATTTCTTTTTGGAACAATGATATCTCTAATAGTAGATATACTCTGCATGGCTTCTACCTTGTGAAATGTAGGATTTGATACACTCATCACCATAGATAACATACCGATTACTGGCTGTAACGAACCGTCTAATGAAAGCTCCCCTATAAACACATGTTGAGAATCAGCAACAGATCCTCTTTTCTTAGATTTGCCTTCTTCTAATACCCATCGCAATCGCTAAGTCTAAGGAAGATCCATCTTTCCGAATATGAGCAGGTGCTAGATTGACCACAATTCGTTTCATAGGAAACTCAAAACCACCATTCTTTATGGCAGACCGAACTCGCTCTTTTGCTTCTTTTACAGATGTAGCTGGTAGCCCAACAATATCAAAACTAGGTAAGCCTGGACTAATATCAACTTCAACGGTCACAACATATCCATCTATGCCATTAATACAAACTCCATAGGTTTTTGCATACATGATACTCCTCCTATCTCCTATAGCTTACATCCTTTCATTTGCCGTATTTGTGGTTCTCCATCCTGTGGTACATACACCTCTATAACATCAAAACGAATGTATTCATAATGAATGTCACGTGTAGCCAAAAACATAGAAATAACGCTCCGTATATGTTGTTTCTTTTTCCAGTTTACAGCCTCACAAGGCATACCATACGTCCTACTTCTTCTTGTTTTCACTTCCACCACAATAAGCCCTGCATCTTGCATAGCAATGATATCAACTTCCCCAAAACGGTATCGTAAGTTTCTCTCCAACACTTGGTAACCATGCTTGTCTAAATACTTTGCCGCTAGCGTTTCCCCATAGCGTCCTAATTCTATATGATTCATAATTACCTCCTTAGTTCTACCTTACTTTCATTTTGAAAGAATGTAAACATCACATACTACACTGTTAAGAGTGTGTAGCACTAAGAGCGTTATAATCTATTGATATATTTAAATATGAGGTTATAAATTGAATGAAAAATAAAAAGCACCCTTATAAAGTCGATCTATAAGGATGCTTTGTATATATATATCTATTTAGTTTTACTCATGTCTATATATCTTCTACTGGTTTACCTGCCACAATGGATTTGATAGGTTCAAAACTATGTCGATGCAAGGGAGTAATCCCTAAGTCTTTAATAGCCTGCTTATGCACATCTGTATAATACCCTTTATGGATAGCAAAACCAAACCCTGGATATTCTTCGTCCATAGCTTCCATAAAGCGATCCCGTGTTACCTTTGCCACAATGGAAGCGGCCGCAATAGATGCACTTTTAGAATCCCCTTTAATCAGAGATTCTACTGGTACCTCTAAGTCTGGTAATTTCATGGCATCAGATAGCACAGCTTCTGCCTGTACAGGCAAATTGTGTATAGCTTCGTACATGGCTTGTCGTGTAGCCTCATATATGTTCAAAGCATCGATTTTCTCTGCCTCATAAGACACACAATGTACAGCTACTGCTACCTCCATAATTTGATCAAATAAAACATCACGCTTTTCCGGAGTCAGCTTTTTAGAATCATTTAATCCTACTAGCTTGCAATGAAGCGGTAAAATAACAGCGGCTACTGTGACAGGGCCTGCAATAGGGCCTCTACCCACTTCATCAACACCAGCTACTAAAAATTTTCCTTCTTCATAAAAACTTCCTTCATAGGTGTACATAGCTTCCAAACGTTGTTGCTCTTCTAAGACTTTTTTCTGCTTTCGTAAATACACACCAGCTGCGTGTTTCACAGATTCACGAGAATCTTCTAATGCCCATTGTACATAATCAAAAGGGCATTCACCTTGCAATAGATTTTTAATATCTTTAACTTTAAGTTCCTGAAACTCACTCTTCGTCAACATAGTACGGCTCCTCATCGACGCCATCAAAGGTAATATATCCCAATTTATTATTGCGGTAATCGGTTAAGATCACACGACGTACCTTGTCATAATCTACGACGCCACCGCTTACTAAACAACCCCGACGACGACCAATTGCTTCTAGCATTGTATCTACCGATGTCCGCTCTTCTTCCGTCAATTTATACCGTTCATGCAATAATGTCGGTTCATGCTCTTCTAAATATGCCAATAACTGCTTGATAACAGAGTCTAAATCATATACATCATCGGAAATAGCTCCTGTCATCGCTAACCGTGCAGCCGCTCGTTGGTCTTCAAACTTAGGCCACAACACACCTGGAGTATCCAACAGTTCCAAATTCTTACCTACTTTCACCCATTGTTGACCTCTTGTATGACCAGGTTTATTGGCAGTTCTTGTCGCCGCAGAACCAGCTAATTTATTAATTAAAGTAGATTTTCCTACATTGGGTATCCCTAGAATCATAGTGCGCACTGTGCGACCTTTAATACCTTTTTTTAACCATCTATCTATAATTGGTTGAGCTAAAGATTCTACAGTTTTTACTAACTGTTTATTACCTTTGCCATTTTTAGAATCAATAGCAATGGCATGAATACCATCATTTTTGAAAAATTCAATCCATTCTTTTGTAGCTTTCGGATTTGCCAAATCGCATTTATTTAAAATCACTACATGTGGTTTATCCCCGACTAATTCTCGGATGACTGGGTTGGCACTACTCCGTGGAATACGCGCATCTAATAATTCGATAACCACATCTACTTTCTTTTTATGTTCCGTAATCATACGAGTGGCTTTGGCCATATGGCCAGGGAACCACTGCACGACTGGAAAAATTTCTTGACTCATACTTCACCTATTCGTCTATTATTTGTATTATACAATTATTTTAATCAGTCTATTCCCATGCAATTCTTGTATCTATCATGGTACTACTATCAAATTACATCATTTCTGTGAAAGTATGTACTTAGCACTATGAAAAGATTTGTAATAGTAATAAAAATATATGGTTTTTGCAATAGGAAATAAAAAAAGGCTAGCCATAGACTTACGTCTCATGGCTAACCCTTTTAAATTAGCGTTTTTCGCGAATACGAGCAGCTTTACCAGTAAGGCTACGTAAGTAGTACAATTTAGCACGACGAACGATACCGCGACGAGTTACTTCGATTTTTGCTAGACGTGGGCTGTGAAGTGGGAATACACGTTCAACACCAACGCCAGAAGCGATACGACGAACTGTGAAAGTTTCACGAACGGAACCACCTTGACGGTTGATTACTAAACCTTCGAAAACCTGAATACGCTCACGGCTACCTTCCACAACTTTTACGTGTACTTTTACAGTATCACCAGCGCGGAACTCAGGAATGTCAGAGCGAAGCTGTTCTTTTTCTAATACATCAATAATATTCACGATTTTTTCCTCCTATTTTGCAGACGTTCATTACTTACACCTTATAAGCAGAGGACCATCTCAAATTAACAGTATTATTCTATCATAAATGAAAGTTTTTATGCAAGAGGGATTTTAAGAATATTAATAAGAAATCTTTAGTGTGTCCTGATCAGGAAGAGCAACGCCTTTACTCCGTGTGATTTGATGGATATCATCTGTAGAAAATCCTATTGTTTCTCCATCCTTAAATTCCACATCATCTTGCAATACATATGATGAAATTGAAGATATAAACGATAGCAATTTTCCTGCTTCTTCATCGACATCTAAGATTTCAAGCTCTAATTTTCCAAAAGTTTTCATTCCATAAGTGTAGGTAGATAGCCCATTTTTACTCCTATATAAGCCGAACCATACCCAGGTAAAAATTGGAAGCTCCCCATCTCTAATCATCTCAGCAGATTGCATATAATAACTAGGCTCAAATACTACACCACATGTGAATACGCCAATGGCGTTTTCTTGCTTGCAGCAAGTAGCCATGATTTTCGTATAAAGTATGCCCCTTGATATTACATCTTCTTCATCCCCCAAAATAGCTACAATAATGTGAGCCTTATGAGTCTTTGTAACCTCTACAGCCTCTTCCCACATCCAATTATTTTCTGCGTTTATTTCAGCTTCTTCATTTGGTACAGGTGTAGGGAATTTACTGATTATAATTCTATATTTATCAAAATCGGTAACGATTGTATCTTCATCTTCCGTATCTTCTTTTGATAGTTCAATTCCCCAATCCGCTTTTAAAACGCTGATTAATTTTTCTTTATCCCATAAATCCTCTGAAAGTAAAACACTTCCACAAAATGATCCTACAGTTTCCTCTTCTGATGCAGAACCTTCTTCGTTAGCATAGTTAGAATGTATATAGTAATCATATATATGCGGAAATGATGCTTCTTTTGACTGTACGGTTTCTTGAAGCTTCCAATTGTAAAAAATTTCTTCTGCACACCAATTCTTTACTTCATCATCCATGCTTTTTTCACAGGCTTTATCAAACATAGCAAGTACCTCTTCCACTTGGTCACTAGCTATTGGAAAATCTGTGTGAAGGAGTGAATACCCATATCGGTAATACCACTTTGCATCTCTTTCTTGCTCCGGTATAAACTCCATGATTTTCATTGCCTTATCATAGGATGCAACATTATTATAGGAAGCGCCAAGTAGACTAAGAAGTAGGTTGCTTAGGCTTTCTAAAGGAACAGCACTCAACAGTTCGATAATTTTATCAGGCTCTCCTGTTTCATGAAGCGCCTTAATTATATTGTTTTTTTCATCTTCTTTTAATGAATTAAATTCGTTATTCATTATTTCTTTGTTCATAAGTGGGTATCCTTTCTTATAAAATTTGAATCACTATGTTTCACAGATTATTATAATCATCAATCGTCAAAATTATACATTCTTATATTGACATTTACAATTTAATAAATAGTCCATATATCCCCCTTTGAAATTAATTTATCGGTATATACTCTAAAACAATATCACAAAGATTTCCCTTTTCATCATACCCAAAATATACAGGATACTGTCCATCTCCAAAACCAGACTGAATCATAGGAATTGATAAATCTGTATTAGGGATTTTAAAGTTTATCCAATCTCCATCTTCTCTTTGAAATTTTGGATTTTTTATGGCATTTTCTTTAAATTCCTTTGCAAAAAAATCATTATAAATATTTTTTTCAGTATTTTCTTTATACCACTTCTCTACAAAATCACAATATTTATCTCTTGTTTCTACATCAACTATAGCTGCCAATCCTGCATCAACCATAAATCCAAAAACACTTTCATTATCTACACCTTCTAGGTTTTCATCACCTTTTAAAGCTTCGTAATAAATTACAGGATTATTTTCATTGAATTTTACTCTTGTAAGTACATAACGATAGTATTCTTCTTCGATTTCTGCTACCAAAGTTTCAATGCTATACTTTCCTCTTGGTACTTTGGTTAAGTAAGGTTTTTCTTCTCTACTCAGCCAAACCAAAGGATCTCTTACCAAAAGTTCTCCCGTAGGAAATATGATTTCTCCCATTTCTAAAACAAATAATTTTTTTCCATGAATTTCATTTTTTTCAAAAACTTCTGCATAGTTCATAGGGGCAACTAATAAATGTTTTACTGTTTCGTATTTTTCAATCCATTCTTTTGTTGTCTTCATATATACACCTTTAAAAATTTATTGTTCTACACTATTCCTAATCTTTCACCACGTATTTTAAAAATAGTATCCACATCCATATCAAACATCTTGCTTTTGAAATTTATTTCTTCAAAATAATATCTTACTTTTTCTTTGTCGAATTCATTTTCTAATTGTTTCCATAAATCTTTAGTTAATACCACAAATGCCAAAGTATCATTCCCAAGACTTTCAAGACAAAAACGAATTTCATACTTGGGTTGAATAAACTCATTTATAGATTTAATGGTTGTATCTCTATCCATTTTTTCATTATAGGGTATCATAAATGACTTATCTTTATGTTTTAAATAAATATCTTCTCCATAAGTTTTCCCATTATCTTTTAATACTATTTCTATCTTATCTTCTAATTTTTCATTTACATAAAAGATGATATCTTCATCATATTCTCTATGATCGACCCATATAAGAGTATCAGATTCTAAAAGTTCTTCAAAATTGTTCGTATCTTCTAAAAAAGATTTTAATCTTATAAATGTATTATCCATAAATTTTCTCCTTATTTACTTTCAAAATAAGATTATAGAATATAAATTCATAGTTACTTTTCTATGTTAATTGTACCATTTGGCCTATACCCTTATAAAGCGAAATAATTCACGAATAAAGGGGCTATAGAACAAAAATACCTAGCTCACGATCCATTCATAGAGCTAGGTATTTTTATGGTTATATTTAATTATATAGATACGCTAACTCCATCATATTTTCAGCACCAATACATGAGAGCTTACTTCCCCTCCACATAGTGTCGCAATCGTTCAATACGTTTTTCTGTGGCTGGATGTGTGCTATAGAGTTTACTCATGAGACCACTTTCGCTACTTTCAGCAGTATAATTACGCAAGGTAACTAATGCATTATGTAATTCAGCGCCTAAGCCGATTTCATAAGCATATTTATCTGCCCGATATTCGGCTCGTCTACCTGTGAATAAGTCAATAATGATCAAAGGCGCTTTAATAACCCACTGCATGAAAAGTATCTGCAATACCACGCAAAGGTAGAAGATTTGCACAATGAATGTAATTATCGGTAGTCGCAAATATTGAATCCATAATATGACACGCGCAAATAGTTCGTACACACGAATGCACATTTGTCCCAAATAGTTCATATAGAAACAAGAAAATCCATAGGCCCCGTCTTTATGATGAATATGTCCCATTTCATGAGCCACTATGCCCAATAATTCATCATAAGGCAACTGTATGATAGCCCCCGTATTGATACAAATTCGATTATGCCCCATTGCAAAAGCATTGATAGAATCATCATTTTTGATAAACCAGTCGAATTGCGACATATCAATACCCGTATGATTTTGTATATCCTTCTGAATCATCTGCAGAATCTCTATCTCTTGCCCTAGAGGACGACGTCCCCCATAGAGCCACATGGTAATGCGATGAAACCAAGGAATTTGCGCTAGTGCCGCCACAAGTAACACAGAGGTACCTGCTACGGCATAGCTAATATTTTCCAAATTGATACGCACATGAAAGAGGTCCATCGCTTTCATTAAAAAAGGATGATTAATAGGTCCAAAGATGACTTGATACATATACACAATGCTACCAATGATGAACAGATTGGCAAAAAATGTTAATACTGTAACAATCATAAGAACCTACTTCAATTTGCCTAAGTTACTTACTTCGTAAGTCATACGCAATAATTGAAGACGATTTTGTTTCACAGCTTCATCTTTATCCATAACCATAACATGTTCAAAGAATGTTTCAATGTATGGCACCAAGGATTCTGCTAAACTTACAGCTTTCACATAGTCCCCAGCTTCTAAGGCATTGCGATTCGTTGTATATACCGGTAATGCCGCTTTGTACAAGGCTTTTTCAGAATCTTCTTTTAACAAGGATTCGTTAACGCCTGTGAAAGTCACATCTTTCACCATATTAAAGATACGTGTGTAAGCCTGCATTAATGGCTCGTTTTCATCAAGACGATTAGCTGTTAACGCTTGTCCTAAACCTTCTGCTAAGGCAACTGTGACAGTCTCTTGGCTCAATACGATATCTACCACTTGATATGGCATACCTTGTTCTAACAAGATATTTTTCAAACGAAGGATGAAGAAGTTTTCTAATTGACCTAGTAATTCTTCTTGTTTTTCACTAGCCACACCTAATAATTCCATTGCTTTTACCCAAATTGGGCGCATGGATAAAGACCATTTGCTATCCATCAAGATGTTGATGATACCGATCGTTTGACGGCGCAATGCATATGGATCTTGGGAGCCTGTAGGGATTAAACCACGGCTGAAAGTAGCTACAATGGTATCCACTTTGTCAACGATACTCAAAATACGACCTGCATCGGTACTTGGCAAGATATCCCCTGCAAAACGAGGCAAGTATTGTTCAAAAATAGCCTCTCCTACAGCTGGTGTTTCGCCATCTAGTAAAGCATATTCTTTACCCATAATACCTTGCAATTCAGTAAATTCACTTACCATGCCTGTCGTTAAGTCGGTTTTAGCAAGATGTGTAGCGCGTTCTAACGTAACTGTATCTGTAAAGCCTACTTCTTGTGCTAAGGCAGCACCTAATGTTAAGAGACGTTCTGTTTTATCTTTTAAATTGCCCAAACCTTCTTGGAAGACAATTTTTGTCAATGCTTCATAACGACCAGCTAATGGAGTTTTACGGTCTTCATTAAAGAAGAATTTCGCATCGTCTAAACGAGCACGAAGTACACGTTCATTACCAGCTGCTACCACATCTAAAGATTTGCTATCGCCGTTGCGAACTGTTAAGAACATAGGAAGTAATGTTCCTTTGCTATCCACCATTGGGAAATACCGTTGATGGTCTTTCATTGGTGTAATGATGCAATCAGATGGCAATGTTAAGTAGCTTTCATCGAAAGTACCACAAAGTGCTGTTGGATATTCTACTAGGAAAGTAACTTCATCTAATAAATCTTCATCCCACACCACAGTAGCCCCTTTAGTGGCTGCCAATTCTGTTAATTGTTTACGAATTGTCTCACGACGTACATCTTGGTCGATCATAATGAAGTTTTTATTCAATGTATCTACATAGTCTTTTGGTTCTGTAATAGTCAACTCAGATTCACCAAGGAAACGATGACCACGGCTAACATTTGTACTTGTTACATTGGCAAATGTCACTGGTACTACGTCTTGTCCAAATAATGCCACTAACCAACGTACTGGACGAACAAAACGTTCTTCTAAATCACCCCAATGCATGGATTTAGGGAAACTTAAACTTGTAATCAAGGATGGCAATACGTCAGATAATACTTCTTTTGTATCTAAACCAGCTGTCGTTGTATCTGCAAAGATGTAACCATCTACTACTTTCAGTTCAGATACATCTAATCCTTTGCCACGAGCAAAACCGATGGCCGCTTTTGTAGCATTGCCGTCAGCATCATAGGCAATAGACACAGATGGACCTTTATGAGTTTCGTGAACATCTTCACCACGTTCTGCTACGTCATTGATAAATAATGCAACACGGCGAGGTGTGGCATAGACTTTTACAGCGCCATGTGGAATGTGACGTTCCGCCAATGCAGCTGTTGCTAATTCACCTAATTGTTTGATAATATTTGGCAAAAATCCTGCAGGAATTTCTTCTGCCCCAATTTCAAAGAGTAAATCCTTAGCCATCTTATTTATCTCCTTTCAACAATGGGAAACCAAGTTCTTCTCGTTTCGCCAAATAATTTTGTGCACAAATACGAGCCATGTTACGAACACGACCGATGAAAGCTGTTCTTTCAGAAATAGAAATAGCACCACGTGCATCTAGCAAGTTGAATGTATGGGAACATTTCAACACATAATCGTAAGCCGGCAACACAAAGCCCAATTGACATACACGTGTAGCCTCTGCTTCGTACATGTCAAATAATTTGAACAACATATCTGTATCGGCTAATTCAAAGCTGTATGTAGATTGTTCTACTTCGTTCGCATGCCATACATCGCCATATGTGTATTGTTCATTCCATTGCAAATCGTATACATTTTCTACGCCTTGAATGTACATAGCCAAACGTTCTAAACCATATGTGATTTCTACAGATACTGGTTTTACATCGATAGATCCCACTTGTTGGAAATAGGTAAATTGCGTTACTTCCATGCCATCTAACCATACTTCCCAACCAAGGCCCCAAGCGCCTAATGTTGGAGACTCCCAGTTATCTTCTACGAAACGGATATCATGATCTTCTGCATGAATGCCAAGAGCAGCCAAACTTTGCAAGTATAATTCTTGAATATTGTCTGGAGAAGGTTTGATGATAACTTGGAATTGATGATGTTGGAATAAACGGTTTGGATTGTCACCATAACGTCCGTCTGCTGGACGGCGGGATGGTTCTACATAACATACAGACCAAGGTTCAGGTCCTAAGGCATGTAAGAATGTGGCTGGGTTCATCGTACCCGCCCCTTTTTCAATGTCATATGGTTGTTGTAAAATACAACCTTGTTCACCCCAGAAGTTTTGGAGTGTAAAAATCATCTCTTGAAATGTCATTTCCATTCCTCCTTATGTTTTACAGGGAATAAAAAAAGTCCCTGCAACGAAAATCGCTACAGGGACGAGATATACCCGCGGTTCCACCCTAATTGGCTAATGCCCTCTTTTAAAAAATAGCCTTTACTAATTGCCCATACCTAGTATGGTACAACGTTCCTGCCCATGCTCCACAGCGCCTTCTACTCAATTGTGAGCTTTCACCATCCTCACTCGCTAACGGGAGTATACTCCTCTGCTTCATCGCCTATGTATATATACTATTGTATGGATAAAAGGGATTAGTGTCAAGGTGTATCCGCTGAATCAGTGATGTAAGTTCTTAATTACTTTTACTATCCCCCTATTCCACAATAGTCTAGCAATATGTTCTGTATATTATTTTTCCAAGAACATCTTACACCATTCCATGTTCTCTATCCACATGGCCGTTTCATATTCGATATCTTCCATTTCCGTAATAGCTGAGATTACCGCAATACCGTCCACTGGTTCCGCTAACACATCATCAAAATTATCTCGATTAATGCCACCAATGGCCACCATAGGGATAGTCGGATTATGAGCACGTAAGGCTAAAATTAATTCTGGCCCTCGCACGGCTTTGGCATCTTTCTTTGTGCTTGTCGCATACATAGGACCTACACCGATATAATCCACATAGTCCAACTTTGTATTCTCTAACTCTTCCACAGAATTAATGGACGTACCCACAATAGCGTGAGGCAATCGTTTGCGTACTTCTTCAAGGTCCATATCATCTTGACCAACATGAACGCCATCAGCGCCTATCTTTTGAGCTAATTTTACATCATCATTGATGATGAAAGGAACTCCATATTCTTTGCAAATTTTCTGTAACTCCCGTGCCAACTGTTCTTTTTCGTCACCTACTAAAGCACCTTCTCCTTTTTCACGAAGTTGAAAGCAAGTAATACCGCCTTTACAAGCTTCTGTAAGGGTCTTGTGAATATCCTTAGTGTTAGGTGTCCCACAAATGAAGTACAACCCCATCATGGATCGCACTATATCTATATCATGATGTTTCAAAATAATCCTCGTTTCTTTAATCCCAACTATAAAGATTAGTTATAGTATACCACGATACTCAAACTATTCGATATGACTTGCATCATACCTATAGAACTGGATAGATTATTCAGAATACTCATCTCCATAGGCCATATGATTCACAGGTCCATTCCCAGTTCCCAATCCAGGGTTATGTAAGATAGCTAACCGAATATATTCTTTACCAATGGTAATGGCTTCTTCTAGGGATTTCCCTTTGGCAAGTTCTGCTGCTATAACAGCAGAGAATGTACAACCTGTACCATGGGTGTGTACTGTGTCATATTTAGGACTTGTCCAAGAGCGTCGCATGGACATAGTATCTTTTGTAAACAAGTAATCTGTAGCCTCCTCACCGATGTGACCACCTTTGATGATCACCGCTTGAGGGCCTAATTCTTGTAAAATGCGTATCCCTGCTGTATGCAAAGCTTCTACTGTATCAATTTTCATATCTGCCAATACCTCAGCTTCACTACGGTTCGGTGTAATCAAGGTCGCTTTCGGAATCAATTTGCTTTGTAAAGCTTTCACCGCCTCATCGGAAATCAATCGATCCCCACTGGTGGCAATCATCACAGGGTCTAACACATAGGGTACCTTAGGATCTATATATGTTCCTATGAGTTCCATCATTTCTGCTGTGGCTAACATACCCGTTTTCACTGCTTCTGGTATAATGTCTGTATACACCGATTGTAACTGTGCTTCAATCATGGATACATCCATATGGGCAATTTGCGTTACACCTCTTGTGTTTTGTGCCACCACGGATGTAATGACAGCCATGCCATAGACGTGACGACTTTGAAAACTTTTCAAGTCCGCCATCACCCCTGCACCACCTGTTGGATCTGTTCCTGCAATCGTTAATGCTCTATGTAATTTCATAGGTATCTCCTTTACTAGTAACAAAAAAGAACCAATCCTTGGGACGGTTCTTGTACAATTCCTAGTATTCGATGCCATCCACTTTCCTACGCCAGCATTATCTGGTTCAGGTCTAGGGTTTTGACACTCATCAATCTCAGCATAAGCACCCCTAGTGGTTCTTATATTAATTTAGTTATAACATGAAATAGGATCCAATGCAATATAAATTCCTATTGACGTAGTATCATTCAATTCGTATAATACATCTATAAGGGGTGCTCGCAAAAGCGGGCTGAGAGTCAGCTATGTGCTGTAACCCATAACCTGATTTGGATAATGCCAACGTAGGGATATATTAGTATATTTTTTATAGTACCTATACAAATACACAAGGACATATTACTATATGGATCCTTCTTGTACTACTAGGTCTCTTAAGAATATCTATCATCTACAGGCTAATCATTTTGGATTAGTCTTTTTTGTTCCCACTGGCATGGATAGGAGTATTCATGACTGATTCAAAACTTTCATCATCGCGGTTGTCCCTCATTTGGTTCGGCGCCGCTCTTTCCATTGCAGAAATTATGACAGGCACCTATTTTGCGCCTCTAGGATTTTCGGACGGACTATTAGCCATCATCATCGGTCACGTCATCGGCTGTTTGTTATTATTTGGCGCTGGACTCATCGGCGCTCGTGAACACATGAGTTCTATGCAAACTGTATCCACTGTCTTTGGCAATGGAGGCATGAAATTGTTTTCCATTTTAAACGTTCTACAACTGATCGGTTGGACCGGTATTATGATTTATGACGGTGCTCTTGGTGCCGTAGAGTTATGGAATCTACCATTCACTGCCTGGACTGTCATTATAGGTGCTCTCATCATTGTATGGCTCTTTATCGGTATCCGTAACATGGGCTATATCAACAGTATCATGGGCTACGGCTTAGGTATCCTCTGTATCTATTTGTTGATTAGCTTATTACAAGAAAGTTCCATTCATAGCCAAGGAATCATCACTGATGAAATGACTTTCACAGCGGCCTTAGAATTATCCATTGCTATGCCATTATCTTGGCTACCACTAATCAGCGATTACACTCGATTATCCAAGAACCCTGTAGCAGGTACTGCGGCTAGTGCCATTGTGTATGGTGTAACTAGTTCTGTCATGTATGTGTTAGGCCTTGCTGCTGCACTCTATACAAATGAAAGCAACATTGCAAAGGTACTTCTTCATGCTGGCTTAGGATTTGGTGGATTAATTATCATCGTATTCTCTACTGTCACAACTACTTTTATGGATGCCTTATCTGCTGGTATTTCCTCTGAAAGCTTGCAATCTAAATACTCTGGTCGTACCATCGGTATTATCGTTACCATCATCGGTACCATCGGTGCATCCGTTTATCCAATGGATAATATCATACCATTCTTATACACCATCGGATCTGTATTTGCTCCTATGATTGCTATTTTATTAACCCATTATTTCTTATTACGCCGTTGTCCACACCTTGACCATGGTCCAACACTATACATCATTTGTTGGGCATCCGGCACTGTTATGTACCATCGTTTCCTCGATAGTAACCCATTCTTAGGAGCTAGCTTATCTACCATCGTAGGAACATCATTGGCAACCATTGTAACAGCCTATATCATTAGCAAATTGAGCAAAAGTTAATATTCCCCTTATTATTTTATAACTACATTTAATTTACATTGTAAACTGAATGTAGTAAAATAAGAAAAAAGGAGGTAAGACTATGGCTACAATTCCTACACAAATACGTATCGACGAACATGTAAAGAAAGAAGCTACTGAACTTTTTGGATTACTCGGTTTAGATATGTCTAGTGCTGTAAATATGTTTTTAAACCAATGTATACTACGAGGTGGAATTCCATTTTCAATAGAAGTACCAAACTATTCCACTAAAGTATTAGATGCTATGAATGAAGCTATACTTTTATCTAACAATCCTAATGTAATTGGTTATACTACCATAGAAGATCTAAAAGAAGCATTAGAGGCATAATATGTTTACAATTAAGTTTACTACTGCATACAAGAAAAGTTATAAACTTATGAAAAAAAGAGGTCTAAATCTTTCCCTCTTAGATTCAGTGGTGTACATGCTTGCAAATGGAGATACACTTCCAGAAAAATATCATGATCACGCCCTCAAAGGTAAGTTCAAAGGTTTTAGAGAATGTCATATTCAACCAGATTGGCTATTAATTTATATGTTAGAAGATGATATCTTAACTCTTACATTAGTAGATACTGGTACCCATACCGATTTATTAAATATTTAATACTTTATTATACATTACTTTTAGAAACTACATTTTATCATAGAACTATTTTAGTATCTTATAATAACAAAACGCGGTCACATGACCGCGTTTTTATTAATTATATCATCGTCTCTAAAAACTCAATGCTATGCAATGTATATCCTAGTTGATATGTCAAAAGTTTCCGTAATAGAATTTCTAATTGATCCCATTGATTCGCAGTAAGACGTAAAGGCCTTGTAGGAATCCAATCATAGTTCAAAAGCATTGTTATACCTTGTTGTAACTCTTGTTTCACTACATATTGACAGGTTTCATAGAGTTCATCACATAAGCTTACTATGGTCTCTGGATCTTGAAAATGTGACCCTTGAGGCACGAATCCAGCAATGCTTAACATATGCCAACCTAATACAATAGATCCTAATCGTACTGGTTTATCTTGTATGGCTTGTAAAAATCGGCTCATATTTGTATATACACTGCGGTCTAATTTACCTTTTTCAAACAAAGCACTTACTAGTTCACCGCTAAAGGTAGCATAGGAAATATCTTCTAAACTTTCATAATCACGTGTAGAAATCCCATCTATCTGGATAATATCGTACATGTCTCCGTTAGGAGCTACGGTCAAATATAAACGGCTTAAAGGTTGCAAATACGCTCCTTCTTTATAGTTAGCTTTACGTTTATGAGGCACAGAGCAAAGTATAATGCCTTCTAACTTCGTGAGGAATGCATAAATACTATAGTATTTTCGTTTTTTACGCCACAGTACGATGGCTTCGCTGGTAAATGTATTTGCTTTCATCTACAATACCTCACACTTAACAGTATATTACTACTAATTCAGCAATACATGTATTATCCTTGTATATACTCTTGATATTCTTCTACATATACATACTCTATATAGTCTACACAAACATAAAATCCGCATGATTCTTGCATACAGTATCTATTAATTTGATTCGTCATCTATATTTTCTTCAACAGGCACTGGCACGGCATATACACGTTCGATACGATATCCCTGCATTTCTGTGACTGTGAAAGTATATCCATCTACGGTGATCACATCACCAACGGCTGGAGTTCGTTCTAACATACCAAATATAACACCACCAATAGTATCTTCGTCCACATCACCGAAGGAAATATCTAATAGATCTTCCACTTCATCAACTAATACTTTTCCGGCAAAATTGTAAGTACCGTTGGAATTTTCCACAATAGCCGGTAGATCACGTTCATGCTCATCTTGAATATCTCCAACCAGTTCTTCTAGGATATCTTCTAAACCTACTAAGCCTACCATACCACCGTATTCATCCACCACAATAGCTTGATAAATACGACGTGTCCGCATGTGTTGTAATAGAACAGATAACTTCATCACTTCTGGAATGATAAGAATATTACGACGTATGGAACGTAAATCTTTACTTGCTTCTTCACGACGTTCCATTAAGTCCTTAATATGGACAAGACCGATAATATGATCTTTGTCTTCTAAACACAATGGATATCTCGTATGGCTTGTAGAGGATACGATATGCATGGTCTCTTCAAAACTATCTTGGGTGTATACACATACCACATCTTGCCGAGGAATCATAACTTCTTTTGCAATGCGGTCAACAAAGTCAAATACATTGTCGATGAGCTCACCTTCTACATGGTCAATTTCACCTTGTTGATGGCTACGGCTCACCAACGCACGGATTTCTTCTTCTGTATGAACAAGGTCAATTTCTGTACGATACGGAGCTTTGAAAGTTTTTAATATAGTATTTCCAATCCACTCTGCTAAATATACAAAGGGTAATACTATTTTCCCAACCATACGAACGATAGTTACACTGAAGCCTACATAACGTTCTGGAAAGGATAGCGCTAACCCTTTCGGAATAATTTCACCGAATATGAGCACTATTACCGCAAATAATGCTAATACAATCCACTCTACTACAATCGCATAGGTTGTATCATAAAATCCTAGCTGTTGCAGTATAACATCTGTACTAACTTCTAAATATCGCCCCACATACACAGCTAAGACGATAATAAAAAACAAAATAAAGAATGTAGACGTATTCATAAACCGTTCAGGTCGTTGATATAACTCTCGTAATTCTTCTTTTTTTCCATCGCTCAATGTATCCATATCTTCTAAATGTTCTTCGCGAAGACGAGCAAAAGAAAACTTACTAATCACAAATACACTAATAATTAAAATACAAAAGATGGCAAATAGAATCATGCCACCCGTGACGGGGGTATCGATATAAATCATTCCTTTCCTATTAATAACTTGTATACCTATACATGTATCTTATATTGTTGACAACTTCTTAGGACCGAGATAGACCCTGTATTCAAATACCCTATACTGGATATAACATGATGAGTAATATTATATACCTTACTATTTAATTACGATATCCTAATTCCGACAACATACCAGATTTATTGCGCCAATCTTTTTTCACTTTTACCCATAAATCTAGGAATACTTTTGTAGCCAATAAACGCTCTACATCACCACGAGCTTGGCGGCCAATAGTTTTTAACATAGCTCCTTGTTTACCAATGATGATACCTTTTTGGGAATCTCGTTCTACGTAAATAGTAGCTCGTACATAGGTCGTGCCATCGTCTCTCGTTTTCATTTCATCTACATCGACAGCGATAGCATGGGGAATTTCATCATGAGTCTGTAACAGGATTTTTTCACGCACAATATCAGAGATAATCAAACGTTCGGGTTGATCTGTAATCATATCATCTGGGAAGTATTTCGGACCTTCTGGTAAATGTTTTTCTAGTAAGTTTACCACTTCTTCAATATTGTCTTTTTCTTTTGCAGAAATCGGCACAACCGCCTCAAAAGGATAGCTATTTTCATAGGATACAATAGCCTCCAACAAGTCTTGTTTTTCCATCGTATCAATTTTGTTCACAATGAGGAACACTGGTACATTCACCTTACGCAATTGCTCAATGACGAAGTTATCTCCAGGGCCACGTTTTTCATTCGCTGCTACCACAAATAATACAGCTTCTACTTCACGCAAAGAATCTACCGCTTGGTCTACCATGAATTCACCTAATTTATGTTTTGGCTTATGTATGCCCGGTGTATCCATGAATACGATTTGTTTCTTTTCATCTGTATAAACACAAACAATACGGTTCCGTGTTGTTTGCGCTTTATCAGATACGATGACAATTTTATCATCAATCAATGCATTTATTAATGTAGACTTTCCTACATTTGGTCGTCCTACAACGGCTACAAAGCCTGATTTAAATCCTTTTCCACTATTCATTATATGGCATATCCTCTCGTACATAACCTAAATTACCAAGTACAAACTCTTCTTCTGTGCGCATTTCTTTTTTATCTTCATCTGTCATATGGTCATACCCTAAAATGTGTAAGCAGCTATGAACAGTTAAATAGGCAAGTTCACGAATAAAATCATGATTATACTCTTTCGCTTGCTCTGCCGCTCGCTCTAGGGAAATGACAATATCCCCTAATAACTGTCCTTCTTCCTCGATAGAAGCTTCATCTCCTTCATTGAGGGCAAACGATAACACATCTGTAGGCATATCTTTACCACGGTATTCACGATTTAATTCCTGAATTTTTCCGTTGTTACAGAGGAGCACACTATATTCATCTTCCTCGTGTAATCCATACACACGAGCCACTTCATTACAGCACCGTTGAATGACTTCCTCATAAGTGCTATTCTGTTCGATTCCCTCATCATAGGAAATACTTACAATCATTCTTGTTTCCCTTTCTCTGAAAGTTGATATTCTTCATAGGCTTTCACAATGCGCCCTACCAAATCATGACGTACTACATCTTGGTCTGAGAAATAAATAGACCGAATCCCCTTGATTCGTTGCAATACTTGCTCTGCTTCAATTAAACCAGATGTTATCTTCGGTGGCAAGTCGATTTGCGTAGGATCCCCATTGACCACCATTTTCGATTGATAACCCAATCGTGTTAAAAACATCTTCATCTGTTCTGGCGTCGTATTCTGCCCTTCATCAAGAATAACAAAGGAACGTTCCAAGGTGCGACCACGCATGTAAGCCAATGGTGCTACCTCGATAGTCCCTTGTAAGAGCATCTTCTGCACTCGTTCTACACCGAACATATCATGTAAAGCATCATAGAGAGGACGTAAATAAGGATCTACTTTTTCTTGCAAATCTCCTGGTAAATAACCCAGCTTTTCCCCTGCCTCTACGGCAGGTCTCGTCAAAATAATACGATCCACTTCACGATTTTTCAAGTAAAATGCTGCCAGTGCAACAGCTAAATAGGTTTTTCCTGTTCCCGCAGGACCAATGCCAAAGGTGATCGTATTGCGACGGATACTATCTACATATTGTTTTTGGCCCACTGTTTTAGGAATAATAGGATTCCCCTTCACAGTCACATTGATAGTATCTTCATATAGCTGAAAAAGTGATTCTTTTTCGCCTTTCAAGATCATCGTGGTAGCTGTTCGCACATGATGATCGATGATTTTAATATGATTTTTAAACAAGTATAACAGTACATCTAACACTTCCATTGCTACTTGTACAGATTCCTCTGAACCTGTTATATCCACAATAGTATCTCGATGTAATATATCTACTGTTACTAGTTCTTCTAATACTTTCATGTGAGATCCTTGAGGTCCCACGATAGGTCCTACCATGTCATAAGTAGGTATGGTAAATCTCTGATTAGCCATATGCTCCCTTTCACAGAAATTTTTGAACCGCAGCGCCATGTAAATAATCATAACCGCTGCCTTGAGAAATATCTTCGTCTTCCATAATTTGATCAATCAAATCTTGTACGCGCCACCAGCCCATAGACCAATTGGTAAAAATCGTATTTTCCTCTGGCGCACGTCCCACCAGTCGTTGTAACACGATTTTAGGATCTAGGTAGCGTAAAAATTCTACCACTCGTCGAGCGTATTCTTCTGCACTGATTAAGGTAAATTCACCAGCCTCATAATCACGTGCCATTTTCGTATTCTTTACTAAGTATAATGCATGAAGCTTCACTTGGTCTACCTGTAATGCAGATAAAGTTTTCGCTCCTTCAATAACATCGTCCATGGTGTCCCATGGAAGGTTCAGTATCATATGAGCACACACTTCAAATCCATAACGCTTGATGCGCAATACTGCATCGATAAACTCCGCCATCGTATGTCCTCGGTTTACTTTTTGTAATGTATGATAGTTCACCGATTGTAAGCCTAATTCTACATAGATATCAATACCATATTTGTTTTGTATATCTTTTAAAATATCTAAATAGGCATCATGTACACAGTCCGGACGTGTGGCAATGGCAATGCCTACTACATGTTCTAAACACGCTTCTTCCACATACTGGCGGAACTTCTCTAGTGGTAAATAGGTATTACTAAAATTCTGAAAGTACGGTATATATTTATAGGCTTTATACTTTTTCGCAATATGCACCACGGTTTCATCAATTTGCTGTTTCACCGTCATAGAGGCTGGTCGATTTTCATAGCCTGCTCCAATTTCACCACAGAAAGTACATCCACCTACACCTGCTGATCCATCGCGATTAGGGCACGTCAACGGCAGTGCCACTGGAATTTTATAAGCCTTTTCCCCATATCGCTCTTTGTAAAAAGCAGATATCATACGATACCGCTTTGGCTTTGTGGTATCACTCATATCACACCTCCTCGCTGATAGTTACACTAGTAGTATGTGCCAAATCATCTAGATGGATTTTCCCACATTGTTGATGGCGTATAAAAGGTTTCGTCTCACCTTTTACGTCAATGATGACCTCTACAGCACTATAAGAACCCCTTGGAATCCCTAAGTATGGCAATGTAGCACCACACACCTCTATCGTGTGGTAATCTTGTCTCACTTTACGCCACTCCACAAAGGAATAGTTAGGGATATATTGTTGTACTAAACTTTCCTCACGCCAGAATACCTCTGCCTCTTGCATTTCTTGCTTTCTATCTTTCGATAAACCAAATCGTTCATCCCGTATTTTACCATTGAAAGAAGTCAACACATCGTAGCGCAGTAAATCACAGGCCACTCGGTCTCTTTTCAAGGTAAAGAACTCATAAAGGAATGCTATTTGATCAGCATCATTTAATTTTCTATCCTGATTCCCGTTTTCTAACCATAACTTGGTCATCTCTTCAAAATAGGCAAAGGCCGATCCCTCTTGGATCAAGCTTTCACTAATGTATCCAAATACTGTGCGATACCGTTCACTATTATAGAATCGTTCGAACACATCTTCAAAATGTTTTAACATGCGTACATCATCATATGGTAAGACATGGGTTTGTAACACTTCGTAAGGTGCTTTCGGATTCGCAATATACTCGTACTCTGCCATAGAACGCACGCCAGAGCCTTTTAATAACTTTAAAAATCCAATCTGCAACGCATGGGGTTGCAAACTGAACAGATCATTAAAAGATTTCTCAAAAATAGCTTTGCTTTCATAAGGCAAGCCTACAATTAAGTCCATATGCACATGAGTACGCCCGGCCTTGATAATCGGAGGGATAACGGACTGAATACGGCCCCAATCATTGCGACGATGAATGGCCTCCAATGTCTTATCATGAGTACTTTGAACGCCTACCTCTATCTGTATTTGACCATGACGAGTAGAACTTAAAATATCTACCTCTTTTTCAGTCATTAAAATGGATTCCATTTCCAAGTGAAAGTTCGTCTGGCCCCCATGGTCACGCATCCACTCCATCAATGGAATGTGATGATGAGGGGCACAGTTGAACGTACGATCCACAAACTTCACTTGTTTCACATTGTGATCAACGAACCAAGCCAACTCTTCACGTACCCGTTCTTGTGGAAAGAATCGTACAGTGTTTCGATTTCCAGATAAACAATACTGGCAACTAAAGGGACAACCACGAGAAGATTCATAATAGACAATTTTATTCCCTAAGGTAAGCATATCTTCCTCTGTGTACGGGAATGGTATGGTGCTTAGGTCTTTCACCTCTACAGCCTCTTCCGACCCTTGAATGTTGCCTTGCTCTCTACCTAAGATGCCAGGTATGACGGGATTAACAGGAGATTGCCCTGTACGAATTACTTTCACAAAGGAAGTAAAAGCTTCCTCAGCTTCCCCTTGCACAATATAGTCAATATATGGGTGGTCTTCTAATAATTCCCTAGCAGTATAACTCACCTCTGGACCACCTAATATAATTTTCGCGTTAGGACGAACCGCTTTAATCATAGAACAAAGATGCAATGTCATATCGATATTCCAAATATAACAAGCAAACCCTATTACATCTGCATCTAAGGTGGTCACATTATTTAAAACATCTAAAATAGGCATATTAATAGTGTACTCCACTATCTCATATGCCTCGTCTTTCGTTCTTCCATAAGCCTGCAAATAGCGCAACGCCAAAGAAGAATGTATATATTTTGAATTCAACGTTGAAATGATAACTTTCATTTGTACCTCACTCATCGAATGAACCTAGTTCATCGGCTATTGTTCTATTATACCATACAATGCAAATACGGGTTATAGGACAAAATGAGTTGGTAGACTAGTCCCAGTTTTTCGTAATAGATATATCATAATTATGTAGATCACCCCATACAATTGCATCTCCCCATGTAGGGATCATATCTTCTAAAGTTTCTCTTTCTGACATCTCTTTATATATCTTAGCTATACTTTTATCTGTTGGCATTACCTTGAGAATCTCATCGTATGGTAATGGATGTGGAGAGCGCATATAACACCACCAAAATACCGCTTTTATCCTACGTTCAACAGATAGCCCTCTATGGGTCCTTAACATAGCTCTTAATTGGGCATTAATACCTCCTTCTATCCTGTTATTTGTAGCTGGCAACTTTCTTTCATTAACTAATGCATCTTTAAGATAGGTAAATAGTATACCCTGTTTCACCAACTGACAAAGAGACCGTTCTGCTTTTACTAGTCTTTCATGTTTAGGATGCAAACTACCATACTCATCTCTAATCATTTCACTCAAAAATGTATTATACCTCTTGGACCAATTCTGAAAGCGTTCTTCCCATGCTTTCATTTCTTCTATTCCATGGATAGCCAATAAGTCTTTTGCTAATACGTATAACTCTGTTCCTGCTAATGTTTTGGGCCTAGATGTTGTATATCGCTTAATCTGGCAAAACACATGGTATAAACACCTTTGGATCCTAGTCTTTTTCCAAATTCGCTTACAGGCCTTTTTAAATCCAACTCCACCATCAGTAACCACTATAGTAGGTGAGGCAATCCTTTGTAATAATGCCCCCCATGCTGCTGCATGTTCGTATCTACATACATACCATCCCAAGACATGTGTATCATCACAACATATTAATACACATACTTTTCGTCCTAAATAAATGCCATCAACATATACTATATCCCGATGAGCCTCTATTTTAGGTGGCATAGGCCATATTTCCCAAAATTGAACTGTATTTCGCCTAAATGTCCGACTACTTACAGACATCTCATCTTGTGTTTTACCGCTTAACAACCATGCAAGAAATTGGTGAAAGTGTTTTATCGTGCTATCAATAGTATTCGTAAATACTGTTTTACATTCACGACACTGCCAACGTTGAGTTCCCTTTTTAGTTTTCCCATACTTATGACAAGGAAATCCACAATTTATACATTTTATCTGATTCATTATTCACCTCTCCTAACGATAGATTATTTAGGAAAATTAAATATCAATCAGACCTGTAATTGCAAGGGGTTTCAGACTTTTTACCAACTCATTTTGTCCTACCTCAAAGTTCTTTAAAACAACTTTAAAATTCAATGAGCCTAGTGTTTAACTAGGCTCATTGCTATTAAAACCAACTCATTTTGTCCTATAACCCGCAAATACCTCACTACTGGAGACCCAATAGTGAGGTATTACGATTAGAATCGATGTCTAAATCCTGCATTAATTTGCCAATTTTGTTTTACCTTATGTTTTGTTGACCCTTGTGCTTCAAAATAAAATTGTTTATTTTCATCTTTACTGATATAGGATGCACCAAATCCATAAGTAAACCAACTATCTTGTTTCGATGGTTTTTCCACAGCCACTTCATTAAAGGTATGCGTTGTATCTCCCCATAATTCTCGTTCATGCATAATCTTAATATATGGATTAATATGTCCTGGTGTGATACTGTCTATACCAATTCTGGCACCGATACGCAGAACTAAACCTTTAAAATCATCTGTCACTGATATTAATCCATGTTTCATATGCATAGGATAACCACCAATCCTTTGATACGTCAATTGTGCTTCTGGTTCTATATAATACTTGCGTGTATCATTTTTCTTGAAATAGAAGCGTCTACCTAATTCAACTGATCCGAGATACGATACAGTGTGCATAGTATCAGAAGATACATCTGTATGAGAACGGTTTATCATGTCGAACCCACCACGGTAATTAGCGATACGTCCCACAAGATCAACATACATATTTGTTTTCGGATGCACCCAAGCGGAATACCCACCTATTGCAGCTTGTGTGAGTTTAATAGAGCCACTGAATTCATCTAGTGTGCCACGGGCCTGTAACATACCTACATCAAGTCCATGATAGGCAATCCATGCTCCATGCTTTCTTCGCCAATCAAACCCACCTTGTATGCCGTGATAGTTATTGCTATATTTACCTACCTTTACATCTCCATCGCTACTATATTTACCACCAATTAACTTTACCCAAATGTCATTAGACTTGTGCATCTTTTTATCTAGGTGTATTTCCCCTAATCGTTGTACTAGTGTACCCATGGTAGCCAAATTACTTTGGTATATCATATTATGTAGTACTTCAACAGCCTGAGCTCCAGAACTCAATCGACCAGTAGGATTTAAGTAAAAATCATTCTTTCCATCTGGTTCAATTTGGGCTATCTTTGAAGTTTCAGAATTAGATACAGTGAACTCATAGGCGCCTTGATCTGTAGTACCATACAGTAATTTATACTTGGCCTTATTGTCAGTCAAATCTCCTAAGTTTTCTACAAGTTTTAAGTGCTCACGGCCCTTCGTTTTAGCTGTTCCATCATCTTTATAGACAATATTATAGACTCCATCACTGCCTTTTCGAGTCACCAATCTATCAGAATCACCACTGACAATATTCCCGTTCATTTTCAGTGTTCCTGCATCCCCTATTAAATGTTTTACAGATACATTGACATACTTGTTAGCGCCTGCAAATTCTACAATGGCACCTTTGGTTAAATCCAAATCTTTCACCATGGAATCATTCGTGACTTTCCAGTGAGCGCCATTGCTCATAGTAAGATTAATCGCATTATTTGTGTTATCAATAACATCATTTTTTATGATGCCATGCTCATCAAAATACAATTTGCTTTTCTCGATAGAAGCTTCTGCCTCTGCAATCTTTTTCATAAGATTTTCTCTTACTTTAGCAGATAGGGTAGGTTTCTCTAGTGTTTTTTTCCAGCCCTCAATCTGTTTCTCAAATTTTTCAATATCCTGTGCCCGTAGGATGACATTATCATCAGCATCGACAGTTTCATCAAATAGATTCTGCTTCGATGTAAACTTTTCTTTACCTATATGAGCCTCGCCTTCAAAATAAGAGTCTTTATTACCTAAATTTAAATTAACGATACCACTATTATAGGCATGTATATCCCCTCTGATTTGAATCACTTTATCGGGTCCACCTACAATATCAACTTTGCTATTTTTTCCGTCCACACTAATAGCGTCTCCAATGCTTTTAGGATTACCCTGCGCATCATATACAGGTGTTACATCTACAGTGAGATTTCCTCTAAATATAGCTTCTAATTTAGAATCATCGGGAATTGTATCCCGATCTCTTTTACTCGCCCTGGAAGTGAGACCAATCCCATAATTTTCTGCCTCTTCTTGACCATGTCTATCTATTTTTACATTAACATCACCATCAAACTCCATCACCGTCACAGTGGGGGTTTCTTTTTTTACAGCCGTTGATCTAACCGTATTATTATAATGATTCACAAATATACCACGAGCATGACTAGAAGCTGACGTAACATTCACATTCAATGTAGATCCTGCTTCTGAATGTATATGATAGTTTCCTACAGTTGTGCCATTATTAAATAATTGAATACCATTTGACTGTTTTCTAGCATAATTATCTAGCTTTGGATCATCTAATAAGGTGTTGATGGTATTCACCCCTTTAAATGTAATCGACGCAGCCGCAAGGCCCTGCTTTCCGGTACTATTCACACTGATTTGATCCACTGTTTGAATCCCAGATGACATGATATGATTGTCAACGGTAACATCCTCAAATACAATATTATTCTCTCCAGCAACACCGCCATCAGATATCAAGATACTTGATGATGGCTCATAAGCTTTCTTAGAATTAAGTGAAAAACGATAGTCCCCTTCACGTAGTCCCACAACTGATGTATTGGTATTGAACGTACTAGCTGGTCCATTAGAATCTTCTAATTTACCTTTAATCGTGATATTATTAGTGCCTCCCAATGCAGAAATTGCTAAAAAATTCAACGGTTTATCTTCCTTAGTTGCATCGTACGTATAAGACGTTTCCTTTCCAGGATTTGAATACACCACAGTATACTTGTCTCTTGTTATCACCTCTGCGGATACAGTCCACACATTTGTCAATAATGAAAGAGTAATACAAGATAGCAATACGTCATATCATTTCATAATACACCCCATATACATATACACACATAACCATGCAGTCCAACCTAAACCTTATATAGAAGGCTTGAACACTTTTTTCCTGTGATTGCTGAAATAATGATAAGAATACATATACATAATATCATTAGTATCAAGCAGTTTCAATCATATTAGATAATTTTTTTCTTATATACTACCCCCCCCCCGATTTTTACACGAATTGCATATTATAAGTGTACTCATAACAACAGCATACACTTCACTTACACTATAAAAGGAGCATCTATATAGCAGATATTACTGTCTCAAAAACCTTCGTAGTTTCTGCTTGCAAAAAGGGCTGTAACAAACATGTAAAATGTACATTTTGTTACAGCCCCTTTTTGACTAATAGCTATGCTGTTACACTAAAAATAATAGACCAGAAACTATTATTTTCTAATGTATTGAAGCACTTCTGCTAATTGTGCCTTCAAATCTTCTATCGCTTGATTTTGAGCATTAATTTTTTCACTTTGTATTTGGTTTTGAGCTTCTAAAGCTGAGACTTTATCTTGTAATGTATAAGATGCACTGATAGGACCTTGACGGTATGTATCTTTCACAGCACTTTCTGTTGCTCGCGAACCAAATTTCCATGTGACACTTGCATTCGCCATCACTTCATCACCATGTCCATTAACAGAAGCACCTACATGGAACAAAGTAGATTCATTTTTATAATGACCCACGCCAAGCGCCAATGCAGTAGATCCTTTATAATAACCTACACCTGCAGAGATTTGTGTTGGCTCCAACGGATCATATTGCAATGTTTGTAAGCCAGCCAAGGCCGCAGATTGTGCACTCGATCTGTTAACACGGTTATTCACATCACCTACTACATTTGCAATTCCTTTCAATTGTGCCACATTCACTACGTCTGTATCATTTTGACCAGCTGCTACATTTGTGATTGTATGACCACCATTGTCAAGACCATTAGATGTTAAGCTTACTGCCTCTTTACTGTTTTCAGCTGGAGTGAAAGTAATACCTTTCATCTTAGTTAATGTATCAGATAATTTAATATTTACGCCACCTTCAGTAGCTGTAGCTTGGATATTGATACCCTTTTCTTTCGTTGCAGCATCAGGAGTGAAGTTCTCTGCACCACGAACTGCTAGACCTTTTTTAAGAGTAGTTATAGCCTTGGAATCTTTATCCCCAGCGATGTGCAATTCGTAAGCGTCCATTGTGTTAGAAAGAGCTGCATGCGTTACGATACCAGAGATTGTTACATTTTTACCAGTAGACGTATCTGTATCACCTTTCACAAGAGGTAACGCAACAGTACCTGTTGTATCATCAACTGTGTATGTGCCAGCTTTTACATGTACATCGTCAGTTTTGTTTAGCTTAGTTTCTTCTAAATTAGAAACTTTTTCGTTAGTAGCATGTAATTGTTTACCGATCACAACATCTGTAGAATCTTTACTAATCGCACCTTCAGCTACGTTAGTAATCTTCGTGCCACCAGCGTTGATACCATCTTTGCCGATTGTCACTGTTGCTTTTTTGCCATCAGCTTGTTTGTTTACTACAGTTAATGCATCGCCATTGATTGTTAATGTAGTGCCAGCCCCATCTGCTGTTGCTGCATTTGTAATCGACGTAATATTTTTTAAGTCTTTTACTAAACCAATTTCTAGCTTACCATCAACATTTTTAGTACGGATGTTGTTCGCTGCTGTTGTTGCACCAGCTGCTACTGTACCTTCACCTACAATGTCCAATTTTGCGCCTAAGTCTTTATGAATTGCATCGCCTAGGTTACCTTGGAAATTAAGACCTTTTGTGACAAGAGCATCGCTAGTATCTGCAGTTGCTTTATGTAAATCTTCTACATTTACTGCGGAATGTTTTGTCGCAACATCACCTGCAGCCGCCGCCAATTTTTCTTTGAAAGTAACATTGTTAGGATCTGCAGCGTTAGGAACAGTCGCATTCTCGACAGCAGATGCCACATTATCCAATGTCATTGGAGCACCCGCATTCAATTTTGTATGAATTTTATCTGTAGGAACTTCTGCCCCATTTTTATCTACAAATTTACCATCTGTTGTTTTGAACACTTGGTTGCCATCTTTGTCTACGAAGATTGTTGGATTTGTTACACGTTCGTTGAACAATTGACTACCGTTAACAGCATCTTTGGAATCTTTGGAAATAGCACCATCTGCAATGTTAGATAACTTAGTTGTTGCTCCAGTTGTTGTACCATCTGGACTTACTAGACGTGCTTCTGGTGTCACTGCTACAGGAGCTTTACCACCATTTTCAGTTTCAGTTTTTACATTGCCATCTGGTTTTACTTCATCAGCTTTGTAATACTTGCCATCGTTAGCTTTAACTACACGGTCGCCTGCTGCATTTGTATATACTACTGTACCAGCTTCACCGTTACGAAGTGCATTCACTTTGGATGTTAAATCTTTACCGTTTAAGCCATCTTTACCAGTTGGGCCTTGTGCACCTGCAGAACCACCTACGGCTACACCATCTTTACCAGCACCTGCTTGGCCATCTCGACCGTCAGAAGCTGTATTACCAATGTTTGCAGCATGGTCTAATGTAGTACGATCTGCTTTTTCTAAGCCGATAGTCACATTACCTTGATTATCTGTTTCAAGAACGATACCTTTTTTAGGTGCTACATTATCAGTGTCTTTTGTAGGGCTATCTTGACCTGCTGGCAAGTTAGTTGGTGCTACTGTACCAGTACCAGTTTTGAAAGTAACTACTTTATTAGCTGGTGTAACATCTGTTGCAGCATCAGTGCCATTTTGAACTTTTAAGCCCCATTTTTGAGCATCTACATATTCTTTATTAGCTGCATCTTTGTTATCTGTTGGTGTTGCCACATTAGTGATTTTTGTACCATCTGCATTGATACCATCTTTGCCGATAGTAATTGTTTTTGTTTCTGGTGCACCACCAGCATCTGGTGTTACTGTATTGGTAATTTTTAATCCCGTTTTGCCTAATTCGATTTTTGTATCGTTATTAGCATCACCACCTGTGATGGATGTAATACCTGTTAGGTCTTTTACTAGACCAATTTCTAGTTTACCATCATCAGTTTTCTTCGTACGGATGTTGTTGGCTGCTGTTGTTGCATCAGCGGCTACAGTGCCTTCGCCTACGATTTCGAGCGTTTCACCTAAGTTTTTATGAATTGCATCGCCTAGATTACCTTTGAATTCAAGACCTTTTGTTACAAGAGCATTCGCAGTGCTATGTAAATCTGTTACGTTTACTGCAGAGTTAGCTACTTTATTATCGGCTTTTGCACCTTCTGCTAATTTATCTAGGTATGTATTACCTGTTAAATTATTAACAGCGGATGCTACGTTATCCAATGTCATTGCTTTGTCAGCATTGACTTTAGTATGAACTTTATCTAAATCAGAATCTGCAACTGCTGTACCTTCTTTAGTAACAAATTTACCTTCTGCAGTTTTGAATACTTGGTTACCATCTTTATCTACGAAGACGACGGGACTTGTCACACGTTCGTTGAACAATTGTCTACCGTTTACAGCATCTTTGGAATCTTTGGAAATAGCACCATCTGCAATGTTAGATAACTTATTAGTTGCACCAGTTGTTTTGCCATCTGGAGATACTAGGCTAGCAATTACATCTTTGGTAGGAACCGCAGTTGCTCCTGTTTTTTTCTCTCCATTAGGTTCAACTTCATCAGCTTTGTAGTACTGACCATCGTTTGCTTTCACAAGACGATCACCGGCTGCATTTGTATACACTACGGTACCAGCTTCGCCGTTACGAAGTGCATTGACTTTATTCGTTAAGTCTTTACCGTTTAAGCCATCTTTGCCAGTTGGGCCTTGTGCACCTGCAGAACCAGCTACAACACCAGTTGTATCTTTTCCTGCCTTTCCATCACGTCCGTCAGAGGCTGTATTACCAAGGTTAGCTGCATTGTCTAATGTAGTACGATCTGCTTTTTCTAAGCCAAGTGTAATGTTGCCTTGATCGTCCTTGGCAATTACAAGACCTTTTTTAGGTTTTGTTGCATCATCGCTTGTGTCTGCACTAGCTTTTAATGTAATTTTACCTGTATTTGGTGTTACATCTTCTGCAGCAGTATCTCCATTTTGTACTTTTAAGCCCCATTTTTGAGCATCTACATATGCTTTATTAGCTGCATCTTTGTTACCTGTTGGATCTGCCACATTAGTGATTGTTTTACCACCAGCATTGATACCATCTTTGCCGATTGTCACTGTTGCTTTTTTGCCATCAGCTTGTTTGTTTTCTACTGTTAATGCATTACCATCAATTGTTAATGTAGTGCTTGCTACTTTCGCTGCATCAGGTTGTGTTGGATCTACTGGAGCTGCATTTGTAATCGATGTAATATTTTTTAAGTCTTTTACTAAGCCGATTTCTAGCTTACCATCAACATTCTTAGTACGGATATTGTTCGCTGCTGTTGTTGCATCAGCGGCTACTGTGCCTTCGCCTACTATTTCCAATTTTGCGCCTAAGTCTTTATGAATTTTATCGCCTAGGTTTCCTTGGAAATCAAGACCTTTTGTGACAAGAGCATTCGCAGTATTATGTAAGTCTGTTACGTTTACTGCAGAGTTATTAACTGTATTGCCTTCTTTAGCCTCTTTTAATTTAGCTAAGTAATCTGCATCTTGAGCTGGTTCGCCTAAAGCAGATGCCACATTATCCAATGTCATCGATTTAGCAGCATTCACTTTTGTATGAATCTTAGCTAAATCATCAGCATTAGTAATTTCTGCACCGTCTTTAGTAGTAAATTTACCATCTGCAGTTTTGAATACTTGGTTACCGTCTTTGTCTACGAAGATCACTGGACTTGTGACACGTTCGTTGAACAATTGACTACCGTTTACTGCATCTTTAGAATCTTTGGAAATAGCACCATCTGCAATGTTAGATAACTTAGTTGTTGCTCCAGTTGTGTTGCCATCTGGAGATACTAAGCTTGCAATCACTGTAGTTTTATCTACCGCAGTTGCACCTTGAGTTGGTTGCCCATCTTCTCCTACTTCATTAGCTTTGTAGTACTCACCATCGTTTGCTTTCACAAGACGATCGCCGGCTGCATTTGTATACACTACGGTACCAGCTTCGCCGTTACGAAGAGCATTGACTTTATTTGTTAAGTCTTTACCGTTTAAGCCATCTTGACCTGTTGGACCTTGTGCACCTGCAGAACCAGCTACAACACCAGTTGTATCTTTTCCTGCCTTTCCATCACGTCCGTCAGAGGCTGTGTTACCAAGGTTAGCTGCATTGTCTAATGTAGTACGATCTGCTTTTTCTAAGCCAACTGTGATATTGCCTTGATCGTCCTTGGCAATTACAAGACCTTTTTTAGGTTTTGTTGCATCATCAGTTGTATCTGCACTAGCTTTTAACGTAATCGCTTTATCTTTTGGTGTTACATCTTCTGCTGCTGCATCACCATTTTGAACTTTTAAGCCCCATTTTTGAGCATCTACATATTCTTTATTAGCTGCATCTTTGTCAGCTTCCGGTGTTGCCACGTTAGTGATTTTTTTATTACCGGCATCAATACCATCTTTGCCGATTGTCACTGTTGCTTTTGTACCATCAGCTTGTTTGTTTTCTACAGTTAATGCATCGCCATTGATTGTTAATGTAGTGCTTGCTACTTTCGCTGCATCAGGTTGTGCTGGATCTACTGGAGCTGCATTTGTAATAGATGTAATATTTTTTAAGTCTTTTACTAAGCCGATTTCTAGCTTACCATCAACATTTTTAGTACGAATGTTGTTTGCTGCTGTTGTTGCATCAGCGGCTACAGTGCCTTCGCCTACGATGTCCAATTTTGCGCCTAAGTCTTTATGAATTGCATCGCCTAGGTTACCTTGGAAATCAAGACCTTTTGTGACAAGAGCATTCGCTGTGTTATGTAAATCTGTTACATTCACCGCAGAGTTAGCTACTTTGTTATCAGCTTTTGCACCTTCTGCTAATTTATCTAGGTATGTATTACCTGTTAAATCAGTAACAGCAGATGCCACATTATCCAATGTCATTGGTTTGGCAGCATTGACTTTAGTATGAACTTTATCTAAATCAGCTGCTGGAACTTCTGCACCATCTTTAGTAACAAATTTACCATCTACTGTTTTGAACACTTGGTTACCATCTTTGTCTACGAAGATGACTGGGCTTGTCACACGTTCGTTGAGCAATTGGCTACCGTTCACTGCATTATCTAATACAGTACGAGTCGCTTTATCTAGACCAACTGTGATATTACCTTGGTCATCTTTAGTGATTAAAAGACCTTTTTTAGGAGTTGCTTCATCATCACTTGTATCTGCACTAGCTTTTAATGTAATCGCTTTATCTTTCGCTGTTACAGCTTCCGCTGGATTATCGCCATTTTGAACTTTTAAGCCCCATTTTTGAGCATCTACATATTCTTTATTGGCTGCATCTTTGTCAGCTTCCGGTGTTGCCACGTTAGTGATTTTTTTATTACCAGCATCAATACCATCTTTGCCGATTGTCACTGTTGTTGTGTCAGCACCTTTTTTGTTCACTACGGATAGCTTATCGCCATCGATAGTTAATTTCGTACCATCTCCATCTGCTGTTGTTGCATTTGTAATCGACGTAATACCAGTTAACGCTGGGTTTACGTTATATTTGTAAGGATTATCTACTGTGCCATCACCTGCAACAGTTGTATTCGTACCATTTGCAAAGTTTAGTTTTGCTGCAGAAATAGTGTATGTTTTCTTACCTGTTGTTGTATCTTCAGCAGGAGTAACAGTAATACCATCACCTTGTACGACTTCTGTGCCTAAGCCAGTAATCACTTTTTTACCAGCATCTGTAATGTTGGATAAGTTTTTATCTGCCAATGGAGCTGTTGCATTAGTGATTGCTGTATTGACTGCGCCTGCTGTTGCAAGTTTACTTGCATCATCAGCTTTTGTAACATCAGCAGCCACTACAGGTGTTACCGTAATATCGCCATTATTATTCGCAACAGTTAATGTGTTCGCATCACCAGAAGCAACAGATTTCACTGGGTTTAAACCAGAAATTGTAGCTGTTTCTGTTGTTTCTTTGCCATTAGCATCTTCATATTTTAATGTAACAGTTCCATTCTCCACAGTATACGCTTGTGGTTTAATATGACGTTCTGCTGTTTTATCTAATTTAGCTTCTACTTTTTCATTCGTTGTATGTAACTGTTTACCTGTTACAGCATCAGTAGAACTATTTGTTAATGCAGCATCTGCTAGGTTAGTGATTTTTTTACCACCTACATCAACACCAGCATCATTGATTGTAACAGTTGTTGTACCACCATGTAATGTTAATGTATCACCAGTAATAGACGTAATACCTGTTAATGCTGGGTTCACGTTATATTTGTAAGGTTTAGCTGTTGTACCATCACCCTCAAGAGTTGTATTTGTACCAGCTGCAAAGTTCGGTTTTACTGCAGAGATGGTATATGTTTTCTTACCTGTTGTTGTATCTTCAGTATGAGTAACAGTAACGCCATCACCTTGTACGACTTCTGTACCTAATCCAGTAATCACTTTTTTACCAGCATCTGTAATGTTGGATAAGTTTTTATCTGCCAATGGACTTGTTGCATTAGTGATTGCTGTATTGACTGCGCCTGCTGTCGCAAGTTTGTTTGCATCGCCAGCATCTGTAATATCAGCAGCCACTACAGGTGTTACTGTAATATCGCCATTATTGTTAGTAACAGTTAATGTATTCGTATCGCCAGAAGCAACAGATTTAAGAGAACTTAATCCAGTAATTTTTGCTTTGTCTGTTGTGTCGTTACCGTCACCATCTACATATGTTAATGTAACAGTGCCGTTCTCCACTGTATAATCACCTGGTTTAATATGACGTTCTGCTGCTTTATCTAACTTACCTTCAACTTTTTCATTCGTTGTATGTAATTGTTTACCTGTTACAGCATCACTAGAACTATCTGTTAATGCAGCATCTGCTAGGTTAGTTACTTTAGCTCCACCTACATTAACACCATTGCCATTGATCGTTACCGCAGTACCAGCACCATTGAAAGTTAATCCAGTATCACCAGTAATCGACGTAATGCCTGTTAATGCCGGATTCACGTTGTATTTGTAAGGTTTATCTTTTGTACCATCACCATCAACAGTTGTATTCGTACCATTTGCAAAATTCAATTTTGCCGCAGAGATAGTGTATGTTTTCTTACCTGTTGTTGCATCTTCATTTGGAGTAACTGTAACACCATCACCTTGTAGAACTTCTGTGCCTAAGCCAGTAATCACTTTTTTACCATCATCTGTAATGTTGGATAAGGCTTTATTTGCCAATGGATTTGTTGCATTATTGATGGCTGTATTGACTACGCTTGCTGTCGTTAGTTTATTTGCATTGCCAGCATCTGTAACATTAGTAGCCACTATAGGCGTTACTGTAATAGCACCATTATTATTCTCAACAGTTAATGTGTTCGCATCACCAGAAGTAACAGATTTCACTGGGTTTAAACCAGAAATTGTAGCTGTTTCTGATTTGTCCTTACCTTCAGCATCTACATAGTGTAATGTAACCGTTCCGTTCTCCACAGTGTATGCCTGTGCTTTAATATGACGTTCCGCTGTTTTGTCTAACTTACCTTCAACTTTTTCATTCGTTTCATGTAATTGTTTACCTGTTACAGCATCAGTAGAACTATTTGTTAATGCAGCATCTGCTAAGTTAGTCACCTTAGCACCACCTACATTTACGCCGGCCGCATTGATCGTTACTGCAGTACCAGCACCAGTGAATGTTAGTCCAGTATCACCAGTAATCGACGTAATGCCTGTTAACGCTGAGTTTACATTATATTTGTAAGGGCTACCTTCTGTGCCATTACCTTCAAAAGTTGTGTTCGTACCATTTGCAAAGTTTGGTTTTACTGCAGAAATAGTGTATGTTTTCTTACCTGTTGCTGCATCTTCGCTAGAAGTAACTGTAACGCCATTACCTTGTACGACTTCTGTGCCTAAGCCAGTAATCACTTTTTTACCAGCATCTGTGATGTTGGATAAGGCTTTATTCGCCAATGGACTTGTTGCATTATTGATGGCTGTATTGACTACGCTTGCTGTCGTTAGTTTATTTGCATTGCCAGCATCTGTAACATTAGTAGCCACTACAGGCGTTACTGTAATAGCACCATTATTATTAGCAACAGTTAATTTGCTCTCATCACCAGATGTAACAGATTTAACAGCATTTAAACCAGTAATTGTTGCTTTTCCTGCTGCGTCGTTACCGTCACCATCTACATATGTTAATGTAACAGTACCGTTCTCCACTGTATATGCACCTGGTTTAATATGACGTTCTGCTGTTTTATCTAACTTACCTTCAACTTTTTCATTCGTTTCATGTAATTGTTTACCTGTTACAGCATCGGTAGAGCTACCTGTTAACGCTGCATCTGCTAGGTTAGTAATTTTTTTACCACCTACATTAACACCATCATCGTTGATCGCAACGGTTGTTGTGCCACCATTCAATGTCAATGTATCACCAGTAATAGACGTAATTCCTGTTAACTCTGGGTTTATGTTTACTTTATATTTATTACCCTCTGTACCATCGCCCTCAACAGTTGTATTCGTACCTGCCTCAAGTTTAGACGGAGCCGCTCCGCCGCCACCGCCGCCAGCAGCTTTGTCAATTTTGTCTTTTAATTCCTTACTTAAAGTTAACTTATACTTACGAGTAACGCCGTTTTCATTACCTTTTTCAGCATGTTCACTATTACCTTGATCAACAACGATATCATCGCTATCCTCAACAAGAGTATCATTGGCTTTTACAATAAAATTATTAAACGTTGCCTCGTTCCCATTAAAATCTCCTGCTTTAAAAGTATTCGTTGTAACACTTACATTATTACCTGCTTGCACATGATAAAAAGGAATATTTATATTATTCGCATTTGGATCAAAGGGCACCTCCGTATATTCTGGAGGATTAAAGTCAGGTGGTAAAAAAGGATCCGTATCAGATGCCCCTCCACTAGCCATCACCCATGGTGCACTAGGGCTGAATGACGTCGCTACTGTCGCTGCCGTTGCAGCCAACAATGCAACAGCGTATTTTTTACGTTTTTTTGAAAAGTTATCTTTCATACATTCTATTCCTTTCTACTTTCCTTACACATTACCACTATGACGGATACTATCCAATAACTTTCATACTCTATACATATCAAATCATCACAATGAATGTGAAAGCGTTGCTACATCAACTATCTATATTATAAAGTTTAAATACTTAACGATTTTAAAATTCCCAAACTGCTATAACACCAATGTGGCATGAGCCACTTCCTATAGCACATACCCGTTTAGTTTGCATATCTACACTTTTAAATATATATCTATTATAATGCATACCATCTAATGAATGCAATATTAAAATATTCATATATCTCAATATTTTATCCTGTCACCCTCCGAGTTTTAAACGAATTAAATACTTTCATCATTTTGAAATTATGTTTATTTATTCAATTTAAACACCATAAGATAACGGTGCTCTCTCAACAAACTTAATCACTGAATCAGTTCGGGTAGGAATATGTCGTGCTCTTTGCTTTATTACTCACAACCACCAAACAATCCATAGCGAAACAAGTAGTATTATTCCACAAAGTATGATATACTTGACATGTAAAAAGAAGAGCCATCAACGTGCGCAGGCGTTAGACTCATCTCAAAGCTTAAAAGATGATAAGCCTAACGTGTATAAGTGCTTCCAACACTTATCATTTACGTTAGGCTTTTTCATTTCTAGTTAAAGAAACGAAAAATATCTATAATTAAGGAACGCAGTTAGGTATAGCAGCCTTCATGGCGCCCCTTATTGACAAATTGATACAAAAGCAGAAGACCATAACATACCCCTGAGCAAACATAACCACTGTATAGTTTGTGAAGGGGTGTGTTACGGTCTTCCCTTTATCCTATTCAGTTAAAACCGCCACAAGGCTGCATAGCCTTACAAGTGACGACCCACAAGACTGCATACTCTAAAAAGTAGTATTTTATCGTAAAGTATGCTATACTAGATTTGTAAATAAGAAGAGCCATCAACGTGTGCTGGCGTTAGGCTCATCTCAAAATTTTGTGAAAATTTGACTTGCCTAACGTGTATAAGTGCTACGAACACTTATCATTTACGTTAGGCTTTGTCATTTCTAGTTAAAGAAACGAAAAATATCTATAATTAAGGAACGCAGTGAGGCGTAGCAGCCTTTGTGGCGCCCTTACTGCCAAAATCACACAAACACAAGAAGAGCACGACATGTTCCGGAGCAAACCTAACCACTGTATCAGTTTGCGTAGGAATATGTCGTGCTCTTCCCTTTATCATATTCAGTTAAGGCTGCATAGCCTAATTAGTGACGTTTAAATCCCATTTTTTCCATAATAATGAACAGCATAGGAATGATTGCCACCCCAAAGAATGTAGCTGTAATCATACCAAATACTACTGTTACGCCCAAGGATGCACGGGCACCAGCACCAGCGCCACTTGCCAACATCAATGGCAAACATCCAATGATGAATGCTAAGGACGTCATCAAGATAGGACGTAAACGAATCTTCGCTGCTTCAATAGCGGCATCTACATAATTCATACCTTGTTCATCCACACGAATCTTAGCATATTCGATGATCAAGATGGCATTCTTCGCTGCCAATCCCACCAATGTAAGCAAGCCGATTTGGAAGTAAATATCCAAAGCAAAGAAGTGTGTAGATTTCATCATGGCCCCAATCATATTGAATAACCATGGACCAAGCACGGCACCAAAGATACCTGTTGGAACAGATAATAATACAGCAAATGGTACTTTCCAAGATTCGTACAAGGCAGCCAATACAAGGAATACAAAGACGATACCGAATCCAAAGATAATCAACACTTGGGATCCTGCTTTGATTTCCTCACGAGTTTGTCCACCCCAATCATAGGTGTACCCTTGTGGCAATGTATCTTTCGCCACTTCTTCCAATGCTTTGATAGCATCACCAGAGCTAACACCTTGTGCAGCATTACCACCGATGCTCACAGCTGGGAAGTTATTATACCGTGTCACCACAAAAGCAGATGTTGTTTTTTGAGGTGTAATATAGGTATCTACTGGTACCATTTGGCCGGCTGCATTACGCACTGTTAACAGATGATTCATGCTAGGATCTGTACGGAACTGATTGTCCGCTTGCAACATAACTTTATAGTTTTTACCAAACTTAGTAAAGTCATTTAACTGCATGCCACCATAATACCCTTGTAAAGCCGTATAAATATCTGTCACAGCTACGCCATCACGAGCCGCTCTATCACGATTCACATCAAAATTATAAGACGGTGTGGCCGTATTGAAAGTCGTGTAAACGGTGCGGAACTCAGGACGTTTTCTAGCCTCTGCTAGGAACTGTTCTATTACCGCATTCATTTGCTCTGTAGTGTGGCCTGCTTTATTGATAAGGTACATGGAGAAACCACCTGTATTACCAAGGCCAGGAATAGATGGTGGGTTCAACGGAATGATCGTAGCTCGTGGATCTTTAGAACCATGCATGAAAGTATTGCGAATCTTCACGCCAAGTTGTTGATCTGGCTGTGTTCTGTCGCCCCAGTCCGTTAAAGATGTAAAGATAACACCACCACTAGTTTGTGCCGCCCCAGCTAAGATATCGAAACCTGGTACAGTAATCGTACCATTCATATCCTTATCTTCATTCAAGAAATGTCCTAAATCAGTTAATACTTCTTTCGTACGGCTAGTCGTAGCACCTGGAGGTAATGAAACAGCAACCATAAAGTAGCCACTGTCCTCAGCTGGTACGAACCCACTCGGAACCATGCGCATCATTCCAAAAGTAGCCACCAAGAACACCGCTAATGCTAACCAAGTAGCCCACAATCGATTCGCCCACCGCGCTAATAAGATACCATATTGATCGATTCTGCGATCTAAGAAACCATTAAACCACTCTAAGAATCGTCCTACTATATTAGTGCTTGGTTTCTGCACATGTGGTTTTAACATAATCCCGCACAAGGCTGGTGTCAAAGTCAATGCCACAAAAGCGGAGATAATGACTGAGATAGCTACGGTTAAAGCAAACTGCTTATACAATACACCAGTTAGACCACCCATAAAAGCAACAGGTACGAAAACAGAAATCAATACAAAGGCAATACCAATAACAGGGCCTTGTACTTTTTCCATGGCTGCTACGGTAGCCGCCTTTGGTTTCAACCCATTGTAGCGCATTTCATATTCTACAGCTTCGATTACGACGATCGCATCATCCACGACGAGACCGATCGCTAACACCATGGCTAGCAAGGTCAATGTATTAACAGTAAAGCCCATCACTTGGAACGCCGCAAAAGTACCAATCAAAGATACTGGCACTGCAATCATTGGAATCACTGTGGACTGCCATGTTTGCAAGAACAAGTAAACAATAATCGCTACGAGAATCAAGGCTTCTGCAAAGGTTTTGACTACTTCTTTCATAGAAGCTTTTACGAATTTTGTATTATCTACAATAATCTTCGCTTGCATATCCGGTGGGAATGCTTCTTCTTGTTGGTGAATAACCTCTTTTACAGCGCTAATAGTTTCTAATGCGTTCGCATCGTTTGTTAAGGACACCGCAAATACTGCTACTGGTTTATCATTACCAGTCTCTTTTGAGAAGCTTGTAGGCTCTACAGAGTAACTTTGTGCGCCTAATTCAATACGAGCTACATCTTTTAAATGCAATAAATTATTCTTTTTATCTTTTTTAATTACGATATTTTCAAATTCTGAAATTTCAGCCAAACGACCTTGTACTTTTACAGATGTATTGAAAGCTTGATCTTTGTCGATTGGATCAGATCCTAAAGCACCTGCTGCAGCCTGTTTATTTTGACTCCGAATCGCATTGCTTACATCTGTTATCGTAACGCCATACTTAGACATTTTCGTAGGATCTAGCCAAATACGCATGGCATAGTCAGCACCGAACTCCTGCACCGTACCAACACCATTCACAGATTGGATGGCATCCATCATGTAGTTCGTAGCATAGTTTTTCAAGAACGTTCTATCATAACTACCATTTGGAGATACCAAAGAGAATACCATGGCCATATCCCCAGATGATTTCGTAGTGGTCACGCCCACCGTTTGTACTTCGGATGGCAAGGATGCCAAGGCACGGGCTACACGGTTTTGTACGTTTACCGTATCCATATCGGCATCAGTTCCTTGCTCAAATTGAACTGTCAAGTTATAGGAGCCATCCCCTGTACTCGTGGATTTCATATAATCCATATTTTGGACGCCAACGATTTGTTTTTCGATGACTGCCGCTACCGATTCGCTTACAACCTCAGCATTGGCCCCCATGTAGGCAGTACGTACCTGTACTTGCGGTGGAGAAATCTGTGGGTATCTGTCGATCGGCAGTTTTGATAAGGAAATCAACCCTAGCAATGTAATGATAATAGAGATTACGATAGCAAAGATAGGGCGATTAATAAAGAATTTTGACACAATATCACCCTAATTACCTTTCTCAATATCTTCCTTGCTTAATAAAGTTGCCTTAACTTCTGCGCCATTTTTCGCTTTTGTTAAGCCGTCTACAACGATTTCATCGCCTACTGTTAGACCTTTACCATCTTTGGAAGGACGAATGATGGTGTATTTACCATTAGTACCACTTGTTGTGACAGGCACTTGTTCTACTTTACCATCGCGGATGACCATCACAAATGTTTTATCCAATACTTGTAATAAAGCACGAGATGGCACTAAGATAGCCCCTTGAATAGTTTCACCACTAGTAATAACGGATGCATACATATTTGGCAACAACATATGATTTGGGTTCGGGAAGACCGCTTTCAAAATCAATTGACCTGTACCATTATCCAAGTTTTTCGCTGCTTCTACGATATGACCTTTAATAGTACTTACAATTTTATGATTATCATCATAGGTACCATAAATCTCACCATTGGACAATTTCAATTCTACTTCCCCATCAACAGAACGATGTGCTTTTTTGTATTCTAAGTATTCTGCTTCACTCATGCTAAATTGTACATATACTGGATCTGTAGAGTTCAATGTAACAAGTGCTGTTTGACCTGCTGTCACAAATGTTCCTAGATCTACATCATCCATTTCTAATGTACCATCAAATGGCGCATACACAACTGTATCTTGCAAATTATTTTCCGCTAAGCGAATTTGTGCTTCCATCGCTTCTAAGGCTGCGCGATTTTGGGCTGCCACACTAGCTTGTGTATCTAATGTTTGGCGGGCAATAGCATCTTCATTGGCCAATGTTTGATAGCGCTGTAAATCGACTTGAGAGTTTTGGTACGCTGCGCTAGATCGTGCTGCATTGGCTTGCGCACTAACTAGGTTCGCTTCGTATTGACGTCCATCGAGACGATACAATGCTTGACCGGCTTTTACCGTGTCGCCGCCTTTTACATATTTTTCCACAACTCGACCGGATACGTTCGCTCGAATCACAATGGAATTTTGTGCTAATACAGTACCATTAAAAGATTCTTGTACATTTGTATCAGTAGCTGTGATTTTATAGGAGTTTACCTCCGTTGGACCTTGACCTGGAGCCTGTCCACCACAACCAGATACTAGTACAAGGGCTGCCAAGCTAGCTGCCACTAAACCATTATAAGCTTGTTTTTTCATTCGTTTCACCCTTATTTATAATACCTTGTAATATGACTGAAATAACTTTTGGCATATATGTATATACATCCTCATGATGACTGGAGCTTTCAAATACAATGTTTCGTACAGCCCCTTGCAACATCATAATGATAATATCAATATCTACGTATTGAGCAATATAACCTTGCTCTTGTTGGCGTACTAAATAGTCTTTGAGCAAGTCCCAATCTTTCTTGAACAAACTTTTCAGAGTTTCTTGTAGTTGCGGTATAGCTAAAAAGATTTCTATGAAAGATTCCCCATTGAAAGCCGCATACAAATTTGACCGTACTTTAAAATACTGATCTAATACTTCTTCTAAAGTGAGATTTTTATTTTTTACAATATTCTCATGTTGTCTGTAAAACTCTTCTGCTCCATGGACTAAAATGGTTTCCACGATTTCATGTTTAGAATGAAATTGTTCATACAACGTGCGCTTACTAATGGTAAGAGATTTTGCTAAATCATCCATACGAAATGATATACCTCTTTCCTCAATCATAATCGCCGCCGCTGCTAAAATTTTCTCTTTAACGGTAACCAATATAGCCCTCCTTTCACACTCTCTTATATAAACACTAAAAACTCAATCTACATTGTTCAGTACCACTTTTAAGTTTACTCAAAATAGGAACAAATGTCAAACTAAGAAAGTAGCCAATCTACTATACTTACTACATGTATACCATCATAATCATCATCTAATGCCAAATCCATAGAAAGAACTATTTTTTTATAGTTATTAGGAATTTTTTGTAATGGTTTTAGCTCTCTTTGTCTTACTGTTTCATCCTTCATTGTTTCCGTCACTTGAATATAAAGTTTTTCCGTTGCTGTTGTTGCAATAAAATCCACTTCTAATGTATCTATTTTACCAATAGCTACATCGTATCCTCTTCGCAATAGCTCAAGATATACTACATTTTCTAAAGCATGCCCTCGATCCCTATCACGTATTCCTAGTAAATAATTACGCAATCCCATATCGACAATGTAGTACTTACCCAAGGTACGCAAATATTCTTTTCCTTTTATATCAAATCGTTTGACATCATAGAATAAATAGGTTTCTTTTAACGCGCCTATATAAGCAGCAATCGTTTGATTGGCAGGCTTCCCTTGTTTTTCACGATTCACTATCATCTGTTCAGATACAAGAGTATTGCTAATAGAGTTAAATGATGTAGTATTTCCAATATTATCGGCTAAAAATAAAATTATTTTTCTAAGTAATTCTGCATCGGTGACTTGCCGTCCTTTTCGATTTCTTTCACGCTCTAAAATATCACGCACCACTACAGTAGAATACACGCCCTCTAATAGTATGAAAGCTTTATCCTGTTCTAATCCTACATCTGCAATCCCTGGCATACCACCATACCGCATATACGCATCGAATAAATCACTTAGTTCTACAATATCCTGTTGCTCATTCACAGCGCGTTTCTTAACATGTCCCATGGGCGTTTTATATTCTGTAACTTGATATCCGTGAAAGTCTATAAATTCACTAAACGATAACGGATACATTTTAATTTCAACATATCTTCCAGATAAATAAGTGGAATATTCCGATGATAACAAATACGAATTTGACCCCGTAATATAAATATCGCAATTAAAATCTACTTGGAACGAATTAATAGCTAATTCCCACTGATCAATCTTCTGAAGTTCATCAAAAAATAAATAGTATGTATTCTCTGTGGTAACTTTATTTTTCACATAATTGTATAAATCTTTATAGGTCATCTCTTGAAATGTTAAAGACTCAAAATTAATAGCTATAATTTGCTCCTCGGGGATTCCTTGCCGTATTAAATATTCCTGCATCAAAAGCATCAAGCTAGATTTTCCACAACGTCTGATTCCAGTGATGACTTTAACAGGTTCTGTATCTTTAAAAGCAATCAGCTGTTCTAAATATTTGTGTCGTACTTTTAGTTGTTTCCTACGATTCATTCGTATCACTCCTTTTACATGTATTATACCCCAAACTTCTATTTTTAGAAAGTTTAGGGCATGAATACCCCAAACTTTTTATTTTTAAGAATTTAGGGCATGAACGCCCTAAATTTACAAACAAAAAATGCCACGCCTTGGCGCAGCATTTCTGTAAAAGCAGATTAGTTATCCCATACTTTCGGTATGTAATATTCAGTGAATAGTTTAATCGCATAATTGTCTGTTAGTCCCGCTACATAGTCCACGATATCTTGGTCTGTGATGGGATTGTCATGATGAATTTCATGGCGGATGGCCTCTGGGTGTTCTTTATAATACATAAAGAGATGTTTTACCACATAGTCACCTTTGTTCCGATCTGGGATTAATGACGGTGCTCGGTAGACGCGCTCAAACATAAAGCGGCGGAAAATATTCATGGTTTCTACGCCACGTTCTGACATAGAAATCACTGGTTGATCCATAGAGGATGTCACCATATCTGTCACCATAGCCGTAATCATTTTAGAATGGGTATCTCCAAAGACTTGCACCACTTCTTTCGGCAAATCATCTACCTTTAGCATATGTGCACGCAGTGCATCATCAAAATCATGGCATAAGTACGCAATACGGTCAGCTGTACGAATAATTTGCCCCTCTAGAGTAATCGGTATATGAGAACCTGTATGACCTAAAATACCATCACGAACTGCCGTAGTTAAGTTGAGTCCTCGTCCATTTTTTTCAATACTTTCCACCATGCGCAAGCTTTGCTCATTATGATTGAAATGGCCTACCATATCACGAAGAGCATATTCCCCTACATGACCAAATGGCGTATGTCCCACATCATGGCCCATAGCAATGGCCTCGGTCAAATCTTCATTCAAACGCAAAGCACGGGCAATAGTCCGACCAATTTGACCTACTTCCAAAGTATGTGTCATACGAGTTCGGTAATGATCTCCCGGTGCAATGTAGACCTGAGTTTTATGTTTTAATCGTCGGAAACATTTACTATGAAGAATGCGATCCCTATCCCGCTGAAAATCTGTCCGATACGGATCTTGCTCTTCCTCACGGTCACGAACAGACTCTCTGCTCTTAGCTGCATAAGGACTTAGAATTGTGTATTCTCGTTCTTCTAGCATTTCACGAATACTCATATGACACCTCCTCACTTATCGCGTTTCCATGACACGATTTTTTTGAATAATTTGCATTACCATTCCTGCCGTTTCCTCAATGGATTTGTTTGTCACATCAAGGACGGGACAATGCAACCGTCTCATCACAGTTTTTGCGTAATTTAATTCTTCTTCAATACGGCTTACATTTGCATAATTAGCATCTGCATGTAAACCCATTGTACGAAGACGTTCTTCACGAATATTGTTTAGTTTGAAAGGATCAATAATTAATCCCACAATTTTGCGGCCAGGGATTTGGAATAATTCCTCTGGCAATGGTACTTCTGGTACCAATGGTAAATTAGCAGCTTTTATTTTTTTGTAGGCTAAGAACATAGACAATGGTGTTTTACTTGTACGGGAAATACCAATAATGACAATATCTGCTTTTTCAAAGCCTTTTGGATTTTTGCCATCGTCGTATTTTACAGCAAATTCAATAGCCTCTACCTTTTTAAAATATTCTTGGTCTAGCTTATGAATCATACCCGGTGCCAATCGAGGCTCAGTCTCTGTCATAGTCCCCACTGCATTCATCACTGGGCCCATGATATCCACGGATTGCACCCCTTGCTCTTTACAAGCCATATCCAAGTAGGCACGAAGATCTGGCGATACAATGGTATGACAGATTACATGTCCACCAGCTGCTGCCTCTTTCACCACTTCATTGATTTGTAATTCATCATTAATGTAGGGCACACGAACGATATCAATCGTTTCTTTATCATATTGACTCGCCGTAGCACGCGCCACTGATTCTGCTGTTTCTCCTAAAGAATCAGAGATTGCATAAATAATTTTAGCCATACTTACTCCTATCGTTTTCCACAATCCCAGAATAAACGAGTCACTGTCGTCTTTGAAATACGACCTAGCACTCGATATTCCTTATTTGCTTCTAATAATACCTTATCTATCACAGGGACGCAATCAATTTCGAAATCAATCATCCGTTCTACTGCTTCCACAACAGGCATATCCGGGTATGCTACTACTACTTTACTGGTGGGTGTCATAATCATAGAAATAGGCATAGTATTTAAATCAGATCCACCTAAGGAAGCTCGTAATAAATCCTTACGAGATACTACACCTTTTAATATGCCATCATCACAGATTAAAATAGTTCCTACATCTTCTGTAAACATGGTAACGATTGTGTCATATACAGATGCCGTAGAACTTACCGCCACAACGCTAGACATCACTTGTGCTACTGTAAAGCTATTGATTTCTGCCGCCAAAGGATTATTGGCTACTTTCCCCACATAATAATAACCTACTTTTGGTCGTGCATCCAAAATCCCCATCATCGTTAATACTGTCAAGTCAGATCGCAAAGCAGAACGTGTTAGATCTAATTTTGTAGCGATGGCTTTTCCTGTGATGGGTCCCTCTTGTTTCACAATTTGCACGATCGATTCTTGTCGTTTTGAAAGATTCATAGTATTGCCTTTCTATGAAAAAGGAGACTCTTTCCAGAGCCTCCTCATCTATTACCAATCTAAAGCTTCTGTATTTTGACGACCTTTGCCTGTCAAAGCATCTAACATAATACGTTGTTCCAGTTGTGCCACCATTTTTTTCGTGGATACTACAGCATCTGGATTCACAGAAATAGAATCAATGCCATGACGAACTAAGAACTCACAGAACTCTGGATATACACTTGGCGCTTGTCCACAGATGGATACAGTCTTGCCATCTTTGTGTGCCGTTTCAATTAAATGTTTGATAGCACGTTTCACGGCCAAGTTTCTTTCATCATAAATATGTTGTACTGTTTCATTATCGCGATCACAACCCAATACAAGCATAGTCAAGTCATTGGAACCGATAGAATAACCATCTACATATTGATTGAATTGATCTGCTAAAATAATGTTCGCAGGGATTTCAGCCATCAACCATACTTTAAAGTCCGCATTACGTTGTAAGCCATGTTCCGCCATGATACGAGTCACTTCGGCTGCTTCCTTCACAGTACGGCAGAATGGAATCATGACTTGCAAGTTTTTAAAGCCAAATTCATTACGCACTTTCTTGATGGCTTCTAATTCTAATAAGAAAGCTGGTGCATAGCGTTCATCATAGTAACGAGAAGCGCCACGGAATCCAAGTAACGCACTAGATTCTTCTGGTTCGTATTTATCACCACCATTTAAATCACGATATTCGCTAGATTTGAAGTCACTCAAACGCAATACAACTTGACGAGGTGCCAAGGCTGCACATACTTTACGCATGCCTTCTGCTAATGTATCGATAGCAAAATCACGACGACCTGTTTCGATTAAATGCATTGGATGTTCATGGATGAACGTAGTCCAAATGAACTCTTCACGCATTAAGCCGATGCCATCGCAAGGTAATACGCCATATTTTTCAGCCAAGTCTGGATCGCCTAAGTTCATGTAGATTTTAGTGCCTGTAATTGGAGTTGGCTCAACATACCGTGCTTCTGCTGCAGGTTCTGCCTTTTTAGTTGCTTCTTCTAAAATGCCATCATACACAATACCATTGGTAGCATCCACAGTAATCATTTGACCATCTGTAATCGTTTTTGTAGCCTCTTCACTGCGAGATTTTGTACCTACAATACATGGAATACCCAACTCACGGCTTACGATAGACGCATGACAAGTCATACCACCAGCATCTGTGACGATAGCTTTTGCTTTTTTCATGGCTGGAACCCAGTCAGGAGCGGTCATAGTAGTAACAAGGATTTCTCCTTCTTTGAAATCATCGATATCTTCTGGATTTTCGATGACATGAGCACGACCTGCTGCTTTACCAGGGCTTGCAGGAAGACCTTTTACAACAATCTTACGTTCTGTAGTAGTCGCCTCTACTACAGCTTCTTCTTTTTCTTTCTTTTGAGAGAATACAGTTTCTGGACGGGCTTGTAAAATCCATACTTTTCCATCGCGCTCATCGATGCCCCATTCCATATCCATATAGCATCCATAATGTTTTTCAATTGCTTTCGCATACGTTGCAAGTTCGATAACTTGTGCATCAGTAATCACTTGCGCACGAGCTTGCTCATCAGGAATTTGAATTTCTTCACAATCTCCATCAGGTTTTCGAACTAATGCCACATTTTTATCATTAATCATACGATCTGTAATTTGCAATGTAGCTTTATCTACAGTGAAATTATCTGGTGTCACTGTGCCTTGTACTACATATTCACCAAGGCCCCAAGAACCTTCGATGATGATCGATTTATCATCGCCATTCATAATGTTCACAGAGAACATAACACCTGCTGCTTTGGAGTATACCATCATTTGGATAGCCGCAGACAAAGCTACTGTCATGTGGTCGAACCCTTGTTTCACACGATAATAGGTAGCACGGTCTGTGAAAGTAGATGCATAGCATTCTTTAACTTTCGCAATGATCATATCAGCACCACGAACATTTAAGTATGTATCTTGTTGACCTGCAAAGCTAGCATCTGGCAAATCTTCTGCAGTAGCACTGGATCGTACCGCCACAAATGGGTTTTCTTCCCCTACCTTTTGAGCTAACTCTTCATAACCCTTGCGAATCGCCTCAGCCAATGGAGCTGGCATCTCTTCATCCATAATCATTTGACGTACTTCTGCAGTCACCTTACGTAACAATGCAGAGTTTTCCACATCATGTAATTCTTCTAATTTAGCTTTAATACGTTCCACCAAACCAGTTTCTTCCATGAAATAACGATAGCCATGGGCTGTCGTCGCATAACCATAAGGAACAGGAACATTCGTAGAAGAAGTCATTTCTCCTAAAGAAGAAGACTTACCACCAACAATATCCACATCCTCACGATGCAATTCATCAAACCAAAGAACATATGCAGTATCACGACTCATGATTATCCCTCCATCAGAAATAGTACTCATAATTTAATTATATAGTACAACACATATAATAAATAGTCAAGCATTATTCGATGTATATGTGGTGCTCTAGCAACCCCAGAGGAACGCAGTTAGACGTAGTAGCCTTGTAGCGGTCACATACTGTCTAACTCACACAAAACAAGAAGAGCACCACATGTTCCTGAACAAACCTACCGTAGGATCAGTTTGAGAAGGAATATGTGGTGCTCTTCCCTTTGCACTATTTAGTTAAAACCGCCACAGGCTACATAGACTAACAAGAGACGATTTTGATGAACTTCCGCTTTCCAACTTGCAACACCATGCCGTCTTTCAACACAATATGTTCTTCGTTGCATTTTTCACCATCAATTTTAAATGCGCCAGCTTTAATGGATCGTCTAGCTTCTCCATTACTTGCTGTTAATCCTGCATCAGATAGTAATTGTGGCACAAAAACAGGCTCTTCTGTAATAGCCACTTTATATTCAGGAATATCTGTTGGCATCGCATGTTTTTGGAACACACGAACAAACTCTTCTTGACCAAAGTTAGCTGCTTCTTCACCATGGTACAAACGAACAATAGTATGAGCCAATTTCATTTTCACATCTCTTGGATGCGCTGTACCAGATTCTAGGTCCTTAGCCAATTGTTCTTGCTCTTCAATAGACATATCTGTAACAAGCATGAAATAACGCATCATCAGCTCATCTGGAATCGACATAGCTTTACCATACATCTCAGCGGGAGCCTCACTAATACCGATATAGTTGCCAAGGGATTTACTCATTTTTTGAACCCCATCAAGGCCCTCTAAGATCGGCATCGTAATAATCGTTTGCTCTGGCATTCCCTCTTCACCTTGTAAATGGCGACCCATTAACAAGTTGAAAGTTTGGTCAGTACCACCAAATTCTACATCAGCTTTCAAAGCGATGGAATCGTAACCTTGCATCAATGGATACATGAACTCATGAATGCTAATTGGTCGACCTTCTGTATATCGTTTGTGAAAGTCATCTCGTTCTAACATACGAGCTACGGTGTATTTAGAAGCTAATTTCAATACATCTGCAAAGTCTAATTTACTCAACCATTCGCTATTGAAACGAACTTCTGTTTTTTCAGGATCTAAGACTTTGAAGATTTGCTCTTGATATGTTTTCGCATTGGTAATGACTTGTTCTTCTGTCAATGGAGGACGTGTCACACTTTTACCAGTAGGGTCACCGATACGAGCTGTAAAGTCACCGATTAAGATAATGACTTTATGTCCAAAATCTTGAAATAATTTCAACTTACGCAATACTACCGTATGTCCTAAGTGAATATCTGGTGCCGTTGGGTCCAAACCTAATTTAATAATCAACGGCGTATTAGTTGCCACGGATTTTTCTAATTTCTTTTTAAATTCATCTTCTGGTAAAAGATCAGCCACCCCATGGGAAATGAGGCGAAACTGTTCTGCTGCACTAATCATACATATCTCCTATTCTGAACCTTTCGAGGATTTAGGTACTGTAGCTGGTTCTTTTGTAGGACCTGCTTGTTTTTTAGATCCTCCATCATCTGATGGTGATGGACTTTCATCATTACTTACCTCGTCTTTTTTATCCTTATCTTTATCTTTGTCATCTTTTTTGTCTTTATCGTCTTTTTTGTCTTTAGCTGGATTTACATTACCTGCATAGGCTTCTTGTCCAACACCATCTGGAACAGGGAAATTAGATGCTGGCGTATTCGCTAAGACAGATTGCATATACTCACGCCAGATAATCGCAGGCGTTTGACTACCTGTAATACCTCGTAAGTTCTCAGCACCGCTGTCATCACCAATCCATACTACAGTGACTAACTCAGGAGTGTATCCAGCGAACCAAGCGTCTTTTTCATCATCAGTTGTTCCCGTTTTACCGGCTGCTGGTCGACCAAAGTACGCTTTAGTACCTGTACCATGTTTTACAACAGACTCCAACATATTCGTCATCATATATGCATACTTAGCATCTATAACACGAGTTTCTTCTGGAGACCCTTCTTCTACGATAGCGCCGTTACGGTCAATGATTTTTGTAATGGATACAGGTTTAACTTTCACACCATTATTTGCAAATACACCATAAGCAACAGCCAAATCAATTGGTTTAACTCCATGTGTCATACCACCTAATGCAACCGCTAAATTATCTCGATCGCCTTCCTGGATAGTAGAAATACCCATTTTTTCTGCTAAATCTAGCACATTGGACATACCTACTTTATCGGCGGCCAATACAGCTACTACGTTATTAGAATGTGCTACCGCATTACGCATCGTCATGGCACCGTAGTGTTTACGTGAATAGTTTTGCGGTTTCCAACCATGGAACTCCGACGGTTTATCCACATACACAGTACCTGGATTATCGCCATGTTTTAAAGCTGCCAAATATACAAACGGTTTAAAGGATGAACCTGGTTGACGTACTGCCATAGTAGCACGGTTAAAGGAATCTGTTCCTCTACCACCCACCATGGCTACAATATGTCCATTATGAGGATTTATAGAAATCAATGCACCTTGAGGCTGATGTAATCCATTTTCATCAGTATAGTAATCAGGCAAGTTTTGCATAGCTTTCTCTGCAGCACTTTGTGCTTTTCTATCGATAGTCGTATAGATTTTCATACCTTCTTTATAGATGGCATCAGCTCCATATCGTTCAGATACTTCATTGATCACATAATCGATGAAATACCCTAAACCACCATGTTCAGATGTAGTTTCTGGTTTTTCTGCCAACTGTAAATCTGCTTGTTTTGCTTCTTCGGCTTGTGCAGGAGATAAGTAATCATATTTTACCATTTGTCCCAACACAACAGCCTGTCTATCTTTAGCTGCTTGTAAATTGGTAAATGGGGAGTAATAGTTTGGACTTTGTGGTAATCCTGCCAATACCGCCATTTGTGCTAATGAAAGATCCTGTACATCTTTACCAAAGTATACATGTGATGCAGTTTGTACACCATATGCACCTTGACCAAAATAAATTTGGTTCATATACATTTCTAAAATTTCTTGCTTCGTATATTTTTGTTCAATCCGCAATGCTAACAGTGCTTCCATCACTTTACGTTTGAATGTACGATCTTGCGTTAAGAAAGCATTACGAGCTAACTGTTGCGTAATAGTAGAGCCGCCTTCAGCTACACCATCATGAGCAAGATTTACCCACAAAGCACGCATGATACCAATTGGATCAATACCATGGTGACTATAAAAACGATTATCCTCTGTCGCAATAAATGCATTTTGAAGGTTCTTTGGCATATCTGCCAATTTCACTGGCAATCGATTTTCCGTGGAATGAACCGTCGTAATTAACTCCCCATCAGCATCATAAATTTGAGATGAAGCTGCTGGTTTTACATTACTCACATCTGGCAACGAAGACATAGTGGCTCCTAAAAAGCCACAACCTGCGCCTGCCACAATTAATATAAACAAGATAAAGAACATCCAAAAGGATCGTTTCCATGATGATTTTTTCTTTACCGGTTTCTTTTTCACAATCCGTCTCCGAGGAGGAACAGACGTTGATAAACTAGGACTCATATGTCACCTCTCTAAAGCTCATTATTTCCTATAGAACTCCCTTAATTATACTCTATTTGCATATTTTTGTACAAATCGAATTATATCCCTAGCATATCACTACAACTTAGAAAAACATGAACGTCATCAAACCAAACCTAACATAAGATTCGTTATTTCAACAGTACTGTAGTCGCACCTGCACCACCTTCATCTAAGCTTGCCACATCGTAATTACCAATACCAGGCAAAGTCCTTAAATATTCATGTACTCCAGCACGTAAGGCACCAGTTCCTTTACCATGTATAATACGAACAGAGTTCAACCCTGCCAAGATAGCTTGATCAATAAATCGACCTACTTCTATAACAGCTTCATCTACTGTTTTACCAATGATGTTTAACTCCGTTGACGCCTGTTGTTGGCGAACTACAGCCATCCCTGACCGTTTCCGTTGACGATTGGACATAGGTGCAGGATTTTTTTTACGCAATAAAGCACTAGCTTCCTCACGAGTGGCTGCTAATAAATCTTTTTCTTTCACAGTCACTGTCAGTCCATTCATATCCACTTGAATCCGTTTTCCTTGAATAGCCAATATAGTGCCTAACGATTGTAAGTTATCTAGGAACACAACATCTCCCACTTGTACCTTAGTCACATCTAAACGATCTCGTTTTTCTATCACACCTGTAGGAACAGCTACATTGGATACGCCTTTTCTTGCTTTAGAAATAGCATCTTGACGCTTTTGTTTATCCGTTTCATTGAAAGAACCTTTCAACTCTTTAATGATTTGTTCACTTTCAATACGAATTGAACGCTTCATATTTTGCGCTTCTTCGCGTGCTTTTTCTAAGATAACTTTTTTCTTATCTTGTAATGCTTTTTTATCTCGCATCACTTGGGTACGCATACGGCGAACTTCTTCTTGTTCTTTTTTCAAAGCTCGTTCTCGCTCTTGCGTTTTTCTCAGCTCTTGATTTAAGTCACGAAGCATATCTTCCATAGCACTGCGTCCATTCAGCTCCCACTGTTTACGGGCTAAGTCTACCACCTCTTGTGGTAACCCTAAACGTGCGGCAATGCTAAGTGCATGCGAACTACCTGCTACGCCAATATGTAAACGATATGTTGGACGCAAAGTTCTTTCATCAAACTCTACATGACCATTTTCGACACCTTCCGTTTGGTATGCATAAGTTTTCAACTCATTATAATGAGTGCTGACCATCATTAATGCGCCCTTTTTACGGAAGTATTCAATAATGGCAATCCCCAACGCACTTCCTTCTTCTGGATCTGTACCAGACCCCAACTCATCAAGAAGTACTAAATCATTAGGTCCTACTTTTTTTAGAATCCTAATGACCTGCGACATATGGGCAGAGAAGGTACTTAAGCTAGCTTCAATGCTTTGTTCATCTCCAATATCCGCATAAATATGGTGAAAGATTGGTAACGTAGACCCACTGTCCGCTGGAATACATAATCCACTTTGGTTCATCAATGCCAATAGCCCTAAAGTCTTTAAGGATACCGTTTTACCCCCAGTGTTGGAACCGGTAATCAGTAAAATACGATACTTTGTCCCCAAAGTGATGGTAGTAGGCACCACCACATTAGGAGCCAACATAGGATGACGAGCTTGTAGTAGGTTTACTTCTCGACCTTGGCTGATGGTGGCACGAACAGCTTTCATCCGTATAGCCAGCTCCGCCTTACCATACACAAATTCTACGTGAGATACACGCTTACATGCATCCAGTAATGTATCTGCATGAGCTCGTACAAGTTCTGTTAGTTCTTTGTAAATACGAAGTACTTCTTGTTCCTCTGCCAAGGTAGCTTCTTGCAATTCATTATTTAAATCTACCAACCGCATAGGCTCAATATATAAAGTGGCACCTGTCGCAGATCTATCATGGATAAGACCAGGAAATGCTCCTCGATATTCTTGTTTTACAGGAATGACGTAGCGATTATTACGCATAGTCACGATAGCTTCTTGAAAGTATTTTTGATTATCCTTATCTTGTAATATCCGCTGTAAATCATTTTTTATGGCATTCTTTGTGCGACTCATGGTCATACGCAACTGTTGTAGTTTCGGTGTAGCACTATCCAATAACACACCATAGGCATCGAAAGTCCGTTCAAAGCGTTTTGTCAACTTATCATGACTTGGTAAATCCTGTACCCACAAAGATAATAATGGATAGAGCAAATACTTTTCTTTAAAAAAACGATGCATCCGATTATATGCCAAGATAGTGGTATGCAAGTCCCAAAGCTCTTCTCGAGTCAAAATGATTTCTTTACGACTTTTTGAACAGGTAGTACGAATATCTTTCGTGCCACTGATAGGTTGCTCCACTTCTTGTTCTAAGGAGCGCATAGCTTCCACAGTTTCATCTAGAGCATCTTCAATTTTTTGACGGTTGTGCATAGGTTGCAAATTTAGTGCATATTCTTTAGCAATGGCAGATGAACACACATCAGCTAGCTTTTGTCGTATATGTTGAAAGTCTAAGACTTGTTCACTATTCATTATGATTCCCCTAAAATTCCTTTAAAAAAGTGTCCCCGTGTGATATGAGTAGCTCCTTCTTTGCTCGGTGCTTTTACAGCCCCCTCTAGTAATTGATGATACATACTCACCTCTTTATCAATCCATTTAGGACCTCGTTGCCTTCCATCAATGACCAACCGTTGTAACCCAGAACGGCGTAAGTCGTCGATATAGCTTTTCATATCTAGCTCTCGGCTATTCATAATATGGGTACGACAGAATGGATCTGTATAGATAGGGAATATCTCACCTTTTCTATCTTGTAAGGAATACTCTTTTTTCGTGCATACTAAAGGGCATCCCCGTTTATAGCCTGTACCTGCAAAACTGCTGATAGGACAATACTCTGAAATCATCAGCTCCACACGACCTTGTACAATAGCACCAATGGGCATAATTCCTTTACTGGCCATCGTATTCATTTGATATAATGTCGCTTCTAAGGACACATTGACAGTACTAAATCCTAAATCATTCAATATTCCTAAGGTTTGAGAATTGAAAGTTTGCAAACCTGTATCACCTTCCACCACACCGGTATATCCCAGTTGATGCAACACTTCCAAAGCCCCTAGGAAATGTACTCGAATTCCATCTGGATTGGCTTGTACCATATGGGATACCATATCTCTGAAAGCGGTACTTTCATTATCCTTAATCACCCTTGGGGTACTAAATACAATTTCTTTGTTAGCCTCACGGCACATTTGTACAGCTTCTTGATATACAGAATCTGCCACTGGGATTCTGTGTAATGGGTCGCCAAACACAATACGGTCTACTGGTGTCTTGACTGCCTGCTGCAGGCCTTCTAAGGAATCCACTAAGATTTCTAATTGTTTTGTATTAGATTCTAGGATATCCGCCTGTGTAAATCCTAACACCTGTCCTACAGTTTTTGTCATATCACCCAATAGTTCCATCCCATTTGGCAAATTCTCTTTACGAGCTTCCCAGGACTCGACGTATTGACCGATAAGTAATTCCTCCATAGCATCTACAGCACTTCTTCGAAGGCTATTCAAGACACTGCTAGGCCACATATAAGGCCCCTCTGGAACTGTTACATGGTCTAAATCAAATAGCGTATTCCCTAAACGACCTAATTGCTCCGTAATTTTCTCCACAGAGGTAGGTTTGTTATTAGCAATTTGTAATACATATTCATCAGTGACAGTTACGGTTTGACCAGACTCTAACATCATCGTCAATGACACTGTACTTCCTTCTTCACCATGTAAGAACATATAGGATTTGTATTTACGAGTAAAATCTTTTAACCCCCGTTGTTTGGTGTATCCACCTTGGCTAGCACGATAGACCTTGCCTGCACTAACAGCTTCTGTAAGTGGAATCCGACATATATCACGATCAAAAGTCATATCCGCCGTCACCGTAATATAGTGCACATCTCCCGTATGGGCGATGACTTTCAGCAAGTCGCCTTCTGCTACAGCCTCATTAGTGCACAAGACCAGCATACGTCCTTTAACCTGCCCTTCCCCAAGGTATTTCCCTAAATGGTTAGGCGCACTGATGGTCATCATAGACTTGGAACCATTATTTTCTAAGTAGGCTGTAGAGAAACCACGATTAAATCCCTCTTCTAAACGAGCGAAATCTTCCTGTGTCGCCTGTCCCGCACGATCAATTATGGTCCGATACGTGCCGATGACTTCATGCACATAGCTTACCTTTTTCATACGACCTTCTACTTTAAATGAAGCCACACCTGCTTCTATAAGTTCTTTCATATAGGCACTATAGTTCAAATCCTTAGGGCTCATAATATAAGTTTCTTTGTCGTGTGTAATTTGCTCACCATCTAAAGTAACCAATTGGTATGGCAAGCGACATGGTTGGGCACAAGATCCACGGTTGCCACTACGACCACCGATAAAACTACTCATCAAACATTGTCCTGAATAAGATATACAAAGGGCCCCATGAATAAATACTTCTATTTCAGCCTTTGCATGTGCACAAATATGACGAATCTCATCTAAGCTCAGTTCCCTAGATAGAACCACTCTTGTAAATCCTAAGCGTTCTAGAAATTGTACGGTCTCTAAATTGGTAGCTGTCATTTGGGTACTTCCATGAAGTTCTAGAGAAGGTGCTACTTGACGAGCAATTCTTGCCACACCCAAATCTTGTACAATAATGCCGTCTACACCAATGCGTTCTAACTCACGTAGATGATCTGCTAAAGCTTTGCTTTCACGGTCACCTACTAGAATATTTACGGTTACATAAATACCCACTTGTAATATATGGGCTAGGCGCAGAGCTTCTCGCAACTCATCGTACTCAAAATTTCCCGCATGAGATCTCGCATTGAATACCTTGCCGCCTAGATAAATGGCATCAGCCCCTGCTTCAAGGGCTGCCATGAAGTTTTCCATTGTCCCTGCTGGGGCTAATAATTCCATCATAACTCCTTAATACTAAATCGGTCACCCCTGAAAGAGATGACCGATTCTATACATCCCGTAGGATTTACATGTTATCGTAATGTACAACCTTTATCAGCTAATGTTGCTAAAATCGCTTGGATTCTATCTTCAAAATCAGCATCTACCAATGTTCCTTCATGAGAACGGAAAGATAACGTATACGCTAAACTACGATATCCTTCTTGAATATGTTCTCCTTCATATACGTCAAAGATACGAACATCTTCTAAATACTGGCCGCCTTCTTGCTCCATGACAGTCAAAATTTCACCAGCTTGTACCGTTTTTGGTGCCACAATCGCTAAGTCACGACTTGTACCAGGGAATTTAGAAATACCTGTGAAAGAAATACCTTTACGGTTTACTTGTAACAATGCTTCTAAATCCATTTCGAACAAGTACGCTTTACCATTGATATCATAATGGCTTGCAACTTGTGGATGCAATTCACCAAAACGTACGATTTCTACACCATCTACAGTGATACTAGCACTCACACCTGGATGTAAATAATGTTCTTGGCTGCGGCTGATTTCATACTCTTCAACACCAAGATTTGCTAATACAGATTCAATAATACCTTTTAGATCATAGAAGTCTACATTTCTAGCTGCTACATTCCATTCTTGGCGATCCCATTTGCCGAGGATAACCCCTGCTGCCATCATGCGTTCTTTTGGTAATTCAGTAAGTGGCAACGCATTAGGTTCGTATACAGCAGCCACTTCAAAGACAGCTAAGTCTAAATTCTTTTGTGCTACATTGCGTTTTGCTGTTTCTAATACGCTAGGCACCAAAGTAGTACGCATTACAGGGAATTCCTCTGAAATTGGGTTCAGAATAGGAATCGCTTGATGTCTCCTATCTGTTTCAGGAATCAACAAATCTTGCAAACTATCTTTATGCATGAAACTGAAAGTAATAATTTCATCTAAACCAGATTCAGCCAACGCATGTTTCACATCATGCACTAACGCATGCATAGGGGATACTGTACCCGTTTGGATTCGTGCCAATGGCGTAGTAGGTGCAATATTATCATAATTATGAATACGCGCTACTTCTTCCGCAATATCTGGCATGCCTGTTACATCATCACGCCAAGATGGAATAGTAGCCACTAATGTCTCACCATCAACTTTCACACCGAAGGATAAGGTTGTTAAAATGCTAACCATCTCTTCTTCTGCAATATTCGTACCCAAATACGCATTCACAGCTTCACTCGTGAAAGACACTGTACGCACTTCTTTCACAGTTGGATATACATCGATTACACCTTTTGCTACGGTAGCACCTGGTGTAATATCCAATAACAATTGTGCTGCTCGATCTAATGCCAATGGTGTCACTTCGCTATTCACACCACGTTCAAAACGGCCAGATGCTTCAGAGCGTAAACCTAATGCACGAGAGGTACGACGAATGGATGCTCCATTAAAGACAGCAGCTTCCAATACAACCGTTGTTGTTTCATTGGATACTTCGCTATCAGCCCCACCCATCACACCAGCTACCCCTACAGGACGGTCAGCATCAGCGATAACAAGCATAGTATCTGCTAATGTGCGATCATTGCTGTCTAAGGTTTGAATTACTTCTCCCTCTGTAGCTTTACGAGCCACTAAACTATGTCCATGAAGATGATCATAGTCGTAAGCATGCATTGGTTGACCTAATTCTAACATCACATAATTCGTTACGTCCACCACATTATTGATAGGACGAATACCGCAATTACGCAAACGATTTTGTAGCCATAATGGAGATTTTTGAACTGTTACGTTTTCAATCAAACGCCCCATGAAACGAGAGCATAACTCTGTATCAGCAATAGAAATATTCAAACGACCTTCAATGGATAGTCCCTCTTCTGGTACTGTCACAGCTGGGAATATAGCCTCTGTTTTATCTAATACTGCGAATTCACGACTTAAACCAACCATGGAAAAACAATCTGCACGGTTTGGCGTCAACTCAAATTCATAGACCACATCAGTAAGACCTAGTACTTCTTTTACATCTTGTCCAATAGCTGTACCTTCAGGGAAGATATAAATACCAGTAGCTTCTTCTGGCAATACTACATCTGTGGATAAGCCGAACTCAGCCACAGAACAGAACATGCCTTCTGATGTTTGTCCACGAAGTTTGCCTTTTTTAATTTCTGTACCATCTGCCAAACGAGATTTATGATACGCCACAGGGACAATCTGTCCTACTGCTACATTCGTAGCGGCTGTTACGATTTGTTTCGTAACTGGCTCCCCTTCTTCGGTTAAGCATTCTACTTGGCATACTTGCAATTTATCTGCATCAGGATGTTTCGTAATTTCTACGATTTTTCCTGTATAGATTTTTTTTATACCTGTATCACAGTTAATGACTTCCTCTACAGGAATACCCGCTTGTGTTAAGGTATCTGCAAACTCTTGAGGATTCTCGCCAATATTCACAGATACATAGTCTTTCATCCATTGTAAACTAGCTTTCACGATAACCTCCTAGAATTGCGTTAAGAAACGTTTATCATTTTCATAGAATAAACGTAAATCATTAATACCATATTTCAACATTGCAATACGTTCTACACCCATACCGAAGGCAAACCCTTGCACTTCATTAGGATCATAGCCATTTAATTTCAACACATTTGGATGTACCATACCGCAACCAAGAATTTCTAACCAACCTGTGTGAGAACATACACGGCATCCTTCACCATGGCACATGCAACAAGAAATATCTACTTCTGCACTTGGTTCTGTGAATGGGAAGAAGCTTGTACGGAAACGAACCGCAGTATCTTCACCAAACATTTTTTTCAAGAACAATTCCAATGTTCCTTTCAAATCAGAGAAGGTAATATTCTTGTCTATGACAAGACCCTCTACTTGATGGAATACTGGAGAATGTGTGGCATCATAGTCCCAACGATATACTTTTCCCGGTGCAATCATGCGGATAGGTGCATTTTTTTCGCTGCGTTGTAATGTTCTAGCTTGTACTGGAGATGTATGCGTACGAAGTAATACGGAATCTGTAATATAGAAAGAATCCTGCATATCACGAGCTGGATGATCGGCAGCTAAATTCAAGCATTCAAAGTTAAAATAGTCTGACTCAATTTCAGGGCCTTCTTCTACAGCATAGCCCATAGACACAAAGAATTGTTCAATTTCTTCGTTGATTAGTGTTAACGGGTGCAAATGACCTTTGCGAACAGGACGACCAGGTAATGTAATATCAATGGTTTCTTGTTCTAATTTAGCTGCAAGTACAGCAGCTTCCATTTGTTGTTGTACACTGTCTAATGCCGCTTCCAATGCGACACGAACTGTATTCACCAAGGCTCCCATAGCAGGACGCTCTTCTGGAGATAGTTTACCTAAGCCTTTCAACAAGGATGTAACTTCCCCTTTTTTACCTAAATAGGTAACGCGAATATCTTGTAGTTCCTGCAAGTTCGCAGCCCCTTGAATTTGGGCAATTGCTTTCTCTTGCAATGCTTGCAATTGTTCTTTCATTGATTCCTATCCTCCAACTATTCTTCATCTAATAACGACCATGGTAATTCTGGTAATACCAAATCGTCAAGAACCATAAAGGTTCCACTTCCCATATAGACAAGTTCTCCCATGTCGTTATACAAACGACAAGATGTAACCATCGTACTTTGTCCTTTGTGCTCCACATTGGATACACCGCGAATTCTTGCATTGTTAGGCAATGATTTCACAAAGTTACCATTGATTTGTACCGTTGTCACTTGCTTTCCTAAGGTAATACAAGCCAATCCCATGAGGTAATCTGATAAACTCAAATGTACCCCACCATACACATCGCCTCGTGGATTACTATGTAATTGTTCTTCACTGTGAAAGTCTAGTTCCACATGTCCAGGAGATACATTCTTAAGTGTTACATGATGCAACACTTCAAAAGGATGTGAACTTGTATGGTCTTGGAAGTATTCCAGTAATGTCTTATGTTCCATATTTGTAACCTCTCTAAGCTTATCTCTTTATTATAGAGGATATACTACCTCATTATCAATAGATAGACCTAGAAATCCTTGATTAAATTCAACAAGCCTTCCTCATCCATCACTGGGATGCCTAATTGTTCTGCCTTAGTTAATTTACTACCTGCATCTTCACCAGCAATCACTAAGGTTGTCTTTTTGCTGACAGAGCCTGTTACCTTCGCTCCATGAGCTTCTAGGATTGCCCCTGCTTCAGTACGTCCCATGGAATTGAGCTTACCAGTCAATACAATAATTTGTCCTTCTAATTCATTTCCAGCTGCTTCTTGTACTTCCTCTTCTAATCGTACACCAGCACTACGCAATCCTTCTACCAATCGTCTATTACGATCATCACCGAAGTATTCTACTAGACTTTTTGCCATGGTAGGGCCGATTTCATCAATGCTAGTCAACTCATCTATGGTGGCATTCATTAAACTATCAATGGAAGTAAAGTATTTCGCAATGGTTTGCCCTGCTTTAGCACCAATTAAACGTATACCTAGTCCAAATAAAACTCGACCTAAGCCACGTTGTTTAGAATCGTCAATCGCTTTTAGTAAGTTTTGCGCCGACTTTTTACCCATTCGCTCTAAGGATGTAATATCCTCTTCTTTCAAATGATACAAGTCCACTACCGTTTTAATACGATGGTTGGTTACTAAGGCTTCTACAATACTTGGTCCTAATCCATCAATATTCATGGCATCACGAGAAGCGAAGTGAATGATCCCTTCCTTCTCTACTGCAGGGCAATGTTCATTACTACAATAGATCGCCACTTCCCCGTCACGACGTACCGTAGGAGATTCACATACCGGGCAAGCATTGGGCATTTCGTAAGGTACAGAATCCGATTTTCGTTTATCTACCACCACAGAAATGACCTCTGGAATGATTTCTGCGGCTTTATGAATACGCACTGTGTCACCAATGCGAATGTCTTTTTCTTTAATAAAGTCTTCATTGTGCAAAGTAGCCCGTGATACATTCGTGCCAGATACGAAGACAGATTCCAATTCTGCAGTTGGCGTGAGCACTCCTGTACGTCCTACATTGATTGTAATGTCCTTCACAATCGTTTCCACTTCTTCTGGTGGGTATTTGAATGCGGTCGCCCATTTGGGATCCTTCGCTGTGGTCCCCAATGTCTCTTGGTCTTCAAAATCATTGACTTTAATCACCATGCCATCTGTATCATAGGGCAAGCTATGACGCTCTGTATCCCAATACTGTATATGGTCCACAACCTCTATAATAGAATTACATAACTTATAATGAGGATTTACATGAAATTTGAAAGCTTCTAATTGCTGAAGCAATTCGTATTGTGTATGTATATTAGATCCTTCTGAAGATCCTATAGCATAGGCAAAAAAATCTAAATTTCGGCTTGCCGTAATGGCTGGATCTTGTTGACGTAACGAACCTGCTGCCGCATTGCGTGGATTGACAAACGTCTGCAAACCAGCTTCTTCTCGTTCTTCATTGATCCGTTTGAACTCCTTGTGCGGCATATAAGCTTCTCCACGAATTTCAATGAAAGGAGGTGCATTTTCAATGACTAATGGAATAGACTGGATAGTTTTTACATTGGCTGTTACATCTTCCCCTACACGACCATCACCACGTGTGACAGCTCGCACAAAGAGACCATTTTCATAATGTAAGTTAACCGCTAAGCCATCAATCTTCAATTCCACCACATATTGCGGAGCATGACCTAGCTCCTTTTCACAGCGCACCCCAAATTGTTCTACTTCAGCATCATTGAATACATTACTTAAACTGAGCATGCGTTGTCCATGCACTACTTTTTCAAAGTTACCTTCTACTTTTGCCCCTATTCGTTGTGTAGGAGACGTAGGTACAATATATTCTGGATGAGCTGTTTCTAAATCTACTAATTTTCGATATAACACATCATAGTCATAATCTGAAATGATAGGCGCATCTTTTACATAGTACAAATAGGCATGATGAGCTAATTCTCTTTGCAATTGTTGAATTTCTTCTTGAATCTTCATTATATTTATTTCCTTACTTTTTGTATCGGTGCAAATTTAGCCATAATTTGACGCAACCCTTGTGTAGGGAACTCAATTTTTAATTTTACATTAGCACCTTCACCAACTACATCAACCACTGTACCTTCGCCCCATTTCGTATGCAGAGCTGTATCACCTACAGCCCAGTCAACAACTTGTGGATTCCGAATGATCGGTTTTGTGACAGGACGGTTCGCCACCGACTGATGAAATGGCACATTGCGTTGCAATTCTTCTTTTACCGTACGTTTAGGACGTAGTTCTTCTACCAATTCCTGAGGAATCTCTTTCAAAAATCGAGATGGTAAATAACTCATCGTTTTACCAAATACCGTACGAGAAGCAGCATTCGATACATATAGTTCTTCTTCTGCCCTTGTAATCCCTACATAGGCAATACGACGCTCTTCTTCCACTTCCTCAGGGTTCATTAAGGTCCTGCTATGAGGGAATAACCCTTCTTCTAAGCCAGCTAGAAATACCACTGGAAATTCAAGACCTTTTGCGGCATGTAATGTCATCAAGGTCACTTTAGATTCTTCTTGTTCAAAGGAATCTACGTCATTCACCAATGCTACTTGCTCTAAGAAATCTTGCAATGTGCCTTCAGGATTGGTATCCATAAATTCCTTTGCCACAGACACTAACTCACCGATATTTTCTAACCGAGCTTGATCCTGTGGATCCGTACTATTTTCTAGCTCCACTACATAACCAGTTCTATCTAAAATAGCTTCAATAATACCTTGTACAGAAAGCTCTGTAGCTTCATTCACAAGGGTAAAAATTAGGCCCATAAAATCTTCTAACTTTTCTTTTGTTTTCCCTTTAATAGTAGATATTTGATCCAATTGGCTTAAGGCTAGAAACATAGAACTATTGGTAGAACGTGCAAAATCTTGTAATTTACCAACAGTAGTTAATCCAATACTGCGTTTTGGCACATTAATAATACGTTGTAAACAAATATCATCAAAAGGGTTCATCAAAATTCGTAGATAGGCTAAGATATCTTTGATTTCTTTACGATCATAGAACTTTGTCCCTCCCACCATAGTATAAGGAATTCCCCGTTTAATCATAGATTCCTCTAGTACACGAGATTGCGCATTTGTACGGTACAGAATCGCCATATCTCCATAGCTTCGATTATGAATCTCTTTTTTCTTTTTAATAGTATCCCCTATGAAAGCCCCTTCTTCTTGTTCCGACTGTGCTTCAAAATGACGGATTTTGGCACCTTCTGCTTTATCTGTCCACAATACTTTTTCAGGACGCCCCTCGTTGTAATCAATGACAGCATTAGCAGCCTCTAAAATTGTTTTTGTAGACCGATAGTTTTGCTCTAATTTAATAAGTTTTGCTTTAGGATAATCTTTTTCAAAATCTAAGATATTTTGAATATCCGCCCCACGCCACGCATAAATACTTTGATCCACATCCCCTACGACACATAGATTATGCCATTTAGAGGCTAGTAAAGATGCCAATGTGTATTGAGCATGGTTTGTATCTTGATATTCATCAATCATTATGTATCGGAATCGATGACTATACTTTTCTAATACAGTAGGATTTTCTTGCAATAATTTAACGGCCACTAATAATAAGTCATCAAAATCTAAGGCATTGTTTTTACGCAATTCTGCTTCATAATAATCGTACACTTTAGACACTTGTTGCGTATAAAAGTCACGAGCATTACGTCTGAAATCCTTAGCTAACTGCAATCTGTTTTTTGCATCACTAATCTGCGCCTGCATCGCTCCTACAGGATAATATTTATCATCTAAATTTAATGCCTTTATAGCTTGTTTGATAACAGTCTGTGAATCACCAGAATCATAAATAGAAAAATTTTTACTATATCCCATAAAGGAATCTAATTCAAAACGTAAGAATTTAGCGCAGAAAGAATGGAATGTGCTGAGCCAAATACGATGTGCCGTATCACCAACCAAACCTTCTACACGTTCCTTCATTTCTTTTGCTGCTTTATTGGTAAAGGTGATGGCTAAAATTTCATAGGGGCTTACCCCTTGTGTCAACAAATAGGCGATACGATATGTTAACACTCGTGTTTTTCCTGACCCAGCACCAGCCAATATAAGTAGAGGCCCTTCTGTAGCATATACAGCCTCTTGTTGCTCTTTATTTAAACCGTCAAATATCATAATACCTCTCTTGCATAGAACAAGGGTGCGCTGAGTTTATACTCCAACGCACCCCCTAGTATCAATTAGCCTTTCATAGCACCTACGATAGGTGGTACTACTTGTTTTTTACGGGATAATGTATGTTCTAAATATACTTCATTGTCCACAGGTTGTGCATTAAATGCAGCTGCTACCACATCATTCGCATCACCAACAAATATTAAATTAGTAGCTTCTGTTAAAATGTTTGTAATCATTAAGTAAGAAGCACTATAATTATTAGCACTGCGCAATTCTTCCATCGCTTTTAACAAGCAGCCTTTGCGACCTAAAATATCTGTCGTATCCATCACTTGGATTTGTCCAATACTGATGATTTTACCATTTGCTTCAAACTCTTTTAAATCTGTACGAACAATTTTTTCATCAGAATAGTCGGACACATCAGATCCAGCTTTTAATAATTCCATGCCATACTCTTCTAAGTTAACACCAGCAATGTCTGCTAATTTTCTTGCAGTTTCTTTATCTTTTTCGGTACAAGTAGGAGAACGGAACAATACTGTATCAGAAATGATAGCAGATAACATCAACCCTGCAATATTTTTAGGAATCTCTTGACCATATTGCCAGTATAAATTAGCAAGAATCGTGCAAGTACATCCTACAGTTTCATAATGAATGAAAATAGGATTGTCTGTCACTAAACCACCGATACGATGATGATCGATATTTTCGATTAATTCTGCTTCTTCAATATCATCGATAATTTGTACTTTTTCATTGTGGTCTACCAACACTACTTTAGTTTTTTGTTTTGGCGCTTCCACATTAGAGCGAATGATACCTAAGTATGTACCATTGTCTACTACTGGATAGCCACCGATATGGGAGTTAGCTTTGAAGTCACGCAATTTAATTTCTTTACTAATTACTTGGCAAGAAGTTTTTGTGCAAATTTCACTAGCTGTTACACCAGAATTACCACCCATAGCTGCTTCTAAAGCATCAATCAAACGTTGTGCTGTAATCGTACCTACGTAGGAATTACCATTCTCCACCACTGGAATACGATTCATTTCATATTGTTTACGCCATGCTAATACATCTTGTAAAGACGCTTTTGCATCTACCGCTGGAATAGTTTCTACTACATCTTCTACTGTAACTGCAAAAGATGTAACAATCTCAGGATGTTCAAATCCAAAGTATTGTAATGCAAAGGATGTTTCTTTATTAGCTTGGCCTGCACAAATTGGTTGTGCTGGAATACCCATTTGATTTTTTAAGTTTGCATAAGAAATAGCAGAACAAATAGAGTCTGTATCAGGGCTCTTATGTCCTGTCACTAAAATTGTATCTCTTAACATAGTGTCACCTCATATAATCTTCACTTGAGTTATTTATTATGTTCTTACATTATACCATAAACGCTTAGAAAATGCATACAAAAAAGGCCTTGCAAACTTCTGTTTACAAGACCTCTTCATTCGTTTCTATTATGCATTTTTAGAAACTACTTGTTCTCCTTTGTAAGAACCACATGTTGGGCAAACGCGATGCGGCATCATTGGTTCGTGACATTGTGGACAAGCTACATAACCAGGTACTTCTAATTTCCAGTTAGCACGACGACGATCGCGACGGCATTTGGAAAGTCTACGCTTTGGTACTGCCATTATCTGCACCTCCTTAACATAATCACTAGGTATTAATCATCATTTTCTTCCTTCAGCAATGTTCTTAGCACTGCTAATCGAGGATCTACCACAAAGGATTCACAAGAGCATGGTGAAACATTTTGATTTGCTCCGCAATGAACACACAATCCTTTGCAATCATCCTGACATAACACTTGAGAGGGCTCATTGATGATTAATGTTTCCCGAATGGTCTCCGTTAGATCAATTTCTTCCCCATCGAAAGAAATCACATCATCGTCTCCATAGGTGGAATGTGAAACACCAAAAGTCTCTTCAAATGGAACAGTATGGGTATAATTAGTATCGGTTAAGCATCTTGAGCACTCATAATGTCCATTTGTCGTAATCGTGCCATTCACCACATAATGTTGACCATCGTAACGAAGCTCACCACTAATGGTTATATCATGACGGCTCCAAGGAAAAGCAGATACGTCACCAAGATCATCCCCTGATGTCGTACATAGAAAAGGGACTATACGTCCAATCTGTTCTTTTGCTTGCTCTACTTGCAGTTTCATAATTTTACCTCGACTATACTATTATAGCTACCTATACTATCTTTGTCAAATACTAGCACTATATGTTGTTGATTTTCCTAAAAACTCATACAAGACTTAGCGCTGGCTTGTCATGTGAAAAAGAGCTCCCCTACTGGAGAGCCCTTATGTATGTGGATTAATTTACCAAATAAATTAATTACATTTCTTCGAATTGGTCTTTACCAACCCCACAAACTGGGCAAAGGTAATCAGCTGGTTGATCTTCGAATTTAACGCCTTCAACAGCTTCGTCATAAATCCAACCGCATACTACGCAAACGTATTTTTTATCCATCGTGTGCACCACCTTTCGTACTAACTAGTTATCTCAGATACTTCATCTGTAAACAGTATACCACCACAATCGAAAACTTTCAATATATCATCAATCTTTTTCTATGTTATTTTTGTATACCTATTTGCAAACTACGCATAGCAACTGTTTAGTACAACATATTGAATACCCTCAACGAATGCATACATATCACCAACGTCGACTGGCTCCACCGCCTCCTGAAGAGCCACCGCCGAATCCTCCGAACCCGCCGCCTCCTGAACGTCCTGAATTACCTCTACCTCGTCCAGAAGCAAGTATCCACAGCAAAGATTGTGTCAAGGTTCCTCCCAAGAATGCAAAATCAACAATGACCAATAAGAATATGCCCACACCTATCAATAGGAGCTCAAAAGTTGTCAACGGTGCACTCTCTGTACCTGTATCAGTTTGACTTCCATCAATGGATACACCATATTCCTTGGCAGCCTCACCTACCAGTACTCGATAAGTAGCGACTATACCTTGACCTATGTGCCCCTTTTTAAACGCTGGGCTCGCATACTCGTCTAATATTTGGCCTGCCTTAGCATCATTGATAGCGCCTTCTAGCCCATAGCCAACTTCAATACGCATTTGTCTATCTTTCAAGGCTACTAAGAACAAAATACCATTATTAGCTTCTTTTTGACCTATCCCCCAGGAACGGAATACTCGATTCGCATAGTCTGTTACATCTTCACCATCCAGTGTAGGGACAACTAACACAGCTATTTGGGCTTTAGTCTTTTTCTCTAGTTCCAAGCCCATTTGATTCATAGTCTGAATTTCTTCTTTGCTTAGACTCTGTGTTTGATCTAATACATACCCATTTTTAGGTGGATGTGGCACATCTAAGGCAAAGACAGAGACACTAGCAACAAGCATCCATATAGTTATTAATACACGGCCAATACTGACAGCCCATGTCCATCGTTTTGTCATTCTACCTCCCTAATAAGATAGCCAATCTATATACAGAATTAAAACTGTACTTTAGGCGCACTTTGTGCATTTTGATCAGCTTCAAAGTATGGTTTTACTTGAAATCCCATAGAGCCAGCAATTAATGATGCTGGTAGTGTGCGAATCTTTAAATTATAAGCTTGTACACTACCATTATAATCTTTACGAGCCACGGCAATACGATTTTCTGTACCCGCCAATTCATCTTGTAATGCTCTAAAATTTGCATCTGCTTTTAAGTTTGGATAGTTTTCTACTACAACTAGTAAACGACTCAAAGCACTACTTAACTCTTGATTTGCTTTTGCCGTTTCTTCCACCGTCTTCGCACCACCTAGTTTAGCTCGTGCATCTGCTACTGCTTGGATACTATCCTTTTCATGCGATGCATAACCTTTTACAGTGTTTACCAAATTCGGAATTAAATCAGAGCGTCGTTGCAATTGTGTTTGCACCTGTGCCCACTGACCATTCACCTGTTCTTCCGTTTGTACCAATCCATTATAAGAACTAAAAATCCAAATTAAGATAACACCTAAAATACCTAAACCAATTATCCAAGACTTTTTCATAAGCCCTCCTTTTCATGTCCACGCATATAATAAGCTGCTACTCCTTGTTAGCACATTGTATCATATACGCGTCTACTTCCTAATCATTAACTAGTCGATATTATAATCACTTCACGCACCACTCCCCATAGAAAAGTAAACCACCATGTGTATGGAGTGCAGTACATAGAATTCTCTTATATTATACATCGTTTTATACATCTTTTATAGTAACTATATTTTTTCATTCTATTAAGATATAATGAAAGCATGTTGAAATTCCCTGTGATTTCTATTACAGAAGCCACTCTATATAGGAGGTACTATGAAAACTAGCTTAACAGAATTATTAGGTATTCAATACCCTATTATCCAAGGCGCTATGGCTTGGACTTCAGAACATACATTAGCAGCTGCCGTTGCCAATGCAGGCGCAACTGGCGTCATCGCTACAGGTGGTCGTGACACAGAATGGGTTCGCCAAGAAATTCGTCAATGCAAAGCCTTAACGGATAAGCCATTTGGTGTAAACCTAATGTTGATGGCACCAAACTTAGATGATATCTTAGCTGTCATAGTAGAAGAAAAACCTGCATTCGTAACCTTAGGGGCCGGCAATCCAGTTCCTTTCATTGAACCATTACATGCAGCAGGCATTAAGGTTATCCCTGTTGTTCCAAATGTAAAACTAGCAAAACGGGTTGCTGCTGCAGGAGCCGATGCAATTATCATCGAAGGTCAAGAAGCTGGTGGTCACATCGGCACACAAACAACAATGGCCCTACTAGAAAATGTAATCCCAGAAGTAGATATCCCTGTCATAATCGCAGGTGGTATTGTTGATGGTCGTGGGTTTGCTGCGGGTCTTACTATGGGAGCTGCTGGCGTGCAAATGGGATCTCGCTTTATCTTAGCGAAAGAATGTAAAATGCATCAAAACTGTAAAGATGCTATCATTAATGCGACGGATACTGATTCTACAGTAACAGGATTGACTTTCAATCATGGTGTGCGAGGATTAAAAAGTGAATTTACAGCTCGTTATTTAGAAGCTGAATATAGTTGTGCTCCTAAAAGTGAGTTAACGGCTATGGCCATTGGTACAAACAAAAAAGCTGCCGTGGATGGCGATATAGTAGACGGTGTTGTGCAAGTAGGCCAAGGCTTAAATCGATTAACTGCCATTGAACCTGCTAAAACAATTGTAGAATCCGTTGTTACTGAAGCGAAAGAAGCGATTAAAAAAGCACAACAATTTATCTAAACTTTTACAACTAATGACTAGTACAATACTGTCTAATATATGCACTACATCCTCTTGGCGAATGATCAAAGCCAAGGGGATTCTCATACAGTACTAACTTCACACAGCATTATATAGGAGGATAACATGTTACCATTTAAAGGAAAATATCCAAAATTAGACCCAAAAAGTCATGCTATGCCAGGTGCTGAACTAGCTGGCGATGTTGAATTAAAAGAATATGCCTCTGTATGGCAAAATGTATCGGCTCGCGGAGATGTCAATAAAATTGTTGTCGGTCGTTACTCTAATGTACAAGACAACTCTGTACTCCATGTAGATGATGACCATGCTTGTATCCTTGGCGACTTTGTTACCATCGGCCACAGTGCCATCATCCACGCTTCCACATTAGAAGACCACGTATTAGTAGGCATGGGAGCTATTGTTCTTAGCCGTTGTCACATTGGCCGTGGCTCTATCATAGGTGCTGGTGCCCTTGTATTAGAAGGTACAGAAATCCCTCCACACTCTCTAGTAGTGGGTAGTCCTGCTAAAGTCATTCGTACCGATGAGAAAATGATAGAAAAAATCCACAACCAAGCTATCAAATATAAAACATTGTGGACAAAAGAATATGGATTTTTACCTGATGCTGATGGCGAAGTATGGGATCCTAGCCAAACCATTGTTTAATAAAAAATATATTAAAAACAAAACGATATGACTTATGCCATATCGTTTTTTATATCATTTTTTCTTTTTTTCAACAAAATAGATAATTGTTCCTACTATCAGCATGATGACCACTACAATTATTCGTATTGTTACGGTATCATCAGAAACTGTATCCACAGGTTCCTTTTTTACAGTACCACCTTCTTTAATTTTATCTTTATATTTTGCAAGTAAGATATTAGCAATGCCAGCATTTTGGGATCCCGATTCGATTTTTTCTCTTGGGTTGTTAGGAAAGTCTTGGTCCACTATTGCTTTGCCTGTTTTTTTGTCATACAACGTAACATGTTTAGATTGCACCCATACTGCATCATAAATGTATAGATCAACTACAGAATACTCTTTATCATTGTTAGGATCGTCTAATTTTACTTCAATTTGAACCGTAGGAGGCAATGCATCTTTAGAGCTAGGCGTTCCATACCCTTGTATAGTTTCTGAATTTATATAATATTTTATGCCACTATCATCAGTACCCAAATAATCCCAACTTGCATAAGACACACTTGAAACTAATAGGAATACTATCGCCAATATAATGTTCTTCATCTTATCATGACTCACTTTAACTACATCCTACCACATGTAATGTGCATGCTACTTATTAAATAGTATCAATTCTTCTATATAACGTCAATATTCTTATTTCCCCAAAGCTATTATACAAATACGGCTATTTGATCTGTATCCATCAAATAGCCGTTATTACTATACTACTATATACTATTTATTCTAAGTACAACACAACCTTACCTTTCACTAACGATGCTTGTATATCAATAATACGTTGGTTACTACTCCCTCTAAATGCTAATCCAGGATCTCGTAACTCATCAACAAATTTCCCATCTACTAAGATATGGCACCGCTCTAACAATTGTCGTTTATGAGGGCAAGCCAAAATTTCTTCATAGGTATATCCCGAATAGACCCAAATTGGTTTGTCCGGCGCCACTTCTAAAACTCTATCCACGAGGGGAACTAATCCATCCACATTTTGAAACGGTTCTCCTCCTAGTAAGGTTAATCCACTGCAACTAGGGTCTACTACATAGGACAACAATCGCTGTGTATCTTCTTCAGTCCATTCTTTTCCTGCAGAAAAATCTTGGTACTCTTCATTAAAGCAATTGTAGCAGCAATGTGTGCAGCCTGTTACAAATAAAGATGTACGAATACCTTCACCATTGGCAATGTCATATTGTCTTAACTGTCCGTATCGCATAGTACACCTTCTTTCAAAATAGGTTAGATATGCATAACCCTATCTTTAATCTCTTTTGTCCGACCTTCATTCCAGAAGTTTTCTCCTAGATATCCACAAGTTCTACGGATGACAGTCAATGTATCACGATTTGTATTATGACAACGAGGACATTCCCATTGCACATGATCATTAACTATAATTTCTCCATCAAAACCACATTCATGACAGTAATCAGATTTTGTATTAAATTCCGCATAGGAAATTGTATCATAAATATACTGCATCATTGTCAATAAGGCTGGAATATTGTTAGTCATATTAGGAATCTCAGCATAGGAAATACATCCACCTGTAGATAACTTTTGAAATTCAGATTCAAAGGCAAATTTATCAAATACATTGATTTCTTCACGTACATTCACATGGTAACTATTTGTATAATATCCTTTATCTGTAATATCAGGAATTTCTCCAAATCGAGCACGATCAATAGAGGAGAATCGGTTAGTTAAGCTTTCAGCTGGCGTACCATATAAGGCAAAGCCGATGTTGTGTTTGCTACGCCATGTTTCTGTAGCCTGTTGCAAACGTTCCATTACTTTTTTAGCAAATGTATGTCCTTCTTCAGATGTATTAGAGTGACCTACGATCAACTTTGTTGCTTCATATAAACCAATATAACCTAAAGAAATCGTAGCATATCCACCTTCTAATAACGGACGGATGGGAGCGCCCTTAGGCAACCGAGCTATGGCACCATATTGCCAGTGAATTGGTGATACATCGCTAGTAACATCTTTTAACAATTCATAACGGAATAATAATGCTTTTTCTGCCAACTCTAACCGTTTTTCTAAAATTTCAAAGAATGACTCTTCTTTGCCTTGCGCTAAAATCCCAATTTGTGGCAAGTTAAGACTCACCACTCCAATATTAAAACGACCATTAAAGACATAGTCACCTTGGTCATTTTTCCAAGGGGATAAGAATGAACGACATCCCATAGGTGCAAACACATTACCTTCATAAATTTCTTTCATTTTCTTTGCAGAAATATAATCAGGATACATCCGTTTCGCTGTACATTGTGCAGCTAATTCTGTTAAATAATAGTATTCACTAGTAGGGTGAACATTATGTTCATCCAACACATAAATCAATTTAGGAAAAGCTGGTGTAATATATACATCCGATTCATTTTTAATGCCTTGAATCCGCTGTTTTAAAATCTCTTCATCAATCAAAGCAGCTTCTTTCGCTAGTTCACTGCGTGGATCAAAATGCATAAACAGTGTGACAAAAGGAGCTTGTCCATTCGTAGTCATCAAAGTATTAATTTGATATTGGATCGTTTGGATACCATCTTTCACTTCTTTTTTTGTTCGATTCCAAGCAATTTCTTCTGCCTTTGTTACATCTGGCTCCATTCCATACACTTCTACTTGTTCTTGTAATGTTAGCTCCAAGTATTTTTCATAAGATTTTCTCACATAAGGCGCCAAAATGCGATCTATACCATTAATACTTTGTCCACCATATTGACCAGATGCCACTTGAGCAATAATTTGTGTTGTCACCGTACATGCCACTTGAAAAGACTTAGGTGTATCAATGCGCTTTCCATTAATGACAGTACCATTTGTCAACATATCTTCTAAGTTCACAAGACAGCAATTAAACATCGGTTGAATGATATAATCCATATCATGGAAGTGGATAGCCCCACTATCATGAGCTTGTACTATGTCCGTAGGAATTAACTTTCTACGAGCAATATCCTTGCTCACTTCCCCTGCAATTAGATCTCGTTGTGTAGACACAATGGATGCATCTTTATTAGAGTTCTCATCTAATACAGCTACATTCGATTTATTCAATAGGCCAAATACGTCTTTATCTGTGGTATTTTCTACACGTTTGAAAGCTTGTACAGCCTTATAATTTTCATAAGCTCGAGCAGTTGCTGGATTGTTATTTTCTAACAATTTATAATAGACTTGCTCCTCTATGGCATAAATTGTCATATTTCTATCTATTTTTTGTGCATAGGCTTCGATTTCATTGGCAATTTGAAGGGCTAAACCAGCTGTATAGACACCTGTACTGCTATGCATCGCTTTTTCTATAGCAATGATAATTTTTTCTTTATCAAATGATGCTAAACTACCGTCACGTTTTATAACCTGTGTCATACTAATTGCCTCCTCACTACCATATGCCATCCACTCTCTATCATCTGTAGGGCCTATTCTCTATGTAGTAACAAAATATAATCTATACGTCTTAAAAAGATCGTCATATCAAAATAAAATTCACCTACTCTGTGAATGAGGAATGATACTTACATTCAGACATACAAAAAGAGCAACCTTTGCTCTTTCTTTGTTACTACACATGTAGTTTGTTCTCTATGTTATATCTTTATGACTTTAGTGTACTATATATTGTAGTTAATTTCAATCTGTAATACAATATCATGTATTACAATTAGATATACGATATACAGAGATAAAGGATACTATATCCCCTTAACCCCTAGTAATTCAAAGAGATTTCTTATATTTCATCTCGTACACAATATTATCAAGCATTACAAATTGATATATGCCACAACTTCACCTATATGTCTGTAATAAAATAACGACTATCTCTATAAGAGATAGTCGTTACATATATGAGCTATTATAATTTAATTTTTGTAGCAATCCATGCTGATAGGATAGCTTTCACAATATCACCAATCACAAATGGATAGAATATAATCGGTAAAGCTTTTTGTAATCCTCCCATATCAAACGGGATTTTCGCAACCCACATAAAATAAGGTACAGCTGCTAAATAGGTGATAATGATGCTTACCAATGTCGTCACAACAGCATAGCGCAAAAAGCTTTTTGTGCTACCTTTTAAATAACTAACTGCTGCATACGCAACTGGCCAAATCAAAATGAATCCTCCTGTAGGTCCCAAAAACTTGTCTATTCCAAAAGTAAATCCTGTAAATACAGGCAGTCCAACAGCCCCTAACAGAGCATATACCACTAGTGTTATAAATGCTTGTTTAGGAGTTAATAATAAACCTATTAAACATAAGCCGATAGTAATCAGAGAAATCATACCTACACCCATTGGATTTGGTACAGATAACTGGGCCATTACACAAACTAATGCAACTAATAAAGACATTCTAACTAAATCAGTCGTCTGAAAGCTGCGTCTCACAGTATTAGCATTTGTAATTTCTGTCTCTCCAGAAGGATGCATTTTTCTATTACTCATTATGATTCATTAACTCCTCTGTATACACCCATTTGCAGTCTGCCAAGCCACCATGAGTTCCTACTAATTGACAATGACCTTTTTGAAGCTTACCATCTGTATCAATAGTCATTTTCTCCACAGAAATGACATCGCCACCATAAAATGGTGATGAAAAAGTAATATCAAGCTGAACTAGCATCTCTTCATCTAGTACATGATGTGCCATATGTGATAAGACCATCAACTCCGGTACAATCGGAACATCATCACGATACATAGGATTCATGTCTTGTACAGCATCTGCAAACTCAAGAATTGATTCTTGGGTAAAAATAAATTTAGTTCTTGTTCTATCCTTCAAATCACAAGGCCAAGTTTTCGGCATTTCCTCTAATGATACTTCACCGTGCTCCTTCCAATCAGGATTCGATTGTTCTAACATGGTAGACACTATGGTGCCTTTAGGATTCGATGCACTCACTATGTGCTCTCGTTTCTTTGGAGTATAGTTAATTTGTAACTGCGGTGATCTTGTAGTTCGTTTGTATTGTACAGTTCGTACAATAGCGGTATTAGGTATGTCCCTTACACTTGTCAAGCCCTTACATAGTGTATGCATAAGTGCCTCCTCCCCCATTCAATGGGTATACTGGATCTTACAAGTCTTACATAAATCTTACTTTGTTACACTTTTATTATATTAATCAAATCGTATATAGTCAACTTATTTTTCAAATTCATTGTTAACAAATTTTATATTCAACGTTAACGCAATATCTTCTTAGATTCTTAATCGAACTATCTACATTGAAAAAGGACCATCATCACTTGCATTAACTACAAGTAACGATGGTCCTATTTTTATTACAATGTGACATGTACGCCGATGAGTTACTATTCCGTATTAGAAGGAGTAACCTACACCCGCATGTAAACCTTTCACATCATTTTTAGTTTCATTCATTTTATATTGATCGTATTGGTAATACACGTTCAAATCAATATCAGGACGCAAACCATAGGAAGCACCTACTTGGAACGTATGCTTAATATCATTACCAAAACCTGCTTTTGCATAGCCTTCTACCTTATCAGATAATTGAGTATGCCCAATCACACCTGCTTGGTATCCAAAGCCGCTGTGTTTGTCCCCCATATCTACATAAGTACCAGCACCATATACATTCACATTTGGGTGTACCGCATAAGCACCTGTTAATTGATGGTCATTAATATCTGCTCCTGTGCGATGCACTTTATTAAAGGAATATTGAGCTCCTACTTTATCGGATAATCCTTGTTGTGCAGATATGCCAAATCCATTTCTACGTTTAGAATCATTTGCTGATTTATTGCTAACAGAATATTCAGCACTGATCTTAGTTTCACCAGCATTAATTTTTGTAACTGGCACGGCTGCCGCAAACGCAGAGGCACCAAAAGCTGCCAATACAACTGTTGCTACTAATACTTTTTTCATAGCATCCTCCTATAAGAGAATCTTATCGTTTCATAAATGCAGGCACTTCTGGAGAGTTACTACCTGCACCAAATGGAGATTTACGAGCAAAGCTATTGCTAGAACCTTGATCACCAAATCCAGTTGCTACTACAGTAATATATACTTTGTCTCCAGCATTCTCATCAATAACAGAACCAAAAATAATATTTGCTTCTGGATCTGCAGCTTCAGAAATAATTTCTGCTGCTTCATTGATTTCGAATAAGCTTAATTCTTCGCTACCTGTGATGTTTAACAAGATGCCTTTTGCACCGTCAATAGAAGTTTCTAACAATGGGCTGTTGATAGCTTGTTTTGCAGCATCCACAGCACGGTTTTCGCCTTCACCAACACCGATACCCATCAATGCTTCACCTTGGTTAGTCATGATAGTTTTAACATCAGCAAAGTCAAGGTTAATTAAACCTGGTTTTGTAATCAAATCAGAAATACCTTTGATACCTTGACGCAATACTTCATCCGCAGTTAAGAACGCATCTTTCAAAGATGTTTTGCGGTCAATAATGCCCAATAAGCGATCATTTGGAATCGTGATGATAGTGTCTACTTTACCAGTTAATGCTTCAATACCACGTTCTGCTTGTTCTTTACGTTTTTTACCTTCAAAGCCAAATGGTTTTGTTACAACACCTACTGTTAATGCACCAGCTTCACGAGCACATTCAGCTACCACAGGAGCAGCACCTGTACCAGTACCACCACCCATACCAGCAGTAACGAATACCATATCAGCACCTTGAAGGGCTTTCAAAATATCTTCGCGACTTTCTTCTGCAGCTTCACGACCTACTTCTGGATTAGCACCAGCGCCCAAGCCTTTAGTTGCTTTTTCACCAATTTGAATACGAACTGGTACATTAGTACCATCTAAGGCTTGTGTCTCTGTATTAGCTACTAAGAAGTCAACATTTTCTAAGTCGCTGCCAATCATACGAGAAACGGCATTTCCGCCGCCGCCACCAACACCAATAACTTTAATTTTTGCAAATTCTGACATCGAATGATCCTCCTCTTCACTAGAGATATATTTCATATACGATCCTATGACATTATACTACTAGTCTATCTTATCTTTTATAATTTGCTTTTATTTTACAATATATTTTAATTTTTTTCAATGAAAGCCATTAACAAAATCATTCCTAGCTTACATTAGTCAAGATTTTATTGAGTTTTAATGTAAGGAGATTTAATATTTACATCAATAAATTCTGCAGAAACATGGCGCTGCGATACATCCTGAATCATATCGGTAGTAATTTTAGCTTTTTCTTCCAAATCACTTCTATCTCCAATGTGAATCGGCAAGCCATCCACTGTATAAGCGATGATATGCTCAGCATCACCTACATTAATTTCTCCAATTTGTTTTCTTTTATCTTCAGGAAATCCCATCATGTACGTAATAGCCCCTCGAATTCCCTCTGATTCAATAGTGTCCCCCAATAAAGCGTTTCCCAAGCGCACGCCAGATATAATAGGCACTGTCGTATCGGGAATGGTTGGGCTACTTGCGATAACCATACCTTGTCTATCTAAAGCAACAAAGCCAAATTGAGAGGGTACTACCACAACAGCTGTACGTTCTTTCACATCTACTTGCAAAGTAAGAGGAAGTGCATACGATACATGCGCTGTGTCAACACGCATATCTTTTTGCAATCGCTCTTCAAGCGCTCCCGTTCTCACACGTAATATATTCACTGGATATCCTAAATCACCAATGGCCACCACATCTTCTGATGACAACTGATTCGTGCCTGTCACTTGAATTTGTCCTATTGGCAACGGCAATGTAAATAGGCCAATAATAAGAGCGGCGCCAATGACAGTTTTCCACACGATAGACTTAGAAGGAGTCCGTTTCTTTTTGATACGTCGCCGCCTTTTTACTCGGTGTGGACCATCTGGTGTATCAATGGTAACAATTTCCCAAGTAGAGTCCTCTTCCGCAGTAGGAGAAACAGTTCTTTCATCAATAGTAGCAACTGTATCGCCTTCCTGTCTTTCAAATCTAAATTCCTCAGATCTATTCGAACGCATATCCACTCCTAAAACTTATGTAATCCAGCGGAATGTAAAATTTGTTCGCATAGCTCAGGAAATTCGATGCCAACAGCTTTTGCTGCTTTTGGCACTAAGGAAGTCGCGGTCATGCCTGGCACTGTATTATATTCTAGTACAAACATGTCTTCACGATCATTCATCATGATGTCTACACGAATCACTCCAGCACATTGCATTTGGCGATACACAGACTCACCTATCTGCTGCATCTTAGCGGACTGTTCCTTCGTAATTGGGGCAGGCACCAAATACTCAGTAGCACCAGTTGTATATTTAGAAGCATAATCATATTCTCCAGAGTGAGGTCTAATCTCTATAACTGGAAGCGCTTTTCCATCTAATACGGATACAGTAAACTCTCTACCATCCACAAAATCCTCTACAACGATGACATGATCAATCTCTAAGATTTGTTTAACTTCTTGCTCTACCTTAGATGCTTCTTTAATAATAGATACACCAATACTGGAACCTTGACTAGCCGCTTTCACTACAAATGGCACAGTAAAATTGCTAGCAATGTCGGTTAGAATCTCTTCCACTGATTGTTGTTGTTGATCATAGGATTTTGATCGAGCAGTAGGAATCTGAGCCCCTAAGAAGACATGCTTACTCATTTTTTTATTCATCCCTACAGCATGGGCCATAATGCCAGAACCTGTATAAGGAATACCAGCCATTTCCAAGGCCCCTTGCAGTGCCCCATCTTCACCATATTTACCATGGATCGCATTAAATACAACATCACATTCTAATTGTTGCAAGTCCTGTACCACAGTCGCTGGATTACATTCTAATGTATTGGCTTTGTATCCTTTACTTTGTAACGCCTCAGCAATGGCACCAGCCGTTCTTCTCGATACTTCGGCTTCTTTTGATGGCCCTCCCATGAGGACAACAATGCGTTTATCTTTCACTTTATTTCTCCTCCAATAAAGCTAATATTTTTGGACCATATTGATTGATATTACCTGCGCCCATAGTGATGACTAAATCATTTGGTTCAATCACTTTAAGAGCTTCTTCTGGCAATGTATTCACATCAGCTACATAGCGCACTTCTTTTCCTGTTAACTCTTTGATCATCAGTGGAATGGACATACCATCAATCCCTGGCTCTGGCTTTTCGCCTGCGCTATAAATATCAGTAATAAACACTACATCGGCTTCTGTGAAAGCTGTACCAAATTCTCTAAGCAACAATTTTGTACGGCTAAATCGATGTGGTTGGAATAAAATTACTACACGATGGTCTTCTAATGATTTTGCAGCCTTAATGGTAGCTGCAATTTCAGTTGGATGGTGAGCGTAATCATCTACAACCCATACATCTTTCACATGACCTTTTGTTTCAAATCTACGTTTTGCACCGATAAATTTACGCAATGCTTGTGCCACTACTTCAAAGGACAAACCTTCTCCAAGGGCTACCACAAGTGCACCTAGCGCATTCAATGCATTATGTTGTCCTGGTACAGCTAATCGCAAAGTACCTAACACTTCATCCTTATGAACAACTTCAAAGGTAGTAATCCCTTGTTCAATACGTAAGTTATCTATGCGATAATCATTGCCAGCCCCTAACCCATAGGTAATACAAGTTCGTTTGATATCTGGCATAATTCGACGAATAGATGGATTGTCACCGCATACAACAGCTACACCATCTTCTGGTAATTTCATAGAAAACTCTGTGAAAGCCCGCAGTAAGTTTTCCACCGTCCGATAGTGGTCCATATGGTCATTTTCAATATTTGTAATTACAATGCGTTTCGGATTTAAATGTAAGAATGAGCCATCGCTTTCATCGGCTTCCGCAATACTATATTTTCCTTTGCCTACATGACTACTGCCTTGTAAATAGTCTACCTCTCCGCCGATAATAATCGTTGGATCTTGGTTGGCTTCCATAAAAATTTGACCTAGCATCGATGTAGTTGTGGTCTTTCCATGAGCACCAGCGACCGCAATACCATAAGTCTCATCCAAAACAGCTTTTACAATATCAGAACGATGCAAAATCGGAATATTTCGTTCACGAGCTCCAATAATTTCAGGATTATCTTCATGAATCGCCGTGGATCGAATAACAACATCCGCCCCTTCTACATGTGATGCATCATGACCTAAAAATATAGTTGCCCCCGCATTTCTAAACTTTTCTGTGGTCGGAGATTCTTGAATATCTGAGCCTGACACAGTAAATCCTTTTTCAATTAACACATGAGCAATGGCGCGCATACCAGAGCCTGCGATGCCGATTAAATGTATACGTTTATAGGTATCTAACATGAAGATACTCCTCTCTATGATTTAGTAATAGATAATGCCAACTTTGCAATGTCTTCAGCTGCTTTTGGTTTTCCTAGCCCTAAAGTAGCTTCTGCCATCAATTTACGTCGTTCTGCTGTTTCTAATAACGATGTTAGCGCTGTTAATAATGTAGCCCCATTGAGTTCTGAATCAAGAATCATATCAGCCGCTCCAGCTGATACAAAAGCTTTCGCATTATATGTTTGATGATCTGCTGCGGCATACGGATATGGTATCAAAATAGATGGAATCCCACGGACTGCCAGTTCTGCTAATCCAATGGCTCCGGAGCGGAAAATTGCCACATCAGATGCTGCCATAGCCATATCCATATTGTCTAAATACGGTACTATATGTGAAGCTTCACTATATGTTGCTCCTTCTTGCATGCCTAGACTATCGCATACACGTCCATATTCATCAGTACCTGTGGCGTGAATAATTTTTACATCTGTTCTACCTTTGAATGCTTCATGAACAGCTGCCATGGCCGTATTAATACTTCTAGCACCTCGAGATCCACCTGCTACTAAGATCGCAGTTTGATGCTCTTGAATACCAAAAAACTGACGTGCCTTGTCTCGATCCGCTGCTACTACAGCTGGTCTTACAGGATTACCAGTATACACTACTTGTTTAGCTTTTGGAAACGCCCTAACTGCCTCTTCATAACCAACAGCTACCACATCCACAAAACGGCTCAATATTTTATTCGTAATACCTGGCACAACATTTTGTTCTTGAATCAACGTAGGAATCCCACGCAAAGCTGCCGCCATCAGCAATGGACCACACACATAGCCCCCTGTACCAATCACAATATCAGGCTTAAACTTTGAAATCAAACCATTTGCTTTCCACAAAGAACTAATTGTTTTTCCTGCGGTAATAAATGTATCTAAAGAAAAGCTACGTTGCAGCCCTTGTACAGGTAATGTAGTAAAAGGAATTCCTTCTTTGGGAACGATGCGAGACTCTAATCCTTTATCTGTTCCTACATATAAAAAATTGGCATCTACCATTGTTTGTAACGTTTTATATATGGTTATGGCTGGATAGATATGTCCACCAGTGCCACCACCTGAAATCATGATATTCATGTATAACCTCTTACAATCGTTCTACAAGTCTTCGGAAATGATCACCGCGATCTTCAAATCTGGCATACCAATCAAAACTAGCACATGCTGGAGATAATAACACAATATCTCCCTCTTCTGCAATACGAGCGCTCAGCTGCACAGCCTCTTCCATAGATTCACAACGATGAATATGCGCCACACCGGCTTTGACTGCTGCTTCGGCAAACCGTTGAGCAGCTTCACCAATTAAGATAAGCTCTTTCACATTGGTTTTTACAAGATCCATCAATTCCTTTAAATCTGTCATCTTATCTTTTCCACCCGCAATCAGTATAAGCGGTTCCGTAAAAGATTCCAAAGCTTTGATCGTAGAGTCTGTGTTCGTCGCTTTAGAATCATTGTAATACGTCACACCTTGTAATGTTCTAATTCGCTCAAGTCGATGCTCTACACCATGAAATTTTGAAATAGCACGATATATATCTTCAACTGCCACACCCAATGCATAGGTTAAAGCAATCACACTCAATATATTCTCAATATTATGAGACCCCGGAATGTGTATATCTTTTGTCGTAATCACTGGAACGGCCTGACCATGTAACACCGCATAGCAAGTATCTTTGTCAAAGTACGCTCCATCTGTAACAGGTCTAATTTGACTGATACCTAACACTCTGCCTTTTACTCGCTCAGCCATGTCTGCCACAATAGGAGTATCAAAATTTAATACAGTACAGTCGCCTAGCTCTTGATTAACAAAGATATTTTCTTTCGCTGCTTGGTATCGTTCCATCGTTTTATGACGCAATAAATGGTCCGGCGTTACATTCAACAAAATAGCCCCCTTTGTACGAAATTTATCAATACTTTCCAGTTGATAGGACGATAACTCCGCTACTAATACTCCCGTCTCTGGAACAGCTAACGCTTGCTCACTTAAGGAATACCCAATATTACCACCAACATACACATCCCACTCTGCTTCTTTTAGTACTGCTGCTAATAAAGAGGTAGTCGTAGTCTTTCCATTTGTTCCTGTCACACCAAGGATAGGGGCTTTCGATACTTCATAAGCGATTTCTACTTCTCCTACTACTGGAATATTGCGTTTTTTAGCCTCACAAATGATAGGAATCTCTAAAGAGATGCCAGGTGAAACTACTACGCGATCCGTATGATCTAAAAGCACAAAATCTTGCTGCCCCGTAATCACAGTAATGTTATCATCTAAAAATCGCTGGCTTTCTTCAGCATCAAATTCAATTAGTTTATAGTCATTTAGTGTTACCGCAGCCCCTAATTTTGCTAATGTATGTGCTACACCAATACCGCTCAGTCCTGCACCTAATACCAAAATATGAGAACCTGTATAATCCATTTTATCACCTTTCCCTATATGCAAGAATAACGGCTCTTACTTGGTAGAGCCGTAATCTATATTATTTCATGCTGAGAATTCCAATTCCAAGAATAGCCACCACTAAGGCTACACTCCAGAATACATATACTACTTTTCGTTCACTCCAGCCACCTAATTCAAAATGATGGTGAATTGGACTCATTCGGAAAATACGAACTCCACGAGTTTTAAACGAAGCCACTTGTAAAATAACAGATAATGCTTCCACTACAAACACAAAACCAATAATTATCAGTAATAATTCCGTTTTAGTGGCAATGGCCATACCTGCAAAAGCCCCACCTAAGGCTAGAGAACCAGTATCTCCCATAAACACTTTCGCTGGATTTGCATTAAAATATAAAAATCCAATACAAACTGCACTTACAATCATACCAAAAAAAGTAACACTTAGGGAACCCGCTAATATACCAACAACTGCAAAAGCAGCACTGGCAATCGCCGATGTACCTGCTGCTAATCCATCTAAGCCATCAGTTAAATTCACCGCATTGGTAGTTCCTAAAATGATGATAAAGGCCAGTACATAATAACCTATACCTAAATCTACTGTTATATCTGCCAATGGAATCCACAATGTAGTAGGCAGTGCGGCATACTCTACAGCAATATAGCAAAATACTACTGCTAATATAGCTTGCCCCAACAATTTTTGTTTCGCAGTAAGCCCTAGATTTCTGTGCTTGACAGCTTTGATGAAATCGTCACTAAACCCTAATACACCATGACCTAATGTCAAGAATAATAACATCCATAGTGTAACGGAGTACGGTGGTACAATACAAATCGTTAGTACCAAGGCTAGTAACATGAATAATCCACCCATAGTAGGTGTTCCAGCTTTCGCTAAATGAGCTTGTGGTCCGTCTTCACGAATCGATTGTTGCGCTTTTAATCGCTGCAACATAGGAATTCCAATTTTACCTAATACTAATGTACTCACTAGGGCTAAGCCAAAGGCTATTGCATAGTCCATATTCATGCTACATATCTCCTTACTTATCCATGTCGTTCTTTAAAATCTTCTATAATACGTTCCATTTTTAGGCCTCGTGATCCTTTTACTAGAATCACATCACCTGCTTGTTTTACGTCATAATACGCATTCGCTATATCAAGATGGCTATTCCCTACATACACAAAAGGAACACCAACCTCTTTAGCGGCAGCGGCCGTTAATTTCATCATTTCCCCAAATGTAAACACCATATCGTAGGATTCAGCACCTAGCAATTTTCCAATCTCTTTATGAGCAGATACTGAATGCTCACCTAATTCTAGCATATCGCCTAACATGGCAATCTTACGTATGCCTTGTAACTGACCAAGCGCTCGAATTGATTCCGTCATACTATTAGGGTTTGCATTATACGCGTCATTGAGGACTGTGAAAGTCGGAAACGATACAATTTCTTGACGCATAGGAATCCCTGGAAACTCATGAAAGGCTTCCACAATTTCTTCTTGTGGCACACCTAAAGTAGTTCCTACTGCAACTGCTGACAATGCATCATACACATTATGAATCCCAATCATAGGCAAGAAAATCTTCCAGGCTCCACTTTCATCATGAACTGTGAAGTTAATACCTTTAGATGTATATTCCAGCGCAGCACCTTGCACCATAGCTTTAGCATCCATACCATAGGTAAGTACTTTTGCACCTGTCACCTGTGACATAGGAAGTACAAATGGATCATCATGATTTAAAATGGCTACCCCTGTACTTGGCAAGGCCTCAATCAATTCTTGTTTCGCTTTCCCAATATTCTCTTGCGACCCTAATAGTTCAATATGGCTAGTGCCCACATTAGTAATCACACCTATAGTTGGCTCTGCAATCTCAGCTAGTTCTGCAATTTGACCAAGTCCACGCATCCCCATCTCAAGGACACATACATCATGATCTTCCGTCAATTGCAATAACATTTGAGGAACGCCAATTTCGTTATTATAGTTTTTTTCTGTTTTTAGCACTGTAAAAGCTTTCTCCAGAACAGCACTAATCATTTCTTTCGTTGTTGTCTTACCAGATGAACCTGTAATACCTATGACAGGAATTGGAAAACGTCTACGATGATAGGTCGCTAACTGTTGATATGCCAATAATGTATCCTCTACTTCGATACATACGAGCCCTTCTATAGATTTACCAATCTTAACAATAGCACCTGTGGCACCACGCTCTTTGGCAGTCTGCAAGAAGTCATGTCCATCAAATGTCATACCTTCTAAAGCTACAAAAAGTCCATTTTCACCAATAGTGCGTGTATCCGTAGATACATCTGCAAAGGTAATCGAACTCGTTCCTGTATACTGTCCATGTGTTGCTTCTAGCACTTCTTGCACTGTAAATTGTGCCATATTATCTCTCCTTTAGAGCTTCTCTAGCAACTTCACGATCATCAAAATGAATCGTTTCTTCTTTTAATATTTGATAGTCTTCATGGCCTTTACCAGCAATGATCACTACATCTCCTGCTTTTGCTTCTGCAATGGCTGCAAAAATTGCTTCTCGACGATCCACAATAACATCATAGTCTACTCCGTCACGCAAGCCTTCTTTGACGCCTACTTCTACATCTTTCACAATTTGCACTGGATCTTCCGTTCGAGGATTATCTGAAGTAACAAGTACTCGATCACCATATTGAGCCGCAATACGCCCCATAATAGGACGTTTGGTAGCATCGCGATCACCACCGCAGCCAAAGACAACTATAATACGGTTTTCCACAATTTTCTTTGCTGTTTGTAAAATATTTTCCAATCCATCTGGCGTGTGGGCATAATCCACAACTACTGCAAAATCTTGACCTTCTTCAATAAGTTCAAAACGACCAGGCACAGCTGTGAAAGTTGCCAATCCTTTCACGATGTCATCCATCGTCACGCCTTCATATAGAGCAGCACCTACGGCCGCTAATGTATTATATACGTTGAATAGACCTGCAATTTTTGTCTGAATTGTATAACTTTCTTCCCCGTAGGTCAATGTAAATTCAGAAGATTTGGCTGTAACACTCAAATTAGACGCATTCATAGTGCCCTTACCCTCTGTGCTATACGTAATCATTGGTGCTGTTGTCACATTTACAATCGCTTGACCATACGCATCATCTACATTGATAACAGCTCCTTTTCCTTCTTTCACTTGGTAAGAAGCACTAACTTGCTTGAACAATGTCGCTTTTGCCGCTAGGTAGTTATCAAATGTTTTGTGAAAATCTAAATGATCTTGTGTTAAGTTTGTAAATACAGCTGTATCATATTCCACGCCTGCTGTACGGCCTAATGCCAATGCATGAGAAGATACTTCCATAATACAATGCGTCACACCAGCATCCACCATTTGTTGCAAAATTTGTTGCAAGTCAGCCACATCTGGCGTGGTATTATGAATCGGATAGGATTGGTCATCGATTAAAATATGAACCGTTCCAATAACGCCTACTGTATATCCTTGAGATCGTAATAGATGCGCAATAATATGAGTCGTTGTAGTTTTACCATTCGTACCTGTCACACCAATCATACGCATCTTAGAGGCTGGATAATCATAGAAGAACGGCACTGCATCTTGCAAGGCTTGTCGCGTATCTTCTACATACAATACTGCTACGTGAGCAGGCACGGTCACAGGTTTAGATGCAATAATTGCTACAGCACCATCTTCTACTGCTTTATCTACAAAAGTGTGTGCATCTACTGTAGCTCCCACTAAACATATGAATAAGCTGCCTTCTTGTACTGTACGAGAGTCAGCTGTAATATGACTCACTTCTGCTGTTACTGGACCTTCTACCTTTATAGGAGACACAATTTTCACAATATCTGCTACACGTTTCATACCGATTCCTCCAATCATAGCGAAAGCAGTCCAAAAGGACTGCCTTCATCATTCTCTAATATCCTTTTTCGTTGTAACCTTTCGTTCTTCCACTGTATTCTTAGTGGTATAAACGAAATTATCTGGTAATACCATGCCAAGTTTTTCTTGCGCAATTTTTTGAATGCGCGTTGGAGATTTTAGTTCTGCTAACTCTAAATTATACTCGTAATTCGTACGATTTTCAAAAACTATTTTTTCTTGTATTTGTACAGTTTCTTTTCTTACGTTTTCTGTAACACCCGTGATAATCAAACAAATCATTCCTAATATAACACCAAAGATCAAGGTCACTACACACTCTCTCATATTCGGTGTCACATCTAAGATAAAATCAGGTGATTTGACTTTTTCTTTTCTGGCGGGTTCTACATAAGGAGCCGATTGTTCCCAATACGTAGCCTTTCGTACTAACATAGCATTCCTCCAAACTATAATTTCACGGCTACCCTCAACTTGGCACTACGGGACCGTGGATTCTCTTCTACTTCTCGTTGACTAGGCTCTATGGCCTTATTTTTTGCTTTTACAGTTGGTACATTGTGGCACACACACATTGGCAAACTTGGTGGGCATGTACAACCTTGCGCTAACTCTTTAAATGTTTGTTTCGTAATTCTATCTTCTAAAGAATGGAACGTAATCACAGCAATTCGTCCATTCGGATTTAGCATAGATACGGCATCTACAAATGCATCATGTAAAATTTGAAGCTCTTGATTCACTTCAATACGCAACGCTTGGAACGTTCGTTTCGCTGGGTGCGGTCCGTCTTGTCTTACTTTGGCTGGTATAGCTCGCTTGATAATATCCACCAATTGACCAGTCGTAACAATTGGCTCCTCAGCTCTCGCTTCCTCAATGAACTCTACGATACGTTTGGCCCAACGTTCTTCCCCATACTCCCAAATGATGCGATATAGTTCTTCACTAGAATACGTGTTAACTATCGCTTCCGCAGTTAATGCTCCACTTTGATTCATTCGCATATCTAGTGGACCATCTTGCATATAGGAAAATCCTCGTTCTGCCGTATCTAATTGATGACTGGATACGCCTAGATCAAAGACAAATCCATCTACTTTTTCTATGCCTGCATTGAGCAAGGCTTGCTTTAAGTTAGAGAAATTGGTTTCAATAACTTTCACCTGGCAGCTTAAATCTTCTAATCGCTTTGATGCTGCTTGCAATGCCGCCACGTCTTGGTCTAAACCTACAATCATACCTTCTGCAGATAACTGTTCACCAATGGCATGGGAATGTCCTCCCCCACCCAAGGTACAGTCTACATAGATTCCATCTGGTTTAATTGCCAATCCTGTTAGCGTTTCATTGAGTAATACACTCACATGATGAAAGTCCATAATCCCTCACTTAAAATCCAATGTCATCTAAATCCAACTCTTCAGCTAATTCTTCAATATTGCCATAAATCTCATCATTATAGGCATCCCAACGAGCTTTATTCCATACTTCAATGCGCTCACCATTACCAACGATGATTGCATCTTTTTTTAATTCTGCATGCTTTCTTAGATTACTTGGAATCAAGACACGACCTTGCTTATCAAATTCAAGATCTGCGGCTCCCCCTACAAAGAAACGCACAAAGGCACGTTGTGCAGATTTATTGGAACTTTGGGCACTTAGCTTTTTGGCAATTTCTTCAAATTTTTCTTGTGTATAAATGGCTAGGGTATTATCTAAATATCTGGTAACAACACAGTTTTCACCAAGCTGTTCGCGCATTTTAGCAGGAATTATCATGCGTCCTTTACTATCAATTGTATGTGAAAATTCACCTTTAAACATAGCAAGGACACCTCCTTTTTTATACACCTTTTTGCCCTATTACCACTATATGGTAAATTCTACCACATTTCACCACTTTTAACAACACAATAACCACTCATTTTATAGATATTTATGCAAATTTTTCTTACAATTCGTTTATAACGAACTTCTTTCTAAATATTTATATATATGTTCGTATATAAAGCATAATATCGAACACTTTTTACAGTATAAAATGGTGGGGAAAAGTGGTGGGAATTTTCTATTTTTCATCATTTATTCTATGTACTATAAAAATTCAGTATATTCACTTGAAAAATAGAGTATTAAAGGTATTGATACACACGTGGGAAACACACAAGAAATTACCATAAAATAAAAAAGACAGGTGAATCTATGATTCACCCATCTTTTCTTAACAGATATATGTTATATTCTATTATCCCTATTATTACGTGTCACAGCTGCCCAACTCGTTTCATGGCATCATATATACGTTGTGCCAATCCAGTAATTTGTCGTTTAGGTACTGAACATACTGCCACCCGAATCCCTCTAGATACAGGAATTAAGTACACATGTTCTTTCATCAATTCCTCTGTCACTTCAGCTGGTGCATCGCTTGGTATGGTCACAAAGAAACCTCCCATATATGGCAGCATAGGAAGACCAATCGCTTTACCTTCTTCTTCTAAAATAGCAGCACGTTCTTCTATTAAGTTAGAATAACCAAGAATTTCCTTTTCATACCGTTTCATTTTTTCTGGATCATGAACGATATTCGACATCGTACGCATAGCCGGACGATTAATATTGGACCAAGTACCACGAGAGGTCATTTGATTGATATCAAAAAACTCTTGCGCCACTTCTGCATCAGAAGTAATCCCTAACATACAGCCCACACGTTGTCCATACATCGTGAAACCTTTAGAAATACTGTAGCAAGCTACTCCTAGTATCTCTTTAGGTAGATTTTCGAATTTCTTGAAGAAACGACGAACTTCTTCTTTTTCACCAGAAAAATCAATATAGGCCACATCAATACCGATGATTACTTTATTTTTTCCATTAGCTACCAAATTTTTAGACATGCCTAAGACTTTATCCCAATCACTTTCACATAAAGAGAATCCTGTTGGGTTATTACCAGGTGTATTGATGATAATTAACACATTTTCCTGTATCTTAGCCAATTCTAAGGTAAGCGCTTCTAAAGCTGGGAAATTAAATTCAAACGCCTCATTAAACAAAGGATATGTCACTAATTCTCTACCATTATCTGCACAAATTTGTTTATAGGCGCCCCAATGCCAATCAGCTGTGATGACCTTATCTCCAATTTCTGTATAGTTGTGAACTAAATGATGAATCCCACCTGTACCACCAGTCGTAGCAATCCCTTCGATATAGGCGTTTGGGCGAGACTCACTAAAACATTCTTGCTTACATGCTTCGATGAACTCCGGCAGTCCTTCAATTGGAGCATATGCGATGTATTCATTGCGTGGCAAATTACGGAACTCATCCTCTACAACCTTTAAAAATACGATATCTCCGTTTTCATCAAGGATAGACCCGACAGTACCGATTAAAACATTTTCTTTACCATATGTTATTGCTGCTTCTTGCGCTCGAGAGTTTGTTGCAAAGATGGCGTCATTTGCTTTTTTCCCACGCGCTTGTTTCGCTGCCATGCTCATGTGTAACACCTTCCTAATTTATACTTATATGTAATATCTATCTACTAGTGTACAAAAAAATTGCTTTGACTACAAGACATTGAGCTCATGTATACACAATAGTTTTTACTACCTTTCAATTTTATTTATCTTTTGAAAGCATCTCCTATATACTCCTCTAGTATGTAATGATATATATATGCCATTATATAATCATTTCTCTATATTCTTATAGTAATATGTACGCCCCATTTCTCTTTGTAATAACTATATATTAAAAATATAGAAAATAAAAAGCAGATACACAACCGCAATGGATTGTATATCTGCTATCTTTATATAGTTACCTGCCAAGGTCAATTCACCAGTATTGAATCCTCTATATATCTTTTACTTTTCTAGGATATTTAAGATAAAATTTAGAGAATTATTCCACTCTACCACCCAAATACGCTTCCATCACTCTAGGGTCATGGCGAATTTCTTCTGCTGGTCCTGAAAGAACGATTTTACCTGTTTCTAATACATATGCATAGTCAGCGATTTTCAAAGCTTGACGTACATTTTGCTCTACTAATAATACAGTCGTTCCTTCAGCACTTATTTCCTTGATAACTTCAAAGATTTCATTCACTACCAACGGCGCCAAACCCATGGATGGTTCATCTAGCAACAACAGTTTAGGACGAGCCATTAAAGCACGACCGATCGCAAGCATCTGCTGTTGTCCACCCGACAGTGTGCCGCCTAATTGGTAGCTACGTTCGTCAAGAATAGGGAAACGTTTAAATACTTTCTTAATATCAGCTTCGATATCTTTATCTTTGCGTATATACGCACCCATTTCTAAATTTTCGTAAACACTCATATCTTGTAATATTTGGCGCCCTTCTGGAACGAGGGAGATACCAGCTTTCACTATGTCATGTGTTTTCATGGACGTAATATCCTTACCTTCAAAAGTAATGCGACCTTCTGTTGGTTTTACTAAGCCCATAATAGAACGCATAGTTGTCGATTTACCAGCACCATTGGCACCAATCAAAGATACAATAGAACCTTGAGGAACTTCTAAGTTAATAGATTTTAAAGCTGTAATATGTCCATAACCAGCTACTACATTTTCAATTTTTAACATATTATTCCTCCTTTCCTAAGTACGCTTCGATTACATCTGGATTGTTTTGAATTTCTTGTGGAGTTCCTTCTGCAATCTTTTTGCCGAAGTTCAACACTGCTAAACGGTCACAAATATTCATCATCAACGCCATATCATGCTCAATGACCACCACGGTAATACCTAAATCACGGATTTTTCCGATCAATTGGCGCAATACCTCTGTCTCACTATCGTTCATACCTGCCGCAGGCTCATCTAATAAAATCAATTGTGGATGCGTTGCTAAGGCACGAGCAATTTCCAAACGACGTTGCTTACCATATGGTAAGGATGTAGCTACTTCTTCTGCATCCTCTTCTAAACCAACGAGTTTTAAAAACTCATAGGCAATACCACGACAACGCTCTTCTTCAATGCGTTGGCGTTTTGTACGGAAGAAACTAGACAACACACCAGAACCTGTACGACAATGCATACCTGTCAATACAGTTTCCAAGGCTGTCATATTACCAAAGAGACGGATATTTTGGAACGTTCTAGCAATCCCCATCTCCACTGTACGATGTGGTTTTATGCCCACTACATTCATACCATCAAATACAATATTACCAGTGCTTACAGGGAACACCCCAGTAATTAAGTTAAATAACGTCGTTTTACCAGCACCATTGGGTCCGATCACACCAAAGACTTCTCCTTGATTCACTTGGAAGGTAACTCCTGTCAAGGCAGCCACACCGCCAAAGCTTTTACTTACATCATCTAATTGTAATAGCATGGTTACCTCCTATTCTTGACCAGACTTGCTCTGTGCTTTATATGCTTCAAAGCGTTCTGTTAACACTTGTGATTCTGGAATATATGGTTTCTTTTTTACACCTAGTTTACGATAGATTTTTTCCATTAATTCTTCTGTCAAAATACCATCTGGGCGAACCGCCATCAAGATAACTAATAACGCACCGTAAATAATATCACGATAATCCGCTAAGAAGCGCAATACTTCTGGCAACAATGTCAAAATGAACGAGCCTAGTACAGACCCCCATACTACATTAGAGCCACCAAACACTGGGAACAATAAAATTTGTACTACTTTGTGGTAACTGAAATCCGTAGGGTTGATGAAGTTCGTAATATGCGCATACAAACCACCGCCAATGCCGGCAATGAAAGCGCCAATTACAAAGGCTAACATTTTGTAATACACCACATTGATACCCATTAATTCTGCTGCATGATCATCTGCTTTGATAGCTTGGAATGCACGACCTACACGACTATTGTGGATACGTAAACAAAATAGAATAACCAATGCTAAAATCACTAATAAGATAACAATCGTTAACAAGTTACCCCATGTTAATGCATCGATATCTAACAATCCGTCCATATCAAATTCATACACATAGTTTGTCAATTCTTGGGCAATCGCTGGAATTCCTGAAAGCCCCAATGCACCATGTGTCACTTCCAAGTTCAAGAAAATAACACGTACTACTTCACCAAAACCTAAGGTAGCAATGGCTAAGTATAACCCTTTCAAACGCGTCGTCGGTAAACCAATCACAATAGCTACTAAGGCCGCTACGATACCACCAATGAAGATAGCAATCGGAATCGGCAGTTCAGCTTTCAAAGTAAGCAAAGCACCTACGTAGGCACCAACACTCATAAAACCAGCCGCACCCAATGTCAACTGCCCTGTAGAAAGGGTGAAGAAAATGGAAATACCCATAATGGCATTGATAATGAAGAACATCACAATTTGTAGATAATATGGATTTAAAATTTCACTCATGGTCGTCCCCCCTTATCTTTGGATCCGAATAACCCTTGTGGTCTCCAGAACAATAAGAGAATGATTAACCCAAAGGCTACAGCATCACGGTAAGAAGATGCTCCATAAGCAACAGAGAATACTTCAGATACACCTAAGATGAATCCACCTACCATGGCACCGGTAATATTTCCAAGACCACCCAAGATTAATACAGCTAAGCCTTTAAATCCGATGACAACACCCATCATAGGCTCTACGGCATCGAAAGATAAGCCAACTAATACACCAGCTGCAGAACCTAATGCAGAAGCGAGCATCACTGTTACAGAAATAACCAAAGTAGGGTTAATACCCAATAGAGATGCCGTTTCTGTGCTCAAAGATACAGCACGGATAGCTTTACCGATTTTAGTCTTTTTAATGAGTACATTTAAAATCAACATTAACACAATGGATACGCCAAGGCCAATAATTTGAACCATAGAGATTTTGAACATACCAAAATCGATAAGTCCACCAATAAAATCTGGTGGGAAAGAACGTGTTTGTGGACCCCACACAAGCAAGGCTACACTTTCAATAAAAATAGAGACACCAATCGTAGAAATCAATGGCGCCAAATGGGATACATTTTTTTTGCGAAGTGGACGAAGTGCCACAAACTCTAACAAATATCCAAGAATTGCCCCTACGAGCATAGCCACAAGGATGGCTACGAAGATATTAGCTTCAAAGACTGTCACCATAAATAAACCCACGAAGGCACCTATCATAAAGATGCCTCCGTGAGCCATGTTGATGATGTTCAACACACCAAACACCAGTGTCAATCCGATTGCTAATACTGCATAGAGACTGCCTAAAGTAAGGCCATTCACTAATTGCTGTAAAAACATCGTTTAACTCCTATTTTTGTAATGCGTCGAACTGACCGTTTTTAATTTGTAAAACTTGAACTTCCATAGATGGATCACGTTTTTCGTTGAATTGGAATTTACCAGTTACCCCTACGAAGTCTGTAATACCTTTTAAAGCATTACGGAATTTTTCGCGATCTGTTGTAGAGCTAGCTGCTTTCAATGCGGCTTCGTACAAGAATACAGCATCATATGCTTGTGCTGCGAATTGGTCTGGTTCATGACCATATTTTTCTACATAGGCTTTGCGGAAGTCGCGAACTTTTTGGTCATCTTTGTTAGGGAACCAAGGTGTACCTACGATCGCACCATCAGCAGCGGCACCTGCATTTTTAATGAACGCTGGACTATTAAAACCATTAGAACCTACCACTGGTTGGTTCATACCAAGCTCACGCATTTTTTTCATAATCAACGCACCTTCTTGGTACAAGGAAGCAACGATGATGATATCAGGTTTTGCTTGTTGAATTTTAGTCAACTGTGCAGAGAAATCTGTATCTTTGTCTGCAAACGTTTCTGTTGCTACAATTTGAACTCCTTCAGATTCCAATGCTTTTTTAGCAGTATTGTTTACAGATACCATTTGGTCATTGTTGTTAGAGTACATAATCGCTGCTGTTTTGAAACCTAATACTTTATGAGCTTGACGAATCGCTGCGTCTACTGCCAAAGATTCTGGTACAGCATTACGGAAAATATAATCTCCGATATCAGTAATACCTTCTGCTGTTGTAGAAGTACCCAATGCTACCACTTTATTTTTGTTGGCAATCGGGCCTGCTGCCATCATTTCACCAGATAACATCGGTCCAATAACAGCCACTACTTTATCTTTTGCAATGACCTTATTCATCGCATTGATAGCTTCGTTTTTGTCACCTTTTGTGTCTTCCACCAACAAATTAATTTTTACATTGTTAGCATCTGCATTAATTTGTGCTACCGCTAACTCTGCACCATTCTTAATAGATTCGCCATAGGCAGCTGCTGCGCCAGACGTAGTCGTCAATAAAGCTACTTTTGCTTCATTTGCATTGTCACTTGATGAACTATTGCCACCGCAACCAGCGATCGCTGCAGCCAAAATAGCCGTAGCACCCAATGCTAGTGCACGTTTGAACATGGATTTTTTCATGTTACACCCTTCCTTCTTAAAAACTCCTCTTTTGGATTTTCTAACTGTGAAAGTCATCTTTACCTTTTTCACTTTATCAGCTTAAAGAACAAGTGATAACACTATAGAAAATCTATGCTTTCCTATTATGAATGTAACCTGAGTAGTTTGTCAAATATAAATATAAGAATTTAGTTATGAGTTTATTTAGTAAACCCATAGCGTATATTTTCCATATTTTTGTATTTATATAGAGGACAAATATCTTTTTTGAATAAAAATGGTGATGAAAGTTAAATCTTCCATCACCAAATTATGTGTAGACTATTTTTTTAGTTGTTAGCAGTTAGGCTATGCAGTAATGTTCTTTCTGCAATGCCATCATATTGTTCTAATCCTTCAAAAGATACTTCATCAATAATAATCGTTGTTGTAGTAATTTCCTTATACAAATCCTGTAAAAATTTACGTTTTCTTGTTTTTGATTTTGTTAGAATTTCTAAAATAGGTTCATAGTGTTCACCTTTATCTATAATTTGCTTCATAAATAAAAAGATTAGTACTGAAAAAATAACAAAACAATCATCAGCATTTCTATCAGGAGGTTCAGAAATATCATAACAATTACCTTCACCACCCACTACATAGATGGTTCCATCTTTTTTTCTAATGTGAAAGACAGGAAACGATTCCCAATCATTAATAGAAGTGTACTTGTTAAATGTATATTCTCCCAGCCCATATCCAGTTACATCGCAGTACCTAGGTAGAGGCATATATTGCATAGCAACAAATTGACCAGTTTCTTTATCTTTGAACAAATCTCTTACACTTACAAAGTCATCTACCCAAATATTTTCACTTGGAAATTGATTCCAGAAATTCTTTTGAAAATCTTCTTGTAACTTAATCCAATCTTCATATTCAATATCATCGTATTTTTTATCTGTATTAAAGGCATCCAACTCACGGTAGTAACCTTCTAGTGTATCATAGAATATACCCGCTTCTTTACTACTATAGAACTTCCCTAATACATCATTTAGATATTCATAAAAATCTTGCCATTCAAGAAAATCTTTGAATTTCTCAAAGGATTCAAAATATGTTTCCATTACTTCCATACTATACGCCCCCTAACAACATATACAAAATGTTAGTTTACAGTATACAAATAATCATATTGTTCTTGTGTCAACGTATCTAAATCGTAGCCCATGGATTGCAATTTCAGTTTCGCAATTTCTGCGTCTACTTCATATGGCAATACATGTACATCATGTTCCATATCCTTGCCATGATGCAAGATATATTCTGCCGCCAATGCTTGCATTGCAAAGGACAAGTCCATGATTTCTGCTGGGTGTCCATCACCTGCTGCTAGGTTTACTAGACGACCTTCTGCTAGTACATACAATTGGCGATCATCTTGCATATGGTAGGCCTCGATATTTTGGCGCACTCGTTCGTGAGACACCGCCATAGCTTCTAGATCTTTTACATTGACTTCGCAATCGAAATGGCCTGCATTACAAAGTACAGCACGGTCTTTCATCACCGCATAGTGTTCTTCTGTGATAACATCTTTACAGCCTGTCACTGTACAAAAAATATCGCCGATTTTAGCTGCTTCTACCATTGGTAATACTTTGAAACCATCGAATACAGCCTCGATGGCTTTAATTGGATCCACTTCTGTGACATACACGTGAGCACCTAGGCCTTTGGCACGAAGTGCTACACCTTTACCACACCAACCGTAACCAGCAACCACCACATTTTTACCTGTTACCGTTAAGTTTGTAGTACGCATAATACCATCCCAAACAGATTGACCTGTACCATAGCGATTATCGAATAAGTATTTACAGTTAGAATCGTTAACAGCGATCATAGGGAATGTTAGTTGTTCCGCTTCCGCTAATGCTTTCAAACGATGTACACCTGTTGTAGTTTCTTCACTACCGCCTAATAGACGTTCTTTCGCATCTTGACGAGTAGTGTGTAATAAACTTACTAAATCGCCACCGTCATCGATGATGATATGCGGTTTATGATCTAAGGCCTTATTTAGGAACATTGTATATTCTTCGTCTGTACAGTTGTACCAAGCATATACAGTTAACCCCATGTCTACCAATCCTGCCGCTACATCATCTTGCGTAGATAACGGATTGGAACCTGTAACAATAACCTCGGCACCACCACGTTGTAACACGGTAGATAAATACGCTGTTTTTGCTTCTAAATGAACGGATACAACGATGGTTTGACCTCTGAAAGTTTGTTCTTTTTCAAAACGGTCTCCTAATGTGTTCAAAGTAGGCATGAAATTAGCCACCCAGTCGATTTTTTTACGACCTTCAGCAGCTAAGGAAATATCTCGAATTAAAGATTGCATTGGCGTTCTCCTTTTAAATTCTTCACCATAGATTATAATTGAAAGCCACCGTATTCTGACATACGATGATGCGCTGGATAATCTGCATTCACATCAATGCCCTTAATAACTTCTTTCACCAGCGATTGCAACTGTTCTGCCATTTGTTGCATCATATCCACCACTTCACCATGTGTCAAGGCAGATTTAGAAATGCCTGCTGCATAGTTTGTAACCATGGAAATTGTCATATATGCCATTTCCGCTTCATTCGCTAAGGTCACCTCTGGTACATTTGTCATCCCCACCGTTTGACCGCCTAACATAGCATACATGCGAATTTCAGCAGGAGATTCAAAACGAGGCCCCTCTGTACATACGTACGTTCCACCATTATGCACCGTCAATCCTAAAGATTTAGCAGCGTTTTCTACAATACCTCGTAATTCAGGGCTATATGGTTCCGTTACATCCACATGCGCCACTGGACGATCGCCGCCTTCGTAGAATGTATTCACACGGTTTTTCGTAAAGTCTAGAAATTGGTCAGTCAACACAAAATGACCTGGTCCAAAGTTTTGATCCAAAGAACCTACTGCTGTCGTAGATACGATGAACTTAACACCTAACTTTTTCAACCCCCAAATGTTGGCACGATAATTAATCTTATGTGGTGGAATCGAATGATCACGGCCATGACGAGCTAAAAAATACACCGTCTTACCTTCATAAGTTCCACATACATAATGAATCTCTCCATATGGTGTCATAAGAGATGATTCCGTCATCGTATCAAACATATTTGGATCGTACACACCGGTACCACCAATAATAGCAATAGCTGACATATAGTTCCTCCTTGTGAAAGATAGAAAATTATCTAATCTAATTTTATTATAGCATGGAATAGGACATATTGTAGAAATAGACTATACATATTACAATCTATAATCACAACATATATACTATGGCTTTCTAACCCTTTCCTGAAACTCCATACTTATCATCCCAGGGAACAGTATTTTATAATAATCTGCCGCTACTTTTAAAGTTTCTAACAGCTTCAAACAATGTCTTTCTGTACTCGTACCTACATTTGCCTTATGTTGTATCCAACGTTGTACATGGCGACTAAACCTTTCCACCACTTCACATACTGGAACACCCCATTGTAATTCTAATGTTGGTACATCTGCGTATGGAATCGCATTACCTTTGAATTGTTCTACATAAAACTCTAAGATCTTGCTTAATTGCTTCATGCATCTAGGAAAATCCCCAGTCACTTCATTGCGATAGTTTAGTTGCAATAGAATCTCTTTCGCTACAACCTCTATAGTTTGGAGCCAAAATAATAGTGTTAGTAAATTTTTCTGCTTATCTCTCCCCGTAATTATATCTTGAGGCTCCACACTGTTTACCTTTCCTGCTTTAATCTTCTCCATTGTATATGTATAGGAGAATAATGTCGGCAAGGTCTCTATACCTGCAAAAATGACATATAATTGCAGTTCTATCCCTTGTAACTATTCTTGTGTTATCTTTGTGGACTCTTTTGCATACTTTTCAATCGGGTCGATGAGGGGAGACACATAGTCATGCATCTTTAAGGCTACCTTAATGATATCTTCCCGTGTATCCTCTTTCAACAAAAGAGCAGCAAGTTCATTTCTGCTTTGCTGCTCTTCACTTATATTATTCTTTTGTTTTACGAGTTGTATCTCCCATACGAGTTAATTTTACTTCCCCTAGTGCTACACCTCGGGTATGTTGTGTATGAGACCATACTTTATCATGTCGATTCAAATATCCTAAGAAGGTAACCGGTACCCAAGAATAGATGAATAATGGATATAGTAAATAATAGAACCACACTTTTGGAGGCACTTTAATTTGCGCCAATACGATAAGCGGGAATAAATACTGTCCCACCCCAATAATCTGCCACACTTGTACGGGCAAGATTTGGTAAATAATATTGGTATAAAATGGAACAATCCCATTAATATACGTCATGATAATATAGAATGCCGATAATAATAAGAAGTATGGCTGTGTAATCTGCACTATCCCATCGAGGATTGTCCATTTCCCCTTCTTAATTCCTTGTACAAAGAGTTTCGGTATATACCGTTCTCCCGTATCAAAGTGCCCTTGGGCCCATCGTTTTCGTTGGTTCCAAGATTGCATAAATGTCAATGGTTTCTCATCATATACAATCGCATTATGTGCCCAGGTTGTTTTGACACCATGAATCAACAATTTTAGGGAAAACTCCATATCTTCTGTTAAGCTATTACAAGACCATCCGTAATCTCGAATAATATTGGTACGAATACACATACCTGTACCACCCAAAGCTGTAGATAGTCCCAAATTATATTTTGCCAAATGCCACATATGATTAACCATCCAAAAAGCAATGGCAAATGTTCCCGCCACCCATGTATCGGTTGGATTCTTAGCGTTCAAATACCCTTGAATCACTGACTCTCCTTTTTCTAAATGGCGATTCATTTCATACAGAAAGTGAGGATGCACAAGATTATCTGCATCAAAGATGACAAACGCATCATAGTTACGTTCCATGGCGAATACGGTATCAAACATCCATCCCATGGCATAGCCTTTGCCCACTTCGTCCGTATTAAAACGTTCATACACTTCTGCTCCTGCTTCACGAGCAATCTGTGCCGTATTATCTTTACAGTTATCAGCCACAACAAAAATATCATATAAATGACGAGGGTAGTCAAGAACTTGGAGATTGTTGACTAATTGACCAATAACAGCACTTTCATTATGAGCACATACAATAATGGCAAAGGAATGTTTTGGAGGGCACTCTGTTGTATCACTTTTATGCCACATACCACAAACCATTAACACAAAGTAATACAATGTATAGAATACAATGATTACCTGTATGGGAATCATAACTAGGTCAAACCAAACGTAATTCATCCTAGCCCCTTCCTATTTACGAATATTGTTGATAATCGTATTGCTAATGCCATATACGGTATACAACACAAAAATAAGTACTGGCCATACGCGATAGTCCAATAATGCAAGGAATACACCACAAGCTACGGTAATTCCTACTGCTATAGGTTGTACTGGATCACTACCTTTACCTTTAAAGTCTGGATGATGCACATTGCTAACCATCAAGTAGCCTACGAGTATCATCGCAATCATCAATACTACATCTGGAACTCGAACACCACTCAATACATAGGTTGCTGCCATACATCCTGCTGCTGGAATAGGTAATCCTTGAAAGTAACCGTGTACTTCTTCTGTCATAATATTAAAACGAGCTAATCGGAAAGCCCCTAATACAGAAAATACTAATAAAGGGACATAGCCTAACCACCCATAGTGATCTAAGCTCATCATATATAGCATATACGCAGGAGATACACCAAATCCAACTACATCCGCTAAGGAATCAAGTTCACGACCAAAATCACCAGATACTCCCAATGCTCGTGCGATGCGACCATCTAGGCCATCTGCTAGTAATGATAATAGGACGCATATAGCTGCCCCTGTAAAGTTTCCCGCTGCAGATAAACTAATACCAACGACACCAAAGGCTAGATTAGCTGCTGTACATAGATTGGGAAATATAGACTTATTCATCTTTCACCCTCCCAATAATCGTTTCTCCACCTTTTACATGTTGACCTTTTCTTACGCAAATATCTACATCTAAAGGTACAAACAATTCTGTGCAAGAACCGAACTTAATCATACCATACAAGGTACCTTGTTCTAAGGTATCTCCTAAATCTGTCCAAGACACAATCCGTCTAGCTAACAATCCCGCAATTTGTGTCACCACAATTTCCATGCGATCATTTTTAATGCTAATTGTATGTCTTTCATTTTCATAGCCTACGGAATCTTTGTAAGCTGGTAAGAACTGACCTTCTGTATATTGACGGAAGGTAATTTCCCCCGCCATAGGTGCACGGTTCACATGCACATCGAATACAGATAGGAAAATAGTTACTTTTTTGCATTGTTGATGCAAATAGGTATCTTCAAATACTTCCGTCACTTCCATCACCTTGCCATCCGCTGGGGACACAAGTATAGTTGGATCGTGAGGAATACGGCGATTAGGATTCCGGAAAAAATATGTAAAGAATAATGCCAATATAAACGGTATAATTCCTAACCACCATGATACGAAGTATCCAACTAGGCCTGCTACCACTAAACACGCACCTATTAAGGGATATCCTTCTTTTACAATAAAACCCATACTAAAACCTCTCTGATGCTTTGCCTCTATCATACTGTTATATAATAAGGCATCTATTGTTTATGCCGCCAAACAGCCCACATAAACTTTGGTAATGCTAACATACGAATGATACGCTTTGGTTGTAATAGTAGGCGATATAACCACTCTAGCCGATTGCGTTGCATCCATAGAGGTGCACGTTTCAACATGCCCGCCATCACATCGAATGAACCACCCACACCCATGGCTACAACGCCATCTAAATGAGCGAGTCGCTCTCGAATCCAGAATTCTTGCTTAGGTACCCCAAAGGCAACAAACACAAGTTGCGCTCCACTGCGTTCTATATCCTTAAGAATGTCTACTTCCTCTTCCTCAGTAAAATATCCAGAATGATATCCTACCACTGGCAAATCGCCTAATTCTGCTGTAGCATTCTCCAAGGCCTGTTTCACAACACCTTCTGCACCACCTAAGCAATATACCTTAATATGATTATCTTTAGCGGCTTGCAATAGATGATGTAGTAAATCACATCCTGTCACCCGTTCAGGAAAAGATTCCCCTTGTTGCTCTGCTGCCCATAGCACACCTGCTCCATCGGGAACTACGAGGTCAGCCTTTTGCAGAACCTCTAACAGTTTTTGGTTTTCTTGAGCCATCATGACCATCTCTGCATTTGCTGTGGCCACCATATGTAAGCCTGGTGTTCCCACTAATGTGAGCACCTTTTGTACGGCTTCCGTCATCGTTACCACATCAATCGGTACGGACAGCACATGTATTTGATTCTGCACCATTCACCTCATCCACTCTAGTACGCAAACAAGAAGGACAGGACATACGAAAATAGTAAGACTATCTTCATAGACCTATCCTTCTGGTAGGTAATTTTCCTAATTATTTCTTTTCACAGCGCATAACGCCAGCTTCCATATAGTTGTCAGCTTTCATATCTACAAAAATAACTTTTACCGCTTCAGCAGGTACTTTTACAGTTTCTACTGTTGCTTTTGTAATTGCTTCACCAAGAGCTTTTTTTTGTTCGAATGTACGACCTTCAACTAATTCTACATGAATAATAGGCATGAGCTATTCCTCCCTTACCACTACGAATCTCTAGCACTGTGCTAAAGATAGAATCTTACCTTATTGTATCATAATTTGACCTGGATAAACAACTTTAGCTATACAAAATACGCATATATTGAGAACCAAATCTAGCTTCCATTTGGTGACGAAGCGTGGCCTGCACCTCTACAAATCCCTTCTCACGCAAATAGGTATTTGCATCCTCTCTAGCTTCTACGAGAATAGGTATATCCTTAATGATATTAGCCACCTTTAAATCAGGTAATCCCGACTGCGCTAATCCGAATAGCTCTCCAGTGCCTCGTAACAACAAATCTTGTTCCGCCAATTCAAATCCATCCTGTGTTTGTTCCATCAGGGATAGCCTCGTTTTGCTATCTGGATTTTTACTATCGCTGATCAATATGCAATAGGCTTGTGCGGACCCACGTCCTACGCGCCCTCGTAGTTGGTGCAACTGTGAAAGTCCAAATCGCTCCGCATCATGAATGCACATAATGGTTGCATTTTGTACATTCACGCCCACTTCAATGACTGTGGTAGATACCAATAAGTGAAGCTCTCGACGATAGAAAGCATCCATCACTTCCTCTTTTTCCTTCGGTCGCATTCGACCATGTACCATACCTACACGATAGTGTGGTTCAAAGTATTCCTTATACTCATAGGCAATCTGCTCTGCTGCATGAAGATCCATCTTTTCTGATTCTTCTACTAACGGGCAGACTGCATACACTTGTCGCCCCTCTTTCATTTCTTTTTCAAAAAAATGTAATAAGCGTTCCTTATACGATGTATCCACTGCATAGGTTTTTACCGGTTTACGACCTGGCGGCATCTCTTTAATCAAGGATACCTCTAAATCTCCATAGATAGATAAGGTCATCGTCCTTGGTATAGGGGTGGCCGTCATAATGAGCACATGAGGATGATCTCCTTTTCGTTGTAACTTCGCCCGTTGCTCTACCCCAAAACGATGTTGCTCATCCACCACGATGAGTCCTAATCTATGAAACTCTACTCCTTCTTGGATTAAGGCATGTGTTCCCACTACGATATCTATATCACCCTTTTGCAACGCCTCATATACATCTTGCTTCGCTTTGGTAGAGCCTGTTAACAGGACCATTCGTATCGGTGCATCGCCAAACAATTCTTGAAAGCTTTCAAAATGTTGGGAGGCTAAAATTTCTGTAGGTGCCATAATAGCCCCTTGAAATCCATTTTCTACAGCCTTTGCCAACGCTAATGCGGCCACTACGGTTTTACCTGACCCTACATCACCTTGTACAAGACGTTGCATGGCCTTTGGCTCTTCCATATCGCTAGCAATGTCTGCAAAGGCTTTCTTTTGATCCCCCGTTAACTGAAAGGGTAGACTCGAAGTAATGCGCTCCACTAACGAGCCATTCCCATCCATTGCATGTCCACCTTGTACCTGCTCATGAGCCCGCAATAGAAGTAATCCCATTTGCATTATCCACAACTCTTCATACGCCAATTGTTTTCGTGCCTCTTGATGGCGTTCCCAAGAAGTAGGAAAATGCATTTCTTTAAACGCATCGTATCGGCTCATAGTGCATCGATGTCTCTGCACCTCTACAGGTAATACATCCTCTAACTCTTGATGATTGTCAAACCAATTCTTAATGGCCATACGAATGCTCCATTGCTTCATTCCCTCTGTCAATCCATACACAGGAACAATCCCTCTATCTATAGTTTGTCCTTCTTCCAGTATTTCTATTTGGGGGGAGTTCATTTGCAAATTACCATAGGCATGCTCTAACTTTCCATACGCATAGATCTGTTGCCCCGACTTGTAAAAATTCTTTTTATAGGCTTGATTGAAAAGTACCAAATTTATTTGTCGAATACCATCTCCTACAGTAACCGTTAAAATATGCATTCTAGGGCGAGGGCGCTTTTCGCTGACCCGTACCACACGCCCTGTAATTCCAGCAGTTTCACCTACTGGCGCTTCATGAACAGAATACACTTGTCGTCTATCCTCAAAGGTGCGCGGAAAATAGTGTAACAATCCTGTTACACTGGTGATGCCTAGTTTATGTAATTGTTTCACCCTCTGTGGCCCTACGCCTTTGATGGATTGCAATTGTTCGTTCATGCTCTATCTATACTCTTTCTAGTTACACCACTTTTGTGAAAGTGTAGCGTACTATATTCTCTATCAATGATTACTACCAGTTTCAAACATGGCAAAATTACCACGGTCTAGTAGCTCTACTATATAACTACTAGAGAATACGTATACCGTAGCTAACAGATCGTATTATGCATTATATTATACCATAGTGCCTGTCATGAAAGTGAACTAAAATCCATAAAATGGCACAAAAAAAGAAGGGCACTTTTTTGAAGAGTCACGTGTGTTAGGCGTTGTATCAAAGTGTCCTTCTTATATTTAATTATATTTAAATTATACAACTTGTGTAAAATAAACGCAAGTTGTTTTTCAATAAAATTTGACAGATTTTACGATTTTAGTATATAGTGAATAGGCTAGTATAATATTACCTGAAAAGGGAGAAATGCACTTGCATTCCCTAGCCTTTTTATGATAAAATACATATGTTATATTAGTAGTAAACACTTTGGAGGTGGAAACAAATGGCAAACCTTTGCGAAGTATGTGGTAAATCCACTACTACGGGTATGAATGTTTCTCATTCCCATATCCGTTCCAAACGAACTTGGAAACCAAACATCCAAAGAGTACGAGCAATTGTAGACGGCGAAACTAAACGAGTTAACGTTTGCACACGCTGCCTTCGTTCTGATAAAATTACACGCGCGTAAGATTTTGAAGGTACATGTACTCAAAAAAGAGGCTATCAGTCAGGAAGAATATTCTTCAGTACTGATAGCCTCTTTTGCTATGTCTAACTTATTATATTAAATGTATACTTACACCCATGAAACGCAGGGTTCATTATACCCTAATAACAGTTCATCATGTGTTATAAATTGCATTCTTTCAGCTTTGGCTTGGCTGATCATAATCTTATCAAATGGATCATGATGTGCTTTTGCCGATTCCGTTCTAGTTAAAGTCCTAATCATAAAAATATTTTCTGGCGATAACGATAATAATCGTAACCCAGACTGTTTAGCTAGCTTATATACAATTTCTGCATCATAAGGAAATCTATCTGGATATTTATTATGCTTAATCTCAATTTCCCAAAGAGAAATAACACTAAAAAATATATATGTATCTTGTGAGCTTAATATATTTTTGCAATTATTTGAAAGTTTACTATCATCAAATAAAAGCCATAATAAAATATGTGTATCTAATAGAATATTCATATGTACTCCTTAAATACTTCTTGAATTACTTCATCCCCTGCATGAATATCATCTGGAACTGTAAACAAACCTCTTCCTAATCCAAACTGTATCGGTTGTGGTACATCTTTCACTAGTTTTATTTCTGCTACTGTATTCTCATCTTGTAAAATAATTGACTCTGTTGCTCCATCAATAAGCAATTTTACAAGGGCTTTTAGTTCTTCATTTTGACTAATATTTATAGTACACATTCTCTCACCTCCTTTTTTATCATATGTCTTAGTTTTATTATACGCCTAACATTATAAAAAAGTAAGTATTTCTCTATTTTACTATCTTATACAAGAAACTTTCCCCCACAAATGGTTCTGTTACACCAAAGTTTTCTAATATGGTTTGTCCAATATCAGCGAAACTACGTCTATCCCCTAAGTCAATGGGCCCTGTAAAAGCTGGTGAATATGCCAATAGTGGCACTAATTCTCGTGTATGGTCTGTTCCCTTCCACGTCGGATCATTACCATGGTCTGCCGTAATGAGTAGTAAATCATCTTCGCTCAATAGTTCTAGCAATCCCCCTAGTTGATAATCGAACATTTCTAACTCACGACCATAGCCTTGTACATCTCGACGATGCCCATATAAGCTATCGAACTCTACTAAATTGACCATCATATAGCCATAAGTAAATCTACCTTCTGACATAGCATCCGATGTATCATACATAGGATGTGTGCCATTCGTACTATGTCCCAACAAGGCAGCCACTAGGTTAATACCATGAGAATTAGATTTCGTCGGATAGGATTGATCCAGTCCAATATGAGCATAAATATCGCCGATCTTCCCTACTCCAATGGTCGGCACCTTCGCATCTTGTAAGGCTTGTAATACAAATCGCCCTTCTGGTAATCGACTATAATCATGACGATTTGAGGTGCGCACAAAATGACCTGGCTCTCCCACAAATGGACGAGCAATGATACGTCCTACATAATAATCTCCAATACAAACACGGTCTCGTGTAATTTGGCACATCTTGTATAAATCCTCTAACGGAATGATGCTTTCATGAGCGGCGATTTGAAACACCGAGTCGGCAGATGTATACACAATGGGTTTCCCCGTTCTCATATGCTCTTCCCCTAGGCGCTCAATGATTTCCGTCCCCGATGCCGCTTCATTACCTAGAAAATCATAGCCAGTTTCCTTCGTAAAAGTATCCATCAACTCCTGTGGAAACCCGTCATAAAATGTTGGAAAAGGAACTTTCACGGGATGCCCCATCATCTCCCAATGACCACTGGTGGTATCTTTTCCTGTACTTTGTTCATGCATGCGACCAAAGGCGCCCACCACTGTATCTTGTTGCGGTGTAATATCTGCAATCCTTCCGATACCTAATTTTCGTAAATTTGGAATCTGTAAAGGCCCTACTGCCTTTTCAATATGCCCCAATGTATTAGCACCAGCATCTCCAAAGCGCTCTGCCTCTGGGCTATGACCAATCCCCACACTATCTGTAACAATCGTAATAATTCGTTTAAACATAGAGACCTCCTCTCTATTACTCTAGCGTAAAAAGCCTATGCCTAGGAATACTGTTCCTAGGCATTCTTTGACTATTTTATATATGGCATTGCTAATAACAACGCAGATAAAGTTTTGCTATCTTTGATTGTTTCTTCCTTAATGCGTTGTAACAATTCATCCAAAGTATATCGCTCTACTTCCACATATTCATCTTCATCCCAATGGATTTCTCCTTTTGAAAGTCCTTTTGCCACATATAAATGGATAACTTCATTGCAAAATCCAGGAGACGTAGCAATAGCGCCAAGACTAATCCATTCAGAGGCGATGATACCGGTTTCTTCTTCTAGCTCACGTTTGGCGCATACTAAAGGATCTTCACCAGCATCTAATTTACCCGCTGGAATTTCTAATAAATAATCGTTCAAAGCATAGCGGAACTGTTTTTCCATAATAATGCGATTGTCTTCATCAATGGCTACTACAGCACTAGCCCCTGGATGGTGAACTACTTCACGCCATGCTTCCTTACCATTGACATCGGCAATATCATAAGTTACTTTTATTAATTTACCATCGAATTTCATTTCAGATGAAAGTTTACGTTCTTGCATGGGTCCTCCTTAATTTACAATAATAGGTTCTGTATCATTAGTAAAAGAAATAATCCCTCGTCTCGCCCATCTTACACTCATATGCCATAAGACATCCTTATCTATCGCTGCCACATATGTATTTACAGAATATTGCTTGGTGAAATATGTCTTAAGCTCTTTAACCAATTCCTTTAATTCTAACAATAATGCAAATTCATGTTTACAATATCCATCACAATAACAGCCACATGAAATATCCTCTATCATTTCATTTTGATATATAAATTCTATTTCATAACATTCTGATCCTTGAACAATCGCATATCCATATACATCATCTAAACATATATATACTACACGTTGATCTTTATAGTATTGAATGCCTCTTTCCAATCGTTCTCTTTGAATAGGAAATTGAGATAAATCATCTAAAGGAAATGGAGATGGCGTATACGTAGAAATAAAAAGTTCTTCCCCTTGAGGCGCAAAAAACCATTTACTGATCTTTTCCTTTCCTATACAATTGCGACTAAAAGAGAGTAAAAAGCGATTAGAAATAGTAAGGTCACCATGCAATTGGGTATCTACTTTAGCAATCACACGTTCATATTTAGATGGGCGAACCTTAAATTCATGTCTCACATCTACCACAATCCCCAATGTATCTTTCATCTTTCCAGATACATATACATGATCACCTTCATGTAAAACAATATTTTCACATAAGTATAGGTAAGCATCTTTTTTATGAGTAAAATACACTTGAACTAAAGTAAGATTTTTATGATTTACTAAAGATTTAGATTGTTGCAGTTCATTTGTGTCGTTTGTAACAATGTCATTAATTTCTATATCCTTTGAGTCCATAGCGTATCCTTTCTTATTAGAATTTAGAATAGAGTTATGATCACTAGATAAATGCCTTAAATTTAAAGTGTATACAAGTCAATAATCAGATCAGATAATATATCTGTTCTTCTGTTTATATCTTCTGCTGTCCATTCTTCCTTATTACTTATATCTTCGTCTCTAACACTATCAACTATAGATTCATTTAAAAATAAGCCACTTCTTAGTCCTTCATATTCTGAACCACTTGGATTATAATCACGCTTAACAATAAAAGACGAATTACTCATTTCCGAATTATATGGAGTTAACGTTAAATTACCTAATTTATTCTTATATTTTTCTTGAATTTCTTCAGCAACTTGTTTATTACCTTTACTTAAGGACTGAATCCAATCGCTATTTAACCTGCCATCTGGTAAAATATGTTCTATCGTCCATTTATACATAGAACGAGGTGTCTGTTTAGATGTATATAAATCTAATGTATCGGGTCTAGATTTAGAGAAATAACCATTATTATATTGTCTAGCCAAATCTATTAATATGATTCATAAAGTTTTAGAGTTTGATTTACTATATAAGGGTTCTTCTAGTGCTAGTTTAAATTGTTCATCACTCACAGAAATATCTCTTAATAAGTTAGATACAGTTGAGGTTATAGTATCTACACTATTAATATTTTTAAAACTACGAATAGTTTCTAAAACCCTCGAACGAATATTAGATGCTTTGGGTTTCTGCATAATATTCCTTTTTATGTAAAAAGCCTTTATTTTTGTAAGATTATAAATTAAATCCTCTAATCCTATACATTTATTTACATACAAATCTAAAAAGAACATTAAATAAGGATAGATAGAAGATGTTTCCATTCTATGTAGTTCACTTAAAATAGTTAAAATATTTATATCATCGATAACATTTGCATCAGCTTTATCATTAATAATATTTTCACTATTTATAATATCTACAAAAATTCTTGCCTGTTTGAATAGTTCATCAATAAAATCTGAACCTTTACTAGTAAAAACCTTTTTATACTCTTTCAAAGCTTCTTTTTTAGTTATTGAGGATGCTGTTGAGTTTATAAAAGTATCATAATAATTTTGTAAAAATTGAATAACTTTACTGTGATTAGAGTCCTTTTGTGTTTCACTAAATATATCTAATAATTCTATCCACTTTTCCTCATACACTGTGATAAGGTTTTCATCCGATGCTCCCACAGCAGATAAATACTCAACTTTAATTAAATCTATTAAAGTTAATGGCAAGCCTTTTGCATTTATTGATGAAAAAATAGAAAAGGCATCACCAAGGTCATTACAGGTAATTGACACAATCGTTAAATTATCAACTTTTCTGTAAAAACGCTCTATATCTTCAAAAGTATGACAGTTTTCAGATAACCATTCTAAAATATCAATAAAACGCTTCCACATTAATCGTCTTTTATCACATTTAATTTCAGCAGTATTGTTTAAATTATATGCATTACCTAATTCATCATAGGATGAATTTGTAATAATAAATGTAAATATGGCATTATATACATCACTATCTTTTTTTAGTAAACGTAAAGAATGTTCAGTGTTTTCGGCGTTAGTTAATTTACGCTTAATATCTTCTTGTATAGTGAATAATTTGGAAAGTTGATTTCTCTCTACGTAAGAAATAAAACCGTATAATTTATAAAATATAGCCATTAAAATTAATGCTAATGAAGTTAACCTTTGCTGACCATCTACAACTTCTTGTAATTTAATATTAGGATAATTCTGATCTATTTTATCTATCAGTAAAACATTTCCAATATAATATCCATCATTCTCCACACTTATATCATTTAGAAAATCATTAATATTAGACTCTTCCCAAGTATATGGTCTTTGATAAATTGGAACTACATAGGTTGGCCCATCACCTATTGGAAATAATTCTTTAATTTGCTTACAAACTGTACCAATTTGCATATTGATTTCTCCTTAGGATATAACAATTTATATCTTAAGTAGATCATATATAAATAGGGTTGTCAAGATCTAATGCTAACACAATAAAAAGGGTCTTCTCCAGACCTAAATATAAAAAAATATAACTATATACTATTTATAGAAAAGCTGATTTAGTAAAGTTACATCATCATTTTCCATATATAAATTATATATAGCTTGTAAATTATCTTTATTAGTTTCTCCTCTTTCGATGTTAATAAGAGCTACTATAAATGAACGGTAATCTGTATTCATCATTTCTTGTATTTGTTGTTTAAATATATCGATATTAGTCATAGCAACTTCTCCTATAATATAATAAATCTATTCATTGTTTTACATTTACAGCTAATTCGATCAGATTATATCATAATAGACGAAGTAGAAACTAGATAGTTAAAACAAAATAGTTATAAAAAGAGTTATATTACGTCATCAATATAATTGCTTTTCTCATATAGCCTCATCATCTGCAACTTCCTGTTCTGCCCTGTGGATTTTCTTTACTCCCTTCGGTCGTCGAAAATCTTACGGGCAGAACTCCCCGATTCACACACTTTCATGCATCGCTTCGCTCCTATGAAAGTGGTTCACTGGGGATCCCAGCGGGGCCTACTCGTATGTAAACTCACTAACAAAGAAAAGAAAAAGAGACACCATTCGGTGTCTCTTTTTCTTTTCTTAATCAGCAACTTCCTATCCTCCCAGGCCGTTTCCAGCCAAGTACTTTCGGCGTTTACGAGCTTAACTACTGTGTTCGGGATGGGAACAGGTGGTTCCTCGTAGCCATCGTCACTGAATCTGTCAGGGTGTTCCCTGAAAACTACATAGAAGAATAATAGTTAACTTACAAGTTTTTTTAAGTAAAGCCCTCGATCTATTAGTACCAGTCAGCTCCATGCCTTACAGCACTTCCACACCTGGCCTATCAACCATGTCGTCTACATGGGATCTTACTAGCTTATGCTATGAGAAACCTCATC
>NZ_RQVD01000003.1 GCF_003992055.1 Veillonella sp. CHU740
CATATATGACTCACCCTTTCTTAATTGTGTGGTTACTTTTATGATACGGTTTGAGTTTGTATATGTCTATTTTATTGCAAAAAAAAGAATGTTGGCGACTACTCTTATATGAGTAGCCCCAACATTTATTATAGAGCCTTTTTTTTGCAAAAGATGTTAGTTGAGTGTATCAACTAACCTCTTTTTGGGTTATAGGACAAAATGAGTTGGTTTTAATAGCAATGAGCCTAGTTAAATACTAGGCTCGTTGAATTTTAAAGTTGTTTTAAATGACTTTGAGGTAGGACAAAATGTACGGGTTTGAGATGCAGATTATTTCATAGGTTACCTACGTATTTGAATACTTAATCTGTAAAGTAAGAAACTCCAGATGCAAAAATAGGCATATATAGTGTTCCTTCTATATTTTTATGGATTCCAGCCCCAACACGCTCAATATGAGCCATTTTCCCAAAAATTCTACCATCAGGGCTCAGTAAGCCTTCGATACTTTCAATAGATTGATTGGGATTCCATCGAGAATCATAGGTTGGTTGTCCATAAGGGTCTACATATTGGGTGGAAATTTGATGATGTGTATATAGATGTGTCAGTTGTTCTTTATTGGCAATGAAACGACCTTCTCCGTGTGAAATAGGCACTGTGTAGATATCTCCTATCTGACATTGGGTTAGCCAAGGAGAGGAGGTAGAAACAACTTTTGTATGGACCATACAAGAAATATGACGACTGATGGTGTTGTATGTTAAAGTAGGGCTTGTTTCTGTTACAGGCTGAATATGTCCGCTTGGTAATAAGCCTAATTTTAGCAAGGCTTGAAATCCGTTGCAAATACCTAATACTAGTCCGTCTCGTTTATACAGCAGAGTTTCTAATGCTTCTTGTAAATAGGGATTTCTAAAATAAGTGGCAATAAATTTTCCAGACCCTGCTGGTTCATCGCCGGCGCTAAAGCCTCCTGGGAAACATAGGATTTGAGATTGATCTATAGCCTGTTTTATACGTTCAATAGAATCCTTTAAGTCTTGAGGAGAGCGATTGCAAATTACAATCTCTTGTACGTTAGCGCCACAAGCAGCAAAAGCTCGAGCTGTTTCATATTCGCAGTTGGTTCCTGGAAAGACAGGAATCACTACTCTAGGTGCTGTTAATTTAGAGTGGGAACGATAGTGAGTTCTTCGATTCCATATAGTGTTAGAGGATACATATTTAGAGTTTGTGTTTTCATAGGAAGATGAGAAGAGAGGATCTTTTCTTATATCGATAGCATTAGTTGCTTTTTGGTTATCTCTATCATTTGCGTAGATAGGAAATATAGGTTGTAACGTGCTTTCATAGGAGTTTTCTAAGTCCTGCAAATTCATAATAGTATCCCTATATATAATGTGTGGTGTTTGTATAGTGTTAGCTATGTTGTATATATGGGGATTAGAAGTGAGGGTATCGGCTACAGTTGGGGTTACTTCTATGAGTAAAGAACCTCGTAGTGGACAGAATAAGGTATCTTCTCCAGACATTGGTGTAATCAGGGATTGCCCTAGTGCTTCTAGAACTTTCGCATCATATAGGCATCCTAAGCGATTACCTAAGCATGATTTTACAGTGGCAGGACCAATCCCATCTTGCTCGACTACATAGGCACTGTAAATAGAGTGATTCAGATTTAATTGATATAGTTCATGACAGTGAGATTTGAATACATCCCAATTAGGTGTGCCATTTTTCTGCTCTGGGATATGCATTAAAACAATGGCATGATTAGCTTGGTGAAAGTGGGGCGATACGATATGCTCAATATGTTCTGTTGTAACGGCGAAAGAAATCAGTGTAGGAGGTACAGATAGATCCATAAAAGAACCACTCATAGAATCCTTTCCACCAATAGCAGCTATTTGCAACTGATGTTGTGCTTCATAGGCACCTAACAGAGCAGATACTACCTTACCCCAAGCATTTGGAGTTTTGAGTTTTTCAAAATATTCTTGAAAGGATACATAGGCCTTACGAATATCGCCTCCTAGGGCAGCTAATTTCGCTATGCTCAGTAATACAGCATATTGGGCTCCATGATAAGGGCTCCATTCAGACAAGTAGGGGTCAAAACCATGCGTCATGATGCTAGCAGTAGACGTTGTACCCTGTAAGACAGGTAATTTGGCAACCATGCCTTGTACAGGCGTTTTTCTATAGGCTCCACTGAAAGGAAATAATACTGTATTGCCTCCAACGGTGGAGTCGAACTGTTCTTGAAGACCTTGTTGTGAAGTGGATAGCAAAGATTGGAGTGTTAGATGAAACCGATCTGCTAGAGACAGCGGATGCGTACGATTTTGGTAATGATGAAAACTGAATTCCTTTGAAATAGCTGATCCTTCTATATTGGCAGGCGCCACAATAAGAGCGGCCGCATGTTGCGTAGCTCCATTAGTATTTAAAAAGTCACGATGGATATTGACGATCTTTGTCCCATTCCATACCATGACAAGCTTACCAGAGTTTGTTACATGTCCAACGATGGTAGCATCTATATTTTCTTGGTTACAGAGGTTTTGGAATGTAAGCCAATCTGTAGGAGATAGAACGCAAGCCATTCGCTCTTGTGATTCAGAAATTGCTAGTTCTGTACCATCTAATCCATGATATTTGGTAGGAATCGTATCTAGATTAATGTATATACTTGGTGCTAGTTCACCAATCGCAACAGCGACACCACCAGCACCGAAATCATTGCATTTTTTGATGCAAGTACATGCTTGGGGATTCCGAAATAGTCGTTGTAATTTGCGCTCTGTCAGAGGGTTCCCTTTTTGCACTTCCGCACCACAGTGTGTGAGTGATTGATCTGTATGTGATTTTGAAGAACCTGTAGCTCCACCACATCCATCACGGCCTGTTTTGCCTCCTACAAGAATGATGATATCACCAGGAGAGGGACTTTCACGGCGCACTGAATGGCGCGGTGCAGCCCCAATGACAGCGCCTACTTCCATGCGCTTGGCTGCGTAGCCGGGATGGTAATATTCTCGTACTTCACCAGTTGGAACTCCGATTTGATTACCATAGGAAGAAAAACCACGGGCTGCTGTGGTAGTAATATAAGACTGCGGCAATTTACCAGGTAGTGTAGAGGAACGAGGTGTAAGCGGGTCGGCAGAGCCAGTGATGCGCATCGCTTGGTATACATAGGTACGACCGCTGAGGGGGTCTCGGATACAACCACCAAGACAAGTAGCAGCGCCACCAAACGGTTCAATTTCAGTGGGATGATTGTGTGTTTCATTTTTAAAGGACAGTAACCATTCCTCTTCATATCCATCGACTTCTACAGGCACAATAATTGTGCACGCATTGATTTCATCGGAACTATCGAGATTTTTCAGCAATCCTTTGGCGCGTAGCTCTTTCATGCCAATGGTTGCCATATCCATTAGAGTAGGATCTGTTTGAGATAGGCCCAGTTGTTCTCGAGTGGCTATATACCTTTTGTAGGTGTTTTGTATTGGTAAAGTAAAATCCGATGGTTCAAAAGTAATGTTCGTGAGCTTTGTTAGAAATGTGCTATGACGACAGTGATCTGACCAATACGTATCCAAGACTCGAATTTCGGTGATACTAGGAGGTCGTTGTTCCCTTTGAAAGTATGCCTGTACCAAGAGCATGTCATCTATGGTCATGGCAAATTGTAACTGTTGCATCCAGTGATACAACTCATCTTTTGTCATAGTGAGGAAGGTATCTATATACTCGATGTCTTTTGGCGACGGTGATGTGAGTACTAGCATAGTTGGTAAGGTTAAACTAGCTTGTTGATAGTCGATAGAGGAGAGGAAGAATTGGATAATTCTGTTTTTTTCTTCTCTTGAGACTTGGCCTGATAGTACAAAGATACGAGCGGTGCGAACCGTTCCATGAGTATGAGATGTTAACATGGCTAAACATTGTTCTCCAGAATCAGCTCGTTGGTCATATTGACCAGGTACATACTCGATAGCAATAGGTGTATCATCTTTTTGTAATGGTAATGATGTGTAGCATTCTTCTGTTGGAGGATCTGAAAAAATAAGGTTTTGACTCGCTATATATTCTTCTTCGCTGATACCATCTATATCATAGCGTTCATAAATAGTAAGATTCGTAATAGGGATATGTAAATCTTCTTGGATGGTGCGAAGAAGTTGGTGGGACTCACTATGGAAAGGGTAACGTTTTTTGACGAATAGACGATGAACTGACATAGTACCTCCGATGGGATCTAATAGGAGCGATATGTACGCAAAAGCTTCGTATACTTTACAGTATACAAGGAAATAAAAGGTTGGTAAACGAAAATTAAGGGAATCCAAATGAGCTACTTCGAGATTGTAAATATAATTTTATAATTTGAGTAAGAGTTCGTATTGCTGATAGAGATATGTCAAGTTATAATAAAGTTAATAGTTAGAAACTTGCAATTCGTGAAATATTGTACATAGTTTCATGGGTTGTTATGTTGATAGAAGTTCTATATGTGTTCATCATGTATATGAGTATAGGAACTGTCAAACTGACACGGGGAGACACCATGGAAAATGATAGTGTGTTAGATAAGCTTCACGAGGAATGTGGAGTGTTTGGTATATTTGATACAACGTTGTCAATTGGAAAATGTGTATATGAAGGTCTTATAGCATTACAGCATCGTGGCCAAGAAAGTGCGGGGATTGTTGTTTCTAGTGGGGATCTTGTGACTGTCGAAAAAGGGATGGGACTGGTAGAAGATGCCTTGGCTGACTTAGATCATTTACGTGGTCATATAGGCATTGGACATGTGCGATATGCCACAACAGGAGCTAGTGAAGTACAGAATATACAACCATTGCTAGGCTCTTATAAATGTGGAAATATAGGGCTGGCTCACAATGGGAATTTAACCAATACATTAGATCTTCGTAAGGACTTAGAAGGTCAAGGTGCTGTGTTTGAAACAACAACAGATTCAGAAATCATACTACATATGTTGGGCCGATCGAAAGAGAAGAATCTAGAAGAGCGAATTAAAAAGACCTGTCGATGTATAGAAGGAGCATACTCTTTAGTTATCTTCACTGGAGAAATGCTGATAGGGGTGCGAGATCCACAAGGGTATCGGCCCCTTTGTATCGGTAAAACTAAGCATGGATATATTTTAGCCTCCGAAAGCTGTGCTATTGATGCTGTACATGGTACATTTCTTCGAGATGTGAAGGCGGGAGAAATAGTCATCATTGATGAACAGGGAATTCATAGCAGTTATATTTCGGAGACAGTAAATAATCAACATACTTGTGTGTTTGAGTATATTTATTTTGCTCGTCCTGATAGTGTCATCGATGGACAAGGAGTCTATGAGTCACGGTTTGAAATGGGCCGACAATTAGCGAGGGAAACACAATATGAAGCAGACATAGTCATGCCTATACCCAGTTCAGGTACTGCAGCAGCTTTGGGATATGCACAGGAGTCAGGAATTCCTTATATGGAAGGATTAGTGAGACATCATAAAGTAGAGAGAACGTTTATCAAGCCCAATCAAGAAGCGCGCGAATTGGCCGTTCGCCAAAAGATGGATGTATTGCCGCATATTGTACAAGATAAGCGTATTATTTTAGTGGATGATTCTATTGTGCGTGGTACAACTAGTAAAATTATCGTCGATATATTGCGCCAAGGAGGAGCGAAAAAAATTTATTTATGTATTAGTTCTGAGCCGATACAGTTCCCTTGTTACTATGGTATTGATACCTCTGTGCAGAGTGAATTGATTGCCTATGGACGCAGTCTAGAAGAGATACGAACATACATTGGTGTGGATAGGTTATATTATATATCCCATGATGGTTTGGCAGCATCTATGAAAGCAGTGCATCCTTCACAGCTGTGTTTGGCTTGCTTTAATGGTCACTATACAAGTAATCTTCCCAAGGAAGTAGAATCAGGAGATACCTATGACTTACAATGAAAAACCAGTAACCTATCTTGATGCAGGCGTCGATGTAGAATCTGGAAATCAACTCATCCAAAAAATAAAGCATCGTGTGGAAAGAACCTATACGCCTGGAGTACTGGGCTCATTAGGGGGCTTTAGTGGACTCTTTTCCTTGGCGAATCACTCCATGAAAGAGCCAGTGCTAGTATCGAGCACTGATGGAGTAGGCACAAAGATTCGGTTCGCTGTTTTGATGAATGAACATCATCAGATTGGACAAGATTGTGTAGCAATGAGCGTAAATGATGTAGTGGCACAAGGGGCAAAACCTCTATTTTTTTTAGATTATATTGCTGTAGGCAAGCTCAATCATAATCATATTGAAAGCCTTATTTCGGGGATTAGTGATGCTTGCGAGGATTGTGGTTGTGCCCTAATTGGTGGGGAAACATCGGAAATGTCAAGCTTTTATGGTGATGGTAATTATGATGTGGCTGGTTTTGCTGTAGGCATTGTGGATAAAGAACAATGCATTACGGGAGAGACTATCGAAGTAGGTGATATTGTATTAGGCTTACCATCATCAGGGTTACATTCTAATGGATTTTCTTTAGTGCGTCATATTATTTTAGAACGAAAACAATTACCATTAGATACGTATATCGATGAATTAGGTCGTACTATTGGTGAAGAAGTGTTAGAGCCGACAAAATTGTATGTAAAACAGATACTACCATTGGTTGAGGCAGGTTATGTGAAAGGCATGGCTCATATTACAGGGGGTTCCTTTTATGATAATATTCCACGCATTTTGCCTAGAGGTATGGCAGTAACCATTAATAGTAATGCGTGGCCAGTATTACCCATCTTTAAACTATTACAAATATGGGGGAACGTAGAGCCAAAAGAAATGTATCATACTTTCAATATGGGGATTGGCATGGTATTAGTGGTTAAACCGGAAGTAGTAGAGTCTATTGTTGCCTTGCTTCATGAACAAGGAGAAGTAGTATACTCCATCGGTATCGTAACAGAAGGAGATGGTGAGGTTACCATCGTAGGTGAAACATTCCATGCGTAAACGACTGGCTTTGTTTGGGAGTGGAAGAGGCTCCAACGGAGAGGCTATTTATGAAGCTATACAAAATGGAGAGATTCGAGGAGATATTGTAGTTGTTATTAGTGATATTCCTGAGTCTGGACTATTGAATAAGGCAAAACAGTGGGGTACTCCTTGCTATCTTGTAGAAAGAAATAGTTATGAAAGCGCCCTTGCTTTTGAAACACAGATACTTAAGCGGCTTCAAGAACATGGGGCAGATACGATTCTTTTGGTAGGATATATGCGTATCGTAGGACCGACGTTGCTTGATGCATATCCTTATAAGATATTGAATATACATCCCTCAGTATTACCTGCTTTTAGAGGTTTACAGGCACAAAAGCAAGCCTTAGAGGCGGGCGTATCCAATACAGGATGTACAGTTCACTTTGTGGATGCGGGGATCGATACAGGACCTGTGATTATGCAAGCCATAGTGCCTGTGCATAAAGGAGATACAGTGCATAGCTTGTCAGAACGGATTTTACAAGAGGAACATCGTATCTATCCAGAAGCGGTGCGTTTATTCTGTAATGATGCTTTGCATATAGAGAATGGAAAAGTGCTAGTGGTTGAAGATGTATAGTACCCAAATACTCAGAGTAAATTACTGTGTATAAATAGTAAGGGATGGGGTATTATAAACGGTTATAATCAATGAATTACATAAGAGAGGTAATGATGAAAGTTTGTGTCATAGGTAGTGGCGGACGAGAGCATGCTCTCGTATGGAAATTACATCAAAGTCCCAGTGTGCAAACGGTGTATGTGGTCCCAGGTAGCGATGTGATGGCATCCATAGCGACAGTTGTAAAGATTGACTGGAAGAAAACCTCTAGTTTGGTAGAGTGGTTGTTACAACACCATATCGATCTTGTGGTGATAGGACCAGAGGCACCACTTGTAGCGGGACTATCAGATACCATTCGGTCCGCCGGCATACCTGTATTTGGGCCTTCCCGAGGGGCAGCTCAATTAGAAGGGTCAAAATCTTTTGCTAAGCAGTTAATGACACAATATGGGATACCTACTGCTAAGTATGGAATCTGTTCCACTATGAAAGAGGGCCAAGTCATTATGAAGCAACTAGGGCTACCTATTGTTATTAAAGCAGATGGACTTTGTGCAGGCAAAGGTGTGACAATTTGTAAGACTTTCACAGAGGCGGAAACAATACTAGAAAAGCTATTCACAGAGACAAATGCGAGTGTAGTGATTGAAGAATATATGACAGGGGAAGAGCTGTCATTCCTATCGTTTGTAGATGGCATACATGTGTTACCTATGATTGGAGCTCGAGATCACAAGCGCTTGTGTACTGGAGATATAGGACCTAATACAGGAGGTATGGGCGCCTATAGTCCTACGCCTATCTTGACAGAAGATCTGCAAAAGGAAATCGTAGAGTCTATTTTGCAGCCCATTGTGCGAGCAATGGCTCAAGAAGGATATCCCTATGTGGGCTGCTTATACGTCGGTTTGATGATTACTTCGGAAGGTCCGAAGGTAGTAGAGTTCAATGCTCGATTTGGAGATCCAGAAACACAAGTAATTCTACCGCTTATGGAAAGCGATTTAGGGGCTATTCTGTATGCCACAGCAACAGGTAATTTAGAAGGTATGTCATTGTCGTGGAAACCAGAATATGCAGTTACCGTTATGTTAGCTTCAGAGGGCTATCCAATATCACCTAAGGTAGGAAGATGCATTAAGGGTGATGTGAGAAGAATGGACGATGATATTTTAATGTTTCATAGCGGCACAAAAGAAGACGATAGGGGAAACTTTCTAACCCGAGGTGGGAGAGTGTTAGGCATTACAGCTATAGCAGCTACATTAAAAGAAGCAACGAATAAGGCCTATGATATGGTAGAGACCATCGATTTTACAGGGAAACAATATCGTACAGATATTGGACGACCAAAGAATGTGTGGGAAAGCAAGGAATAGATAGATTACTAGATACTAGTTATAGAAGTGTATGCATACAAAGGAAATTTGTAGTGAATTTTGTATACATAGAAGGTATAGAATATTTTCGATAGATATAGACAGTAATAAGTGTTATAATAGATATCGACATATTTTTAACATGTTTATGTACAATTACATAGTAGAGGGGTAATTTTATGAATCGAATTGTATCTTTTTTTACCTCCCCATCGGCAGGTGGCGTGCTTTTGTTCGTAGCTGCTGTGGTGGGAGTACTATTGGCAAACTCTCCAGTAGAAAGTTTGTATCATTCACTTCTTCATGCTAAATTAGGTCCATTATCTGTTGAACTATGGATCAATGATGTGGCTATGGCCGTGTTTTTTTTATTTGTAGGCTTAGAAGTGAAACGTGAAATGATTGACGGCGAATTGAATACTAACACAAAACGATTTTTGCCTGGTATTGCAGCCTTTTTTGGATTATTAATGCCTGCATTAATTTATTACTTCATCGTAGGATATCATCCTGAATTTATTCATGGTTGGGGGATTCCAACGGCTACAGATATTGCGTTCGCTATCGGCATCGTATCTTTATTAGGTAGTCGTGTTCCTATTGCGATGAAAGTATTTTTAACTACCTTAGCTGTTATGGATGATTTGATGGCTATTGTGATCATTGCCTTCTTCTATATAACAGAGTTACAAACTATGTATCTCTTTGCGGCGGCGGTGATTGTGCTTATATTGTTCTATATTAATCGTATGAATTATACTCGTCCCATACCATACTTAGTATTAGGTGTGGCTCTATGGTTCTGTGTGTTCCAATCGGGTATACATGCCACATTAGCAGGGGTAACGCTAGCGGCATTTATTCCATTTAGCGGTACACGTGATGGACGTCAAGTATCTCCATTATCAGACTGGGAACATGCATTAGGTAATTGGGTTACCTATTTGATCATTCCTGTGTTTGGGTTTGCTAACGCAGGCGTATCTTTCCATGGATTTACAATGGATAGTTTTGCACATCCAGTAGTTCTTGGTGTGGCAGTAGGTCTTGTAGTAGGTAAACAAGTTGGTGTATTTGGTACTTTGTTTGTACTAGTGAAAACAAAACTAGTAGAAATGCCAGCTAAAACTAACTGGTTACAAGTATATGGTATTGCTCTTTGTTGCGGTATCGGCTTTACTATGAGTCTATTTGTCTCCTTATTAGCATTCCCACCTGGAGAAGCACAAGAAATGGCTAAAGTAGGTATCTTTTTGGGTTCTATTGTAGCAGGTATCTTAGGATATATTGTGCTTAGCCTAGCAGGACGTAATCATCAAGAGGAAGCTTCCGATGATGAACTAGTCCGTGGGCAAAATATTTAAATACATAGAGTATTATCTCTTAGATAGAAAGCTGTAGTGAAAGAAATTTCATTACAGCTTTTGTTTGTTTATCAGGTTGCTGTGGTATTCAAAATAATGTAAAGCGGTGTGATATTACATTTGAGTATATACGCTATATTTGAGTATATATACTATATTACAGGATGAATTATGTAATATTTTAGAATTATAGATGTCTAAATTTATGCTAATTTAGCATAATAGTCTAAACTCGATGAGTTAAAGTCATAATGCTACAAAAATATGGGAAATTAAAGGGGTATATATGGTAGTTAACAATTTCTGTGAAAGTATATTTCTACTATATGTGGGAAAAAAAGTGTAAAAATAGGCAATAAGTGGTAAATAAGTGTTGAAAAAAGCCTAAAATTTTGACGTATCTCCCAAAAAATGGTAAAATAGGTAAGCATTTAGATATGAGGTGAACATCGTGAAAAAAATAACTCTCATAGCGATACTCCTCTTGGTGTGTTCCATGGCGACAGCTTTGGCAACATCGGGACGTGGGGATCGCGGTAAAGAGGTAGAAGAGTTACAAGCGTTGTTAGTATCCCAAGGCTATTTGCTTGACACAGCAGATGGAGTGTTTGGGAATAATACTGAATACGCAGTACTCGTCTTTCAGAAAGAGCACGGGTTAACTCCAGATGGTAGAGTAGGCAAGGAAACAATGCGTGCTCTGCTAGAAAATCAAAAAAAATTCGGGGCGCAGCCTGCGACTCGTAATACCCGTAGTGAAGCAACGTCACAATTTGGTGAACGTGGCAGTCACATAGAAGAAATACAATTAAAATTATTGAATAGTGGTTTCTCCCCTGGTGGCATTGATGGTGTATTTGGGAGTGGAACCAAAGACGCTTTACTTCGCTTTCAGCGCCATTATGGGCTAGCGGAAACAGGCGTTGCAGATAGTGCCACTATGGCAAAATTATCTGTACAAAGAGGAACACCATCCTCGTACAGCAGAGTCATAGAAATGGATGCAAGTGCATACTCTAGTTATGAGTCTGGATCGTATACGGCTCGTGGACATGCGTTGCGTAGAGGTTATGTATCTGTCGACCCGAGTGTCATTCCATTGGGTACAGAAGTGTATGTAGAAGGTTACGGCTATGCAGTAGCTGATGATACAGGTGGAGCGATTATTGGTCATAAAATTGACTTGGCTATGGATAGTTATGATGAAGCTATTCAATTCGGTCGTCGTAATGTAAAAGTATATGTTTTGAATTAGAGAAGTACATTGTTTTATAAACAGAAAGAACATCTAATTGCACAAGTGTTGTACACTACATAAGAAACGTATCTGATGGATACGTTCAGTATAAAGGAGAGGATAGATGATATAATCACTATCCTCTCTTTTACTATCACTAGATAAGTCGCTGTGATATAATAGAGGTATTCTAAGTAGTATATATAGGAGGATATGGTGGATATTACATCAACACAAGGATTATTAGCAATTCTTCAAATTATTATTATTGATATATTATTGGCAGGTGACAATGCCATTGTGATTGGAATGGCAGCCAAAAATTTGCCAGAGCAGTTACGGAAACGAGCAATTTTCTGGGGGACCGCAGGTGCTATTGTATTACGACTAGTGATGGCGATTCTATTTATTGAGGCCCTAGATAATATTCCGGCCCTACGCATCATCGGGGGCATTATGTTGCTATGGATTGGCTACTCCTTATTGAAAGAGGGGGATAATGACCATAACATTGAAGCGAAAGATAACATTTGGGGTGCTATTGCCACTATTATCATTGCCGATGGTGTCATGGGTATTGATAATGTATTAGGGGTTGTAGCAGCTGCAGAGGGTCATTTTGGCCTTGTGGTGGCAGGTATGTTAGTTACTGTACCTATCATTGTTTGGGGAAGCACTATCTTTGTTAAGCTGATCGATAAATTCCCTATTATTTTATATGTGGGTGGTGGTATCCTTGGTTGGGTGTCGGCTAGTATGATTCAACATGATCCTATGGCAGCACCGTATATTGAGCCTTATAGCCTACCATTCCATATTGGTTGCGTAGTGTTGGTATTAGGGGCAGCGATCATTCGGAATCGTTTAGCGAAATAAACGAATAGAGTGGAATATGTTTGCTTAATCTTCTATGGGATATAGGCACTAGGCAATAACAAAAGAAATATAATACATAAGCATATAGCACCTATGATGGGGGATATCAACGGGGCTATGTGCTTTTTTGTTTGCGTAGAGGAGCTAATTGTAGGGGTTACAAATTTTTTAGTAATTACTAAGAAGATTGTATAAAAAGTGATATAATAAAGAAATAAACAATGATAGAAAATTACGTTGATTAAAGGATATATAGGATATACATGAGCAACAAGAAACAACAAATAGCACCGGTGTGCGTTGGAAAGACTTATGTCATAAACATTCATGGTACGGGTAGTAGTGGTGAAGGAGTAGGCAGATACGAAGGGTTTACCGTGTTTGTACCGTATGCACTGCCCAATGAAACTGTACAAGTGAAAATTAACTTAGTAAAGAAAAGTTATGCAGTAGGTGATATTGTATCAGTGATAACACCTTCTGCAGAGCGTGTGGCACCTCAATGTGACGTATATGGAGACTGTGGGGGATGCCAGTTACAACATGCGTCCTATACAGAACAATTGCGACTAAAAACAGAATCTGTAAAATCTGTTATCGAACGTATTGCAAAGTGTGATCCAGAATTGGTATTACCGTGCATAGGTCCAAAAGAACCGTGGCGATATCGGAATAAGATGCAAATGCCTGTAGGTGGTACATTGGGAAAACTGAGAATGGGCTTTTACCAAAAAGGATCCCATAGCATTATTAACCACGAGCATTGTCCTATCCAAGATGAGGGGAATGATGAAATCCGCAAGGTCTGCTATGATGCTATGCATGAACTAGGCATCGAGCCTTATGATGAGTATAAAGGACGAGGCGTAATTCGTCATGTCATAGGCCGTATTGGCAAAGAGGAATGGATGGTTATCCTTGTGAGCAGAATAGCAACGATTCCATATGAACAAGAATTGGCAAATCGTATCGTTGAGGCTTTGCCAAAGGTCACCTCTATTGTTGTAAATCATAATCCAAAACAAACAAATGTGATCTTAGGTCCTAGGAATCGCACCATTTATGGGAAAGACCAAATTACAGATTACATAAAAGATTTGGCGTTTCAACTATCACCGCATTCCTTTTTCCAAGTCAATCCAGAGCAGACTACGGTGCTCTACGATACAGCCTTAGAATTTGCAGATTTAAAAGGTCACGAAACAGTGATTGACGCCTATTGTGGAACGGGAACCATATCTTTATTCTTAGCGCATAAAGCAAAGTACGTCATCGGTATTGAAATCGTGGCGCCTGCCATTGCAGATGCGAAAAAGAATGCAGAACGAAATGGTTATGATAATACAGAATTTATCGTAGGCGATGCAGCCATGGAAATGCCTAAGTTGTATAAACAAGGTATCAAGCCAGACGTCATCGTATTTGATCCCATCCGTGCAGGCTGCAAAGAAGATGTATTGCAGGCTGCCGTTGGTATGGCACCACAACGTATCGTTTACGTGTCATGTAACCCATCCTCCATGGCACGAGATATAGAAATATTAACAAAACATGGTTATGAGCTGGTGAAAGTCCAACCAGTAGATATGTTTCCACAGACCTACCATGTTGAGGCCGTATCTTTGCTTACTAGGAGCGAAGCGACGCAGTAAGCATTAGATTGGCCCATGTCAGGGATGTCCAAGAGTTCGAGCGAAGCGAAGAAGGATTGGAAACAGCCTACGACTGAGGCCGTATCTTTGCTAACTAGGAACGAAGCGATGCAGTAAGGATTAGAACGGCCCATGCAAGGACGGCCCAGTTTAGAATGATTTTGCCCTGTTTATAAAGCCGAATCTAGTATGCAATAAAAAACTTTCATAAGGAAAATGTCCTTTCAGGGAGGAATATCACTGTTTTTATAATACGTATTATCGTATAATAAGGCCGATAAGTATTATTTTTTTAGAAAGGACTTAGTAGTTTTATGATTATTTTATTAGGATTTATTGTATTACTAGCCTGCTTAATTGTAGGGGTAAGATACGGTGGATTAGGACTAGCGGCTATATCTGGCCTAGGTTTGGTATTTTATGTGTTCGTTATTGGACTTGTACCAGGAAAGCCCCCTATTGATGTTATGCTGACTATCATGGCAGTAGTTACCTGTTCAGGTTTCTTGCAAGCATCTAAAGGGTTGGATGTAATGTTAGTATATGCTGAAAAAGTATTGCGTAGTAACCCAAAACAAATTACAATTTTAGCACCTATTACAACTTGGTTTTTAACAGTATTATGTGGAACTGGCCATGTTGTATATACTATATTCCCAATTATTTATGATATCGCTATTAAAGAAGGAATCCGTCCAGAACGACCAATGGCAGTTTCTTCCGTCGCCTCTCAAATGGGTATTTGTGCATCTCCTGCATCTGTTGCAGTTGTATCTGTCGTAGCTATGTTGGGAGCTGTTAATTTCCCTGCTAGCGTTGTTACCATTTTATCCATCACAATCCCAGCATCTTTCTGTGGAGTTTTAGTAGCTGGCCTTTGGAGTATGCGTCGAGGCAAAGATCTTGCTAATGACCCTACATTCCAAGCACGTATTCAAGATCCTGAACAACGTAAATATATTTATGCAGAAAATAAAGAAGCTAACCTTAACACAGACTTACCTCGTACAGCTTACTGGGCAACGATTATTTTCTTAATAGGTATTCTTGTGATTGCTTTATTCGGTAGTTTCCCAAATCAATTATTGCCATTAGTTCCAAATGCAAAAGGCTTATGGAAACCATTATCTATGACTCCGACAATCCAAATGTCCATGCTTGTGATTGCAGCCCTTATTTTGCTTGTATGTAAAGTTAAAGTGAGTGATGTCACAAATGGTTCTGTTTTTAAATCTGGTATGATTGCGGTTATTTCAGTATATGGTGTAGCGTGGATGGCAGAAACATATTTCGGTGCTTATATTCCAGTGTTTAAAGACACATTATCTTCTATTGTGGTAGAGCAACCTTGGACATATGCATTTGTATTATTTCTTATTTCTAAATTGGTTAATTCACAAGCAGCAGCTCTTGCAATTGTAGTGCCAATGGGGCTTAGTGTCGGAGTAGATCCACTTATTGTGTTATCCTTTATACCTGCTTGTTATGCATATTTTGTGCTACCTACCTATCCATCTGATCTTGCATGTATCGGCTTTGACCGTTCTGGTACAACTCGTATTGGTAAATTCGTTATCAACCATAGCTTTATTTTACCAGGTTGTATTGGAGTCTTTACAAGTTGCGTAGTGGGATATATTATCGCTCATGCCATGTTTTAAAAATTAGTTGTTTTATATTCATTAAAAGAATAGTATATGGTTTGAATTAATAACATATAGTATAACTATATATTGCAGAAAGCCAACAGGATCATCCCTTCGTTCCTGTTGACTTTTTATTTTGACTACTCTAGAAAGATAAAAAAATACTTTTTCCTAAATAGTCTTGTTTTAATGACTTCTTAATACTATAATTTAATAATAGATATATAATCACATAGATTTGTATATAGGATTAATTAATAGATAGGAAACAAGAATGAATATATGTGTAACTGGTGGAGCTGGTTTTATCGGATCCCATCTTGTAGATCGATTGATCAAGGAAGGTCATCGAGTTCAAGTGATAGATAACTTAAGCAGTGGATTGCGTGAATTTGTGAACCCAAAAGCAGAATTTGTAGAATTAGATATACGTGATGCGAAGATACTAGATGTATTTCAAGACTTTCAGCCAGATTATGTGTTTCACGAGGCAGCACAAACGGTGGTAGGGGAATCTATGGTGAATCCTACAGAAGATTGTGATATTAATTTGATGGGATTGTTAAATCTATTACAAGCTTCAGTAAAAGTAGGGGTTAAAAAGTTTTTGATGCCTTCTTCTGCAGCGGTGTACGGAGATTTAGAAACCTTACCTCTTACAGAAGAGTTACAAGGAATCCCTCGCTCTTGCTATGGTTTGACAAAATTGACTACAGAAGGATATTTGCGAATTTATGAAGAGTCCTTTGGACTTCCGTATATATGCTATCGCTATGCTAATGTGTACGGACCACGTCAGGGCAATGGTGGTGAAGGTGGTGTAATTAGCATCTTTTGTGAACAGGTCGTAAAAGGTGAGACACTAGTAGTGTATGGTGATGGTACACAAACGAGAGACTTCGTGTATGTAGATGATGTAGTGGAAGCGAATATATTGGGCTTGCGTGATGATGTAACAGGCATTATCAATGTAAGTACGGGCACCGGTATTTCTTTAAATGATTTGATGAATACCCTTGAAGAAATTACGAATACCACCATTAACCGAGAGTACCAAGAGCCACGCATAGGTGATATTAAACATTCTTTATTGAGTACAGAGAAAGCAAGCCAAGTATTAGGGTATGCCCCAACGTGGTCTTTGCGCGATGGATTAGAAAACACATATCACTATGTGAAAGACAACATGTAACAGCAGTAGAGCTTTGTCACTGGCAAAGCTCTTTGTTATTGAGGAGGAACTATGCAAATTAATGCAGCGGTATTAGAAGTATTTGACTTTACATCTTCTATGGCGGCCTATTCGGATCATACGATGGACATTGAAGAACCAGAAATACAAAGTTATTTAGAAATGCATGTGATGAAAGCTTTACAAGATCCAAGTGCTAGAACAGGGTATATTTCTTCACATACTCCATGGGGCCGAAAGGTGCAACAATTCCATGATAAAGAAATCAAACTTGTTGACTTTGGTAAAGAGCTAGGGGAGACGTTATTTACCTATATGGCACAAGCCATGGATCCTTGTGTATTAGATATGATTGTTTGCGAAGCGCAAGGAGAGCAGCCTTACCTTTGTATATTATTATGTAAAGCCCATGATGGATATACACACCATTTATATTCAGAAGAAGATGGTTCCTTAGCCACAAAACTAGTAGAGCATCGAGTTGTATTACCTACAGTCACACAAAAATTGTACGCCTTTGTAAGTATTAAACTGTCGGATATGTCGATTCGTTTGTTTGAACCTAAAGGTGAATATGATGGAGAAAAAATGCACTTTTTGGAAGAGAGAATCTTTCAGGTCACTATGAATCCATCGTCTAAAGATACAGTGAAAAAAGTGCGCACAGTAGTGGATCGTGTTTCTAAGGCTCATGAGCAAGATGGTGTAGCAGCTATGGCGAAAACGAAGGAACTACTCGCCAAAAATGCAGAAGTATCAGATACGTTAGAAGCTCGCCATATTATTGAACATGTATTTGGATCCAATCCTATTCAACGCAAAGCAGCTATGAAAGAGTTAGCAGAAGAAGATTTATTAGAACCATTGCCAGTGAGCCGTACCTATGCTACGAAAATGGGGAAACAGCATAAGATTAAAACAGATACAGGTATAGAAATTTCTTTCCCTGTTGAATATATGAATGATCGAGAGTTTATTGAAATCTCTACCAATGAAAATGGCACCTTAAAGATCGAGTTAAAAAATATCTCGAAGATCACCAATAAATAGGAGGCACTATGAGTAAAAAAGGACATAAAAAAACAAATGCCTTGCGTATTTTAGATACACATCATATTCCTTATGAAGTATTTACGTATGAATGGTCTGAGGAACAGGCAGCAGGTGTTCATGTGGCGGAATCCTTGCAGATACCAGTCGAACAAGTATTTAAAACATTGGTAGGTAAAGGAAATGTGACGGGTCATGTAGTATTTTGCATCCCTGTAGAGGGTGAGCTGGATATGAAACAGGCTGCTCGTGTGAGTGGCAATAAATCGGTGGAATTGATAGCAGTGAAAGAATTGTTGCCATTAACAGGATACTTGCGAGGGGGTTGTTCACCATTAGGTATGAAGAAAGCATTTCCTACTTTCTTTGATGCCAGTATTGAACATATCTCTTCTGTATATGTGAGTGCTGGATTGCGTGGAATGCAGGTACAAGTAGAACCTACATCATTGATAACAGTCGTTGAGGGGACAGTAGCTCCTCTTACAATGGGGTAACTATGGCAAAGAAATATTACGCAGTTCGGGTGGGACGAAATGTGGGGATTTATACAACTTGGGCAGATTGCGAAGCGCAGGTAAAAGGCTATTCAGGAGCGCAATACAAGTCCTTTTCTACAAAAGAGGAAGCAGAGAATTTTGTGGGACATCAGATTGTATCTGAGAAACAATCCATTCATGCGAGTCGTGATGCAAAACAAGTAAAAGCGGGTGTATCCTTGCAAGAGTATTTTGACCATAGCGCTCCTCCACAAAACAAACAAAGAAAGATAGAGAATATACAATCTATGTTAGACTATGATACGTGTGATCTACGTGCATTTATCGATGGTAGTTTCGATAAGAAGTTGGGCATGGTAGGCAGTGGCGGTGTTATGTTGGTAGGAGAGAAAGAGATTGAATTTTCTCTGGCTACAACGGATCCTAAGTACGTGGAATATTGGAATGTATCTGGCGAATTATTGGCAGCCCTGCATGTAGTACAGTATGCTATTGATCACGGATATGCGTCATGTTCCTTGTATTACGATTATATGGGGATTGAAATGTGGGCTACCGGTCGATGGAAAGCAAACAATCCTTTAACGACAAGTTATGCAAAAGTTATGAAAGAGTGGGCTTCTCAGATTCGTATCGACTTTCACAAGGTAAAAGCCCATTCTGGCATACACTATAATGATCGAGCAGATGCGCTAGCTAGAAAAGCGATCCTGAAAAAGTAACACTGTTAGGAAATTTATGGATATTTCCTTTCATCTATCCTTGTTTTGATGTACAATAAAGATACAAATTAAATCATACCCTGTATAGGAGGAATTTATGAAACAAGTTCAATTAGAATCCGGTTTTGTTTATGATTATACGAATATGATGTTACCAGGTGGTATCACTGAAACAGATGTACAACAATTAGGTCCTGCTATTTCAGAAGCGCTAGAGGCAGCCAAAGAAACTCGTCATAATGGTGTAGTAAAAGGTCATTTATCTAAAGATGGAGAACCTGAGTTAGTATTATTTCCGCAGTTGCCATATGTAGTAGAAGGTCATATCAATAATCCAGATGTGATGGCTCGTTTAGAGGCGTTAGCTTCTAAGCAAGTGAGCACGGTAGTTAGTTTTGGCATCGGAGGGTCCTTCTTAGGTGGCAAGGTGCTTTTTGATGTACATTGTGGAGAGTTTTGGAACTCTATGACAGATGAAGAACGAAACTATCGTCCTCGCATGTACTTCAGTGGCAACAATGTAGATCCTGTTCGCACGCAAGAGTTGATTAAGCAATTACAACGAGAATGGAAAGAACAACAATTCCTAGAAGACCATGCTCATGTACCTAATAATTATAAAGTATTATTGGTATTGATTTCTAAATCTGGCTCTACGATTGAACCAATGACAAACTTTATGATTGTGAAAGAAGCGTTAGAAGTGGCTATGATCGATTATGAAGTTGTAGTTGTCACAGATCCTCGATCTGATGAAAAAGAAACCTTACTTCATAAATTAGCTGTTGCAGAAGGCTGGGGTGATTCCATCTTTGCTGTTCCTGATGGAATTGGCGGTCGCTTCTCTGTATTCTCTGAAGTGGGTCTTGTGATTGGAGCGTTATTAGGCTTTGATATTCGCGCTTATTTAGAAGGCGCGAAAGCTGCTGATAAGGCTGCTCAAAATGAAGATGTGTGGAAGAATCCAGCCTTATTAAGTGCCGTATTAAAATATATTGGTTCTGAACAGTATGGTCGTCATATTGAAGTGTTTATGCCTTATGCAGATCGATTGAAATCCTTATCTGAGTGGTATGTACAATTACTGGCAGAATCCTTGGGTAAAGAAAAAGCTGACAAATCTGGTCATTATGGACGTACTCCAGTAGTGGCTGTAGGGACTACGGATATGCACGCTCAAACGCAAGAACATCAAGAAGGTCGCTATGATAAAGTAGTTTCCTTTGTAGACGTAGAAGATTGGCATGTATCGTTAACAGTGCCTCACATGTACGATCAATATAGTAAATTAGAAGCCTTAGCTGGTCTTGATTTAGGCTTTATTAATCGTGCTGCACTAGCATCCAATGCGGAATCATTGGCTAGTGATGGTCGATTCAATGGAAGATATCAAGTGCCAACAATGAATGCATTTCACCTAGGTGAATTGATGTTCACCATGTGCTGGGCTATCTACTTTGAAGGTCAGTTGGCAGGGGTAGATGCTTTCAATCAACCAGGTGTAGAAGTCTATAAAAAATTGTTGGGACCTAAACTTTCAAAAGCATAGGAGAAGTAAGAATGAATATTTTAGTGACAGGTGGCGCAGGTTATATTGGCAGCCATACAGTGCGTGCTTTATTGGGAGCAGGGCATCAAGTGGTGATTGTGGATAATTTATCTAGAGGCCATGTAGAATCCATTCCTCAAGGAGTCCCTTTCTACGAAATGGATATTGTAGATCCTAAATTAGGAGAGGTTCTTGAAAAGCATCATATCGATGGTATTATGCACTTTGCAGCCCATTCCCAAGTAGGGGAGTCTATGGCGAATCCATCCATTTATTATGAAAATAATGTAGTAGGTTCTTACCGTCTGGTAGAAACAGCTCGTAAGCATGGTGTGAATCGGTTAGTGTTTTCCTCTACAGCAGCTGTGTATGGTGAACCAGAAGTAGTTCCTATCACAGAGGATGCGAAATGGAATCCTACCAATGTGTATGGTCGGACAAAATTGATGATTGAAGATATGCTTCGTGATTACAGTAAGATTTATGGATTTAAATTTGTAGCGTTACGTTATTTCAATGCAGCAGGTGCAGATCCATCAGGTGAAATTGGAGAAGATCATACGCCAGAAACGCATTTGATTCCTCTCATTATCGATGCGGCATTAGGCAAACGTGAATCTATCACTGTGTTTGGTACAGACTATGATACGGCAGATGGCACTTGTGTGCGTGATTATGTGCATGTCAATGATTTAGCTTCGGCTCATATTCTAGCTATGGAATACTTGTACAATGGTGGTGAGTCGGATGTATTCAATTTAGGCTCTGGTAACGGATTCAGCGTGAACGAAATTGTAGCAGCTACGAAAGAAGTAACAGGCGTTGATTTCCGTGTTGATTATGGAGCTCGTCGTGCGGGGGATCCTGGCACTTTAATTGCATCTTCAGAAAAAATTCATTCAAAACTTGGTTGGAAACCAGTTCATAGTACGGTAAAAGAAGTCATTCGTGATGCTTGGAATTGGCATCAATTACATCCAAAAGGATATTAATCATATCTAGGAGGGCATGATGAAAGTATCATCTGTGAAAGACCTCTACAATCGAATAGTAACTTATGTACGTATACACGGTCGTCTCGTTCTTGGGACGACCGTTTTATTATGCCTCATTTGCTATCTAGGTTGGAGAGAGTCAGCGTGGTCAGAAGTAGAAAGTTTGCGTAGTCCTATACAACAAGCAAAGGAAGAAGAGTTACATGAAATACAGACAAATAAAAAAAGTGAGAAGGATCATGATACGCATAAAAAAGAGAGTAAAAAGCGTGGACATAAGGATAAAACCACTGAGACAGAAAGTCAGACATCTTTGGTATACCCAGTTCGAAATGTGATACGAGCGTATCCTTTAGTAGATAGTTTTGCTTCTAATGTGCCAATGCGAGATACGGAAGAGGAGGAAACATTCAAGGACTATGAGGAGGTACATGATATAAATCATAAAGGAAAAAGAAAGTCGCGTCGGGAGCATCGGAAGCAATCCTCCGAGGATAATGTTGTCGTGTCTGATACACATTCTGACAGACCTATACAACCATCTAAGCAAGTATCTCATATAGTTCAGCTGTTGGGTATTGTACATGGAAGCACCCCTTTGGCTGTGTTGGCGATTGATGGGACTACGCATATAGTAGGAGTACATGAAGTAATCAATGGTGTTCAAGTTGTTGCTATTGAATCGATGCGAGTATCTATAAAAGATAGGGGGGAAGTACGATGGTTAGAATAGTAATTATGTATATCATGACCTTTGTATTTTGTATGTTCTGTACTGTGCAGGGAAAAGAAATTCAAATGGTGGCGAAAGATATGCCCCTAAAAACTTTAGTGCAAACTATAGCGAGAACAGAAGGTCTTTCAGTAGTAGGCTTAGAAGGATTAGAAGGAAATGTATCCTTACAAGTGAAAGAGAAGAATGGAGTTGTGGCCATACAAAAGCTAGGGCAACGATTAGGCTTTTTAGTGTATGACGACCAAGGAACGCTTGTTGTGGAAGGAATGAAGCAAGATCAAAGACGTATCCGTAGGGTTGTGGCCGACACATCGACGCCAGAAGAGCTACAACAATTAATACAAACTATTGTCCCTAAAGAGCATATACAAGTTATGACCGCCACAAATGAGGTCATATACTATGGGACAGTGCATGAGATTTTAGAAGTAGAGAAGCTGCTGTCTACTTGGCAAAGCACACCAAAACAGGTGCAACTAGATGTAGCTGTATTAGCCATGGAAAAAGGCTATGCAAAAGAACTAGGAGTGCAATGGTCATTCCCTGGTTTACAGGATGGTAGTTCCTCTAGTGCTCATTCTAAAAAGGGCGGTTTCCAGCAGGGCAACCTTCATATTGGTTATATGCCTAGTGGTACACAGTATTCTTTCTTAGCCCATCCAGATGTGGTGGCGAAGGAAGGGAACAGTCGTATGGCCTTAATAGCAAGACCTAGTATCGTGACGATGAATGGTGAAGAAGCTCGCATATTAATTGGAGAACGAGTGCCGGTGACAATGGAGTCTATACAAAATGGAGTCTCTCGCATTAGTACGCAGTATGAAGAGGCGGGCATACGGTTGCAATGTAAGCCTTTCATAGTAAAAGACAATCGAATTGATACAGTGATTGAGGCAGAAGTCAGTAATCCCACATTAGTGCCAGAAATGAAAGCCTATCGAATCACCACACGACAGGCTAAAACTAGGGTGCAGATACCCAATGGACAAACGCTAGTGATTGGGGGATTGATGGATAGGCGAACTATGCATCAGTGGCAGAAAGTTCCTATTTTGGGTGATATCCCGTTACTGGGAAAACTATTTCAGCACAGTAGAAAAACAAAGGATGAAGTTGAATTATATATTTTGGTAACAGCCAAGGTTATTCCCTAAATTACCTTGCAAAAGACTGTGATTATTACTATAATAAAAGATAGATTAAAATGTTTCTTTCACAGGAGGTTACCATGAGCTATGTAAAACAGCAGGACCCAAAAGTTCAAGAAATGATTGAATTAGAGTTGGGTCGTCAACGCAACAAATTAGAAATGATTGCATCGGAAAACTTTGTGTCTCAAGCTGTGATGGAAGCACAAGGTAGCGTATTGACAAATAAATACGCAGAAGGATATCCACACAAACGCTATTATGGTGGATGTGAATATGTCGATATGGTAGAAGAGTTGGCTATTGAAAGAGCAAAACAACTATTCGGCGCAGAACATGTGAATGTACAACCTCATTCTGGTTCTCAAGCCAACTTTGGTGTGTACTTTGCACTATTAGAGCCAGGCGACACAATTATGGGCATGAATTTATCCCATGGTGGACATTTAACACATGGGTCTCCAGTGAATGTATCTGGTAAGTATTTTAATATTATTCCTTACGGTGTAGATGCAGAAACAGGTCGCATTGATTATGATGAAATGCGTAAAATTGCGCAAGAGCATAAGCCTAAAATGATTATTGGTGGTGGTAGTGCCTACTCCCGTCAAATCGATTTCAAAACAATGGCTGATATTGCCCATGAAGTAGGAGCTATTTTCATGGTAGACATGGCACACTTTGCTGGGTTAGTAGCAGCAGGTTTACATCCAAATCCAGTGGAATATGCAGATATTGTAACGACAACAACACATAAAACATTGCGCGGACCACGTGGTGGTATGATTATGTGCAAAGAAGAATATGCAAAAGCGATTGATAAATCTATCTTCCCTGGCATTCAAGGTGGCCCTTTGATGCATGTGGTAGCTGCGAAAGCAGTAGCATTTGGTGAAGCTTTGCAACCAGAGTTCAAAGAGTATGCAAAACAAGTGATTGTGAATGCACAAACATTGGCTAATGCATTGCAACAAGAAGGGTTTACTATCGTTTCTGGCGGTACTGATACACATGTATTGTTAGTGGATTTGCGCACGGTTGGTTTAACTGGCAAAGTAGCAGAGCATATCTTAGATGAAGTAGGGATTACATGTAATAAAAATACAATTCCTTTCGATCCTGAAAGCCCATTTGTTACATCGGGTATCCGTCTAGGTACACCAGCATTAACAACACGTGGTCTAAATGCGGAGGATATGAAAGAAATTGCAAGTATTATTGCATTAGTTCTTAAACGTCCAGAGGATACAGAGGCTCAAGAAGAAGCTAAACAACGTGTAGCTAAGCTTTGCACACAGTATCCAATGTATGCGTAATTAAGAAAAGGAAGTAACTATTATGAACGTAAATGTAATGACACATCCATTGATTCAACACAAAGTAACGTTGATTCGCTCCGTAGATACAGGTACAAAAGATTTTCGCGAATTATTAGAAGAAATTGCTTTGTTAATGGGCTATGAAATCACTCGTGATTTGCCACTAGAAGATGTAAAAGTACAAACTCCTCTTGTAGAAGCAATTGGCAAACAAATTGCAGGTAAAAAAGTAGGTATCGTTCCTATTCTTCGTGCAGGCCTTGGTATGGTCAATGGTTTGTTAGAATTAATGCCGATGGCAAAAGTGGGTCATGTGGGAATGTATCGTGATCCAGAAACATTGCAACCAGTAGAATACTATTGCAAATTACCATCTGACTTATCGGAACGTCGCATTATTGTTACTGATCCTATGTTGGCTACAGGTGGTAGTGCAGCGGCAGCAATTTCTTTATTGAAAGAAAAAGGTGCTAAAGAAATTCAATTAATGTGTCTAGTCGCAGCGCCAGAAGGTGTAGAAGTTGTGAATAAAGCGCATCCTGACGTACGCATCTATGTGGCTGCATTAGATGAAAAATTAAATGACCATGGGTATATCTTACCTGGTCTTGGTGATGCGGGAGATCGTATTTTCGGTACGAAATAAACGGTGTTGCCCAAAGAGTAGTGCGCGTTTCTTTTCAGTGACGCGCATTATTTTCATATAGAAAGGGTAAATATGGCAAAAAAGAAAACAGTTTTTTTCTGCTCGGAATGTGGTAATGAATCATCGAAATGGTTTGGTCGCTGTACGGCGTGTGGAGCTTGGAATACAGCTGTAGAAGAAGAGTTACAACCAGAGGTAAAAACAAAACATGTAGCTTCCTATCGACCAGTACAAGATGAAGAGAATAAGCCTAAAGCATTGACAGATATTGAAGTAGGAGCGATTGCGAGAGTCACCTCAGGCTATGGAGAGATTGACCGAGTATTAGGTGGAGGTATTGTACCAGGAGCATTGATTTTGCTTGGTGGCGACCCAGGAATTGGTAAGTCTACTTTATTATTACAAGTTTCTGGACGCATTGCAGAAGATTCTGGCAAAGTATTATATGCTTCTGGAGAAGAATCGGATATGCAGTTGAAGCTTAGAGCTCATCGATTAGGTATTAACTCTTCTAACCTATTGGTACAAGCGGAAACTAATTTAGATACTATATTGAATGAGGCGAAACGAAGTCAACCTATGCTACTTGTCATTGACTCTATCCAAACTATGTATGTAGGTTCTGTAGAGTCTGCACCTGGTAGCGTTAGCCAAGTTCGTGAATGTACAGCTAGGTTGTTACGCTTTGCAAAAGATCAAGACATTCCAGTCATCATCATTGGTCATGTTACAAAAGATGGTACTATAGCAGGACCTCGTATGCTGGAGCATATGGTGGATGTGGTATTGTATTTTGAAGGAGAACGATCCTATCAATTTCGTATTTTACGGGGGATTAAGAATCGATTTGGTTCTACTTCCGAATCTGGATTATTTACCATGGAAGAAGAAGGCTTGGGAGAGTTATTAAATCCATCAGCAACGCTATTAGCAGAACGATCGGAAGAGGAAACTGGATCTGCTATAATGGCCTATTTAGAAGGAGTTCGACCGATTCTAGTAGAGGTGCAAAGTTTAGTTGTGTCTACAGCGTTTGGTATGCCTAGACGAACAGCCATCGGTTATGATTTAAATAAGCTTATTTTGATATTGGCTGTATTAGAGAAAAGATGTGGGTTTACATTAGGGAATAAAGATGTGTATGTGACTATCATTGGTGGTTTGAAAGTGAACGAACCAGCCTGTGACTTAGCCATGGCAGTGGCCATCATTTCTAACTTAAAAAATAAACCAGTACCGTCTGATATGGTCATTCTTGGAGAAGTTGGATTAACCGGCAATATCCGCAGCATTCCACGGATTGAGCAGCGTATTGCAGAGGCTAAGAAATTGGGATTCAAGCAATTTATTATTCCGGCAGGCAATGTAAAACAACTAAAAGGAATACAAGAAGGTATCTCAATACAAGGTGTGACTAGTATTCAAGAAGTGATGAAAAGCATCTTTTAAGCATCCGTGTAGTTTTTATAATTACGATTCATGAGAATTATACATGGGCATGGTATACTTTTATAGTAAAGAGGAGGTGACCCTATGATTTATAAATTATTGCGTTATGCTATTGCTATTCTATTTGGGAGTATAGGCTATGTTGGCGCTGATGCACTATCTACGCTTATACTTTCCCTATGGGATGAAAAAATATTACAGATGGGTGCATTTAGTATATCGATCATCATGATTTTGTACTATACGATAGGAACATTAATAGCTGCCATGATTGGGTATTTAGTTTCTAAATATATACTACGTGTAGGATTAACAATAGCAAAACAAATTGAACGTATTTTAAGTCGAGTTCCTAGTCAACAATTAGTGGCTGGCACAATAGGATTATTATTTGGACTCATAATTGCTAATTTAATTGGTATGGCTTTTGAGAGAGTACCAATTATTGGCTCATACTTACCTATTGCTCTCAGTGCTGTTCTAGGCTATATTGGGATTCGTTTAGGCATGGATAAAGGCCCAGATTTGTATAAAGCGATGGTATCTTATACATTCCGAGGTCTACGCAAGAAGAGTGAACCTACAAAAAAAGAGGTGAGTCTACAATCCTACAAAGGAGCTACAAAAGTGTTAGATACATCTGTTGTGATTGATGGTCGGATTATGGATATTGTAAAAACTGGATTTCTGGAAGGACCTTTTGCAGTGCCTGTATTTGTACTAGAAGAGTTACAAAAGCTTTCAGATTCTTCTGATACATTAAAGCGGAATCGTGGTAGAAGAGGATTAGATTTATTGCAATCCATGCGGGAAGAGTTAGAAAACTCGATGGAGATAGTGGACTTCGATTATGATGATATGCAAGAAGTAGATTTAAAGTTAATCCGATTAAGTATAGATAAAGGTTGGAAACTGATTACGAATGACTTTAATTTGAATAAAATAGCCACTTTGCAAGGCGTATCTGTATTGAATTTAAATGATCTTGCCAATGCCATAAAACCTAGAATGATGTCGGGTGAAACATTATCCGTCCATATAATTAAAGCAGGTAAAGAACCACATCAGGGGATTGCTTACTTAGATGATGGTACTATGATTGTAGTAGAAAATGGTGTGGACTATGTGGATCAAGTCGTAGATGCTACTGTTACATCTGTACTGCAAACGAGTGCTGGGCGGATGATCTTTGCTCGTGTAGAGGAACCAGAAGAATAGAGAGGGTCAAAATGATTAGTTGTATCTTATTGGCTGCAGGTGCAGGCCGTAGAATGGGATATACAGACAATAAAGTAAGTATGCCTTTGGGACACTACACCGTGTTACAATGGAACTTACATCATATGAAACGCTGGAATGGTTTAGATGAAGTGATTGTAGTTGTATCGAAGGATGAAATGACACATATTCGTGAACAAGTAGAAGCGATGGATGCTCAGTGGACAGTACGCTATGTCATAGGAGGTGCTGAGCGTCAAGATTCTGTAGCTTCTGGACTTTCACAAGTGTCGCCTGCAGCAGATATTGTTCTTGTACATGATGGAGCTAGGCCTTTGGCAAATACAGCATTGGCACACCGGGTAATTGCAGGAGCTAAGCTGCATGGTGCTGTGGTACCAGCTGTTCCTGTAGTCGATACGATTAAGCGCGTGGATACAAAGGGAACTGTACAAGAAACATTGATCCGATCTGAGCTATATGCAATGCAAACGCCACAAGGGTTTCAAAAAAAGATTTTAGTTGAAGCGCATACATATGCTAAGGAACATGGATACCAAGGTACCGATGATGTATCCTTGGTTGAGTTTCAAGGAAAAAAAGTTCACATTGTAGAAGGAGATCGGAGAAATATTAAACTGACTGTTCCAGAAGATGTGATGATAGCAAAAAAATATTTAGGAGTAGAACCGATGATGCGAATTGGTTATGGCTATGATATTCACCGTTTTAAAGAGGGACGTCCTTGTGTGCTAGGTGGTGTCTCTATCGATAGTCCTATCGGTCCTGATGGGCATTCTGATGCAGATGTGTTGATTCATGCCCTTATGGATGCTATGTTGGGAGCAGCAGGATTCCGAGATATTGGATACTATTTCCCACCAGAAGATGATGCTTTCAAAGGGATTTCTAGTAGGCTATTATTAGAAAAAGTGGTACAATTATTAAAGGACTCAAATTTTGGAATCTACAATGCAGATATCATGGTCATTGCAGAGGCCCCAAAATTGAAGCCTCATATTGAACAAATGAAAGAAAATTTAAGCGTGGATTTAGGTATCCCCGTTACTAGAATTAGTATTAAAGCAACGACAAATGAAGGGTTAGGTGCCTTGGGAAGAACAGAAGGTATAGCCGCACAAGCTGTTGTTTCAATGTATGAAAGAGAGGAGTTATAACTCATGAAAGTTCGTTTTGCACCGAGTCCAACCGGTCCATTTCATATTGGTGGAGCTCGCTCCGCATTATTTAACTATTTATTAGCTCGCAAGGAGCAAGGTACATTCTTATTGCGTGTGGAAGATACGGACCAAGCCCGCTCCACTCGTGAAAGTGAAGAAAATATCAAAGCTGCTCTTAAATGGCTTGGTATGGATTGGGATGAAGGTGTTGACGTAGGTGGTGAAGCAGGGCCATACCGCCAAACAGAACGCTTAGATATTTACGAAAAAGTGACACAACAATTATTAGAATCTGGTCATGCTTATGAATGCTATTGTTCCCAAGAAGAATTAGATGCAGTTCGTGAAGAGCAATTAGGTCGTGGTGAAACACCAAAATATAATGGTCATTGCCATCATTTAACGGAAGAACAAAAAGCTGCCTACAAAGCAGAAGGTCGCAAACCAACCATCCGTTTACGTGTTCCATTACATGAAACAGTAGCTTTTGATGATATGGTTCGTGGTCATGTATCCTTTGAATCTAACGGTATTGGTGATTTTGTTATCGTAAAATCTGATGGAATTCCAGTCTATAACTATGCCGTTGTGGTGGATGATCACACAATGGGGATTTCTCATGTTATCCGTGCGGAAGAACATTTATCGAATACACCACGTCAAATTGTGATCTATAAAGCTCTAGGTTGGGATGTACCAACATTTGGTCATATTTCCTTAATCATGGGCAAAGATGGCAAAAAAATGAGTAAACGTCATGGTGCTACCTCTGTTGAACAATACCGTGAGTTGGGATATTTGCCAGAGGCAATTGTAAACTTCTTGGCGTTACTTGGCTGGGCTCCTGAAGGGGAAGAAGAATTGTTTACTAAGGAAGAATTGTGTCAAAAATTCTCCATGGATCGAGTGGCAAAAAATCCTGCTGTTTTCGATATTGATAAATTGAACTACATCAACTTTAACTATATGAAACAATTGACACCAGAAGCATTGTATGAATTATGCTTGCCTCACTTGGTGAAAGCTGGCTACGCTAGTGAAAGTCCATCTGCAGAAGAACAAGCATGGCTCACAATGCTTTGTACTTGTGTGAAAGACCATATTAGTTATGGTGCACAAATCGTAGATGAAGTTGGTATGTTCTTCCAAGATGATATCTTAGAAGATGCGGAACATGCAGAAGAGATTGCAACTGTAAAAGCAGAAGAATCCTATCCAACAGTAATTGGGGCTTTCAAAGAAAAAATTGAAGCTATGGATGAGATTACCCCAGATGCTGTAAAAGCAGCCATCAAAGCGATTATGAAAGAAACTGGATTAAAAGGTAAATTTGTATTTATGCCGATTCGTATTGCTACGACTGGTCAAATGCATGGTCCTGATTTGAATTATATTATTACCTTATTTGGCAAAGAAAAGGTACTTCGCCGCTTAGGCTAAGTGCATACAAGGAGGCTATTTCTAATGAGAGAACTGACAGTTTTCAATACGATGACCCGCGAAAAATCAGTATTCCAACCTGTAAAAGAAGGGGAAGTTAGCATCTACGTATGCGGTGTGACACCATATAATCATCCTCATATTGGAAATGCACGACCTTTCGTGACTTGGGATACCATTCGTCGCTATTTGAGCCATGTGGGCTACAAAGTGACATATATTCAAAACTTTACAGATGTGGATGATAAAATCATCAATACATCTAACGGTGAAGGTGTGGCATGGAATGTAATTTCCGATCGCTATATTGATGCCTACTATGATGTAATGGATGCTCTGCATGTGCGTCGTGCTGATGTATATCCTCGCGTATCTACGCATATGGAAGAAATTATTTCCATGATTACTACATTAATCGACAATGGCTATGCCTATGCAGTAGATGGCGATGTGTACTATCGTGTAGAAAAATTTGAACATTATGGCAAACTATCTGGACGTACTTTAGATGATATGGAAGCCGGTGCTCGTGTAGATGTAGATGACCGCAAGGAAAATCCTATGGATTTTGCTTTGTGGAAAGCGGCGAAACCAGGGGAACCATTCTGGGAAAGTCCATGGGGACAAGGCCGCCCAGGTTGGCATATTGAATGTTCTGCCATGAGTCAAAAATATTTGGGCGAAGAGTTTGACTTCCATGGCGGTGGATCTGACTTAATCTTCCCACACCATGAAAATGAAATTGCCCAGTCTGAAGGATGCTCTGAACACCATCCAGCTGTACGTTATTGGTTGCATAATGGTTTCATTACGATTAATCAAGAAAAAATGAGTAAATCCTTGAACAATTTCTTCTTGGTGAAAGATATTTTAGAACAATATAGTGCAGATGCATTACGTTTCTTCTTGTTGAGCACACATTATCGTAGTCCATTGGACTTCAGTGATGAACGCTTAGATGAAGCGACTAAGGCTATTGAACGATTCCAAACCGTGATTGACAACTTACTGTACTTAGAAAGTCGTCCAGAAGGATTGTGTGAACTGGAAGCAGCAGAATTATTGAAAAATGCTCGTAACTATAAAGAAGAGTTTGAAGCAGCTATGAGCGATGATTTCAATACAGCGTTAGCAACAGCACCAATTTATGGTTTGGCAAAAGAAATTAACATCTATTACCAATCCGTTCAAAGCTGTGATGGCACTGTATGCCATAGTACAATTGGTGAAGTAAAAGAAATCTTTAAAATGATGTTAGATATTCTTGGGTTGCTAGAAGAGGGCTGGAAAGGTCAAGAAACTAGTAATGAAGAATATAATCAATTAATGGATGTCATCTTGAATATTCGCCAATGTGCACGTGAGCAAAAACAATGGGGTATTGCAGACTCCATTCGTGATGAATTGGCAAATATTGGCATTGTCATCGAAGATTCTCCGCAAGGGGCACGGTGGAAAAAACGTGAACTTTAATCGATATAAACAGCTACGATCTATGGCGATTGATAAATTAAAATCTGCTGTGAAAGTAGAAGCAAATGGAGAGGGTCCTTTAGAGGACTCTCTTATGCTTGCTTACATTGGCGACGGTGTCTATACCTTATTTATCAGAAATCGCGTAGTAGAAACGGGCATTACAAAAACACAAATACTTCATGATGTGGTAACATCATTTATCAATGCAAAAGCACAAGCGAAAGTATTACAGGCCTTAGAACCAAGTCTAACAGAGGAAGAGTTGTTAGTGGCAAAACGGGCTCGCAATAGTAATGTACATGTACCGAAAAGTGCTAGTGTACAAGAATACCGTATGAGTACGGCCTTTGAGGCCTTGTTAGGGTATACCTATCGCAAGGGAGATGAAGAGAGGCTTGCTACTCTCATGGAATTCGCTTTTGCTGAAACGTTGTCACATATGTGATGTACAAAAAAGTGCGACATATTCAGGTTTGCTTTATCACGTTCATAATCTGTATATAGATGAAGGGAAGAGTACGATATATTCCTCCACAAACTGATCCTACGGTAGGTTTGCTCTGGAATATATCGTACTCTTCTGCATTGTCTTATTTAAGATAAAGTGAACGTGACATTCACTAGAATATGTCGCGTTGTTTCGATAGATACTAATGGTTGTGACAACGTTTCAGCAGGGTGCTCATGGGGTGTGGGAAGAGCGCCACACATTCCTCCACAAACTGATCCTACGGTAGGCTTTGCTCCGGAACATGTGGCGCTCTTCTAGGTCTTCGGTTTATCATCACAAGGCCACAGACTTTTTATAACGAATACAAATATATCTTTATAAAAGCCTATGGCATATTTCTCTAAACGTATATAGGGAGACAACGTTTCAGTGGCGTGCATGAGTTATATTGGGAGTTGTCTTGTTTTAGTGGTATAATGGTGTAATAGCTTAGTGCTTTCTAAGCTTTGGTATAGGTTTTACTGATATAAAAATATATTCTGTAATATTGATACTTTGTAGTATTGATATGATTAGTATATGTATCACAATATATTTACTAATAAGTTACTACGTATAGGTAGATTTGCTTTTAAGAAAGTTTGAGGTTTTCATGGATACGTTTATTGTAGGTCGTAATGCTGTGCGTGAGGCGCTGAAGTCAGATCGTGGGATTCATCGTATTTTAGTGGCGGAAGGTAAGCAAGGTGGCTCTCTTTCGGAGATATTGGGCTTGGCAAAGTCTAAGGGTATTGAGGTTCGTCGCGTGAAGGAACGGGATTTACAGAAGTATCCTAGTGACGTGCCGAATCAAGGTGTGGTAGCCTTGGTGAATGCAGTGAAGTTCCAAGAGTTACAAGAGGTATTGCTGGCATGTACGGAAGAACATCCGTTGTTAATTTTAACGGATGGTGTGGAAGATCCTCATAATATGGGTGCTATTATTCGTACGGCTGAATGTGTAGGTGCTACGGCTGTATTGATTCCTAAGCGTCATAATGCGCCTATTAATGCTACGGTTAGCAAAACCTCTGCAGGAGCTGTGGAATCGATTCCTTTGGTGCAAATTGGCAATGTAGCACAGACGATTGAGCAATTAAAAAGCCAAGGATTTTGGGTGATGGGTGCTCATATGGATGGGACTGTGATGTATGATGTGAATATGACAGGTCCTATTGTATTGGTCATTGGTAATGAGGGAAAAGGTCTAAGTCGATTGACAAAAGAGTTATGTGATGTATTGGTAACAATTCCTATGTTTGGAACCATTAACTCATTAAATGCATCGGTAGCAGCAGCGGTCCTTTTATATGAAGCGAGACGTCAACGATAATAGGTATACTATGAAAAAAGATATTTTAATTGTAGATGGGTATAATGTTATTTTTGATTGGGCTGACTTGAAATCACTCAGTAAGGAGTCTTTAGAACATGCCCGATTAGAATTACGTCATAGATTACTCAATTATGGGACCTATAAGGGATATAAAATTATTCTTGTATTTGATGGTAAGCACGCACCTTTTACAGCAGATGAACAACGTATATCTGCAGATTTTATTGAAGTCTTTACAGGTACCCATGAGACGGCAGATGCTTATATTGAGCGTGAAGTCTTTAGTAAAAAGGGTCAATATAAAACAATCTATGTAGTAACAAGTGATGGGGAAGAACAAAACCAAATTTTAGGATTTGGAGGATTACGCATATCAGCACGTGAATTACGTCATCAAATAGACTTAGCTAAACAAGAAGAACGAAAACGATATACAGGTTATCATCAACGTGATGCTATGATATTACAACGCAATGAATTAGGTGCACATATTGATGGGGATGTAGCCGAAAAGCTTGAACGAATGCGGCGAGGGGAGCTATGAAAGTAGCTCCTTTTATTATGCTTTGATAGATCTATAGGGCAGTACCAGAAGCAGTAGATATATGTGTAGTAATTGCTCATAGTAGATCCACATAATGATACCAAATAAAAAAGAGGGCTAACTAAGAGAAATTACATTTCTCCTTGTTAACCCTCTTTTAGAGTTCATTATAGAGCATTTACTTTAGCTGCTAAATTGGATTTTTTGCGAGCTGCAGTATTTTTATGAAGAACGCCTTTGGAGGCTGCTTTATCAATTACGCTTGTAGCATGAACTAGTGCTTTTTTAGCTTCTTCTACAGCGCCTGCTTGAGCAGCTTCTACAGTCTTACGAGTAGCTGTACGAATTTGAGATTTTACAGCAAAGTTTTTCGCACGACGTTCAGCATCCGTTTTTACGCTTCTAATACTGGATTTAATATTTGGCAATTGAGTCACCTCCTTGTGATTTACTGTATTATTACTAAAGTAGTATATCATAGGGGGGATAGTTTTGCAACTTTTTTTTGTAGGTTCTCTTGTGAAAGTACTGTATGTACCTAGGGTTTGTAAGTTATATGTATAGATTTTATTCCCACGTAGTCAGGGGAAATATGATATAATGAAGGGTATATACATCAGTAAACAGGAGATATATCGATGAAAAAATTAATGATTATAGATGGCAGTAGTTTATTATATCGTGCATTTTTTGCGCTACCACCATTGCAAAATGCATTAGGCGTTCCTACGAATGCAGTCTATGGATTTTTAACTATGCTTACTAAGCTATATGAAGAGATTCAGCCAGATTATATTGCAGTGGCATTTGATAAAGGAAAACAAACATTTCGTATGGATATATACGAGGATTATAAAGGTACACGTCAAAGTGCACCCGATGAATTGCGACCTCAGTTTGCTTTAATCAGAGAAGTATTGGAATCTCTAGGTATTATCGTAATTGAAGAAGAAGGCTTTGAAGGTGATGATATCATTGGATCCTTAAGTAAGAAATGGGGATCTTCTGATGTACAAGTTCATATCATCACTGGAGATAGAGATAATTTACAACTAGTCGATCAGTATACAAGTGTATTCTTAACAAAAAAAGGCATTACAGATATGCTCCATGTAACGATGGATAATATGGAAGAACTTTATGGCTATGGTCCTCAAATGGTGATCGAAATGAAATCCTTGATGGGTGATTCTTCTGATAACATTCCGGGAGTGCCAGGTGTAGGTGAAAAAACAGCGCTTAAACTATTAAACCAGTATGGTACTTTAGTAGGTGTATACGAACATATTGAAGAGCAAAAGGGTAAGTTGAAAGAACGATTAGTCGACAATAAAGACTTAGCGTTTATTTCACATCAACTGGCTACCATCAAAACAGATATGGATATGCCTTACGCCTTAGAACAGTTTGTACCAGTAGTCCACCGTAGTGAAGTTACACCATTATTTGAGAAATTGGGCTTTCACGCAGTGACGCCACGATTATTGAAAGCTATGGGTGTGGAAGAAGAAGGTACTTTATTTGACCAATTTTTAGCACCACCAGCAGAAGAAATAGAATTAGAACATGTCGTTGAGCTACCCTTAGATTACTATCAAGATAAAACCCTTAGTGTTGTCGTAAAAGAGGCGGGCAAACATCCTTTTAGAACGATAGAAGCAATCTATATGTACAATGGTGAGAAGCAACTCGTTATTAATGGATTCGCAGATGTTTCGCATATTGAACGTGTATTAGATGGAGCTAAAGAAGTTGTTACTGACAATGCGAAACTTTTGTTTGAAGTGTTAGGAACAGAAAAAACAGGGCATATTTCTATCAAAAAGAATGGAGCCGTTCATATTAAAGATATTACTTTATTAGCCTATCTATTAGATCCTACACGAGCGAATTATGGTATGACTTATTTATGTGAACGATTTGGTCAACCATCGATTCCGGTTACAGAAAATGAAGCAGAATGGGCCTTGCAAAGTCAAGCATTGTGGAATATGAATGAAAATGCGGAAAAAGAAGCGCATGCAGCAGGTATTTGGGAGTTATATACAGAGATAGAATTACCACTGCTTCGCACCTTATGTATATTGGAGAAACATGGTATCTATATGGATGTAGCACAATTACATTCCACGTTAGAGCGCTTTAAAGTAGAAGTGGCAACATTGCAAAGTAATATCTATGATCTAGCAGGTGAAACATTTAATATTAACTCTCCTAAGCAATTAGGTGTGATTTTGTTTGAGAAATTACAATTACCGGTTATTAAAAAGACGAAGACCGGCTATTCTACTGATGCAGAAGTGTTAGATATGCTGCGCAATGAGCATGAAATCGTGGAGCAAATTTTAGCTTATCGGTCTATCGTTAAATTAGTGTCTACCTATTTAGAAGGTTTTGAAGGATTGGTGAACCCACATACGAATCGGATTCATACATCCTTTAATCAAATGGTCACTGCTACAGGACGTCTAAGTAGTTCTGATCCAAATTTACAAAATATTCCAGTACGCAGTGAAAAAGGCCGAGAAATTCGTGCCTTGTTTAAACCAAGTGATGGATATGATATGTTTGTGAGCGCCGATTACTCTCAAATTGAATTGCGGATTTTAGCACATTTATCCGAAGATCCAGCTTTAATTCAGGCTTTTAAAAATGGAGAAGACATTCATCGGTTTACAGCAGCTGAAGTATTGGGTAAATCCTTAGAAGAGGTGACTCCACTGGAACGGTCTCATGCAAAGGCTATCAATTTTGGTATTATCTACGGGATTAGTGATTTTGGATTGTCTCGTGATTTAGGAATTACTCGAGCAGAGGCAAAAGAATACATCGAGTTGTATTTTAGCCGGTATCCACAAATTAAATCCTATATGGATCGCATGGTGCAAGAAGCTCATGAAACAGGTATGGTTCGTACTATGTTTGGACGAGTACGCCCATTGCCAGATATTAATAGTCGTAACTTTAACCGCCGGTCTTTTGCGGAACGTACAGCTATGAATACGCCAATTCAGGGGACTGCTGCTGATATCATCAAGAAAGCTATGAATGAAGTAGAGAACGTTTTGGAAACAAAAGGATTACAATCTCGCATTTTACTGCAAGTTCATGATGAGCTAGTATTGGAAGTTATCGAATCAGAGCAAGAAGTAGTGGAAACAATTTTGCGTGATTGCATGGAGCAAGTAGTAGTACTGCAGGTGCCACTACAAGTAGATGTACATAGTGCAAAGAACTGGGCAGATGTAAAATAATAGAATTTACATAGAATGTATATATTCTATATATGAAATATGATGTGTATGACTAGAATCAATTATGGGGAGTAGCTATGTATAAAATTGGACTTACAGGTGGCATTGCTTCTGGTAAAAGTACAGTGCTGCGATGGTTACAAAAAAAAGGTGTTCCTTTTATTGATGCCGATGTGGTAGCTAGAGAAGTAGTAGAGCCAGGGACACCTGGTTTGCAAGAATTAGTAAAGGTCTTTGGTCAAGATGTATTATTGCCAGATGGTACATTGAATCGCCCCTACGTAGGGTCTCTAGTGTTTTCGGATACCACAGCGCTAGAAACGATTAATAGCATTTTACAACCACATATTCGACATCGTATGCAGGTATTAGAAGAAGAATGGCAGGCTAAAGGAGCTACAGCGATTATATATGACATTCCATTGTTGTTTGAAACTGATTGGTATACAAGAATGGATGAAATATGGCTTGTGTATGTCAATCAAGCGACCCAGTTAGAGCGGTTGATGAAACGGAATACATATACAGAAGAAGAAGCATTAGACCGAATCCATAGCCAAATGAGTTTAGATGAGAAGCGTAGCCGTAGTCATGAAATTATCGATAATTCTGGTACTATGAAACAGTTAGAAAAACAGTTGCGAAAACTGTGGAAGATTAAGAAGGAGTACTTTCATAAGGAGGAAGCATGAGAGTATCCACCGCATTTGCGTGGTTAGTAGTTATATTGACAGCCTATTATGTACAATACGGGCAGCCTTATTTAGCAAGACAATATGCATATCCTATTGCCTATGAAGATGCCTTGCGTAAAAATGCAGAGACATATCATGTACGGGCTTCATTAGTGGCAGCTGTTATCTATACGGAAAGTAAATTTGATACGAATGCTAAGTCCCTGCCTGGGGCATTGGGGTTAATGCAGTTAATGCCAGAAACGGCACATTGGATTGGTGAAGAGTTAAATCAGCCAACTATGTCCGATCAAGATATTAAAGAGCCACAGGTAAATATACAGTTGGGCACTTGGTATTTGTCTTATTTATTAGAAGAATTTAAAGGTAATGAAATTTTGGCTTTGGCTGCCTATAATGCAGGTCGTGGTCATGTGGAAGAATGGATGACAACCTATGGATGGAAGGATGATTTTTCAGATATTGACGCCATTCCCTTTCAAGAAACAAGAGATTATGTAAAACGAGTGATGGCGAATGAAAAACAATATAGATCGCTATATAGTCAATTACGATAAATGAGGACATTATGGAATCGATTATAAATGCCTGTCAAGCGCTTGATATATCTTGGCTGCAACCATCTATAGGAAATTTTCGCTTGGTAATAGACCAAGAGCAAACATCTTCTACGGTGTATAGAATATTTCATTATGAGAACAATAAAGGGTGGCAGTGGTCAGCCTTATATGATAAAGAAGTAGAAGATTATATGGTTCGTATCTCAATCCCTTTAGTGGACTTTGTAGATATTTCATTCATACGTGAATCGTTAGAACCATTTATAGAAAACTTAAAAGAAACCTATGAACAATCTATTGAAAAACGATTTATACAGCCAGAGGCAGGTTTCTTGTATGAGTATCGTAAAAAAGGGATTCCACATTGGAAGTATGACCGAGTTTTGCCATCAAAGATAGGTGAGTTCCATAGAGATTTAACTCCTGATATGGGTCTTGCTATGATCAATGGGTCGTATCTTATTGGAACCTATGTGAAAGAGAAGCAAGAAACTGGTGTGGTGCTATTTTATAATACATTTCGGGATGAGTTTTTTGGAGAAACTCGTCAACAAGGGTATCCAGGCATCACTCATAAGTTAGATGCGACGACGATAGAACAGTTTGAACATGCCTTGGAAGAACATTTAGAAGAGGTTTTAGACAATTTATAATGCGATGATGAGTACAGATAATAAGTAGGAGTAGAGTTTTGGAACAAATCCGAATAGAAAAATTAGGAAAGTCTTTTGGTGTGCGTGAAATCTTCTCCAATGTATCCTTTACGATTCGACAAGGGGAACGTCTTGCCCTCGTAGGACCCAATGGGGCGGGTAAGTCAACATTGATGAAGTGCATATTAGGCATTGAAGAGCACGATGAAGGTATCATTGTGAAAGACAGCAGTATCACCATTGGGTACTTACAACAAGATGTCAATTTAGGAGATGCTAGTTTAGAAGAAGAAATTCAAACAGCTTGGGCTGACGTACAGCACTTGGAGTTACAATTACATTCTTTATCAAAGGAATTAGAGCAGCGAGAAGCGACAGAGCAAGATTTGCGACGCTTGTCCTATTTACAAGACCGTTTGGAATGGCTTGGAGGCTATGATTATGAAAAGCAAAACCAACGTATTGCCTATGGATTAGGCTTTACTGATGAAGATTTAAAAAAGAAAGCTAGTGAATTTTCTGGTGGACAAAAAACACGCATTAATTTAGCAAAGGCTTTGGTGCGTCGCCCCGATTTTCTGTTTTTAGACGAGCCTACCAACCATTTAGATATGCCGATGCTAGAATGGTTAGAAGGGTATTTAAAGTCTTATAAAGGTGGCATTGTCATCATCAGTCATGACCGCTATTTCTTGGATCAAGTTGCTACAGAAGTAGTAGAATTAGCACATCATAAAGTACATACCTATAAAGGGAATTATAGTCAATTTTTGAAGCAACGTGAACAACAACGTGTGGCACACCAACGGGCCTATGATAAACAACAAGAACATATTCGTAAAACAGAAGAATATATTGATAAATACAGAGCTGGTATAAAGTCGAAAATGGCTCGTGGCCGTCAATCGCAGTTAGAACGATTGGAACGGTTAGAAGCACCTGATCAAGATCGAGAGTTTGCATTTACATTCCCGAAACCAGAAATGAGTGCTGATCGAGTGCTTATGATGGATGATGTAGCTATAGGTTACGATAGAAACGAGCCAGTAGCTACACATATCACCACAACCTTGCGTCGTGGTGATGTAGTTGGTTTAATTGGAGCAAATGGAGCCGGTAAATCTACGCTTGTGAAAACTATTATGGGGGAGCTTGATACAATTGATGGTTCTATCACTACAGGAAATCGTGTGCAGACAGGATACTTTTCACAAGAACATGAAGAGTTGCATCCTACGTGGTCCGTTTTACAAGAAGTGATGTCACCTTACGATATGTCAGAGGAATCGGCCCGCAGTATATTAGGAGCATTCCAATTTAGAGGTGATGATGTATTTAAATTGGTAGGGGACTTATCTGGTGGAGAACGTGCTAGGGTAGCTCTTTTAAAGTTATTTTTAGAAGGCCGTAATTTTTTAATCCTTGACGAACCTACAAACCATTTAGATATACCTACAAGAGAAACGGTAGAGCATGCGTTACAACAATTTGAAGGGACTTTATTGATTATCTCTCATGACCGATACCTATTAGATGCTGTAGCTAAGCGAATTATTGTATTAGAAGCTGGTGGCATTGAAGAGTTTCATGGAAACTATTCATACTATAAAGAAAAACTGTTGGAACGATCTGTATTGGCGGCTCAGAAGTTAGAAGAGCAGAAATTGAGTGGTGATACCCAATCTAGAAAACCACAAACTTCAGATACTTACGTAGCATTGGAGAAGGAAAACAATAGATCTACGGGTCAAGAACCATCTTCTGTGGAAGTAAGTAATGCTGATGTAGTAACGGTACCTAAAAAGAAAACCAATGCATATATGTTAGAAAAAGAGCTAGCTAAGGTGGAGTCGGATATTGCGCGGTATGAAGCGACAATAAAGATGTATACCGTACAATTACAGGATCCATCAATTCAAGGCAGTATATCTGACTATGAACGTCTATCTGAGGAGCTAGCACTTACCACAAGCAAATTAGAATCTTTGTATGAACGTTGGGAAACACTTAGCGAAGAGTCTTAGGAGGCGATTATGAAAGGCCGTTTTGCACCGAGTCCTACGGGACATATGCATGTAGGGAATATATGGGTAGCATTTCTATCCTATTGGTCTGCACGGCGACAAGGTGGGGAATACATCGTTCGCATCGAAGATGTAGATACACAACGATCCAAGCCTATGTATGCGGAACATATACTAGAAGACTTAGCCTGGCTAGGGTTCACTTGGGATGAAGAACTGACATATCAATCGCAACGAGTGCCTGTGTATGAACAATATCTAATGGAATTGCAACAGCAACAGCGCCTGTATCCATGCTATTGCAATCGAGCCCGTTTACAAGAAATTAGTAGTGCTCCTCATCAAGGAGAGTCACATCATGTGTATGATGGGTATTGTTTTAAGAATACACCGACCGTGGGAGAGAGACCACCTTCTTGGCGACTTCATATGCCTAATGAAGAAGGTAGCTTTATGGATTTATACAGAGATTGTGTCCATTATGAGGTACAATCTTTAGTGGATGATATCATATTGAAGCGGTGGGATGGCATGATAGCCTATCATTTAGCGGTAGTTATTGATGATTATGAGATGGGAGTTACAGAAGTCATTCGAGGCAATGATTTACTACCTGTTACGGGACATCAAATTGCCTTGGCCCATGCCTTCGAATTTTCTGGGTTACAATATGGTCATGTCCCAATGCTAGTCGATGAAGAAGGGTATCGTTTATCCAAACGACAACAAAGTATTACTATACGTGACTTACAAAGTCAGGGAGCTTCTCCTGAATCTATATGGGGTTGGTTGGCATTGTCCACAGGAATTTTAGAGCCTGGTGATGTACCTAGATGTGGAAAAATATCTCTTGAGGAATTACTAGGCATACAGATTTCTCCCCAAGTGTTAGCTCAAGATATAATTAAATTGACAAATTTCGATATTATGGTATGATAATACAGTAATGAGGTGATACGTATGTCAATGGAAACAGCGATCCAAGAAAAAACGTGGGCTGTTTTAGGCGCCACAACAAGAACCGATAAGTTCGGATATAAGATTTTCAAACATCTTGTAAATAAAGGGTATACAGTGTATCCAGTGAATCCTAATATTACATCGATCGATGGTATACCATGCTATCCAAGCTTACAGGACTTGCCTGTAGTGCCTACTGTGGTAGACTTTGTGGTACCAGAAAAAGTGGGTTTAGAAGCCCTCGATAGTTGTAAAGCGTTAGGAGTTAAGACGGTTTGGTTACAACCAGGTGCGGATAAACCAACAGTAGTCAAAAAAGCAACGGATTTAGGTCTTGAAGTGATTCAAGATTGTGTATTGATTCAAATCTAATAGGAGGCTTTCATGAGCGCAATTATTGATGTAACAACAGCAAATTTTAAAGAAGTAGTCGCAGCAAACGACAAAGTAACAGTAGTGGACTTCTGGGCACCATGGTGTGGATACTGTGTTCGCATGATGCCTGTATATGATGAATTAGCGGCTGCATTAGGCGACAAAGTGACATTGACAAAAGTAAACACTGATGAACAACCTGAATTAGCTCAATTCTTCAAAATCGAAATTCTACCTACATTTGCTATCTTTAAAAATGGTGAAATCGTAGATCGCAAAATTGGTTTCATTCCATTAGAAGAATTAAAAGCAGCTGTAGAAGCTCATCTATAATATATACTATCAAATAAAAAGCATGTATCTCATTGACAGTGCGTCAAAAGATACATGCTTTTCTTATGTATATCGTTTATCTAATAAACTTTCTAGTTTTTTCTCTTTTCTAGCATCTAATATCTTACCCGCTAGAATAGATGGGATAGCCACGCCTACACCGATGGATATGATGATTAGGATGGCAGTGACCCCACTTTGGATAGCTTCTACGAGTGTAGTAGAGGTAAGTGAGTTAATGTGTAACATAGCATATAAAAATCGATAGATAAATACGCCAGGTACTAAAGGAATAGCTGATGGAATAGCTAATACCTTGGAAGATGTTTTGCCATGACGGGCAGCTTTCAACGAGAATAAGCTCACCATGGCTGCAGCGATAAAAGTAGCACCGAATACAGAAAACCCTAAATGAAGGATTAATGTATTTTTTACTAAAATCGCGATAAGGCCACCTATACCAATAAGAGGTAATAAACGCTTCGGCGTATAAAACATGACAGCATAGCCAGCAGCACCAACTACGGCAGCTCCTAATAAGACTGGAGAAATGCTATCTGGTACAATGCTCAGATGAGTAAAGTCATAGGTATGGTTAAAGTACTGAGCCATACTAATTCCTACGGTCATACTGCCAACAATGAGTAAGGTATGCACAGCTCGCGAGATACCTGCCAAAATGTGATTATTTAGCAAGTCATCTACGGTATTGATGAGAGGGATACCAGGCACCATAAACAATGTGCAAGCAATCATAGCATAGATTACATCGGAGGAATCAAATACACAGCCAGATATATAGGCGAGTCCAGAGGAAACCATTGCTGCACAAGCAATGCCAATGTAGCCATTGATTTGAAACCGTTTTAAAACGAGTTGCACTATGAATCCTAACAAAGCGCAAACTGTTGTAATCCATGCAGAGATAATAGTACCCCCAAATAAGATGGGAAAAGCTCCACAGGCAAAGCCTGCAAAGATAGCAGATGTAGCATCCGAATAGGGAGGATCTTTTTTAGCAATCTCTTCCAGTTCTTGAGAAAATTCATCAAGAGTATATTCATTACGTAATGCAGTCCAAGTTAAGACACTAATGGCGGAAATAATATCCATATTAGCTCCTAAATATTGGACTTTTCTAAAGGATGTAAAGCAATCTTCTGGACTATGAATATTAATTAAAATATTAGAGTAGGCGATATGGATATGAAGATGATCTGCTGGAATTCCCATATATGCAGCCGCGCGACGCATATCTCGAACAATTTGGTTCGCATTGGCCCCATTTTCAGATAATAAACAGCCCATACGAAGTAGAATTTTTACCTTTTTTCTGATTTCCACAAAGGGTTCTTCTAAAATATGCAAATCCTTTTCTGTATATTGAGACATATTAATGCTTCTTCCGTAAGTATTCCGTATTTAAATCTACATCAACTTCCACAGTATCTGCTTCAGGTTCAGCATCTACAAACTCAATAGATTCCAAATGTTGTACCACTTGGGCACGGATAAAACCTAAATAGACTTCATATAGATCTTTTTTTTCGGCTAACTCTTCTTCTGTTAAAGTTTGGCCGGATTTCTTTTTCGCTGCCAATGCATTAATGCGTATTAACGCTTCTTCCATAGTCATTTCTTTTTTTTCTTGTTCTGTCATATATAATCTCCTTATTTGTTACTAGACTACCTTTATGGTATGATACTCTATATACTAGGTTAGATGAAAGTATCTAACCGATGGTATTCATTGTAGATTTATATTATAACACGTTTTACATAGTTTTTTCATCTTAGAGGAGAAGGCTCCGATGCGAATCACAAAAGCCATTAAGGCAGAGCAAATACGAATATTGGGAGAAGTCTACCATGATGCAAAACCAGCCTTAGAGTTTACAACACCTTTTGAATTACTAGTGGCGGTGGCGTTGTCTGCACAATGTACAGACGAACGGGTTAATATTGTAACAAAACGACTCTTTCCTAAATACAGCGATCCAAAAGATATGTATGAACTGGGGATTCCAGGATTAGAAGCATTAATTAAAGATTGTGGTCTATATCGTTCCAAGGCAAAACATATTCACGAAACATGCAAGATTTTAGTGGAACAATACAATAGTGAGGTACCTCAAGATTTTGATACCTTAGTAACGTTACCAGGAGTAGGACGTAAGACTGCCAATGTATTAGTGTCTATTTTATTTGACACACCAGCCATTGCGGTAGATACCCATGTATTCCGCGTATCGAATCGATTGGGGATAGCCAAAGGCAAAACACCAGATGAAGTAGAAAAGAAATTGAAAAAAGCAATTCCTATGGAACATTGGAGTGCTGCTCATCATTGGATGATCTGGCACGGTCGAAAAATTTGTAAAGCAAGAAAACCTTTATGTGACGAATGTCCTTTATATGATGTATGCCAATCGGCGGGGAAGGTATAATATGACAGAACAAATGAGACGTCTTATTGAGACTTTTACAAAAGTAGGTATTACAGGACCTGCTATCGTACAAGAAATAGCAAGATTTAGAGTATTAGATCAAATCATTACGCAAAGCGGTGAAGTCCGTGAGTGGGGCATTACACCAAAAGAATTATTTGAGCTTGCTCAAACATCTACAGTAGATATGTTTGGACCCTTGCCCTATGACGAAGAAGCGTTTAAAGAAATTTACGGCATTTCCTTTAGCGTAGAGTTGATGGACTTCATCAGTGCTACTGGCTATTATGAAGGCGTGTCAGCCGGTCGCCAATGGTCTGTACCGATGCAAGAAGTCATCGACTTCCATAAGAATACAGAGGGAATCATTCTCTTTGCCTATTTCGAGGAATACGCAGCTATCGCAGAAGAAATTATGCAAACCCTTCCAACAGATCGGTTGCTCTTCTATACCGCTTCTGAAAGTTGCTATGATTTATTCCGCAGTTTATACCCACTAGCACCTGTTATCAATGAATGGCCAGAAGATGTGATTTTTGACCACATTGTGGCAGCTACATCTGGTATGTTTACGGCGCCAGTAACAACGATGGAACAAATGGCGGCTCGTGTGAACAATGTGAGTGAGAAAGGTACTGTGCGGTACTTCATTCCAGTGTCTGCTGTACAAGACCAATTAAATATGAATCGAGTAGCTCTACAGTTCATGATTCTTCAAAATCATTTAGAAGCGGTTCGAGAATGGGCGCCTCTACAAACTTATGAGTTCCGTTATGGATTAGGACCTGTGAAAAAAGTAGATCTATCCATTTGTGAAATCGTTGAAGATGGGTATAAACAAACGAACTTTATTCCATTGCCTCACGAAATTTTGGCATCCATGGAAACCTTTAGCTTGGCTCATTATGGACTTTCACTATATGGTGTACAAGTGAGCATGAATCCGAAACATCCAACCATGGGTGAAGATGGATATATGCATGGCGATTATCGTATCCCAACCTACATGCAACGCATGTTTGAAGCCTTGGAAGGATACTATTTACAAGTATCTATGAAAGGTATCGATGTATCTGTTACATTAGAACAAAAAGGTGGTATACCATTGGGAGCATCTCCAGAAGATGCAGCTGTACAAGAGGCAATGGAACAATCTATTTTACAAGATGATACGGTAGAGTATCATTGGTACTTTAACCATCCAAGTGCGCCATTCTTGTGGTATACATATTTCAATAGTGAAGAAGGAAAACAAGTGGCCCGTACCTTAGCATCTATGGTGACCACAACACCTGCCTTATTACAATTAATGGGTAGTTGCCGTCGCCAAGTTGTGAAAGATGAGGCGTTAGCTACTTTTACCACAACGTTTACTACATCATTAGAACAATATGAAGCAGAAAAAGCACAAGCCGAAACAAACTGGGCTAATGCATTAGCGGGATTGGCCGCTGCCATTGTACCAGAACCAACAGAAGTTAATACGGAAGTAGAGGAGGACTAATCATGGGAGTTGTAAATTATTCAATCTATAAAGTACTAGGCACATTGTCTGAAAATAAAGACGGCATGAAAAAACAATTAACATGCACAAGCTGGGGACGTTACAATCCTAAATTCGACATCCGTGCTTGGGATGAAGATTACGTACAAATGACAAAAGGTGTTACATTAAGCTTAGAAGAAATATTAGAATTAAAAGAAATCTTAAATTCTGTAGATTTGGAAGAAGCCTTAGAAGAAGCAAAACAAGAACGAGCAGAGGCTAAAAAATTAGAAGCAGAAAAATCTGAATAAGTCATAGCCCCCTAGTGTTGCATAGATACTAGTATTCGTGATATAATCTATAGGAAAAGTTTAGACGTTGAAAAGAGGTGTATATACATGAAAGAAGGAATTCATCCTAATTATGCGGAAGCAACTGTAACTTGCGGTTGTGGAAACACATTCAAAACTGGTTCTGTTAAAGGTGATCTTCGCGTGGACGTTTGCTCCAACTGCCATCCATTCTTCACAGGCCAACAACGTGCGGCTAAAGCTCGCGGTCGTATCGAACAATTTAACAAACGTTACGGCAAATAATTGCGTACACAAACTATACAAATTAATTGGCAGAGCTAAGGCTCTGCCTATATTTGTTTTACAGGAGAATCTATGACTCAACAACGAGTAAAGAAATTTGTCGGTGGTCAAGCAGTGATTGAAGGGGTTATGATGCGTGGTCCTAAAATTATGGCCACAGCTTGCCGTAAGCCGGATGGAACTATAACGGTAAAAGAAGAACCTACAACATCTATCCAGGACAAGTATCCTGTGTTGAAACTGCCTTTCTTACGTGGAACTGTAGCTTTGTTTGAATCCTTAGTGATCGGCATGAAAGCCTTATCCTTTTCCGCACAAGCTTCTGGAGAAGAAGAGGAGGAAGTAACGAATAAGGAAATCGCCATCACTATGGCTGTATCTGTGCTGATCGCAGCGGCATTATTTATTGCCTTACCGACATGGTTAGCAAAATTTATGCCTGGTGCTGGCTCAGATCATATGATATTGAATCTATATGAAGGAACCATTCGATTAGTTCTTTTTTTACTATATATTTTTGCGATTGGACTCACTCCAGATATTAAGCGTGTCTTTCAGTATCATGGGGCGGAGCATAAAACCATTCACACTTATGAAAATGATAGGCCATTAACAGTAGAAGAAGTGCGAAAGCATTCGAGATTACATGCTCGTTGTGGTACAAACTTCTTGCTATTCGTCATGGTCGTGAGTATATTTGTATTTGCTTTTCTAGGGTGGCCAAACTTAGTGGAGCGCATTGTTTCCAGATTAGCCCTCATGCCTGTAGTAGCGGGTATTTCCTATGAGTTAATCCGTTTTGCTGGACGCTCTCAAAACTCACTGGTAAAAGCTATGATCGCTCCAGGCCTTGTGTTACAATACATGACAACACGAGAACCAGATGATGATCAAATTGAAGTGGCCATTCGTGCCTTACAATCGGTGCGACCTAGTGAAGAAGACGCATACGAAGATGAGTAGAAAGGAGTCACCGTGTTAGTAGATAAACTACAAGTGATTGAAGATAAATTTTTAGACTTGGAACAGCGCATTTCTGACCCAGATGTGATTGCTCGACAAGAAGAATGGCGTAAATTGACGCGTCAACATGCATCCTTAACAGATACAGTGAACACATTCCGTCAATACAAACAAGTCTTAGCGGGCATTGAAGAAGCGTTGGAAGTATTAGGCGACAAAAGCTTAGATGAAGACTTCCGTGCCATGGCTCAAGAAGAATTGAATGATTTAAAAGTTCGCCGAGATGAACTAGAGGCAGAATTACATATTTTGCTATTACCAAAAGACCCGAATGATGATAAAAATATTATCGTCGAAATTCGTGGCGGTGCTGGTGGTGATGAAGCAGCTTTGTTCGCAGGGGATTTATTCCGTATGTTCACAAAGTATGCAGAAACACAGGGTTGGAGATGTACTATTATCGATGCGAACGAGCCTGAATTAGGGGGCTTCAAAGAGGTAGTATTCTCCATCGAAGGCGACAGTGTATATTCTAAGTTAAAATTTGAAAGTGGCGTACACCGTGTGCAACGTGTGCCAGATACAGAATCATCTGGACGTATCCATACGTCTACTGTAACTGTTGCAGTATTACCAGAAGCAGAAGATATCGACATCGAAATTAACGATAAAGATTTGGAAATCGATACATACCGTGCGTCTGGTGCAGGTGGACAGCACATCAATAAAACAGAGTCTGCTGTTCGTATTACGCACAAACCATCTGGTATTGTAGTAGCTTGTCAGGACGAGCGTTCTCAGCTTAAAAACCGTGAAAAAGCAATGCGTGTATTGCGTGCTAAATTACAAGATAAAGCAGAGCAAGAAGCAACGTCCGCTATGGCAGCAGATCGCAAAAGCCAAGTGGGTACAGGGGATCGCTCCGAGCGTATTCGCACGTACAACTATCCACAAGGTCGTGTCACAGACCATCGCATTAACTTAACTTTATACAAATTAAATGCTGTATTAAATGGGGATATGGATGAATTAATCCAAGCCCTCATTACAGCAGAACAAGCCGCTAAAATGCAAGAGGCAAATCAACATGGATAATGAGTTATGGACTATTAGTCGCATGCTCCAATGGACAGAGCAGTATTTTCGCTCCAAAGGCATAGAATCAAGCCGCTTGGATGGGGAAGTACTGCTTTCTCATAGTTTGGGCTGTGACCGCATGTATTTATATGTGAACTTTGATCGCCCTTTGGACAAGGCTGAATTAGATGTCTATCGGCCTCTTGTGGTGCAGCGTGCGAAGGGATATAGCGTAGCAGCTATTACAGGGCATAAAGAATTTATGGGGTTAGACTTTCATGTGAACGAACATGTGTTGATTCCACGTCCTGATACAGAAACATTAATTGAAGATATTTTGGATCTATATGATGTAGAATCTGCGCCGCGGATTTTAGATTTATGTACCGGTCCAGGCACTATATTGCTAAGTTTACTGCACTATTTACCGAATGCCACTGGTGTAGGTGTAGATATTTCGGATAAAGCTCTGGCGATCGCTGAGGACAATCGCACATCTTTAGAATTAGCTGATGTTTCAAGATTCTGTGAAAGTGACATAAAGCAACTGTTAGAACAGGTAAATATAGGCAAAGGTAGTGAATATAAAGCGCTAATGGATGCTTGTAAGGCTCTATTTGGAGAACAAATCACATCCTTAGAAGGAGTATTTGATGTGCTTGTGTCGAATCCACCGTATATTACGACAGCGGAGACGAACACATTATCTCAAGAAGTATTACACGAACCTCATATTGCACTTCATGGAGGAACTACGGGATTAGAGTTTTATATTCCTATCATTCGTGAAGGGTGGCGATTGGTAAAAGATGGTGGTTACCTTGCCATCGAAATTGGACAAGGTCAAGAAGAGGCAGTATCTAAACTAGCTATAGAAACGGGGAAATATGGTGAGCCAGTGTATCAACGAGATATCGCTGGTATTATACGTGAAGTGCGTTGGGAAGTGCGACGAAAATAGTGCTATAATAGTACATAGGAAAGGAGGTATGATATGGAAGCAGTAGATAATATTGAAACACAGCTATTAACTGTAAATGATGTAGAATTAGCCGGTACTTTACTTCGTGTAGGGGATTTGGTAGCTATACCTACGGAGACGGTGTATGGCTTAGGCGCTAATGGACTGGCAGCAGATGCTATGGACCGCATTTATGAAGCAAAAGGGCGACCTTCCGACAACCCTTTGATTTTACATGTATGTGACCAATCTATGGTGCATCGTTTAGTACAACATATCACTCCTTTAGAACAAAGATTGATGGATACCTTTTGGCCAGGTCCACTGACTATTACCTTTGAAAAGTCAGCACTAGTGCCAGAACGAGCGACCGGTGGACTTTCACGGGTGGCATTACGATGTCCAAATCATGACGTATGTCGTGAGATGATACGCATTGCAGGTGTTCCTATCGCAGCGCCTAGTGCTAATCGGTCAGGGCGACCAAGTCCAACCACCGCAGAAGCAGTGCTGCATGATATGAAAGGACGTATTCATGCAATAGTGGATGCAGGTCCCTGTGAAATAGGTGTAGAATCTACAGTCGTACAAGTCGAAGATCATACTGTCATTATCTTGCGTCCAGGTGGTGTTACAAAAGAGATGCTAGAAATGGTGGCGGACCATGTAATATATGATACGGCATTGCATGACCCAACAGAGGCGCCGAAAGCGCCAGGGATGAAATATCGCCATTATGCACCAGACATGCCGGTGCAAGTACTCGTGGGACAGTCATTAACAGTAGCAGAATATATGAAAGACATCATAGATACAATAGTTCAGCAGGAACCTATGTTACAGGAAGATTGTAAGGGAAAGCCGAGAATTGGGTTATTACTTTCAGAGGAAACTTTAGAAAATTTAAATGCAGTACTTCCTAATTTTACACTTTCAGTAGATATCATTGTATATGGTGAACAAGCAGAGCCTATTTCATTGGCCAATCGTTTATACGATAGTTTATTACAGTTTAACGACGTTGGTGTGGATACATTGATTGTGGAAGGATGTACACCAGTAGGACTTGGCGTGGCCGTTATGAATCGCTTAGAGAAGGCCAGTGGTGGTCATGTAACATTGCTTTAAAGTATAGTAGAGGTAATTATGAATTTATTATTTGTATGTACAGGAAATACCTGTCGTAGTCCCATGGCAGAAGGGATTGCACGCGCAGTTGGACGTGAACAACATGTGGATGTAGTTACGCTGTCTACTGGTCTATTTTGTGTACCAGGGGCTAAGGTCAGTGAAGAATCGGTAGTAGCAGTTCAAGAATTAGTAGGCGAAGATATTAGCGAGCATAGCTCTCGTCCGTTAAAAATAGATTTTGTGAAAGCTGCAGATTATGTACTAGCTATGACAGAAGACCATAAAAAAATATTACTTCGTCAATTTCCTTTTGACAGTAAAAAAATTATGACTCTTGCTGAATTTGGTGGAGAAGACGGAGATGTGGTAGATCCTTTTGGACAATCTCAAGAGGTATATAACCGAACAGCAAAACAGATTTTTGATTATGTTAATAAAGGGTTAGACATTCATAAAGATAATGTATAATGCAAAAGGAGGATAAAATGAAAGTAGCAGTTGGTTGTGATCATGGTGGATTTCATTTAAAAGAAGCGATTAAAGGTTTACTAGAGAAACAAGGTATTGAGTACAAAGATTTTGGTACGTATTCCACAGATTCCATGGACTATCCAGATGTGGCGAAGCCATTGGCAGAAGCTGTGGCAGCGGGTGAATTTGATCGCGGTATTTTGACATGTGGTACAGGTATCGGAATCGGCATTGCAGCGAATAAAGTAAAAGGGATTCGTGCTGCATTATGTCACGATACATTCTCTGCTCATGCTAGCCGTGAACATAACAATGCTAACGTACTGACTATGGGAGAACGAGTGATTGGTCAAGGCTTAGCATTAGATATCGTAGATATTTGGTTACATACTGAATTTGAAGGCGGTCGCCATGAAAAACGAGTAGAAAAAATTTCTGCTATAGAAGGATAATGATACGAATATGCATATTTTAGTAACAAATGATGACGGTCTATGGGCTCCAGGGATACAGGGGTTAGCACAAGAGTTAGCTAAGCATCACCGTGTGACGGTGGTGGCACCCAAAGTCGAACAAAGTGCAAAATCTAGTGCATTGACGGTGCAGGTACCAATCCGTGCCAAGGAAATGAGCGAAGATGGTGAGAATCCTAGAATGGTATTTGTAGAAGGTACACCTGTAGACTGTGTGAAGTTTTCTTTATCCTATTTATTGCAAGAAGACAAACCAGAAATAGTGGTTTCAGGCATTAACCATGGATTTAATTTGGGATCTGATGCAATTTATTCTGGTACAGTGGGGGCAGCTATGGAGGGGTTGATGTATGGTATCCCATCATTAGCATTGTCCCTAGAGCGATATAGCCCAAAACGTATGGAGGAAATTCTACCATTTATTACAGACTTTATAAAGGTAATGTATGAAGAAGGGCAATACCAAGGTTTATTGAATGTTAATTTCCTAAAAGAAGGTCCTGTAGGTTGGGAACAAGTGAAAGTATTCCATCAAGGGTTCCAAGAATATACGAATGTTATCGATGTTCGTCAAGATGCAAAAGGTAGAGAATATTACTGGATTGTAGGTGACCAAGGCTTTCAAAAAGAAGAACGACCAACCGATGTAGGGCACATTAAAGAGGGATATATTTCTGTGGTTCCATTAACATGGAAACAAGAAGATACAGCGCAGATAGCAAATGTAGAGAAGCTAGTTAAGTCTTACTAGCCCTAATCGATGGAAGGCTTTTGGGGTATTTTTGCTATCTATATTTTGTTTAGATGTATTACGTATATTTAAATAATAAATTTATTTTTAAGTATAAAATATATTCATTACTACCGATCACTTTAATACATTGGAAGATATTAGAGTGATCGGTTCTTTTTATTGTAAACTCCTAGTAAATCAATTCGAGTTGACAATGAAAAATAATAGTGCTTTAATACTACTTGAAAGACATTTTTTATCATCATGTATTGTCGATCAAGGGAGGATCGTATCATGAAAGAAGAAGTGAATGTAAGAGGAACGATGAGTGCTAGACAAATTACGATGACGGCTTTATTTGTAGCTTTGGTAGCGGTAGGAGCATTTATTAAAATTCCGATTCCGTATTTGCCATTTACGTTGCAGTTATTGTTTACTACACTAGCAGGATTAATTTTAGGTAGTCGACTTGGCGGAATGAGTGTTGTCATGTATTTAATTCTTGGGCTGGCAGGAGTTCCAATTTTTACTGAAGGTGGCGGACTTATGTATGTTGTAAAGCCTACATTTGGATACCTTCTAGGGTTTGCTATTGGGGCTTTTGTGGCTGGTCGCATGGTAGAAACTTCAGTGACATTAACATTTAAACGATTATTAGCAGCATCCTTTGTAAACCTAGCAATCGTTTATGGAGTGGGGATGCTCTACTTATATGAAATTAAAGATTTATATTTAGGAAAACCAATTGGGCTTGATGCGCTGTTTATCTATTGCTTTGCCTTGCCGGTGATCCCAGATATTTTCCTTTGTATTTTGGCAGCAGTCATTGCAAAACGTTTGATTCCAATTTTGAAGTAAAAATGAGTGAATGTAAATAAGGTGCGTATATAATGACTATATGCACCTTATATGGATTTTACAGAGGAAAATAGCAAGATATACAACGTAAGAAAGGGTATGAATCATGACAACTATACAAAAACCGAAGGGTTTATATATCTTAGGAACAGGAACTGATGTTGGTAAAACATATATTACAGCATTATGGTTGAAACGTCTTAGTGAGGCGGGACATGATGTAGCCTATTACAAAGCAGCTGTCAGTGGTGCACCTAGTATTACTGAAAGTGATGCAGGGTACGTAAAACAAGTGGCAGGACTTTCACAGGCAGATGATACATTGCTATCCTATGTATTTGATGAGGCAGTATCGCCCCATTTGGCAGCGCGTCATGAAGGGAAAGTCATCGATAGAACTGTGGTGAACAAAAACTTCTGTCATGTAGCGAGGGCCCATGCATACACAACGGTAGAAGGTAGTGGCGGTATCATATGCCCTCTGCATGTAACAGATACAGAACTGTATATGCTAGAAGATGTGGTAAAAGATTTAAACTTACCCACTATAGTAGTAGCCACAGCGGCATTAGGGACGATTAATAGCACAGTATTAACAATCCATTATTTGCAATCCAAAGGTATTCCTGTAAAAGGTATTATTGTAAATCACTACACAGGAAATCCTATGGAAGAAGATAATTGCGTGATGATGGAACGATTGACAAGCATTCCTGTATTAGATCGAGTAGGGCCAGGTCAAACATCGTTGCATATGGACGTAGATGCTATGTTAAGTTGCTACGAGGATATAGTGAATCCCCATGCGTAATTAGATAATTATAAGAGAGGTATAGGTATACACATGAAAGATTGGGCAAAAAAAGATTTAGAATTAATTTGGCATCCATGTTCTCAAATGAAAGATTATGAAACATTGCCACCGATTGTGATCGACCATGCAAAAGGTTGTTATTTATATGATGTAGAGGGAAAAGAATATATAGATATCATCAGTTCTTGGTGGTGTAATTTATTGGGTCACTGTCATCCAAAGGTAAATGAAGCCATTAAACAACAACTAGATACATTGGAGCATGTTATCTTTGCTAACTTTAGTCATCGCCCTGCCATCACTTTGGCGGAACGTTTGAAAGAAGTAGTACCAGAAGGATTAACACGCTTTCACTTTAGTGATAATGGGTCTGGTGCTGTAGAATGTGCTTTAAAAATGGCCTTCCAATACCACTATCAAACAGGTCATCCAGAGCGTCAAAAATTTTTATGCCTTAGTGAGAGCTACCATGGTGAAACCATTGGAGCTTTGTCTGTAGGTAGCATGGATTTATTTGCTGAAATTTATAAACCGATGTTGATGGATCAAACTATCCACACGCAAGGACCAGATTGCTATCGTTGCCCTTATGATAAAACTCGTGAAACTTGTTCTTGTGAATGTTTTGAGCATATGGAACAAGACTTTGCAGAACATGGATCTACCTTGGCAGCAGTAATCGTCGAACCATTGATTCAAGGGTGTGCAGGTATGAAAATGTATCCGCCAGAATACCTACGTAAACTACGTGAGTTGTGCGACCGTTATGGAGTGTTACTGATTGCTGATGAAATTGCTACAGGATTTGGACGTACAGGTAAGTTATTTGCTTTTGACCATGCTGGAGTATCGCCAGATATCATGACCGTATCCAAAGCATTGACGGGTGGCTATATGCCGATGTCCATTACAGTGGTGGCTGAAAAAATTTACCAAGCTTTCTACGATGATTACCATACTATGAAAGCGTTTATGCATAGCCATACCTATAGTGGTAACCCATTGGGATGTGCTGCTGCATTGGCTGTCCTTGATACATTGCGTGATGAGCATATTTTAGAACAAGCTGAAGATATGGGGAATTATTTACACGATGCCTTATTGAAAGCTTTAGGCAACCATCCAAATGTAGGTGAAATCCGCCGTATGGGACTAATCAATGCTATCGAACTTGTAAAAGATAAAGATACAAAAGAAGGCTTTGATGGATCCTTGCGCATGGGGTATCAAATCTATAAAAAAGCCTTGGATAGAGGTTTATTACTACGTCCATTAGGAAATGTAATTTATTTCAACCCACCTTTAACAATTGATAAAGAGACTATCGATATCGCCATTGAACGAACAGTACAAGCCATGGCAGATGTATTGGGGTAGTAAAATGAATGCATTATTATAGTAGTTCTATAACTCGTAATGAATTAGAATAATAAAAAGGCTGTAAGCAAACGATATGAATGCTTACAGTTTTTTCTATATTTTGATTATGTTGTTAGGAATCAGTAGTTCTATTAGATTACAAAGAGCCTTCTATCTTGCATGTAAGATATTCTAAACTAGTTGTTTTCTATATACCCCTCAGGTGCTTTAGGTTCTACTACGATGTCGTTATGGGTATTAAAAATAACATACCCCAATGGTGATCCAGGTGGCTTTTTAATATGTTTCACTAAGGTGTAGTCCACGGTTACTTTAGACGTATCTTTTCCTTTACTAAAGTACGCAGCGATTTGTGCAGCAGCTTCAATCATTTTAATAGTTGGCTCAATGTCAGACCGCAAGATCACGTGGGAACCTTGTATATGTTGTGTATGTAACCATAGGTCATTTGGTTTAGCCCAACGGTTGGTGAGGTATTCATTTTGTTGGTTATTTTGTCCTACGTATACATCGCCACCTGGGACTGTAAAATGCAGAAAATTATCCTTCTTTATTTTGAAAGGAATCGGCTTTTTAGATTGACGCAAGATGCCTGCACTTTCACATTCACTGCGGATTTCTTGGACAGCCTGTTTTGTTGTAGCTAGGGATAAACTGTACTGAATGGACTCCAAATAGGCAAGACGCATTGTACTTTGTTCTAATTGGTATTGACCATTCTTGGTACGATTTTTCATTTTTCGATATAGCTTATAATAGGCCTGCGCATTTTCTGTAATGGACAAAGGTGGGTCTAATGGAATGGTAATGTTTTCACCTTCATCAGACAGGACATTTTGTACCGTTACTTCAGACTCGTAGTGATGTGGTAAGTAGCTATAAATCATGAGCAAATCACCATAGGATTTATACATATCAGCTTTGGATGTGTCATCTAGTTCAGCCTTAATTTTTTCATGACGACCTTCTTCTTTTTTGATGGCGGCGGCGATAATTTTTTCTAGTTCTTTTCCTGCTGTGTGAATGGCACCTAGCTTTGCTACATCCTGTGAAAGGGCCTCGGAAATCGTTGTGTACTGTATGGTGTCAACAATAGTATGAGGAGAACTTTCAGAAATAGGAATAGGCGTTAATAAACGTTTGCCGGTTGTTGTAGTATATTGCAATAATCCTTGAGCACTAAGAAGTTGAGATTGCAAATTGGTCAGTCCATCTGTAACTGTATGAATCAGGTCTGATGTCATGGGTGTAGTAGGCAGTAAATCAATACGATAACATAGATCATCTAATAGAACAGGACCGAAGCCGTTAAAGATATGACGAATGGTATTGCCCACTGTGTCTTGTGAAAAGGATTGGAGTAATTGTGTGATCTCCGGACCGGAGAACTGCATGAGGTCGACACGAGATGTATTAGGTGGCAAGTCATATGGTAACTTAGGTGCCACAGAGCGTACACGGTTCATCAGTGGAGTGACGTGAACGAGAGATTCCAAGATGGTTCCGTTTTGTACGAAAATACAATTGGAATATTTGCCCATTAGCTCTACATAGATTTCATTTACAACGATGGAACCATCTAACCCTAACTTGTCGGCTGTAATGCGGATGATACGGTCCCCGTGAAGTTGCTCAATATTTGTGATGCGAGCCCCTTCAATATGTTTTCGTAAATACATAATAAGAGACGTAGGCTCTTTTGGAGCATCTACTATTTTGTCTGTTACATAGATAGACGGAGCGCTGCCCACGGTAATCACTAAGTAGGGGCTAGTGGTAGGTGTATTAATTTTTAAAAGAATACTTGTTTTGTCAATCTGCTGAATACGTTGAATCTGACCATTTCCTATTTGGTCGTTCAGTTCTCGTATCAACACAGATAATGTTAAGCCATCTAAATTCATGAGAATCCTTTCTATGTTCCATTTTATTAGAACGATATGATGTATAGGGTATAGATCTAATACATCATCTATATATAAGTTTATCATACGATGATAAATTGATTGCTAAATAGTTTCAGTACTATTCTTATATTAGTATACACTAATCTAGTACTAGTAGATATAGGTAGCTTTTGAATTAAAGGTAAGACATCAAAAATATGGCTGAATAGAGACATCGTTAAACTTGATGTTTCATTGAGAGCAATATATAAGAGAAGGTTAATGCATATCAGGATTAGCAGTGAATTAAAATTTCTAACTATATTAACCTTATGGTAGATATAGATTAGAGCAAATAAAACGTTTTATTTTTACGCCTACCGTGCTATACTGAAAGGTAAGAAATAGAACGGAAACGCGAGGTAAATCCATGAACAGTATGACAGGCTTTGGTCGCGGCATAGTGACTACGGAAACAGGAAGTTTCCAAGTAGAGATTAAAACAGTAAATACACGCTATTGTGATATTACTATAAAAAGTCCAAAACAATTTAATGTGTTTGAAGACAAAGTGAGACGATTGATTCAATCTGCCTTTCAACGTGGTAAGGTAGAGGTGTCCATTTTGTATAAAGAATCAGGGGAGCAAGAAAAAGACTTGCGTATGAACCGAGCCTTATGTGGACAGATTAGACAATTTTTAGTAGATGAAGGCTTTTACCCAGATGTGAAAGATGTTCCTTTATCTGCTATTATGTCTATTTCTTCTGATTGGGTTACTGTAGAAGAACCACCAACTGATGAAGGGGCGATTGGTAAAGCCTTAGAAGAAGCAACCAAAATTGCAATAGAAGGTGTTCTTGCAATGCGCGCCAAAGAAGGCGTGGCGATGAAAGAAGATATTACTTCACGTTTACAAGGGATTGAAAAGTTATTTGCCTATATGGAAAGCCGTAGAGATGTGGCTTTAGCACATCATGAAGAACGTTTGTTACAGCGGATTCATACGATGTTAGATAAAGTAGGTGCGGATTTTCAAGAAGAACGCTTTGTTCAAGAAGTGGCTATACTTTCAGATAAAGTAGATATTTCAGAAGAGATTGCTCGATTTGCCTCACATATGGTACAATTAAAGGAAATCCTCGAAGAAGAGGAACCTATTGGACGGAAGCTAGATTTCTTATTACAGGAAATGAATCGTGAAGTCAATACAATGGGATCTAAGGGGAATGAAATTACAATTGTAGATACAGTTGTACAATTAAAAGTAGAGTTAGAAAAAGTAAGAGAGCAAATTCAGAATATAGAATAATGCGTAAGTAGTACTGGAGTTATCATGTCTGATAAAGGAATATTAATCGTCATTTCTGGACCATCCGGTGCGGGGAAGGGTACAATTTGTGCAGAACTTCGCAAACAAATGCCGAATTTGGTCTATTCTGTATCTATGACCACACGTCAACCACGGGTGGGTGAAGAAGAGGGCATTAGCTATTTCTTCCGCGATGTAGATACATTTGAAAGTTTAATCAAAGAAGATGCATTCTTAGAATATGCAAAAGTGTACGATAACTATTATGGTACACCAAAAGAGCACGTGATGAACTTATTAGAAGAAGGCAAAAGCGTGATCTTGGAAATCGATATTCAAGGGGCTATGAAAGTGAAAGAGGCCTATAGTGATGCTGTCTTTATTTATGTAGTGCCTCCTTCATTAGATGTACTCACATCACGTTTGCATGGACGTGGTACAGATGATAAAGAAGTCATCCACAAACGATTATCCTTGGCGTGTTCTGAGTTAGCCTTAGCACATCGCTATGACTATATTGTAGTCAATGACGATTTAGAAGATGCCATTGAAAGAACGGCTTCTATTTTAAGAGCTGAGACCTGCAAGATTAGTCGAAATAAAGAAAAAATTCAATACATTTATAAACGATATAGCAATGAGCAACAAGAAAATCATTAAGTTGCTATTGGTATTTCAAAATACTAGTGTTTAATACAGAGGAGACTTTCATTATGATGGTAGAACCGCATTTAAAAGATTTGGAAAAACAAGTGGATAGTAAATACACATTGGTGACATTAGCAGCTAAGCGTGCTCGTGAATTGACAGATGGAGATCCATCCCTTGTAGGTGAAGTAGGAACAGAAAATCCTGTATCCATTGCTTTGTATGAAATCGCCGCAGAGCAAGTAGGTTTTGAACGCACAAAAGATGGCGTAAAATAATTTGATATATTGATAATAGATACCTAATGAATAGAGGAATTAACACTGTATTCATTAGGTATTTTTTTAACGTATACTACATTCCTAAAAGCTATAATTAAAGCGCACTATAAAGGTAGAAAATATAAGGCAAGTAGGGTATAATTGAACTGTTCATGTAAATATGTATTGGAGGTTTATATGGCTAAAGATTGTTCATTTGACGTTGTATCCGAAGTGGATATGCAAGAAGTAGATAATGCAGTAAATCAAGCGAAGAAAGAAATTGGTACACGCTACGATTTCCGTAATAGTAAAGCAGATATAGAGCATGATGGTGATACCATTAAAATTCATTGTGATGATGAATATAAATTAGGTGCAATCATTGATGTGTTAAAAGGTAAAATGGTAAAACGTAATGTAGCCATTAAAAATTTAGAGTATGGTAAAATTGAACCAGCATCTGGCGGCACTGTACGCCAAGTTGTGACCATTAAAAATGGTATCTCTAAAGAGGTGGCTAAGGATGTTGTCAAATTAATCAAAAACATGAAGTTAAAAGTGACAGCTCAAATTATGGAAGACCAAGTACGTGTAGCAGGAAAAGATAAAGATCAACTACAAGCAGTGATTACCATGCTTCGTGAACAAGACTTACCTGTGGAATTACAATTTGTGAATTTCCGTTCTTAATCAAATAGAGGAGCATCACCCAATCGATGCTCCTATTTTATCATGTGAGGGACTATGAACGTAGAAGATATGCGTGGTGGGTACACCACTGGTTCCTGTGCAACCGCAGGGGTGAAAGCTGGACTCTTAGCCCTAATCGAAGAAGAAATAGTGGACCAAGTGTCTATACGAAATCCTCAAGATGCTTTCATTGTTGTGCCTATTGCGAAGGTAGAAGTACTATCACCTACTGAGGCTATGGTAACTGTTGTGAAAGACGGTGGCGATGACCCGGATGTAACACATGGTACAGATATTGTGACTACGGTGACATTAAATCAGTCGGGAACGATTACCTATGAAGCAGGTTTTGGCGTAGGAACCATAACGAAACCGGGACTGGCGTTACCTGTAGGAGAACCTGCTATCAATCCGGGCCCTAGAACAATGATTTCCTATGTGTTCGATGAACTAGTGCCTAAGGGTACGGGCATCCATGTGAAAGTATCCGTACCAGCCGGGGAAACCTTAGCTAGAAAGACCTTGAATGGCACTCTTGGTATTGAAGGTGGTATTTCTATCATTGGCACTACAGGTATTGTAAAACCAATGAGTGAAGAAGGATTCAAAAACTCCTTGGTACCTCAATTACGAGTGATGAAGGAAGCTGGTTACACCACTGCGATTTTAGTGCCTGGCCGTATTGGACAGGAAATTGCCAAAGAGCAGCTAGGTATTTCTATCAATCAAATGGCAGAAACTAGTAATTTTATCGGCTTTATGTTAGAACAATGCGTGAAGATTGGCTTCAAAAATATTCTTATCATAGGTCATATTGGTAAAATTATTAAATTGGCTAGCGGTAGCTTTCACACGCATAACCGCATGAGTGATGGACGTATGGAAACGATCGTGGCCTATGCAGCATTAGAAGGGGCCTCCCAACAGGTGTGTGAAGAATTGATGGACTGCCGCACTACAGAAGCAGCTATGCCAATTATTGAACGAGAGCATCTAGAGGGTATTTATCAGCGCGTAGCGGATCGCGCATCCTTGCGCTCTATGCGCTATATTGCGCAAGATGCAAACGTTGGTATTATCATATCTACCTTAGATGGCACTATATTGGCCGTCGATGAGGTAGCGAAGAAAATAGGAGAAGAAGAATCATGGCACATACCTTGTATGTCGTAGGTATTGGCCCTGGGAATCCAGAGTATGTAGTACCTAAAGGGTTACATCTTATCAAAGAGGCTAAAGTTCTTGTGGGAAGTGAGAGAGCATTAGAAGATTTTGCTCAGCATGGTCAGTTGACCTTTCCTATAGCGAAATTAGCGCCTATGGCAGAGTGGATGGGACAGCAACTACAATCCAATGACATTGTAGTCTTAGTCAGCGGTGATACGGGATATTATTCCTTATTGCCATACTTAAAAACTAAATTCCCTAACAATCCAATCGATGTGACGCCGGGCATAAGTTCCATGACATTTGCCTTTGCTAGACTTGGAGAAGTGTGGCATAATGCAGATTTAATGAGCTTTCACGGTCGTCGCCCAGAGGAAAAAGATTTGTATTATGCGGAAGGACGTAAATTAGGATTCTTAACAGATCCGGAACAGAATCCTGCCTATATTGCAAGCTATTTAATCGAAGAGCATGGTTGGCCGAAGAATACAAAAGCGGCTGCTTGCGAACGATTGAGTTATAAAGATGAGCGTATTGAACGCGGTACATTAGAAGAATTACAAGCATTGGAGGGCTTCGGTCACTCCGTGATGGTGGTATTAGGATGAGACATTTTTTTGGAATTGAAGACGAGGAATTTATTCGTGGCGACGTGCCCATGACGAAAAAAGAAATTCGCATGGTTGTTATGAATGAAGCTCGTATTGAAGAGGATAGCGTAGTTCTTGATGTAGGAGCTGGTACAGGTTCTATTTCTATAGAAGCTGCTTTAGGAGCTCCGAAAGGACATGTGTATGCTATTGAACGATTTGAAAAAGCGACAGATTTAATTCGCCAAAATCAAGAAAAATTTGGCGTAAAAAACTTAACAATTATTGAGGCCAAAGCCCCAGAAGGCATGGAAAATTTACCAGAATTAGATGCTGTTATTATTGGCGGTAGCGCTGGTGGCATGGGCACCATTATGGACGAAGCGACACGCTTGTTAAAGGTGGGCGGTCGTCTTGTGGTAACAGCTGTAACTATGGAAACAGGCTATACCATTTTGAAAGAGTTAAAAGGTAGACCGTATACCTATGAAGGATTTCAAATGCAAGTGAGCCGTTTCAGAAAAGCTGGCCCATACCATTTATTAAATCCATTGAGCCCTATTTTTATCGTAACTGCAGTGAAACAGGAGGCATAATATGGTACAAGTACATATCGTGGGCGCAGGCCCTGGAGATCCGGAATTAATTACCCGTAAGGGATACCGATTTGTACAAGAAGCAGATGTAGTAATCTACGCTGGTTCCTTGGTGAATCCAGAGATTTTAGAAGCCTGTAAAGAAGGTTGTGAAATTCATAACTCTGCATCTATGAGCTTAGATGATGTATTAGCAGTGACAAAAGTAAGTGTGGCAGAAGGTAAAACAGTGGTGCGCTTGCATACAGGTGACCCTGCGATTTATGGAGCCATCCAAGAGCAAATGGATGCCTTAAAAGAAATGGGCATTACTTATGATGTAACACCTGGGGTAAGCTCCTTCTTAGCAACCGCAGCAGCTTTGCAACAAGAGTATACATTGCCAAATGTAACACAAACTGTGATCATCACTCGCATGGAAGGCAGAACGCCTATGCCAGAGAAAGAGAAATTATCCATGTTGGCTAGCCATGGCGCAACAATGTGTATTTTCTTATCTGTCCAAATGATTGATAAAGTAGCGGCAGAATTAATTGAAGGTGGTTATGATAAAACAACACCTGTGGCGATCGTTGTGAAAGCATCTTGGCCAGATCAACGTATCATTCGTGGTACATTAGAAACGATTGCTGATGTGGTGGCAGAAGAAGGTGTGATCCGCCAAGCTATGATCGTAGTAAGCCGTGTATTAGATACAGATTACGAATTATCTAAACTCTATGACAAAGGCTTTGCTCATATGTATCGAGATGCTAAGTAATGAAGATTGCTATCGTATCTGTTACAAAACGTGGGGCTAAGCTAGGCCAACAAGTACGTAGTGCCTATGTACAGGAACATGTGGTAGATTGTTATGAAAAAGAAGAGCGTGAAAGTGGTGAAACAGCCATATCCTTTTCTTCTTTGAAACCGTATATAGAACAGTTGTGGAAAGACTATGACCGTATCTTATTCATTATGGCCACAGGCATTGTAGTGCGTATGATTGCACCTTTCATCAAGCATAAATCGGAAGATCCAGCTATCTTGGTGATGGATGAAGGTGGTCACTTTGTGATTAGTCTTTTATCTGGACATCTAGGTGGTGCTAATGAATGGACTAGTGAAGTAGCTATGATTACAGGGGCGACTCCGGTGATTACGACAGCTACAGATGTGAATCAATTGCCAGCACCAGATGTATTGGCTCGCAAGATAGGCGCCAAGGTAGAAGATTTCTCCATGCTTATCAAGGTGAATGCAGCCATCGTCAATGGAGAATCTGTCAAATATTATTTGGATAGTACCTTGGCAGATGACTTTGAAAGTGCTGTACAAGCACATCAAGTGGACTATGCTCTCTTTCATCCAGAGGAAGTATTCCCATGGGGGAATGAGCCAAAGGTTGTGATTACAGATAGAATCATTGATTGTATAGGTGTCACACTGGTGTTACGACCAGCGACTATGACGGTAGGCATCGGATGTCGCCGTGATACACCGAAAGAATTGATACTTTCAGCGGTGGCAGAATCATTGCAAAACATAAAACGGTCCCCATTAAGTGTTAAGGGAGCTGCCTCAGTTATCGTGAAAGCTGATGAAGTAGGATTATTAGAAGCTATGGAAGCGCTCAAATGGCCTATCCAGTTTTATACACAAGAAGAAATGGCCCCTTGTATTGAAGAGGCACAAATTATTGAATCAAATTTTGTTAAACAAACCATAGGAGTAGGAAACGTATGCGAAACGACAGCACTATTACTAGCGCAGGGGCAGGAGCTACTGCAGCACAAAACAATATTTCCGAGAACAACCGTAGCCATTGCACGGGTACATTGCAAGTTATCGGAATAGGACCTGGTAACCCAGAGTTCATGACCCCAGAAGCACGTGAAGCGATTTTACAAGCAGACCGTGTAGTAGGTTATATTACGTATTTAGATTTGATTAAAGACCTTGTAGCAGAAAAAGTTACTGTAGGAACAGGCATGATGCAAGAAGTAGATCGTTGCCAACAAGCAGTGGATTTAGCTGTAGAAGGTTATAAAGTGGTGGTGGTATCCAGCGGTGACCCTGGTGTATACGGCATGGCTGGTCTTGTCATCGAATTGGCTAATAAAGTAGCAGAGGAGAAACGTCCTCCTGTACATATCGTTCCAGGTTTAAGTGCTGTGAACATGGCAGCAGCTGTATTGGGTGCTCCATTGATGCATGACTTCGCTGTGATCAGCTTGAGCGATTTGATGACACCATGGGATTTAATCAAAAAACGTGCCGCACTGTGTGCTGAAGGTGATATGGTTATCGCATTGTATAATCCACGCAGTAAAAAACGTGTGACTCATTTAGATGAAGTGCGTGAACTAGTATTGCAACACCGTGACCCTAAAACGCCAGTAGGCATTGTCCAAAAAGCAGGCCGTGCAGGTCAACATATCATCATTTCTGATTTAGAACATTTCCACAAAGAAGAAATCGATATGCAAACATTAGTTATCATTGGTAATAGCCAAACCTATGTGGAAAATGGTAAAATCATTACGCCGCGAGGATATAAACTGTGATTTGGGTCATAGCAGGTACGCTAGATGGTCGTAATTTGGCGGTAGCAGTACAAGAGCATACAGGATTACCTGTATTGGTGTCTGTGGTGAGCCAATATGGGGCACAATTAGCATCCCATCCAGGTATTGAAGTGCATGAAGGTCGTTTGAATTTAGAGGAAATGAAAGATCTCATTCAAAATAAAGGGATTACGATGCTCATCGATGCGAGCCATCCCTATGCAGCGATTGTGACGGCCACAGCTCGTGAGGCCGCTGCAGATATGGAGATTCCTTTCATTCGTTTTGAACGGAAAGAAGTGCCATTGCCAGAGTATGCTAAATTACATCATGTGAGCAATGAGGAAGAGGCAGCTACGTTAGCGGGTGAGCTAGGTAAGGTAGTATATCTTACAACGGGGAGTAAGACGATGCATGTCTTTGCCAAGTCCGAAGCTTTACAAGATAAAGAAGTATGGACCCGTGTATTACCGACGGCGGAAGTGCTACAAATGATGGAAGATTTGGGCGTATCTCCTAAGCATACAATCGCTATGCAAGGACCATTTTCTTATGACATGAATAAGGTCATGTTCCAAGATACAAAAGCAGAGGTAGTAGTGATGAAAAACTCTGGCCTTGTGGGAGGCTCAGATACAAAGTTACAAGCTGCTATCGATTTAAACGTACATGTCATCGTTATCGATCGCCCAACACCGGCGAAAGGGGCAGTGACAATTTCAGCAGCAGAAGAATTTAAAACTCTATGGGAGGATTACGATGGATTACATTAAAAACCCGAAAGCAATTGAAGATAAAAGTATGGAAATTATTTACCCATATGTGAAAGACATGGGATTTACTGAGGACGAAATTCGTGTAGTATCTCGTACTATCCATGCATCTGGTGACGTAGAATATGCGAAATTATTCCGTACTAGTGAAGGTGCAGTAGCGGCAGGTATTGCAGCTGTTAATAATGGCGCTCATGTTTACACTGACGTGGAAATGGTGCGTACAGGTATTTCTAAACCAGCATTGAAACTTCACAACAGTGAAGCGCATTGCTTAATTCGTGACGAAAAAGTAGCTGAAATGGCAAAAGAATTAGGCGTAACACGCTCTATTGCTGCGATGCGTACATTCGGTAAACAGTTAGAAGGCCAAATTGTGGCAATTGGTAATGCACCAACTGCTTTATACGAAGTATTGCGCCTAGCGTTAGAAGAAGGTATCCGTCCTGCTTTAATCATCGGTATTCCAGTAGGCTTCGTAGGCGCTGCAGAATCTAAAGATTATTTAGCAGAAGTATCTCCAGTTCCTTATATTACAATCCAAGGTAACAAAGGTGGTAGCTCCATTGCTGCATCCGTTGTTAACGCATTGTTCTACACAGATGTAAAACGTAACGACATGTTGTTTGTAGAAGGAAAAGAAAAGAAATAATGGATAGAACGAGTCAAACACGCAATGCATGGCGTATGTTTCTCGTTCTAGTGTTTGGGGCAGCAGCGATTGCTGCCCTAATCTTATCATTAGTATTCGGGTCCGCCCAGACTACATTGGCTCAAATTTGGCACACATTGTGGTCTCCCACTTTATCTGATACGAACTCACTAGTCATATGGAACATTCGCTTACCGAGAAATATAGTAGCGGCTCTAGTAGGGTCCAATCTAGCAGTAGCAGGTGCTATCTTACAGGCTGTAATGAAAAATCCATTAGCAGATCCGCAAATTGTAGGGGTTTCCTCAGGCGCAGGATTAGCTGGTGTTATTGTATTAATTTTATTTCCTTATCTAGAATATGCAGTACCACTCATTGCCTTTATTGGCGCTTTGACAGCGGCTATACTTGTGTATGCCTTAGCTTGGAAACAGGGCATACGACCAAGCCGCATTATATTAGCTGGCGTAGCGGTAGCAGCATTCCTAGGGTCCATGATATCTGCCCTTCTTGTATTCTATGGAGATCGAGTGCAAGGGGCTTTATTATGGATGGTAGGCGGTCTTGCCGCTCGTAGTTGGCCACAAGTGTATGTGTTAATTCCTTATACCATAGGTGGTTTGGTATTTGCCTTCTTAGGGGCAAAACGATTGACCATACTCAGCTTAGGTGATGAAACAGCACGCAGTTTAGGATTAGCTGTAGAGAAAACAAGGTTTATGATGACAGCCGTGGCAGCATTATTAGCAGCTAGTGCTGTATCTGTGGCAGGATTGATTGGTTTTGTAGGGCTGATTATTCCTCACATTGCACGTATGATGCTAGGCACAGACTATCGCTTTCTGTTACCAGGATCTGCCTTTTTAGGAGCTTTCGTTCTTGTCATAAGTGATACTGTAGGGCGTACTATATTTAGTCCTATTGAAATTCCAGTAGGTATTATTATGGCCTTCTTTGGGGCTCCATTCTTCTTGTATTTATTGAGGAGGGATGACTAATGAAACCAGTAATTTCTGTGAAAGATTGTCGTGTCTCCTTTGGTGAAAAAGAAGTTTTAAAAGGTATCGAGTGGACCGTATACGAAGGTGAAATCGCTACGTTAATTGGTCCTAATGGTTGTGGTAAAAGTACTTTATTACATGCCATTACTAGTGCTATTAAAAGGACTGGAAACATCCAAATTGCTGGGAAAGAGGCAAAGGAGTATTCGAATAAAGAATTAGCTAGATATATGGCATTCTTACCACAAGTACCATCTATCCCAAAAGATATGTTAGTAGAAGAACTCGTCAACTGTGGTCGATTCCCTTACCAATCTTGGTGGAAGCAACAAGGAGCCCATGACAAAGAAGTAGTAGATGCTGCCTTAGAGGCCACACAAGTGAGCCATTTGCGGAATCAACTAGTATCTTCCTTGTCTGGTGGTGAACGGCAACGTGTATGGATTGCCATGGCACTAGCTCAGGAGCCGCAGGTATTGATTTTAGATGAACCAACCACATATTTAGACATTAACCATCAATTGGAGATTATGGAACTATTACAGGACTTAAATCGCCGTGAAGGGTTAACAGTTGTCATGGTTCTTCATGAATTGAATCAAGCGGCACAATATTCCCATCGGGTCGGTGTACTCTATCAAGGACAGATCTTGGCCGATGGATCACCAAAAGATGTGATGACAGAAGAATTACTAGAAAAAGTATTTGCTGTTAGAACCGATGTAGAAGTAGGGGAGTTTCCTTATATACGGATACAGGGGTTGCTGTAGTACTTGAACAAAATTTAATAAGAAATCTATAATTCTTTATATTGGCATAGTCATAACCATGGGCTATGCCGATTTTTTATGACTTGGGAGATGTACTTAGTTCGTGGGAGTTTGCTAGTACGACTGGATGATAAATAGTATATAAAACGATAATTGTATGATACAATAACGTTATATAATGAGTAAAAAACGACAGATAATATTGTAGCGATTTCAAAGAAAAATAAAGAATGTGTAATTTAGTTATACGAAAATATCGTACAACTGAAATTAGGATTATCAGATGGTAAAAATATAATATAAACATATTTACACAAAATATTTTACACTGTCCAGACACTAACGTATTTTACTTAGATTATACCGTTCTTTATACAGCTAAGGTTCTAGCAAATTTTGAAATCAAAAAATGAATGGATAGTGTGCGGTTTAGAGAAGTTATCACAAAAATAAATGTTGTAAATAGTACATCAATATAAAGTAGGAATGCATATATCTAAGGCGAATAAAGAGATGATTGAAGTAAAAGGTTTCACTTTTCAAATTTATACTGAAGACTTTGAAAACGACTATATAAGTCTGACGGATATTGCAAGATATAAAAGTGATGAGCCAAGTGATGTAATCAAAAATTGGATGAGAAGAAAAGATACTATTGAATTTATTGAGTTATGGGAAAGCTTGAATAACATTAATTTTAATTCGGTCGAATTCGACTGAATTAAATCTGAAGCTGGATATAATCCCTTTACATTGTCTCCTAAGAAATGGATAGAAAAAGCAGTAGCAATCGGAATTATGTCAAAAGGTGGAAGATATGGTTGTGCATTTGTGCATACAGATATTGCTTTTGAAATTGATTCATGGATTTCTGTTGAATTCAAGATGTATGTTATTCAGGATTACAAGAGACTTAAGGAAGATAAAAATTTTAAGTTATCATTAGACTGAAATTTGAATATAGAAATTTCTAAGATTAATTACAAAATTTATATAGATGGAATCAAAGAATATCTTTTAAGAGATCTTACTAATGAACAGCTATCTTATAAATATGAAAGTGAAACAGATATGCTAAACGTAGCTCTGTTTGACAAAAGAGCAAAACAGTGGCGTGAAGAGAATCTTTACTTAAAGGGAAATATGAGAGACTATGCAAGTCTGAAAGCGTTACTGGTTCTGGCAAATATGGAAAGCTATAATGTAACTCTTATTGGTAAAGGTAAGGAGCAGAAAGAAAGAATGATAGAACTTAGAAAGCTTACTAAAACTTAGCTAATGTCGATTAAAAAGTTGAACAATACAGGAATCAAGAGCTTAGAAGATAAGTCAAAGAAATAGAGAGATGTGTTATAAGATTTTAAATGATTCATATCAAAATGTTCAATTTCTACTAGCAATCTAAGATTGCTTAGAAAATTAAAATAGATAGTTGGTATTGATAAAAATATTTAAAAATAGTAAAATTTAAAATTATGAAATTGAGGTGATTAGTTTGAAAGTATATGCTGTAAAAAAAGGGTATAAAACGGGAATTTTCGATAATTGGGCAGATTGTTTAGAAGCTACAAAAGGATTTTCAAAAGCAGAATTTAAATCTTTCAAAACAAGAAAAGAAGCAGAGTTGTACCTTGAAGATCGTGATATTTGGGTTGAAAAGATTTCAAAAGATAATGCTGAAGGTTTCTTAGTTGCGTTTACGGATGGAAGTTTTGATAAAGATTTAAACAGATATTCGTATGGTGTACAGTTTATACTTCCAAATGGACAGGAAAGTAATGTGTGTGGATATGGATGTAATCAGTCATACATTGAGAGCAATAATATAATAGGTGAAATTTTCGGAGTAATCAATGCTCTTGATTGGGCTATGTCAAATAATTATGAAAAAATTAGAATATACTATGACTATGAAGGTTTATCAAAATGGATATCAGGAGAATGGGCTGCTAAATCTAAAGTAGCTAGAATGTATGTTGGAGTATATGAATCGAAATTTAAAGATTTTCTACAAATAGAGTTTATAAAGGTTCCTAGTCATAGTAATATAATTTATAATGAAAAAGCTGACCATTTGGCAAAATCTGCTTTAATAGATAAAAAGAAAGTTGCTGTAAAAGGAGACAATTGGTTTACTATTCCATATTTTAAACAAAGTGATTTTGAAGCTTTTGTGCAAATTATTGAGGAATCAGATGATAGTATTACTCACACTGTAAATCGTAATGCAGATAAGATTATATATAAGTTTAAAATGAATTCGGATTCTGTGACTGTTACCTTATTTAAAACAGGTCAACATAAATTGTTGTTACAGGGGAAAAACTGTTGTTTATTTCAAGTAGTCACATCAACAATTATTGAATTATATGATGATAGCCATGTTGAACAGATACTTGCAAACGCTTATCGTATAAGTATAAAAAAAGATACTATTTCATCCTTGTATAATCTAATAATGAAAGGATTACCTACAAACTATCCTGATGGAATAAAAAGACTTTTAAAGCAATCGTTAATTAATATGAAATATTATATTGAAAGTGAAGATTACTCTATGTATGCTTTCCCTGCACTAAGAGCATTAGAGGGGCATATTAAATACTTGATTACATGTGTAGGTGGAGTGGCTAATAGAACTTTTGGCTGCTTTCAACCGGACCCTGTGGATACAAGCAAATATATAGTTTCACAGAATTTTTTAGATACAAGTAAAAATTCTAGTATTGAAAAGTGTTATAATTATTATAAAGCGCATAGGGATACACTATTTCATTTTGGAGATATATTAGGAGCAGCAGATAATACTAGATTGATTAAAAATAAAGAAGAAGCAGATGAATTTATAAAAAAGTGTATTGATTTAATAATATCGGAACAATAAAAAGAGAAAAATAGAAGGAGGAAATGTCATGAACGAATATATAATAATTAAGATTAACGTAAAAGAATATGACAGCTTAATCCTTTGCCTAACCTTTGAAAGCTTATTAACATATATACATAAAATAGAGAACAATCTTAAACGAAATTTAGGGATTAAAAATGTGTTGATTGATCAACTGTTAATAACTGGAAATAATTCTAATAGATTTTTAAAGTGCCATTTTATAAGTGGTAAATTAGATTTGAATACAGCACAAATAGTTACACCTTCAGATTATATAAAGAAAGAGGTTGTTAAATGGTTACATAATAATTATCATTGTGTGAATAATTCTATATTAACAGATGAACAGCGTCAGAAAATTAAAGATAATATTATATTATAATCTGCAATTAATAAATTATGTGAGACGAAAAATAGAAAAAATACCGCCCTTTTCAGGGCCTTTGTCAAATGCAAGGAGATGTTCGTATAAAAAGTTTTTAGCACTAGCTATTTAAATAGCCGGTGCTATTCTTTTTACTTAATAGAAGTATACGAACTCTGAAGAGTTTAAAAAGACGCAATCCATAAGTTTATTCTCTTTAATACTTGGTTAATTGTATAATGAAATTGAACAGTGCATCAGAAATGATAATTTGGATAAAACCTTGTATAACTACGTGTATGAAGGCCTTTTCTGCCTATCCTTGACTTTTCTTGTATAGTCAAAAGAAAATAAATAAAGTACACTTAACGTACCCGTAAACGTTAATCTTTGATTAAGTATTGATGATCGTAGCTCAGCAGTAGATGAATATACGGAACTTTAGCACTGAGACGTGGATATAATTTGTAGGAAAAAGTAAAATATTAACTTCTGCTAGTGATATTACTTGAAAGAAATATACGCTTGAACGTTCAACTGTTAGCGGATAGTATTTCTGACAATGAAGTAACAAATAAGATTGCTGCATAGATAGATACTATAGTAATAGGCCAGTAAATCGTATCACTTCAAATAAGGATAGTGAGTCTACTAAGGTTTCAAATAGTTGTATAGGACTCTACTTTGTATATTTTGGTAACTCCAATTCAACTTGGTAAAGAGGTGTAAATAAATATGATAATGGATTGTTAAGACGATTTATATCAAAAGGTAAAGTATTCAGTAATCTTGTCATAGGTATTCTTAAAGCTGTACAAAATTGGATAAATCAGTATTCAAGAAGGCTTCTTGAATACTAAATAACAAGAGAAATGTACATAAATAAAATATCGAATCTATTTTGCTAATCTTCATTTCAATCTATTATTAGATATTTTGATATTTATATTGAAAAGTTCAATTTCGACTTGCAATTTAAGGTATAAAATTGGTTTGAAAAAGAGAATAAAAGTGCATAATAAGTGCTGATTTTTGTGATATAATAAAAGTAATATAATTTTACCAAGAAAATGACTTATGATTAGTCATCTCAATATTAAGCTATAAAAAATTATTTTTAAAATTAACAGATAAAGATATGAGGAATATTGAATTTATGAAAACAACAGGGTTATAAGTGAATTACCTAAGAAATAAGACGATGTATATATTCTTTTATTAAATGCATTTAAAGTGAAACTAGAGAGATAAAATTGCAGATATTTCTAGATTGTTGGTTGGCAATTTAGTTTCAGAATTCATGAGGCTTGGACTAAGGCTGAATCAAGTTTGAAGTTTAAAGCTTAATACACAAATTATAGGTATGTCTATAATAATTATATCGATAGATTATAGTTAGAAATAGGAATGCTAGGAGGGTCTGATAGTTTTATCAGATGTAATATTATGAAAAATAGTGGATTTAAAATTAAATTTGATAAAAATACAATTGATCATTTAGGGATAAAATTATATAGTTCATTTCCTCCAGTTATCGCTGAATTAATTTCAAATTCTTACGATGCAGATGCTGAAAATGTAGAGATAAAAATTAACTATGATGAAAAGGTAGTAACGGTTACAGATGATGGAATAGGAATGAACCATGAGGAATTAAATCAGAACTTTTTGGTGATCGGTAGAAACAGAAGAAAAGCCGAAGGCACAGGTGTTTCTAAAGTAAAAAAAAGAAAAGTGACAGGAAAGAAAGGGCTAGGTAAATTAGCTGTATTTGGTATTGCAAAGACTATAGAGGTATATTCTATAAAAGATGGTGTGAAAAATGCTTTTAGTATTAATTATGATGAAATGAAAGCAGAAAGTGAATCAGAATATAAGCCAAAAGTGATTTGTGAAAATGAAAATACCAATGAACAATCTGGGACTGTGGTTAAAATTAAAGAAATTAAGCAAAGTTCAATAATGGGCATTGAAGATTTAGCATACAATTTATCCAGAAGATTTTCGTTTTATGATGCTGAGTTTGAGGTTAAACTTATTGATGAAAGTTTACAACAAGAGCAACCAATTACAAAATCAATTTATTTTGATAAGTTAGAAAAAGAATTTGAATGGAAATTTCCAGAAGACTTTATAAATGATATTAATATTGTAGATGAATTTCAAAGGCTAAAAGATCATGGTATTACTGGAAGGGTATATACTAAATCGACTCCTTTAAGAAAAAAAGATAGTGGTTTTTTGCTATATGTTAGAAATAAATTGGCTTCAGAAAATGTGTTTTTTGATGATAGGGCAAATGATAGTTTTAATGGCTATGTAACTGGATTTTTTAATATTGATTTTATAGATGATTCAGATGAAGAGGATTATATATCTACAGCGAGACAGTCAATCCTGTGGGAAGAAAATGAAAGTATAATTCAATTGAAAAATGATTTAAATAAGTTGATTTCAAAAATATCATCTTTATGGAGAGAAAACAGAAGAAAGAAAAAAGAAGAGCTTATTACTTTAGATAAATCGTTTTTTAAGGGATTAACACCAACAGAAATAAGTAGCATCAAGAAGGTTAAAGATACATTATTAGCAAATTCCACAGAAACAGATGATATAGAATTAATTAAGCGCGTTTTGGACAACTTAAAAAATTTATATAAATTTGAGAGCTTTCAGTCATATATAGAGAATTTAAAAGCCGAGAATTTAACAGTCGATGAAGTTGAAAAAATAACTTCAGATTGGGAATATATAGAGGCAAAAGAGCTTGCAAAAGTTGCAGTTGGTAGAATAAAAGCTATAGAACAATTTGAAAAGTATGTTAATGGAAATGAGAGTGAATCTAAGGTAATTCAGCCATTTCTAGAAAAGTTTCCTTGGATTTTAGATCCTAGAATTACAACATTTGAAAGAGAAAAATCATATAGTGAAATTTTAAAACAGTATTTTCCAGATGAAAAATTAGAGGGAAGTAATCGTAGGATTGACTTTCTTTGTAATTTAGTAAATGGTGAATTAATTATTATTGAATTGAAGAGACCGAACATTAAAATTAAAACAGAGGAAATAAATCAAGCGTTAGATTATAAAATTTTTGTTCAAAATCATTATAAGTTGGATAAAGTAACAACATTTTTGATGTCCGATAGATATGATATGGATCCTATAGTTAGTACTACTGCAAATTCATTAGAAAAAAGTGGTGATTTATTTATAAGATCATATTCAGACTTGTTAAGAGATGCAAAAAAGTTTAATCAAGAATTTATAAATAAATATGAAGAAATTAAAGAAGCGTATGATAATTGATTTAATTAAATACGAATGGTGGTGAGGTTATGCTAAATATAGTAGATGTGTTTTCAGGAGCAGGTGGATTAACCGAAGGATTTAGGTATAAAGATTATTATAATTTTATTTGTCATATAGAAATGGACAAAGATGCTTGCTCTTCTTTAGAGTTAAGAAATATATATTACTATTTAAAAAAAGAAAATAACCTATCTCCATATTTTGAATATATTCGAGGTGAAATCTCTAGAGATGATTTGTACTCGATTATACCAAGAGATCTGACTAAAGATATACTGAATAAAGAAATCAGTAAAGATATCATGCCTTCGATTTTTGAATTTATTGACCAAAGATTAGGCAATAATGAGTTAGATGGTATTATTGGCGGACCACCATGTCAGGCATATTCTACAATCGGTAGAGCCAATAACAAGTCGAAAAAATCTACTGATAAAAGAATCTATCTATATAAACACTATTTAGATTTTTTAGATAAATATAAACCAAAGTTCTTTATTTTTGAAAATGTTAAAGGGTTGCTTTCGTTTAAGGATTTATCAGGTGAGTTACTTTTGCCAAAAATAATTTGCGAATTTGATAAGTGTGGATATAAGGTGGATTATCAAATAGTAGATGCAAGTAATTATGGAGTAGTACAAAAAAGAGAACGTTTAATACTTGTCGGACATCGTAAAGATTTATTGTTTGATACCACATTTTTTGACTGTTTGGCTAAATATGTTGAGGTTGCCCCAACTATAAAAGAATTGTTTGAGGACTTGCCAAGTATAAAGTCGGGAGGAAGTTCTCATAAGTATTGTTCTGATGTTTCAAGTCAGTTTGTTGCAAAATATATTCGTAAAAATTATGATATTTTAACACAACATGCTGCAAGGCCCCATAATGAAAATGATTTGAAGATATATAAATTGGTACTAAAAGCTAAGAAAAAAGGTAAGAATTTAAGGTATATCGATATACCTGAAGAACTACAAACACATTCTAATACCACATCTTTTTTAGATAGATATAAAGCTTTGGATTATGGCTCTATTAGTCATACAGTTGTTGCTCATATTTCAAAGGATGGACATTACTATATCCACCCAGATTTAAGACAGAATCGTTCAATTACGGTAAGAGAAGCAGCTAGGATACAAGGATTTCCAGATGATTTTTATTTTGAAAATTCACGAACGGCTGCATTTAAACAGATAGGAAATGCTGTTCCACCAATTCTATCTAAAAAAATTGCAATGGCTGTTATAGATTTTTTGCGAGTACAAAAAAAAGAATGAATTACCTCTCCATCTCATTATCGTTATTTTTTTTATAATTTTTTCTGATTTAACACTGATCTTACATATCGGAATTTTAAGAAAAATTATTTTTGTCAAGTTTTGGGGACAGCAGTTAATCTATTCAGTTCATTTAGTATGAGAAATGTATAAAAATATAAATATAAAGAAATAATAAGAAACATAGGAGAGATACATGGGATGTAACTAATTATAGTACAAAAAAGTAGCCCTACTTATGTTTCTTTTTTAGAATCTATAATATATTTTGCTGTCCTATCCAAAATATAATATAGATCCCTCAAAGAAGAATGGTATTTTAGTATTATTGATATTGTTGGAGCACTAATTGAAGGTAAAAACCTAAGAAGATAAAGAAGTGATTAAAAAACGAAAGATGAAGAGGGTGCAATGCAGTTGTACGAAAATATCGTACAACTGCATTTAGAATCATTAGATGGAGAAAAATACAATACCAACGTTACTGACATTCAAGGACTCTTTCGTATTATAAGATGGAGATTATACAAAGTAAAAGTGATTAAATTTCAACGTCAATATAGATAGCTTCATTAATAATATCATTGATATGTAGTGTATTTAATAAATCTATCTTAGTATTAGTTATTAAAACTGAACTTTCTTTCTGTGATTTTTCTTTAACATTTAAAGCTTAAATCTGCGAAGATAATAATATTACTTACGAATCTGAGTTTTTATCAAAATTTTAAATAAAAAATAAATTATTGGAATGCAGTTTGGCGCAGTTATTAAATTTTAATTCAGTCGAATTCGACCGAATTAAATCGTAAGCTGAATATAATTACTTAACATTGTCTCTTAAGAAATGGGTAGAGAATATAAGTAATCCACTGACCGAATTACCATCGGACCTATCCATGCAGCAATGGTTTTTGTTACATTATTAGCATAAGCTCTATCCGCTAACAGTTGAAAGTAAAAAGCGTATTTTTCTATCAGTTAATGTTACTTGCTGAGGTTGAGGTTTTGCTTTTTCATGCGAATTGTTTCCACTTCCTAATGCTTAAATTCCGTTCGTTTATCTACTGTTGGTTTACGATCTTCAATATTTAACTTAAGACTACGTTTACGAGTGCGTTGGATGCAGTTCGTTCATTTTATCTTAACTATACAAGTAAAGTCAAAGATAAGTGGAAAAAGACATTCATATATGTGGCTATACAAGGTCCTTGTATAAAATATCATATCTGATGTAAATAGTTTTTTCCGAGTTACAACTACACAAGTGTCAATAGACCGTTTAGAAGGCTTTAGAATCTTATCCTTTTCAATTTTAGAAACAGACTGGTATTATTAACCTTCAATCGAGAAAATGATTTGGTTCTGCTTTTATATATTTGTTGTCATCTTTTGAGAAAATATATACTGATTAGTTTATCTTTCTATATCTGGTCGACTGTACCACACTTTATTTCGCAATTAATATTGGTTCTAGCATGTTTTAGATAAGCGGCAGTAGAAGGTATTGTTGACCCTAGTCGTAGACGTTCTCTACAGTAAAATGGCGCTTCTAAGGAAAGGTTTTGTTTGTTCGTATTTCTGTGCTGTGATTAGTATAGTTCATATTGATTGCCTAGTGATATCTTTAAATTTTATAATAGAATCATGCTACGAAACACTATGGATTTTTAATATTTTATTCTTCAATTTTATTATTCAAATAACCGCTCAAAAAAGAAAATAATATCATTAAAAGTTCTACTATCATATTATAATAAAAATGATATTAAGATATATAAGACTAAAGGATAAACATGTCAAAACTAATTTATAATAATTTATTTAAGAAATTAATGGATGTAGAAATGAGAAATTTTAAACTTATGGATAAAGCAAAAGTAAGTAAAATAAATTCTGTGAAAGACGGTGAAAATGTTATCAATGATGTATTGCTAAGAATATGTTATATATTGCAATGTGATATTTCAGAAATTGCAGAGTGTGTAAGTATTGAAGATGGAGGAAATACGGGTGTGTAAGTTTACAGTTATAGACTTATTTTCAGGTGCTGGTGGGCTATCCAAGGGATTTTTAGACGCCGGTTTTGATGTTATTTTAGGAATAGATTTTGATGATAGTGCATTAAAAACTTTTGAAAATAATCATGGAAAAGCTAAAGCATTAAAATTGGATTTGTTTAATCTTGATAATATTGAGTACATAATTTCAGAGTTTAGCAGAGAACATGATACCCTTGATGTATTAGTTGGTGGGCCGCCTTGTCAAGGGTTTTCATTAGCTGGTAAAAGAGAAGAAGATGATAAAAGAAATATGTTATATAAAGCGATGGTTAAATTGGCGGAAAGACTGAAGCCAAGAGCTGTTGTATTAGAAAATGTTCCTGGAATGTTAACACTTTATGAGGGTGCTGGTAAAAAAAGAATATTTAATGATTTTGAAAAACTGGGTTATAAAATGTCAGTAAAAGTTTTATATGCACCTGAATATGGTGTTCCACAAATACGGAAAAGAGCTTTTTTTGTAGGACTATTAAACTCTGAGGAAGAGTTTATTTTTCCAGAGCCAATACTTTCCTCAGAAAATTTTATTACTTGTGAGGATGCAATAGGAGATTTGCCAGCTTTAGAAGGCATTTATGGCGATGAGATACAGGAATATGAATGTAGCCCACAAACAAAATATCAAGCTGAGATGAGAAAAAACTCAGTTAAATTATATAATAATATAGGAACAATTCATTCGACAAAAACAGTAAGAATGATTTCTCTTGTTCCAGAAGGAAAAAACTATAAAGCTTTGCCGGAAGAATATAGAAATATGTATAAATATAATGAAGCACTTACACGATATCATAGTAAGAAACCTTCATTAACTATAAATACAGGGCATAGATCACATTTTCACTACAAGTATAATAGAATACCGACGGTGAGAGAAAGTGCAAGATTACAGTCTTTTCCAGATGATTTTATTTTTTACGGAAATAAATCCGAACAATATAAGCAAGTCGGAAATGCAGTCCCACCTAAATTAGGGTATGCTATTGCAAAAAAACTCAAGGATTATTTATAGAGAAAGGCTAATCATAGTATGCGAAAATATAAATTTATAGACTTATTCGCTGGTTGTGGGGGATTGGAAGATGGATTTATGCAAACTGGTGATTATAAGTGTATATCATCAGTTGAGTGGATGAAACCACAAGTAGATACTCTAAGGTATAGATTAAAAAGTAAATACAATATTTTAGATGCAGAAGAATCAGTATTACACTTTGATATACAGAGAGAAAATGAGCTATTCAATGGTTGGAGTAATGATGAGAATTTTGGATCATCCCGGGGACTTGATTATTATGTAAAAAAATAAAATGGTGTAGATCTAATTATAGGTGGACCACCTTGCCAAGCATATTCAGTTGCAGGTAGAGTAAGGGACGAAAATGGAATGCGAAATGATTATAGAAATTATCTTTTCGAACATTATCTATCCGTCGTAAAAAGATATAAGCCAAAGGTATTTGTGTTTGAAAACGTCCCAGGCATATTAAGTGCAAAGCCAAATAATAAAAAAATAATTGAAATAATTGAAGAAGAGTTTAGAAAAATTGGATATATAATTAGCAATAAAATACAGAAGTATGGGATTGTTGATGCTTCTAAATATGGAGTGGCTCAAAGGCGAAAAAGAGTGATTTTATTTGGTGTTAGGAAGGATATAGATTCTTTAGACGCTATATATGATAAGATTGATAATTTTTATAATGTTATTTTACCCAAATATCAACAAAAAGAAGTAACAGTAGAAGAAGCAATAGGTGATTTACCTAAAATAAGTCCTATTTGGGATGAGAAAAAAAGAACGAATAAAAAAGCATATTCTTATCAAGAGGGGATAAATTGGCACATACCTCGTTATCATAATTTGAGAGATATGGATATTTATAAAATGTTAGCTGAAGATATTGAGACTGGTGAAAAGAAATATACTAATGCTGCAGCGATTACTAAAATATATGAACAAAGAGTTGGATCTAAGTCGCCGATACATCGATACCATGTTTTGAGAAAGGATGAGCCTAGTACGACAATCATAGCTCATTTATATAAGGATGGTAATAGATTTATCCACTATGATTCATTCCAAGCTAGAAGTATTACACCACGTGAAGCAGCACGACTTCAATCATTCGATGATGATTTTATCTTTATTGGATCGCAAGGTAGCGTATATCAAATGATTGGTAATGCGGTACCACCAAAATTAGCTTTAGCGATAGGTAAAGCTGTAAAAGAGTTTTTAGATAATATATAAAGAGGAGATTAATATGTTCCATTATTTATATACAAATGATATGAGGGTATCCCATTTAGAAGAAAAAGCTATAGAATTTTCAAAAATGTTCTTAACAGATTCAGTACCATCAGCTAGTGAAGATAAATCGACAAATAATAATGCTAATACAATTGGATTTTATTTAAATCTTATCAATAAAGGTAACAGTGCAAAACTAGCAGCTAAAGGTGATGTTAGAAGTGTTGTACTTAATTTTATTAAGACATTTCAATTTCCAAATCCAAGGACAAAGGATAGTTTTGATAATGCAGTTAATGATGGTATTAAATTAGCTCCGATGCGTGAAATCATTAAAATACTTTTTATATACTATCAAATGGGTTCTGGAGAAGTTTATTTAACGAAAGATGAAATAGTAAATTTTATTTTTTACAATAAAAATATAGCTTTGCAGATTGATGTTGATAGGATTCAGTTAATAAAACAAATTGAGGAATATAGAGCTACAAAAAAATTACCTTCAAATATTATTCCAATTGAAGAAAGATCGTGGAATCATCAAGATAGACAAATTAATGAATTATTGAATGTTATTGAATGGTCAAAATTTATAGAGGTTAAGTCTGATAAAGTATTTTTTATATTACCTATCAAAGATGATAGTAAATATAAGGCGGAATTATTGGATATTATTATGTTTGATGAGTTTTGGGATTTCAATGACCAAAACAGCATTTCAGATTTAAAATCTAGTTATTTTGAATATTGTGATGAACAGATAAGCGTCGAAAATGTTGAATTTAAGAATTACAATGACATTCAATGCAACAAGCTAAACAGAAATATTCAAAATATATACTTTGGAGCTCCTGGAACAGGAAAGAGTTATAAGGTTGATAAATTAATTAAAATTTGTTATCCAAATACGGATAACAAGGATAATCCATTTGTCTTTAAGACAACAGTGTACTCAGATTATTCCTATTACAACTTCATAGGAAATATTATGCCGACATCAAAAAATGGTGAAATTAGATATGACTTTAAGGCGGGTATTTTTACGCAAGCACTTGCAATGGCATTTGAATATAGTGAAAAGGAAATCTTTTTAATTGTTGAAGAAATGTCAAGAGGTAACATTGCAAGTATATTCGGTGATATTTTTCAATTATTAGATAGGGATGAGAACGGAGTTAGTGAATACTCAATTAATAATGATTTAATAATTCAATATTTTGCTGAAAAAGGTATTAATATCGATAAAAAAATATTCTTACCAAGAAATTTTCATATAATAGGAACAGTTAATACAAGTGACCAAAATGTAAACGTAATAGATACAGCGTTTAAAAGAAGATTTGAATTTGTATATGTTGATGTAAGTCCTGTTTCTAAAGATGGAACAATCATGAACGAATATGTGTTTACTTTAACAAATAAGGAATTTGAATGGAATAAATTGTACATGTCATTGAATGAGCTTATAACTACAAAATTAGAACTTAGTGAAGATAAACAAATTGGACAGTTCTTCATTAAATTTAATAATTATAGTAGTGATGAACAAAAATTTGCTGCAATACAAAATAAACTATTGCATTATCTATGGGATGATGTACAAGGTGCAGTTATTTCTGATGAGTATAAGATATTTAATAAGGAATACAAAACATTCTCTTCCCTATATAAAGATTTTGGTGAGAAACTTAATGTATTTAGTGAAGAACTAATTGATTTATATGATAAACAATAATTGTAGAGGTGCAAAATGAGTCAACAGGAAATTCGGGTAGTAAATGATGGTCAAACTGTTGATAAAGACTTCGTAAACTCTTGGGAGATATTTGATTATTGTGATCAATACAATGGAAGTCTTACAATATCTTTTGTCGGAGCAATTATAAAAAATGATAAAATTTTATTTTCATTTCCAAAACATTATAAAGTCGATAATGATGAATACAATCAAATTTCTTGTATGAAACAAATACTTTATATTTTATCGAAATCAAAAGCAAGTTATGCAAGTTTCGATAAGGGAATAAAAGGAGAATTTCCGATAAAAGCATATTTAGGTATTTTGATGCATTATAAGAAATATGGTTTATATTTATCTAATGAACAATATTATGAAAATGGATATGCTGGAAATATAGATTGGAATAGAACAATAAATAAATCAAATAAAATCATTCAGAAAAAAGGTGTAATGTTTTTTCCATTCACTATTAAGAGGACTAGGGATAAAAGTGTATTTATTAGCGAATGTATGAATTACGCTTTGTCAGATGCAAGCAGATATAAGAAGTTTATAAATACGATTATGCCGTATGAATATAATAATGAAAACAATATATTCAAGAACTTAAGGTATGTACTTAATGAATTAAAAAGGATTAGAAATCTATATTTTAAAGATATAGAAAAAAGGCTTATTAACAATTTGATTGAATATATAGAGTGGAAAAGTATAACTAGAGATAATTTTAGACTTATAACATTGAAATTTGAAAATTATTGGGAAGTAATGATAAATGAATATCTCAACGATGGCTTTTGTAGAATAGAAGAAGATCAAATTATTTGGGGAGAAAACAAACAAGATAAATTCTCTAAGCCAGAAATGGAATGTGTGGAAAGCGTAGAAAAAAGATTGCAACATAGCGGCAAAAGTCCATATAAAATACAATATGATCATATATTTATTGATGATGATAATCACAAAATTGTTCTTTTCGATTCCAAATACTTTAATGCAGAAGTTGATCAACTAAATTATAAACAACTATTCTATCATTATAATTTGAAGCAGAAGTACCCTGAATTTCTTATATACAATGGATTACTATTACCTACAGAAAAAAACTACTATACAAAAATTCATGTGGATAGAACTGATTTAGATGGAGTTAAGATTGTAGAACACTATATTAACTTGAAGTTAGTTCTGGATCATTATTCAAGAATTATATAGATGAAATCAATGTTTAAATAGGTAATTACTCTATTTTAATTAATATGTCTTTAGTTGGTAAATGCTGTAAAAAAAGGCTGTAAATTTCTTATAAAAGGAGGTATAGAATATGCAAGAATTACATATGAACTTAGAAAATTGTTATGGAATTAAAAAGTTAAATAAAACTATTGATTATTCGAATAATAATGTTGCGATTATCTATGCACCAAATGGTACGATGAAGTCTTCATTGGCAAAAACGTTTGAAGCTATAAGAGATGACAGGCAAGTTGAAGAAAAAGTATATGGATTAAAAAGTACATGTAATATTTTCGACGAACATAATGTGGCATTATCAAAAGAACAAATTATAGTAATAAATCCATTTGATGAAAATGCATACGAAGGGCAAGGGTTATTGATGGCTGATGACGAATTGAGAAAATTATATCTAAGTATCTATGAGTCAATAGAGTCTAAAAAAGAATCATTATATAGTAAAATAAAAGAGAAGTTTGGGTACTCAACTCGTAGTAATTTTGATGTTAAAAATAGTATGCTGAATGATTGGGGATTAACATCAAAGCAAGAATATGAGTGCTTAATTAATATTAAAGAGCTATTACGCGATCCGGTAATGGCTTGCTCGTTACATGAAGATGATTTGAAATATCATTCGTTGTTTAATGAGAAAGTTTACTCAATGATGAAGACCGGAAAAACAGGAGAATTAATAGAGGAGTATGAAAATAAGTATAGAGAGTTGGTTAATAAATCTCTATATGCAACAAGGAATTATTGATCACAATAATTATGGGAATATAAGTAATGCATTGAAAAGTAACGGCTTTTTTGCCGCCAATAACGAAGTAATACTAAAGGCTAAAGATGGGAGTACATCAGTAAAATTAAAAGAACCAAAAGAATTAGATGATCTTATAAAAAAAGAAAAAGAACAAGTATTAGATTCCAAGGAAATTAAAGATTTATTTGAAAAAATCAATAAAATAATCAGTAAAAATAAAGATACACAAGAATTTAATGCTTTTTTACAAACTCACCAAGATATAATTGTAGAATATAAAGATATAGATCTATTCAAGAAAAAAGTCTGGGTTAAAGCTTTTCTTTGTTATGAGTATTTACTTGATGAATTGATAGCTGACTATAAGATCGCACAAAAAGATTTAAAGAAATTACGTGATAATGCAAAGAAACAAGTTACAGAGTGGAAGAAAGCGTTAGATTTATTTAAAGAAAGATTTTTTGTTCCTTTTTCAATTGAACCATCGAATCAGGAAGATGTTATTTTGAATATGGAATTACCAAGTTTTAAGTATATTTTTTCGGATAGTAGGGGAAAAAAAGAAATAACGAAAGATAATTTACTTAATGTTTTAAGTACAGGTGAACGTAGAGCATACTATATATTAAATATGATTTTTCATATCTTAGTTGCAAAAAAACATGGTAAGGAGTGTTTTGTTATACTTGATGATATTTCAGAATCTTTCGACTACAAAAACAAATATGCAATTATAGAGTATATTAGTGATATTTCGGAATACACTGATACAAATGGTGAAAAATTATTTAAAATTCTATTACTAACACATAATTTTGATTTTTACAGAACAGTATCTTCTAGAATTACAAAGCCTGGTAATTCTTTCATAGCTTTTGTAGATTCAGATAAAGTAAAATTAGAAAAAGGGCAATATACAAAAAATATTTTCATGCACTATAAAAATAGCCTGGTTCAAAGTTATAGTGATCATATTATGGTTGCATCTATTCCTTTTGTTCGTAACCTAATTGAATATACGGAAGGTAATGATAATAAAGACTACTTAATTCTTACAAGTGTTTTGCATTACAAGGAAAATACAAGACAGATCACTTTAAATCAAATTCAAGATATTTTTAATAAATATTGGTGTAAAAAAGAACCTCTTACATTTGCAAATGGTAGAGAAAATGAAATGGTGTATGATATTTTAATGCAAGAAAGCAGAAAAATTAGAGATATAGAGCAGTTGGAGATTGAGAATAAACTCATTTTATCTATGGCAATAAGACTGTTAGGCGAGTCATATATGCAGAATAAAATAGTATCTGAGGTATCAAATGGGGATGACATATTGAAAGATATATTCAGCAAAAAAAATCAGAGTGCATGGCTTATTAAAGCGTATAAAAAGCATATAAATGATGATGCAATGAATACTTTAGAGATTGTCGCAATGATAACACCGGAAAATATCCATTTGAATTCATTTATGTTTGAGCCAATTCTCGATATGTCATTGAAGCATCTATATAAAATATATAATGATGTAAAAGCTTTATAATAATTTAAAAGTCCTTGTAGATTTAATGGAGCAAGTACTAATAGGTTATGCTGTGACAGGTACAGGTTTGTAAGGGTTGGTGTAGATACTCGATAAAATCATGAGTAATCTAACTCTAAATCAACCGAAATGGCGGACGCCATAACTATTCTGTTTCATTACCTTGGCCTTGTTGTCAGAATCTTCAGTAATGTCATTAGGGTATAGCAATAGAAAGGCGTTAATTACTTTGTCATGCTAATTTGTAAACGATTGTAGAAGGTTATTAAATTCGCTAAGCTTTGCTACTTTCATAAGACCCCAAAAGTTAGATAATGTACTTTCGATAGCCGTTCTACTCTGTACATTAAAGAGATGCTCAAAGTAATGCTTCAATGCATAGGTCTCTTTTAAGTGGCCTATAACCATAAAGCTGCATTCGATTCCAAAGTGTCCTTGCTCATGAATCACTTTGTAGATATGGCAGTGCAGGGATATGGTTGGATTGGTGCTACGTAGGTAGTATATTATTTGAAAAACGTGATTATAAAGTAGAAATAATCTTACATTGTAAGTAGAAGACGAAATAGGGAGTTTGAAGTAACATATAGGTACGAAATAAATTCAGAAGAGATTAAAAGGAGAAGGAAGTGAACTGCTTACAATTTGTAATCAGTTGAGAATGAAAGCAACAAGATAGCAAATTAAAATGCATGCTATACAGTATATAGATTGCTATATACGTTAGCATGCATTTTATCATTTATAATTGCACTTTCACACCATAGATAATATTGGCTAACTCAGCCATAGCTTCTGGTGTTTCTAGTCCAGGGTTCAATAAGAACCATTGGGATGGTAAGAAGATGACTTTGTCATTTTTTACAGCTTGTAATTGATTCCAAGCTGGGTTGCTAGTCATTTCTTTGGCAAAGGTGGCGTTTATTTCATCCTTTTTACCCATGGTAACGACAAGGATTATGTCCGGGTTATCTACTGTTAATGTTTCCAAGGAATAAGGCACTGTTTTAGATGTCACATTGTCTTTCAAATGTTGTTCTACTACATTGTTGATGCCTAATTCACGAACCATAGACGCTGTGATTGCTAATGGAGTTTCGGCTGTAACCGATTTACCAGTAGCTCGTAATACAGCAACTTTGACAGGTTTGTCTTTTGGAATCGAGGCTTTCACTGTATCGATTTTTTTATTGTAATCTTCGATGACAGATTTGGCCTTATCTTCTGTATGGAAAATATTGCCCAATAATGTTAATAGTGGAATGTTATCATTGATGCCATCGTAATTAATTAGAATAGATGGAATATTATTGCTATCTAGCTGCCCTTTAAATTTTTCATGTTGGCTAGGTAAACCTAATACTAAATCAGGATGTAATCCTACTAATTGTTCCATATTAGGATTGGCTGTATGGCCTATGCTTGGTAATGATTCAATTTCACTAGGTAATTTTTCATTACTTTCAACACGAGCGATGGCTTTGCCACCTACAGCATAGATCATTTTGGAAATAGAATTAGATAGCGCTACCACCTTGGATGGGTTAGTAGGAATTGTGTAGGACTGATCTTGGTAAGATACAGTACGAGTTGTTTCTGTTGTAGTAGGACCTGTTTTCGTACATCCACCTAGTAAAAGAGAAGTGGAGAGTAGAACAGCACTACAAATTTTTAAATATGTTTTCATTTTTGTTCTTTCAAATAAGGGGATACGAAGCGTATCCCCTATTGTTGTTATTACTATAGTATTGTTATACGATTATTTTACTAATGCATCATATGCTTCGGAAGCACGTTCTGCAAAGATATCACGGATTTGTTGGTTTTCGCCAGCACCATGAAGATATGTATCTACAGTGAATCCTTCTTTCATAAGGATATTTTTGTGTGAATCAGGTTCGTCACCAGCCATGTCGTTGTTTGCATGGTCACCAGCAACCATCATTAATGGCATTAATGTAACATGTTTGATACCTTTTTCTTTTAATTGAGGGATTACTGTTTCAAGATTTGGCCATCCTTCTACAGTGTAAAGGTATGTATTTTTAAGTCCCATAGAGTCAATGCGATCTTGAATAACTGCGTAGTATGCATTAGAAGGATCTGGAGTACCATGAGCCATAATCAATACAGCAGAATCTTTCTTTTGCATCATAGGGAATTGAGAAGAGAATGCTTTCAATGCTTGTTCTACATCATCGCGTTGGTCTTCTTGACCCATCCAGTACATTAAAGGTACACCTAATGTCATTTTTTTGAAGTCTTGTTTATGATGGTTGAATACAGCGCCTGCATAGTTATATTCCATACCAGGAATCATGTTTAATGTTGTCAAAGCAACACGAGTGTATCCATCAGCTTTTAATTGGTCTAATGCTTCTTCTGGAGTAGGGTATGTAATACCTTCTTTTTCTTTGATGCGATCAATGATGATATGGGATGTGAAAGCAGTGACTACTTTTACATTTGGATGCTGTGCTTTGATTTCATTGATTGTTGCATCAATTGTTTTAGCACGAGTATCTTTGAAAGTAGTACCAAAGGACATAACTACGATGGCATCTTTATCCATTGCGTCTTTCATCATTGGATTTTCGTATGTGCGAACACCAATGGAAGCTGCTTCTTGTAATGCTGGAGTTGCATCTTTTACTTCAGAGTTTAACATGTACGCCGCATCAGTAGATTGGGATACGCCAAATGCTGCAGTTACTGCTAATGCTGCAATCATAGCGCCTTTTGAAAGTGATTTCATAATAACTCTCCTTACCTAAAACTAGAATATACCCAACAGCATGAATATTTATTGCCCTATTCATACTTACATTTATTATATTCTCATCTGTGACAAGTGTCAATGAATTATGGATATGTAATAATGAAAGTTAGCTATAATGATAAGCTGTAATCGTATTGGCATAGGTTGTATTAAGTTTGTTTTACTCATATATAGGTTCTATGGATTAAATTGACAATAAAAAATAGATATGCTACCCTTAGACAGTTGTAAATAATGAATTTTAGTATAGAGTTAATACGTAGTTATTATAGAAGGTAGAGGTTAGCAATGAAATTTAAAAAGCATCAGCCTAAGTTGGCAGTTCTTACTCTTGTGTTGGGTACAATGTCTGCACCAATAATGGCAGCTGATCCAGCTATTGTTGTTGGCGGTAGTAATGCCAGTGCAACAGGTCATGTAGCATTGGCTGTGGGGGCTAATGCCAATGCATCGGGTAACCAAGGAGTTGCTATAGGTGCTAACTCCGCAGCTAGTGGTGGTAATGCGACGGCTCTTGGGTTAAATGCAACGGCAACACATACAGATGCATTAGCCATTGGTACAAAAGCAAAGGCAACGAATGTGAATACTACTGTAGTAGGTGCGTATGCTGTATCTAGTGGAGATTATGGGGTGGCAGTTGGAGCCGATTCTTATGCGACAGGTAACCGTGCTATTTCTATTGGTGTAGCAATCAATGAGACAGAAAATAAACGATTTGGTGCTACCGGTGATCGTTCTATCAGTATTGGTAATGAAACACTGGCTTCTAGCACGCATACAACAGCCGTAGGAGATAGTGCTACAGCTACTAGCAACAGATCTGCTTCTTATGGAGCATTTGCGAATGCAACGGGTATTCAATCGACAGCGGTTGGTCATGCCTCCAATGCAACAGGCAACTATAGCGCTTCCTTTGGTGATGCCTCTGCGGCTAGTGGTGAAACAGCTGTAGCTATAGGTTATGGAGCAAAGGCGCAAGATACAGAAACGATTGCTATCGGTAGAGGGGCTAGTACGAATGATTCGGGATCTCACGGGTCTATTGCTATTGGCAGAAACTCGACGGCTACGGCAGGCCTTTCTGTTGCCATAGGGGCAGATGCTAAAAATGAGACAAAGCATCCTAGAGCAGATCATACCTATTATGCGGCAACTGCTGTAGGTACTGGGGCTAGAACAGGTAGTGTTGGCTCTATTGCCATTGGTAATAATAGTGTGGCTAATACAGAGCTAGTAGATGGTGAAATTGGTGTGTATTCTACTGCAGTCGGTACATCAAGTTCATCGCAAGGGATATATTCTACGGCAATAGGTGTACATTCTAAGGCTTATGGTCACTATTCCGTTGCTATGGGTATGCAGAAGCATCAAGTGACAGGAGAAGAGCTAGGTGCCCGTGGATATGGCTCAGCTGCCATTGGGTTATATGCAAATTCTATTGGTTTGCAAAGTGTTGCCATCGGACAAGAGAGCAAAACTGACCGTAATCGAAGTGTAGCAATCGGTCTTAAAACGGTTACTAATGGTGTGGATAGTATTGCCATGGGAACTAAATCAAGCACAAATGCCTCTAACAGTGTTGCTATTGGTTTAGGTTCGAAAACAACAATTGATTCTTCCGTAGCGTTAGGTGCATTATCCTCTACATCAGGTCAGGCTTTCACAGTGGGCTATGATCCGACTACAAAAGCAGCTATGGATATGAGTACAGTGGTGAAAGATGTAGCTGCTTATGAGGCACAAAAAGCTATCATTAAAGAGGCAAATGAGACAATCGACAAGTCTAATACGATACTTCGTACAGCTGAGTATGATCGTATCTATGGTGCCACTACTGAGATTCGCAATGCAGCTAACACTTTAACGGCGGAGCATCGAGGAAAAATTATTGATGCAGAAGCTAAAAAATTAGAGGCTGTGCAAGCGATTAAAAATAATTTCCAAGGTGCCTCTGCATGGGAAAACTCATTAGGTGGTGTATCTGTTGGTAATGCAGAGTTAGGATTAACTCGTCAAATAAATAATGTAGCGGCAGGCACATTAGATACAGATGCAGTTAATGTGGCCCAATTAAAACGTGTACTTAATACAAGTATCAACAATACGATGGGGGATATCATGAACCAAACGAACACATTGGTGAATGGTGTTCGTCAAGATGTACAGGCCCTTCGTAGTGAAAGTCGAGAAGGAGATGCCATGAATGCTGCCTTAGCAGCATTAAAACCAGTGGCATATAAGTCGACTGAACCTACACAAATTATGGCGGGTGTGGGCCATAACTCTGGTAAAACAGGATTTGCCCTAGGAGTAGCCCATTATACCGATGAAGGAACCATGTTTAATGCAGGCATTGCCTTTGCAGGAAAACAACGATCCTATAATGGAGGTGTTACTTTTAGAATTGGACATGGTAGTGATGATGTACCACAATACGCACCGCCAGCAACAGTACAAGTACTTTCAGAAGAGTTAGCATTAGAAAAATCTAATAATGAAGTACAAGAACGTCGTATGCAAGAACAAGAGGCAAAACTCAATCGTTTATTAGAACAAAATGAACGCTTGCAACAAGAGGTAGCAGCCTTAAAAACGTTGCTAAAATAATATAATAGAATGCAAATGGTAGTTATACTACTACAAAGGCTATAGACTGATAGTATCAGCTATAGCCTTTTTGTATGGATTACAATATGGTTGGACACTTTGGTAGCAATGATTGATACAAGACCGAGAATAGATAATGAATATGAATAGTGATGGATATCACATAATTCTACAAGTCGTGAATCAAATGGAGCATTTGAAAACCATATGGAGTAGATTTGATGTATAGATAGTATTACAATAAAAACGATTAACGTTATCAGTTGTTTTCTGTTAGAAAAGGAAGATGGTGGATGCTATGCATTATCATAAACCGTATCAAAAACGCCTATTGACTGGTGCTGTCATGAGTTGGATGGCATGTTCATGGTATTTATTAGGAGGTTTTGCACCTGTATATGGAGAGGGATCTGTGTATGTTACCGCAGATAGAGCACAAGAAGAAGCAAAATATACATCTCAACAAGTGCAAATCATTACCAAAAAAGATATTGAGCAAAAGCAGGCTAAGTCAGTAGAAGATATTGTATTTACTCAGGCTGGTGTGACTCGTACGGTAGACAGTATGGGTCGCGTAGGTGTATCGATTCGTGGATCTGAGCCAAGACATACGCTAATCCTAGTAGATGGACAACCTGTGATGGGGGAATTTGCTAAGTACCAAGGTCAAGGTGATGAGTTACAACGGTTGGGTACAGAAAATGTAGAACGCATTGAGATTATTCAAGGTGCAGCGAGTGCCAAATATGGATCCGATGCGATTGGCGGTGTTATTAATGTCATTACTAACAAACCAAACAAGACCGCAAATATCCGAGTGAATGCGGAAAGCCTACGCTCTCGTGGTGACCAAACACCGTTCCCATATAGTAATTTCTTCATGCGTGCTGATTCTGGTCAACATGGAAACTTGCGTGTCAACATCCACGGTAGTAAACGAGATATCGTGCCTGTATATGCCGCTAACGAACGAAAAGAAGTTCCTTTTGGTAATGCCGCTGTGAATGAGGTATTTCCTAAAAACTCTCTTCGTTATTATGGCAATAACTCCAATTTAGGAATGGCAGCTATTTACGATGTAAATGATCGAAACTCTTTCACATTCAGTGCTGATCGATACAATGAAAAGTTAGAGCGCTTTATTAAGAGGACAAACTCTGAAGATGAGCCACAAGTGCACTATAAACGCAACTTGGATAGAGATAAGAGTAATCTATCCTATACAGGACAAGATGAAAAAAGCAACTGGAAAGTTGAACTAAACTACACGCGCACAAAAGAAGATGATGTTACGTTGACTAGTGATTTTGGTCGCAGTAATTATGAAGGTAAAAATACATTAAATTATGTAGATAATGTGGACCACAAACAATGGAGTCTTGATATTACTGGAGATACGCAAGTCAATGATAACCATCTAGTTTCCTATGGCATCGGCTATACCTCTGAAAGTGGTGAAGGTAGCCGTCTAAAAAGTGCACCTCATACATGGGTTAGAAACATTGATCCATGGGACTATGATAAAAGTTTAGCTGTAAAACATGGTAAACCAGAAAGTACCATTTATCGTCATTCTTTCAAAGAAAATAGTGATGGCGTATTGCAATGGGATAAAGAAAAAGAATGGTATGGTTACGATCATACAGATAAAACGAGTGTACCAGAGTTTACTTATGAAGATTTCAAAAACTATTTAGACCCAGAGGCTAATCTAGACCCTGCCGCATTCCATGGATTGGTGTATAACTCTGGATATACACCAAACAATATGGAATCCCGTAATCCAGAAGCACTAAAACGATTCAAGGCATTTAACGATAAATTAAATGAAATTCCTTACAATAAAGAACTGATTGCTAAATTTGGACCGGGTCATCAAGGTACTGAAACCATTGATGGGGTCAAACCACCTGTAATAAATAAAGATTATTTAGCTTTATTCTATTACATGGAAGATCCGTCTTTCAAAATTGTACGACCTCAATTTAATGGCGGTCATTTCAAAGATGAATATAATAAACGCATTAACCAACAAACGGTAGGTAGCGCGAGTCTTAAAAAACAACATTTCTTCATCCAAGATACATGGCAACTCAACAAAAATACTATTTTACAACCAATTGTACGCTTAGATCATAGCGACTTGTTCGGATCTCACATGACGTTTAATGTGGGTGTTACACAGAATGTAGGGGGTAATGCGCATCGTCGTTTGAAAGCTAATATCGGTACTAGTTATACAGAGCCTGGCATGGGTGAACTATATTATAACTGGGAAATGTATGGTCCTACTATTACCAATGTGGCTCCTTTGTCTGGCGGTCGTGCTCGTTTAGGCTGGTACTGGGTTGGAAATCCTAATCTACAACCAGAAACATCTAAAAACATTGATATCTCCTTTGAAGGGGAAAATAAAAATACCTATATGAAATTGACGGCGTTCCGCAATCAAATTCGTAACTATATGACTATAGCTAATACTGGGCATCTCATGGATTTCTATCCATACCTTGATGAAAGTACATTCTTTGGTGCAACGAAGTATGCCCATGCACCGGACTTGTTGTACACTTTCAAAAACATTGGTAAAGCCCGTATAAATGGTCTTGAATTAGAAGTAAAACAACGATTGGGCAACCATGCGAAATTGAAATTTGGTTACACCTATTTAGATGCAGTCAACAAATCCAACCCAGATATGCCAAAACGCTTGTTAGATAAACCAATGCATAAATTAGACTTAGGTCTAGAATTGGAAGATAAAGTGAGCGGTTGGAGCGGTAATATATGGACAGATTACTACTACAATATGCTAGACAGTAACTCTGTATCTGGTGGCGGTAATTATATTACATCTCAAGTGAACCCAGAAAATAATGATAAATCCATCATTACCTATGAATTCAACCGCAAAAAAACGGCAGATATGTATAAAACAAAAACATATGGTATTTGGAATATGATTGTACAGAAAAAAATCGACAAGGATTCTCTTGTTTACTTTGGTGTGAACAATCTATTTGATCATCGTGACGATGACCGTGCATTACAAGGCCGTCAATTCCGGTTCGGTATGAATTTAAAATTTGGTCCAGATGGTTCCACACATGCGGGTACTGATCATGGAAAGGTAATAGGTGGTCATGGTAAGGCTACTACAGAAAAAATGTTGCAGTCTGCACCATCTATGCCATCCGTTCCATCTGTGAAAGAATCTCTCTTGGAAACACCGTTTGATACACATGAAAAACAAGGTGCTCAACTAATAGGAGATATTCGTGTAGGTGGGGATAGCCATTTAGGATCTGATAGACCGGCTAACCGTGTGACAGCTGTCAGCTCTATTAGCGATGGGGCATTGAAAAATTTGCAGGATAAAAACGAACATGGTTTCCATAGTCGTTTACGTCTTGGTGTAGATGCTCGTATTAATGACAATACGAATGTGAAAGTGGTGGCATCTGCTCAAGGTCAATCCGGTATAGATACAGCTCATGAAACAACAGGATCTAGAGGACTTAACCATACTCGGTTAGATACATTAGATGTAACTCAACATCATTCTAATTGGGATTTCAGTGTTGGTCGTTTGACTGAAAAATTCGGTACCACAGGCTATTGGTTTAACAAAGAGTTCGATGGTATTAGAACTGTTTGGACTGGTGAAAAAGACCAAGTTCGTATTGGTTATGGTGATTTCCGCCACAGTACAGGTATCGAAGATTCGGCGTATACCCATGCGATTTATACGAAGTTCAAACGTCCACCGACTGTGGATGAGTTCGTAGGTACAACATTCGATTATACAGGACTTTCAGAGGAAGAGAAAAAATTAGTAGGCGGTGCCAAAGTAGAAAAAGTGGTAAAAGATGCACCGAATACAATTAACTTCTATCAACAGTTGAAAGCGCTACAAGGGGATTACAAATCATTAAGCGACAAGAAAGAAGAGTTTGCCAGTGACCTTGCTACCTTGAAAGATGAAATGGACAATGAATATATCGCTGATACACCTGAAAAGAAAGAGCAATATCGAAAAGATATTGAGGCGAAAACAAAAGAACTTGAAGAGGTTACTACTAAATTAGATGCCAATATCGAGGCCCAATATGGTGTTGTTGCTCGTATGCAAGAGATTGCTATAAAGGCGTATGGCAAGGATAAAGGCTTTAAGAAGTACAATGTGGCTAAAAAAGCGGATGAAGAAATTACGGTTCCGATTAAGTTGCCGGATATTGAATTTAGATATACTGGTACATCTATTCATCATGATGAAGATGAGGATGCAGATTATGAAGATCCAGTGGATTCCAACACATTTTATACAAAACCTAAGGCCAACCCAAGCGGTGCAAACCTAGATAATCCACTATTTAAATTGAAAATTTCTGATTCGGCTGTAATGGGTAAAGATAGAAAAGAATATCTCAAAAAATGGTTTGAATCCAATAAAGAAGAAATCATTAAGGCCTACAAAGAACGAGCAATGGAAATAGCTAAAAACTCTGTAGGTGAACATGGTACAGTGAAAGATATTACCTTTAAAGATGAAGATTTAGCTAAAGCTGGTGATGCATTATACGAAATGAACTATTTAAATGTAGGCACACCAGGTGAATCTACGATCTCGAAAACGTATCAATCAGGAATGTATCCATACCTTGTAGCACAGTATTTCAATGAAATAGTAAGTGCTTTAGAGGCTACAGATGGTCATAGTAAATTACCTAGGGAAGCATTTATTCCATATACAGGTGCTATCATTCCTGCGGAAGGTATTGTGTTACAACGTGATGTGATTCCTGCAGTGAAACGGGCTGGATATGTACAACTTCGTCATATGGTAGGTAAACAATTAGGCCTTACAGCTTGGTATTTAAAATCTACTGGCGATGATAGTACAACGGTACAATTTGCAAGTGGACACGATACATCTTCGGCTACATTTAAAGGTCTTGCTAATGTGATTGGTATCGGTGCGAAATATACAATGGGTCAATCGTCTTTATCCATAGACTATGGACAAAATAGAACAGACTATGGTCGGTTTATGAATGGAAGCACTCAGTATAATTATGTACCTGGTAGCATTAACTTTATACCTACTGGACGTGCTATGGGAAATACACCATCCTTCTGGGTAGTGCGATTTAATATTGGTCATGTAGACTACAAACGACCAGGTAGTTGGAACGGATTCATCGATTACAAACGTTTTGATCATGGTTCCTTCTTTGGTGGTAATGGCACTGGCGCTGTACCAGATCGTTACTTAGATGGTATTCGTAGCTTTACAGTAGGTGGTGGATATGTGCCACATAAAGATCTATTGTTAGAAGCGTTCTATACATTTGATGCAAAAGCATTGGGACAGCGTGATACATTATATGGTGGTGAAAACTTTACCTTAGGTAATTACACACGTATCCAAGGAACATATAAATTCTAAGTATCATATCTTGATGTAACAGTGGTCTCTGGTATAGAGCACGAGAAAGAAATACATAGAAAAGCCTAATGAATACGATGAGAAAACCGTGTCCATTAGGCTTTTTTTGTTATCTAACTCCGTATTTTTGAGAAATAATCGCAAATAAATGACCGAAATGGGATATTTGAAACCGTTTTGGAGTAGATATGAATGTCATATTAATATAAAATTAAGAGAAAATGATATTTTTTGTCATTTGTGTTATTTTTGTGTTTTATTTTATTTGATTAAATTGGGAGTAGATTGCAATGACGACATCTCGTAGAAAGCAACAAAAATACTTTATGTTATCCTGTGCTATCGCTACATGGATAGCGTTACCAGGTCTGATGTACTCGAACGCAGTGCAAGCTGAGGGTTCTGTGTATGTAACAGCTGATAGGGCTCATGAAGAAGCAAAGTATAACTCACAACAAGTGAGTATAATTACTAAAAAAGATATTGAAGAGAAACAAGCTAAATCAGTAGAAGATATCATTTTCACTGAAAGTGGCGTTTCTAAAACTGTTGATTCCATGGGTCGTGTAGGTGTATCTATTCGTGGTGCAGAAGCTCGCCATACTTTAATTTTGGTAGATGGACAAGCTGTACTTGGTGACTTAGCTAAATTCAGTGGCGCTGCGGATGAAGTAATGCGTCTTGGTACAGAAAATGTAGAACGTATTGAAATTGTTCAAGGTTCTGCTAGTGCCAAATATGGTGCTGATGCAATTGGTGGTGTGGTGAACATCATCACTAAAAAAGCGGCGAAAAAACCAACTATCCAAATTAATGGTGAAGGCTCTCGTGCTAAAGGTGGGGAAACAGGATTTAAAAACTCCAACTTCTTTTTACGTGCCGACTCTGGTCAAATGGGTAAAGTGCGTGTAGCTATCTCTGGTAGTAAACGTGATATTTTACCTGTATATGCTACGCAAGAAAGAAGAGACACTGGTGATAAATTAGAAGGTGAATTTAAGCCAAATGTACTTCGTTTCTACGGGGACACATCTGATATTGGTTTGAATGCAATTTACGATATTAATAAAGAAAATAATATCCAAGTTCGTTTAAACCGTTATACAGAAGATTTACAACGTGATGTAAAACATAGTACATCTCCATTCGAGCCACAACGTCATTTCAAACGTGATAGCAATCGTAATACGTTGAATATGATTTGGAATGGTCGCGGTGGGGCTAGTGATTGGAAATTAGAGTTGAATCATTCTCGTATTAATGAAAATGATATTTCTTTAATTAACTATACCGGTCGATCCCAATACGAAGGTAAAAATGAATTGAAATATATTGATGATGTAGACCATCGTCAAACTGATGTCCGCTTCAATGCAAATTCTGCTATTGGGGACAAACATACATTGAGTTGGGGGATTGCGCAAACCCATGAAACTGGTTTTGGTAGCCGCTTAAAAAGCTCTCCAAATGTAAAAACACGATATATTGATCCATGGGATTACGATAAAAACTTATTAGTGGCTGGAGTGGACCGTCTAGAGCGTCGCCCTGGTGACAACAGTCTGCGTGTTTATTCACACATTCATGATTTCAAATTTAAACCAAGTAAAGATGGTTTACCAATTTGGGATAAAGATTATGAGTATTATGGAGCTGAAAAAGAAAGTGATGTTCCACCGATTACTTATGAATACTTCCGTGAACATAAATTAGATGACCCTATTAAAACAACAGACCCATCCTCCTGGTATAATAACTTAACAGATTTTGGTGTAGATGATGAACATTGGGCAAAAATTCGCGACTTTAATGATGCATTAAAAAAAGAAAATAACATAAATGGATCATCGGTATATGTAAAATACTTTACACAAGGGGAATCTTTGGATCCAGCAGAACGCGCAAAAGCACCAAAATATAAAGGTGTTAAATTCCTTGAAAAATACCGTGAACGTGAACAACGTATTACAGAAGGGGAAGGCACCATCAATAAAACAAATGTGTACTTATCCGATGCATGGCAAGTCAATAAAGATTTGCTAGTACAACCAACAGTTCGTATTGATAAAAGTAACTTGTTCGGTAGTCATGTATCCTGGAATTTAGGGGCTACCTATAATGTAAACTCCAATGCGCATCGTCGTTTGAAAGTCAATGTAGGTACAGGCTACGCTGAACCAGGCATGGGTGAATTGTGGTATAACTGGCAAATGTTTGGTTCTAACCCAGTAGCACAAGGTGTAGCTAAAATGGGATGGTACTGGGCAGGTAATCCTAACTTGAAACCAGAAATATCCAAAAATATCGACATTAGTTTTGAAGGAGAAGGCAAAAATGACTATGCTCGCTTTGGCATTTTCCAAAACCGTATTACTAACTACATGTCGGTATACTTTACAGGAGAACTACAAGATTGGGCTCCGCAATTATCGAAACAAGATAAATGGATGCAAGCACCAGATTTAATTTATAGCTTTAAAAATATCGGGAAAGCTAGAATTACCGGTGCCCAATTAGAGTGGAAACATAAATTTGGCAATCATTGGAGTACGCGCTTTGGCTGGACTCGTCTACAGGCTTTAAACCAATCTGACCCAACAATGCCTAGACATTTATTAGATCGTCCAACCAATAAAATTGATTTTGGTATTACATACGAAACTAAAAAATGGAATGCACAACTTTGGGCGGACTATTACCATAAAATGTTGGATAGTAATACGCAAAAAAATCGTTCTAACTACTGGATTAGTGGAATTGATTCCGATAGTGCTATTTATAATGTGTCTAATGAATACGAAGAAAAATCCTACGGTACATGGAATGCCATGGTACAACGTAAATTTGGCGATGATTCATTAGTATACTTTGGTGTTAATAATATATTTGATCATCGTGATGATGATAGAGCTACTCAAGCTCGTGTATATCGTTTTGGTGTGAACCTAAAATTCGGTTCTGGTGGTGCACATAAAGATACAAATGCGAAAGCACAAACAATAGGTACAGCGAATAGTAGTACAGGATCCACAACACCGATTTCTCAAACTCAAGTTGATACTGCGTTAGCTAGAGTTAATGGCGATGATATGGGACATAGTCATCACTTCTTTGATCGTCCATTTGATGCAAAAAAAGAAGTAGGTACTCAATTTATTGGTGATTACCGTGCACGCTTAATGGCTCATGGTGGTTCTGAACGTCCTCAGTCTCTATATACAAGTAATTCCTATGTGGGTAGTGCAGAGTACAACTTAAAAGATGAAAGAGAACATGGTTTTGAACAACGTGTTCGCTTTGGTGTAGATGCAAGAATTAACGACCATACGAATGTGAAAGTTCTTGCTAGTGCAAGTGGAACTCATTCCATTGATACAGCAAGCACAACAGTAAATTCTAGAGGCTTAAATAAACAGCGTTTAGAAAACTTAGATGTAACTAGCTCCAAAGGCCGCTGGGACTTCTCTATCGGTCGTTTATCTGAATCTATGGGTACTACAGGTTATTGGTTTAATAAAACATTTGATGGCATTCGTGCTGTTTGGACTGATGACCGTAATCAGTTCCGCACAGGTATTGGTTCCTTCAAAGCAAGCACTGGTATTACAGATTCTGCTTATACCCATAGTACGTACGCTACGTACTTTAGAGCACCAACATTGGATGAATTTATTGGATTAAATAGTCAATTATATAATACATTCAATGAAGGTATGTATGGAAATGAGTGGAAGACTCCGATTGAGGAAAAGGATGGAAAAAGAGTTCCTCAAAAGGGATCTTTTATGGAAAGATACTTAAATGACTTTAAAGGTAAGAACGAAAATCTATTTTTTGTAGAGCAATTGACCGATTTAGAAAATACAATGGCCAACTTATCAGAAGAAGAACGAGCTGCAAAACGTACTGAGATTGTACAGCGTATGGCTGAGATTGTTGGTAAAGCATATCCAGAATTAGCTAACTCTACTCACTTAGCATATAGAACTGAAAAGCCTGGAAAAGTTATAAACATCATGTATGAAGTAGAAGACGCCAATGGTACAAAAGCATACTTAATGGCTCAGATGGATTCTTATACATCTGGTGGAAAATTTACACCATATACTATTAACAAAGATGAAGCAGAAGCCCGAAAAGCTGTTAAAAAAGAGAAAAACGCAATCTTAAAAGAGTTGTATGGTAAATCATTAGAGTCTGTTAATTCAAAATTTGCCGCAAGTTTAGGAGACCCAACTTTATTAAGCAAGGAATATATTGATAAAAATAAAGCTAAGCTTGAAGAAGGATATAAGGCTGCTGCTGAATGGGCTGCGCGTAAACAATGGATTGAAGATAATGAATATTCTTTAGACTCACGTGATGACAAAATAAAATATTTTGATAACTATACTCTTACTGATGATGGATATTATAAGAAAATATCTTCAAGCGCTCCTGAAGCGAAAAAACTTGATAATCCAATTAAAGAATATAAATTTAAAAGAGTTGTGAAAATATTTGAAAAAGGAGACTACGTATCTGGTAAAGGCAGTAAAATGAATGATGTTGATATTGCCGAAACATTAAAATCTGCGAATTTTGCGACAACAACCAGTGATTATACCGAAGGCAAAATGCAGTTTTTCCCAGAACTATATTTGAGAGAATTAATTAGAGTGTTAAAAACTTCTGAACAAGGAAATACTTTGCCTAGGGCAGCTCTCGAAAAAGTAATTGGCAAACCAATCAAAGTGACTGGCTTAAAATTAGAACGTGATGCAATTCCAGCCATCGATAAAGCTATCTTTGCTCAATATAAAACACAAATTAACCCACGGTTAGGTATTCAAGCATGGTTCTTACGTTCCTTGAACAATAATGAACACACAATGCAAGCTGGTCATGCAAAAACTAAGATGGTCACTCATACAGGTATTACCGGGTATAATACAGATTGGGCAGGAGATATCAATCCAGATGATCCAATTTATGGAGATGTAACATCTGAAGTTCCAGATTTAACAAATGACACGTACACAACGAATCGATTAGCAAATATCTTTGCCATCGGTGCACAATATCAATTAGGTCATAATGCGTTACTTTCCTTAGATTATGGTTTGAATCGCAGTGATTTCGGTCGTTATATGAACGGTCATACAAACTTTGATCATGTACGAAATACAGCGGACTTCACTGTGAAAGGTCACTCCATGGGTGGTACTCCACACTTCTGGACAGCTCGTCTAGATATCGGACAATCTGATTACACAAGACCAGGTAGCTGGAATGCGTTTATGGATTACAAATACTTTGCTCATGGTTCCTTCTTTGGTGGCAATGGTACAGGTGCTGTGCCTGATCGTTACTTAGATGGTATCCGCAGCTTTACATTAGGTGGTGGCTATGTTCCTCGTAAAGATTTATTACTAGAAGCATTCTACACATTTGATGCGAAGAGTATTGGACAACGTGATACATTATACGGTGCAGAAAACTTTAAATTAGGTAACTACACTCGTATCCAAGGTACTTACAAATTCTAATATCAAAGAATACAAAATGTTATAGACGTTGGCTGATGGCTATAGGAAGATAGATTAGCTTTTAGTATATAATGTTATACCATAGAGGATAGTTAACGAAATAAGTTAGCTATCCTCTATTACTATACTATGTGCACCAGTATGGAAATATAGGACTACAATATATTAATGGCATGGGATATTTTCTGCGTATCTAAAATTACATTACAATGCAAAAGTAATTCATTTTAAATATAGATTGTATTAGAATGTAAACTTAGGTCAAATTATAGTGAAGATTGCATCCTGATGTATTTTTGTGGCATAACACAACATCCTTTCTTCAGTTTTTGAGGTTCAAAGTATAAGTAAAGAGGATATTACCAAATGTTTAAATATGGAGTAAACGTATCAGAATATATATTATATAGGGGTGACAAGTGAAAGAAACAGTAACAAAAGAGGTACAAGAATCAACGGGTGTGATTCGTTATATTTGGATTGTATTAGGTGCTATTAGCTTTGGCCTAGGGTCGTTGGGAATTGTATTACCTTTATTGCCAACGGTACCGTTTTATTTATTCGCTGTATTTTGTTTTGCTAGAGGTTCTAAACGATTTCATGAGAAGTTTGTAAACTCTAAGCTTTATGCAAACTATGTAGAACCGTTTAAAAATAAAAGTGGCATGCCATTGCGCACTAAAATTAATATTTTGGTGTCCGTGTCAATTTTATTAGGTATTGGTGCTTATGGTATGCGCAATATGCCTGTAGCATTATACGTTATGGGGGCAGTGTGGATAGGCCATGTGATTGCTCTTGCGTTTATTGTGAAAACGGCGCCATCTGAAACGAAAGCAAAGGAATAGTTATTTTAGTAGTAGTGAAAGTTTATCAGGTTTATATACTACTGAATATGAAGTTCATATAAAGATGGAATATTTGTATTAGCCAAATCATGAATGAACTCTCATCGTGATTTGGCTTTTATTGTATTGGGATTATGTGGTATAGTAGTAGCAACGTTTAAATATAACTTACGTCATTGGGTGTACTTGTAGAAAGTTATGTTACAGAATCTATCATTACAATAGATAGTGAGTATTATGAAGTATTCACTAAGGATAATTCAATCTACTTGATGACACATAAATTTATTGTTAAAAAATACTTGTAGTAATACATAGTTGTGTATATGTATAGATTATAATTAGGAGCGGAATACTATGAAACCAAAACAACAACAAGGCCCTATACAAGGAGATCGATGTGGTATCTGCGTTCCTATTGTAGGCCCTAGTATCGAGGAGATTCTTTTACAGGTACAAAAGGCAGTGCAAGCAGAGGTAGATCTCATTGAGTTGCGTCCAGATATGTGGATGAAGAGTTCCAATATATCTGAAGATGAGTATATACCAACAATAGTAAAACTCGTCGAGGAAGTGCATTCCAGATTTGCAGATATGCCTATGCTGTTTACATGGCGCACGTTAGCTGAGGGCGGAGAAACACCGATAAGCAGTGAAAACTATGGCCATTTATTACAAGCTGTTGTGGACCAAGACTTGGTGCAAGCTATTGATGTGGAGTTATTTGCTTATACAGATGCAATTGGTCATATTATAAAACAAGCGTATCAACAAGGGATACAAATGGTGATGAGCTATCATAACTTTCAAAGTACGCCGGATATAGAAATATTACATGTCTATGCAGAACGCATGGTATCTGTGGGTGCACAGGTGATTAAGTTTGCGCTCATGCCAAGTACAAATGATGATGTACTTTCAGTATTGCGACTAACAAAGGAGTTAACGGAACAGTATCCACAGTTACCACGGATTACCATGTCTATGGGACAATTAGGGCGGATGACACGTACTTGTGGAAATGTGTTTGGAAATTGTGTAACCTTTGGCACATTGGGACCAATATCAGCACCTGGGCAGGTAGAGGTGGCGGTTTTAAAACAACTAGTATAAGGTAAAGAATCAATATGATCGTAAAATTGTTTTACAACCACTATACTATGGCATCAAGAAGATTATTTCTGCTATTCTGCATGGTAAGGAGTAGATATGAGATTATTTGCTTTCATGCGGAGTAGTTACGTAGCCATAGGGAGTACTTATGTGGTCATTCTCTTTTATGCTTAGTAGATATATATCTATAGGGAGTATCTATAGGTGATATAGGATATTCCTATAAAAAATATAGAAAAAATGTTAATATTCAGTAGACAAATGTATTTTAGTGTGATAATATTTGATACATAATTTAATACTCGCCTAACAAACCGATGAGGTGGAGATAAAAATAGAACGTGCACTTCCAGAGAGTGGGGGTAGCTGAGAGCCCCGCAGAACGCAGTCTATTAAATGGACCACCGAGGGTATGGGGAACGGACAATTCGTCCTAGTATAGCATAACGTGTCATGAGCGTTAATCGTGAGGGATATGATAGTATCCTGCAAAGGGGAATGCATGCATTCAAACAAGGTGGTACCGCGATTTATATGAATCTTTCTGCGCATTCGTGCAGTTATTTAGCATATGAACTCGTCCTTGACATTTACGTCTAGGGCGAGTTTTTTTATTGCAGGAGGGCTTATGAAACCATCATTAGAAATCGTAAAACAATTAGGACAAGGATATGACATAGTACCGGTGTATGTGGAATTATTATCGGATATTCGTACACCTATCTCCGTACTGAAAGCATTAAAGAAAGTGAGCGCGCACACATTCCTATTGGAAAGTGCAGATAACACGCATCACTGGGGGCGATATTCTTTCTTAGGTTATAATCCATTGTTAGAAGTCACATGCAAAAATCATACGATGACGATCAAAGGAGATATGACACGTACGTTTACATGTCATAATCCAGCGGAAGAGATTAGAAATATATTGAGCCAATATAAAAGTCCTAGAGTAGAAGAATTGCCAACTTTCACAGGTGGATTTGTGGGATACTTCGCCTATGAATACATACGTTACATTGAGCCTACCTTAGATCAACATATTAGTGATACAGATACAAGTATGGTTAACGATGTAGATCTTATGCTCTTCGATAAAGTCATTGCGTTCGACCATTATAAAAATAAAATCTATATCATCGGTCATGTACGTACAGATGATATAGAGCGCAATTACGAGCGTACCCAATTAGAACTACAAGCCTTGGCAGACTTGGTGAAAGATGGCGAAGAAGCTGATATCGAACGTGGTGTACTAGAAAGTGAATTCACATCCGAGTTTACCTCTGAGGAATACCAAGAGGTCGTACGAAAAACGCAACATTACATCACCGAAGGAGATATTTTCCAAGCGGTTGTATCCAACCGTAGAGAAGCTAAATTCAAGGGCAGTTTACTCAATGCGTATCGTGTACTGAGAACGATGAATCCATCTCCGTATATGTTCTATATGAGTGGTAAATCTGTAGAATTAACAGGTGCATCTCCGGAAACATTGGTGAAATTACAAGATAGAAGTGTTTACACTTTCCCTATTGCGGGCACATTACCACGGGGCAAGAATGAAGAGGAAGATAGAGCGCAAGAGGCTAAGTTAAGTAAAGATGAAAAAGAATTGGCAGAACATAACATGTTAGTCGATTTAGGTCGTAATGACATTGGTAAAATCTGTGAGTTCGGGTCCGTTCAAGTGGAAGCGCTACATCAACTTCAACGATTTTCTCATGTTATCCATTTAACAAGTACCGTGAAAGGAACTTTACGAACAGAGTTTGATGCTTTAGATGCTATTGGTGCTACCTTGCCAGCAGGTACTTTATCGGGAGCTCCTAAAATTCGAGCGATTCAGATTTTACAAGAATTAGAGAAAAGCCCACGTGGCGTTTACGGTGGTGCTGTAGGGTACTTAGATTTTTCTGGCAATATGGATGTGTGTATCGGGATTCGTATGGCGATGGCAAAAGAGGGAAGAGTCTTTGTTCGGTCCGGAGGTGGCATTGTGCGAGATAGTGTGCCTGTGAATGAATACAATGAAACTATCCACAAGGCACAATCTATGGTGACAGCCATCACATTGGCACAGGAGGTGTAACATGGTATTACTCATCGATCATTACGATAGTTTTTCTTTCAATATTTATCAATTGATTGGCTCTTTAGTGAAAGATATTAAAGTCATCCGCAGTGATGAAATGACAGTGAAAGAGATTCGAGAGCTTGCACCAGACTGTGTCATCCTTTCACCAGGAACGGGACGACCAAAGGATGCAGGTGTGTACGAAGAATTGCTAGAAACATGCCAAGGGGAGTTTCCTATTTTAGGCATCTGCTTGGGTCATCAGGCTATGGGCGAAGTGTTCGGAGCTACTGTAGGGTATGCAAAAGAAGTGATGCACGGTAAGCAAAGTATGGCTACCCAATGTTATCCATCCATATTATGGAAAGACATCCCAGAAGAGTTCCCAGTAGCACGCTATCACTCCTTAGCAGTCTTAGAAGATACCCTAGGAGATGAATTGGTGGTCACAGCCCGTACATCAGATGGAGAAATCATGGCCATTGAACATAGAACGTACCCGATGTATGGCGTGCAATTCCATCCAGAATCTATATTGACACCGCAGGGAACGCAAATGGTTAAGAATTTCTTAAAGCACTATGGAATTAAGTAAAAGATAGGGTAAGCAATAGAAGATGGAACGATACATCTACCTGTATCTAATACGATTAAAATCTTACTAATAGTGAGATATTGATAGGTAATAAATAGACCAGGTGTGTATCTATACTAGGAGGACACACAGATGATACAACAAGCAATACGTCTCGTTACAGAGGGTCAAGATATGCCGTATGAAGTGGCAAAAGCAACGATGAACGCTATTATGAGTGGAGAGGTACAGGAAGTGCCTATGGCAGCCTTTTTAGGCGGCTTGCAAGCGAAAGGTCCTAGCGTGACAGAGATTACAGCCTTTGCAGAAGTGATGCGAGAAAAAGCAGGTTCTGTACCACATGACAATACGGTGGTAGAAATTGTAGGCACTGGTGGAGATGGTAGTAGTACTTTCAACATTTCTACCACATCGGCCATCTTATTAGCTGCAGCGGGGATTCCTATGGCTAAACATGGGAATCGTAGCGTATCTAGCAAATGCGGTGCTGCTGATGTATTAGAAGCATTGGGTGTGAAACTAGAACTGAATGGGGAACAAAATAGAAAAGTCTTAGAGGAAGCAAATATTTGCTTTATGTTTGCCCCTGTGTACCATGAAGCGATGAAATATGCGGGTCCTGTGCGAAAAGCCATGGGGGTCAGAACGGTATTTAATATCTTAGGACCTTTGGCAAACCCAGCCGGTGCTACGGTAGAGCTCATGGGTGTGTACGATCGGTCCTTAGTGGAACCATTGGCACAGGTCTTATCTAACTTAGGTGTACATCGTGGTGCCGTGGTGTATGGTAGTGATGGGTTAGACGAGATCACAGCTACAGGTACTACGACAGTGTGCGAAATCAATCATGGTACGTTCAAGATCTATGAACTAGATCCTAAGGACTATGGGTTTGACTATGCATTACCTGAGGTCTTAGTCGGTGGTGATGCACAAGAAAATGCGATTATTACTCGTACTTTACTAGAAGGTAAAGATAAGAGTGGACGTGCTACAGCAGTTATATTAAATGCGGGTATGGCCTATTATCTGGCAAAAGATGGGGCAGCGACTTTAGAAGAAGCGTTTAAAAAAGTAGCAGAATTACTGTATTCCGGTGCGGGTGCAGAGGCACTATCAAGATTTGTGAAAGCCTCGCAAAATGCTTAATAGGACATGTTTGTCATTATATTTATCAAGTGGGAGATATCATTTAGGAATAGCAGATTTTAGAGCGTTTTAGGTATCTTGATAACTAAATAGTGCAGATATAGTAATTCCTACCCATATCATTTAGATATATGAATGCTACTAATAGTACTTTGGCATATACATACTATGATAATAAGGTTATTGCAGAATAGTAGGATAGAAATAGAGATAGTTATGATATTAGATAAGATTGTAGCAGCTACTGAAAAACGGGTCTGTGATGCAAAAGCTAACTTACCCTTGTCAGAGTTGCAACAGCAAGTAGAAAGAATGCCTATTACGAAGGATTTTCCTTTTGAACAGGCATTACAAGAGTTAGATTTTAATTTTATATGTGAAGTGAAAAAAGCGTCTCCATCAAAAGGGATAATTGCAGAAGAGTTTCCCTATTTAGAGATAGCTAACGATTATGAAATGGCAGGGGCAGCTGCTATTTCCGTATTGACGGAGCCAGATTTCTTTTTAGGCAGCCCTCAGTATTTACAAGAAATTGCAGAAGCTGTACACATTCCTGTACTTCGGAAAGATTTTATCATTGATGAATACCAAATTTACGAAGCAAAATTATGGGGTGCCTCGGCTATATTATTGATTGTTGCGATCTTGGATGATGATACGATGCGACGCTTTCACGAGCTAGCAGATAGCTTGGGGCTATCCTGTTTAGTAGAAGCTCACGACGAAACAGAAGTGTTGCGAGCCGTGAGTATAGGAGCCCGCATCATTGGAGTGAATAATCGCAATTTAAAAGATTTCACGGTGGATGTGAACAACAGCATTCGCCTACGCAATCTAGTGGATGATTCTGTTATTTTCGTTTCTGAAAGTGGCCTAGACACAGCTGCAGATATTCAGTGTTTACGAGATAACGATATTCATGCTGCCCTGATGGGTGAAAGCTTCATGCGATCTGCGAATAAAGTGGAAAAACTTGCCGAACTATACGGGCCTATTAGACATAATAGTTTTATGGAAAATGACTTAGATCTAGATGTATTAGGAAAGAAAAGAGCATGTAAGGTTGAAGGCTTACCAATATCGGAAGTTACAGATAGAATAGTATTGGAAGCTGACTCTGTTACAGAACAGAGATATGAAGTGAAAGTAAAATTTTGTGGCATAACTCAATTAGACACAGTGCCTGTATTACTAGAGACAGGACCAGATTACGTAGGCTTTGTGTTTGCTCCTAGTAAACGACAAGTGACGGTAGAGCAAGCCCAATTCATTGCAAGAGATTTGCGAGATGGCTTAAAAACTACAAGCGGTGCCAAATGCATCTCATGTGTAGGTGTGTTTGTAAATGAAACGATACCTACTATTGTAGAGATTGCTAAAGCAGTGCCACTTTCAGTAGTGCAATTACATGGAGATGAAACGATAGCCTATATTGAAACATTACGGAATCAATTACAGGAACAACAATTAGAATCCGTTGAGATATGGAAAGCCATACAGGTGCAAGGTAAGGAAGATATGTTGCCATGGGAACAAGCACCTATCGATGGACTTGTGGTTGATGCCTACTCTAAGGAAGAACGTGGTGGCACTGGTAAGACCATCGATTGGTCATTGCTAGAAGGTGTACAGATCCCATACTATCTAGCCGGTGGTATAGGACTACATAATGTAGCGCGCGCCATTCGTAGATTACGGCCCTATGGACTAGATATGAGTAGTAGTCTAGAGACAAATGGACAAAAAGATGCTAAAAAAATGAGCACTATGTCGCAATTAATTAAACAAGTAACAAATAGATGAGGAGATAGAGTATGACAATACATCGCCATGGCTATTTTGGCGAATTTGGTGGTCAATTCATGCCAGAAACGCTAATGAATGCCATCATTGAACTAGAAGACGCCTATGAAACGTATAAACATGACCCTGAATTTATTAAAGAATTAGAAGACTTACATGTGTCGTATACAGGCAGGCCATCTTTGCTATACTTTGCTGAAAAAATGACAAAGGATTTAGGGGGCGCCAAGATTTATTTAAAACGAGAAGACTTAAACCATACGGGTTCTCATAAATTAAATAATGTGCTAGGTCAAATGTTACTAGCAAAACGAATGGGTAAAACGAGAGTAATTGCGGAAACGGGAGCAGGGCAACACGGGGTGGCTACGGCAACAGTGGCAGCTTTGATGGGTATGGAATGTGAAATTTTCATGGGCCAAGAAGACTGTGAACGGCAAGCTCTTAACGTGTATCGCATGGAACTATTAGGTGCAAAAGTACATCCTGTTACCTCTGGTACTGGAACTTTGAAGGATGCTGTATCTGAAGCCATGCGTGAATGGACAAATCGAATTGCAGACACGCATTATGTATTGGGCTCTGTTATGGGAGCGCACCCATTTCCTATGATGGTACGGGACTTTCAGTCCATCATTAGTCGTGAAGCAAGAGAACAAATTCTAGAAAAAGAAGGCAAGCTACCTGCAGCAGTGTTAGCTTGTGTTGGTGGTGGCAGTAATGCTATCGGTATGTTCTATCATTTTATTCCCGATGAAGGAGTACAATTGATTGGTTGTGAAGCGGCAGGTAAAGGCGTTGATACAGAGGAACATGCAGCGACCATGACAAAGGGGACAGTAGGAATTTTCCATGGTATGAAATCCTATTTCTGCCAAAACTCCTATGGACAAATTGCACCAGTATATTCTATTTCTGCAGGCTTAGACTATCCAGGTATTGGACCTGAACATGCATATTTACGCGATAGTGGTCGTGCTGAATATGTGCCTATCACCGATGATGAAGCGGTGGATGCTTTCGAGTATCTATCTCGCACAGAAGGCATTATTCCAGCCATTGAAAGTGCTCATGCCATTGCTCATGCATTGCGGTTGGCTCCTACATTGAGCCCTGATGAGAGTATGATCATCTGCTTATCAGGTCGTGGTGATAAGGACGTAGCAGCTATGGCAAGATATAGAGGGGTGAATTTACATGAATAAGATAACAATAGCGCAGGCTTTCACAAAGAAAGCATTTATCCCTTTTATTACTGCTGGTGACCAAGGGATTACAACAACAGAAAAATACATTCGCACTATGGCAAAGGCTGGAGCCAGTTTAATCGAAATCGGTATTCCTTTTTCTGATCCTGTAGCAGAAGGTCCTGTTATTCAAGCAGCCAGTGAACGCGCTTTATCTATGGGTATCACAACAGATGATATTTTTGAAATGGTTCAACGTTTGCGTACGGGTGATGACGCATTGACGATACCTCTTGTTTTCATGACCTATATGAATCCTATTTATGTGTACGGTGTTGAAAGCTTCATGAAACGCTGCGAAGAAGTGGGCGTCCAAGGGGTGATTGTGCCAGATTGTCCATTTGAAGAAAAACAAGAGTTAGGTAAACAAGCTAAAGAGCATGGAGTATCTGTGATTTCTTTGATTGCCCCCACATCTGAACAGCGCATCAAAGAGATTGCGGCAGATGCAGAAGGATTCGTGTATTGCGTGTCTTCTCTTGGTGTGACGGGTATGCGCAGTGACATAAAGACAGATATTGCAAGTATTATACAACAAATTCGTCAATATACAAATATTCCCGTAGCCGTTGGTTTTGGTATTTCTACGCCAGACCAAGCAAAAGCGATGGCTCATGTGTCTGATGGCGCCATCGTTGGTAGTGCCATTGTGAAACAAATTGGTGAATGGGGCCCAAATGGTGAAGAAAAGTTATATGAGTATATTCGTTCTATGGTTGAAGCTGTAGGTAGCTAATAGTAATGTGTTCTAAAGTAACGTATATGTATTACAGGGTTACTTGGTGATACTATCCTTTATATCCAATTCTGTTATTTACGATGCCTTTTGAATAGCTGTGCAAGAAGTATATCTTGTGCAGCTATTTTGTTTGATTACTATCTATAAGAGGGGGAGTACTGTTTGTCCATAAAATATATATTCTATGTCCTAGTGAAAATAATATGGAAACATAACTTCATATACGGTATACTTAGGGATATACAAAGTTCTTAATAGGAGACAAATAGTATGGAAAAAACGAGTATTGGCGTAGGACGAGCAGCACTGCATGTTGCCATTTCTGAAAGTCGAGCTGAAGAGATGGCATTGCGAAAAGCCTTTGAAGCTCAAGGAATTTATTCCTGTGCGGTAGATTTTGGGGGAACTTTCACAGATATTATTCCTAAGATTATTGAACGTGCTGTGGTAGCTGCAGACCGGCAAGGCTTGATTCAAGATGATCATGTCAGTAAAGGGGCCGTGGTAGGGGCTACGGCACAAGCCTTAGAGCAGCTGAAAAATAAATGTGTGGGCCTCAATGTAGGGGGTAAAGTAGGCATTGCTCGAAGCCAAGAGCATTTAAGTGTGGCTATCTATTTGGGAGTAGGGGTCTTACATTTAGATGAAATAGCTGTAGCTATGGCGCATCGAGCGGTACCAAGTATGTAGATATGCTATAAATTTTACTTTATATTTGATATAATATGGGGTAGAGTATTTAGACAATAGCTAATCATATTGGAGGTAACTATGAGTCAATTCGATTGGAAAGTATTAGATCGTAATTACGAAGATGTAATTTATGAAACATATAATGGAATTGCAAAAATTACGATTAATCGTCCAGAAGTGCGTAATGCGTTCCGTCCTAAAACAGTGATGGAGTTAATTGATGCGTTTACGATTGCTCGTGAAGATGCAGAAGTGGGCGTTATCATTTTAACTGGCGCTAACCATGGTCAAGGAGAAGATAAAGAAGCATTTTGTTCCGGTGGTGACCAACGTGTTCGTGGAGATGGCGGTTATGTTGGGGATGACAAAATTCCTCGCTTAAATGTGTTGGATTTGCAACATTTAATCCGTATTACTCCAAAACCTGTAATCGCAATGGTTAATGGTTTTGCTATTGGTGGTGGTCATGTGTTACACATCGTATGTGACCTTTCTATCGCATCTGAAAATGCAAAATTTGGCCAAACAGGCCCTCGCGTAGGCTCTTTTGACGCTGGTTATGGTGCTGGTTACTTGGCTCGTTTAGTAGGCCATAAAAAAGCTCGTGAAATTTGGTTCTTATGCCGCCAATATTCTGCAAAAGAAGCCTTAGATATGGGGCTTGTTAATACAGTAGTTCCATTTGATCAATTAGAAGCTGAAACAGTGAAATGGTGTGAAGAAATTCTTCAATTATCTCCAATGGCACTTCGTTTCTTGAAAGCATCTTTCAATGCTGATACAGATGGTTTAGCAGGTTTACAACAATTTGCAGGGGATGCGACTTTATTGTTCTATACAACTGATGAAGGTAAAGAAGGTCGCGATGCATTTAAAGAAAAACGCAAACCTGATTTCAAACAATTCCCTAAATTCCCTTAATGGGTTAGGTTATGAAGTGGTTATATGAACGAGCACATACACATAGAGATAAGCTTTTTTTAAACGAACTTACCTATGGAGATGTGTTGGATTTAACAATAGCTACAGCAAAACGACTCGCTCCTCATCTTCGAGGAGAGAGTCGTATTGCTTTATGGGCGGAAAACTCCGTATCTATGGCGATTCATGTATTTGCTCTATCTGCATTGGGTATCGAAACAGTATTGCTGAATACGAATCTGACCGAACGAGAAGTATCTGAGCAAATGATAAGTACAGGCGTAAGCACCTTATTGATGTCAGAAAAAATGGCACAGGTGTTGCGAACGCAAAAGGGAACCTATGACATAGAGATTATAGACGTTTCTACTTATGAGTATAGCCATAGTCAAGTAGACCGACAGTATTTGTGCTTTTCTACATGCATAGATACTGATTTCAAGGCTATTTCTCCTATGCACATTGACGGCGATGTTGAAGATTCTACAGATTGTGAGAGCAATCTAAACTGGAACCCATGTGATGAAACAGTATTTTGCATTATTAATACTAGTGCTACAACGGGCAAATTCAAATCGGTACCTGTGCGGTGGTCGCAGATTGAGGCCCATGTGAAAGCTTCTGCAAAAGTGCTCGGTGTGGAGGAAGAGGACAATTGGCTTGTAGTACTCCCTATGTTCCATGTCAGTGGTTTATCTATTATTTTGCGTACCTTGTATAATGGCACAAGAGCGACAATTCGTGAAAAGTTCTCGGAGCAAGTTGTATTAGATGCATTAAAAACAGAAGAGGTTACCATAGTATCGTTGGTACCTACGGTACTACAACGTATAGTAGAACGAATACAAGCACCAACTTTACGGGCTATCTTATTAGGTGGCGAGTTTATTCCGATGCCACTGTTACAAGAATGCGTACGACGAAACTTACCAGTCTATAAAACGTACGGTATGTCGGAAACGTTTGCACAAAGTACGACATTTAATGTTCAGAATTATCCTCATAAATTAGCCTCTGTGGGATATCCTTTAGAGGGTGTTACCATTGAAATTCGAAACCCTGATGAAGAAGGGGTAGGTGAAGTGTGGATTTCATCACCGATGCTGATGAAAGGATACCTTAATAAAGAATCCATTAAAGGAGCTTTTAATACAGATGACATTGGCTACGTAGATGAAGATGGATTTTTATATCTTTTGAACCGCAGAAAGGACATCATCATTTCTGGTGGCGAGAATATTTACCCTAAGGAAGTCGAGGATGTCTTATATGGAATGGACGGTATTTTGGAATGTGCAGTTATTCCTGTATCAGATCCTAAGTGGGGACAAGTGCCTGTTCTTTGTGTGGTGACGACTCACACAGAAAAAGATATAGTAGACTATTTACTGAATCGTTTAGCGAAGTATAAAGTACCGAAGCGAATTGTATATTATGATACATTGCCGAAAAATGGCATGGGAAAAATATTGCGACAAGAGTTGATTAACAAAGTAGAAAGGGCATAGTATGAAGGAGACCTCTTTATTAGAACAATTACAGATAGGGACATTCCACTGTGCTGGGCAAGCCTTTCAAAGTACTATGAGACTTTCATCATTTCATGCACAACCCTTTGGATTCGTTAATGGTGGTGTGTATTTGGCTTATGGAGAAGCATTGGCAGGGATGGCATCAAATGCTATATTGGCACAAGAAACTAAGCCCTCTAGTGAATGTGGTATAGGCTCAGAATCTACCAAACAGCGTATAGCGGTAGGTCAATCTATAACAGCAAATCATGTGAAACCAAAACGATGCGAGGGCTATGTAGTAGCGCGTGGTCAATTATTGCACAAAGGTGGTCGCAATCATGTGTGGATAATTAATATCTTCGATGAAGAAGATCGATTGTTGTCTCATATGACAGTGACAAATAGTATTGTGAATGTATAGGTAGTTGGCAAGTTAGTGAAAGGAGGTGTATAGCCTATGAAAATAGATATTATATCTTTGTTCCCAGAGTTTTTTGATGCCTTTTTTACACATTCCATCATCAAACGTGCCTTACAGGCGAATCGATTGGATATGAAAGTGACAAATCCAAGGGAGTTTTCTCATAACAAGCATGGGCAAGTGGACGATACTCCTTATGGCGGTGGCGCTGGTATGCTTATGAAAGCACCTCCTCTTTTTGAAGCTGTGGAACATGTATTGCAGATGCCTATAGAAGAACATCGTAATACAAAGGCGAATCACAAACGCCATGTTGTGTTTATGGGTCCTACAGGGACAACTTTTACCCAAGAAAAAGCAAGGGAATTAGCTACCTATGATCAGCTTGTTATTGTGTGCGGACATTATGAAGGTGTAGATTTCCGCGTGGAGGAACACTTAGTGGATGAAACTATATCCATTGGTGACTATGTGTTAACTGGCGGTGAATTACCGGCCATGGTGGTAGCTGATGCAGTGGCTCGTATGATTCCTGGCGTCTTGGGAGCGACATCAGGTGCTATAGAAGACTCCTTTTATCATCCTGTACTTGAATGTCCACAATATACGAAGCCTCAAGAATATAGGGGTATGAAGGTGCCAGATGTTCTGCTTAGCGGTCATCATAAACATATTGAGCAATGGCGGCTAGAAGAATCGTTGAAACGAACAGCAATGCTGCGATCGGATTTGTTACATCGTGAGTTAACAACAGAAGAAGCTAAGGCTTTGCAACGATTGTTAGATAGGGGTATATCTGAGGATGAAAAACGAGTTGTAGAGAAAGTCTTAAGAAGATCTACTTTTACAATAGAAAAGAGGAAATAAATGGCGAATTTATATATCGGCCTCGTTCATTATCCCATTATGAATAAACATGGTGAAGTGATTACAACGGCTATCACGAATTATGATATTCATGATATTGCCAGAGCTGCTACGACATATGATGTAGAACGATATTTTATTATTCATAATGTGCCGAGCCAACGAGAATTAGCAGAGACGGTGATGAGTCATTGGAAGACAGGGTTTGGTAGTACTTATAATCCAGATCGAAAAGATGCTTTCAAACATGTGGAGCTAGTCAATTCCATTCGACAAGCTATCGATATGGTGACGGAGCTAGAAGGACAGGCTCCGATTGTGTGCACCACTGATGCAAGGACCTACGATAATACCATCACTTATGCATCGCTTCGTAAATCACTTGAAAGTGAGAGCCGTCCTGTGGTAGTATTATTTGGAACGGGGTATGGTATGACGAAGGAAACAATGGAAGATTTCGATTATATCTTAGAACCCATCTATGGACATGGAGAGTACAATCACCTTTCAGTTCGTAGTGCCGTATCAATTATATTAGACCGCTTACGAGGCGAAGCGTGGTGGAATAAATAGGAGGACACAATGTCAGGACATTCTAAATGGTCAAATATTAAACATAGAAAAGGTAAAAATGATGCGTTAAAAGCAAAAATTACCACAAAAATTAGCCGTGAAATCACAGTGGCTGTGAAAGCTGGTGGTACAGATCCAACAGGCAATATGCGCTTGAAATTAGCGTTACAAAAAGCTCGTGAAAATAATATTCCGAAAGATAATATCCAACGTGCCATCGATAAAGGTGCCGGTGCTGGTGATGCGAATAACTACGAAGAAATTACTTATGAAGGATACGGCCCAGGCGGTGCTGCCATCCTTGTAGAAGTGATGACAGATAACCGTAACCGTGCAGCTGCTGATGTGCGTCATGCCTTCTCCAAACGTGGTGGTAACCTAGGTGAAAGTGGCTCCGTTAACTGGATGTTCAAACGCAAAGGTGTATTTGTTATTCCGCAAGAAGGCAATGATGAAGAAACATTGACTTTATTGGCTCTTGATGCTGGTGCGGAAGACATCAAAGTAGAAGACGATGTATTCGTTATTTATACATTACCAGATGATTACGATACGGTAGAAGCTGCCTTAGCTGAGGCAGCTATCGCTACAGACATGGCACAAATTACAATGGTTCCAGATTCTAATATGGAATTGACCGGTGATGATGCAGTGAATATGCAACGTGTACTAGATATGTTGGAAGACTTAGACGACGTACAAGATGTGTATCACAATTCAATTCTTAATATTGAGTAGTTAGAAGAGTGATAAAGTAGCGCTCTATAAAGGTTTTTAGAGTGCTACTTTTATCAATTATGCCTTAAAAATGGCAAAAAATAAAACAGTTGCACAACCTTTTCATATGAATGATATTACAGAGAGTAGAATAAATATAAAAAATGTCTAAATTTACATATCTAATTATTAGGATTTATTTTAACGATTCCTGGTAATTAGGTTATTTGTGATATAAAGAATTTTAGAGGTATTTATTTCTATATTGATAAGCAAACTTTCAAAAATATTATCAATAAGCATTAATGAAATGAGCACAGCTATAAAGGCTGTGCTCTTTTTTATTTCAATATTACTTTGTCAAAAGATTCTATTTGAGTGATAGGACTACTAAATATGTATTCGTTAGCATTACGAACTTTATTAATAGAATAACGTAGTTGATATGTGTATAAATTATAGTCAGAATATATATCTTGAATTTCTGAACAATCATCATAAGTAGTAATCCACTTGTATTGATTCATTAATCTAATAGAATTTGATAACTCCATATGGTCAGTATGAGTAAGTGAGTTTTTATAAAGCGTTTGTCCTTGGTGATAGTAAGGAGGATCGAAAAATATAAATAATTGATTAGGATCTTTAGTAAGCAATATCTCTGAAATTAATCTCTTTGCATCTAACATATAAAGTTCTATTCTATTTTTTTGTTTAGAAATATCCTTAATTTTTTTTATTAGATTTTGTTTGTTAAATCTGCAATCAATAGAGTATATTGACGATTGTTTGTATCCACCTATAGGACCACCAGTAATTATACCACCACGATTTGTACGATTCAGAAATAAGGTAGCAAATGCTAGGGAAAAGTTGTAATCTGAGATATCTCGTAATGTTAAATATATTTCTTTTTGGTGGTACCATTCGTCTATAGTAATAGGTGTATTTTCAATCGTGTAAATTAATCTATCAGTATCATATAGTATGGAATACCAAATAGAGAATATGGAGGGATCTAAATCATTAAGAATGATACTATTTACTTGATTAGCTAGTAAGAGTTCCATAGATATGCCAGAACCTCCAGAAAATGGTTCACAATATATAGGGGATTGAATTTTATTAATTTTTATAAGATGATTTGTAAATTTTGCCAGTTGTGTTTTACCACCTGGATATCTTAGTATTGATTTTGTTCTTGGCATTTGATACACCTCCTTTTATCTTATTATAAAACAGAAAATGATGTTTGGACATAAAAATTTATTCAGGAATATATAGTTTTTTAGAAATTGAATCCACTGCGTTTTTGATAGCCTCAATTAAATCATTTCCTTCTTGTTCATATTCTTTAATCCAATAGCTAAATAAACTGGTATCATCAAATTGTGATTTATGATATTTAAACCATGCTTTTAACTTTTCTCGTTTATTTCCATTTTTTTTGAATTGTGATAAATCTGTATTCTTAAAATAATTATAAGTAAGTCCATTTTCAAGGCAAGTGTATTGATTTAAATAATCCTTAGCATTACTGGAGTTGGAAGTAAGAAAATCAAGTAGACTTACTTCAATAGGTTTAGTTGAAGGTAAAATATAAATATGATGTCCAGATGCATTTTGAGCGGCAATATCATTCATGTTTTTTCTTTTAGTTTTTATATCTCCATCAAGGACTATAATTCTAGTGCCAAAGTAAGTTGGATCACACTTACTTAGAGACAATACTTCATTACAACCAACTGTTGTATCAAGTAAATTAATTTTATGTAAAATAGATTCTGGTAATAGGTGGTTAAGGACCCATCTTGCTTCTGCATCTTCAGTAATAATTTTTATTTTCTGGTTTATTCTATTTGATGTTTCTTGAAGGAGATTTTTATATAATAATGGACCAGGTGAAGATATTATTGTTGGAGTAGGTTCGTTGTTGGCACGACTCAAAAAATATATTTCTATCGGCTTAATATCATCGTTTGAATGCTGTTGTGGTTCAGCTATTAAACGTGCATAATCTAATAGAGAAATGCTATGAGTTGTAAAAACTATTTGTAAATCTAATTTTTTAGAAGATGTATATAAATAATCAAATAATCTATTTTGTGCAGATGGGTGCAATGCAGCATCAAGTTCATCAATTAATAGTAGCCCACCATTATAGTCATCAGGAAAGTCCATTTGTAACTTTCTAAATGATTCGACTGCTAAAAGAATTTGTGCTAGATTATCTTGCCCAGCAGAATTAGTAAGGTAATCATATTTATCAGTATTAATGCCTATAGGTGATTTATTATTCCCATCAAGGTAAACACGATTAACTGACTGAATATTCTCATTGATAGAGAGAATTTTCTGATAATTTGTAAGAAATGAATCAGGAATATTATTAATAGTCATTGGATTTTTGTCAGATGATATTAAAGCTTCTCCTAAAGGAAATAAACGTGATAATCCTAAATATAGGGAAGGATGTGACTGCTTTGCATTTGACCGTTTACCATCTGCTGTTATAGTCAAGGGGATAAGCCGTCCTCTGGTGTTATTTTCTTGCCATGTTATTCTGTACTTTAAGTCAGGTTCGCTATCGTATGAAATACTTGCAATATTTGACTTGCTAGTATCAAATGTAGGAGACATTTTAAATAAATCACTCCATTCACATCTAAAAGCAGATTGTAATATTGGACGACCTTTATTTGATTTTAATTCACAAGAGTTTCCTAATAAGCCAAGAATTGTAGATTTACCTACGGCATTTGTGCCAGAAAAAATAGTAATATTTTGACCAATATTAAATTTAGCATCTTTGAAACATCTAAAATCATTAATAGTTAGAGAGGTAATTTTCATAATAATCTCCTTATAAATTTATATATTTTAAAAATGTTTATTTTGACATACTCATCATTTCCCCAGTAAATGTTACAGGTAATGTATTGACGGCATCTAGGAATTGTTTTCTTGTCTTATGGATATATACGTCACTGGTTACATCTCCGGTATGTGTATGACCTACAATGGATTTTAGAATATAGATATCCATACCGGCATTGCGTGCCAGGGTGATGAACGTTAGACGTGTGTCATGTGGTTTATGCTTAGATAATCCTAAGGATTCACATAAATGCTCTATAGGTCTTGATAAACGTGTAGGGATTAATTTAGGGGGAAGTAATGTTTCTGAACGTGAGAAATGTGATTTACTGTAAATCTCTTTTATAAAGGGCATAATACAATCAGCTAAAGGAATCATACGATCTTTACCAGCAGCTGTTTTTGAACCACCAATTACATATTGCTCCTTTAGATTTACATTTTCTAGTTTCACCTGGTAGAGCTCAACAGGTCTCATTCCAGTATAGATATAAATTAATACGATACGTACAAGGATATCATCTGTGTGCTGCCATAATATGGAAATCTCCTCTGGTGTAAATGGTTTATGAATATTTGATTTAACGGCAGGAGGTAGTGTCATGTCCAGGGCATAGTTCTTTGTCATAATATCATTTTTAATAGCTTCTAGTTTATGTTTTAGTTCCTCATATTGTCGTGAGAAGTAGACTTTTATTTGGCTTTCACAGAGATCATTTCCAAAGCCTCGTTCACTTACAAGTAAGATAGGGGGAGCTTGAATTCGTTTAGCTACAGCTAGGCCATTATAAGATTTCCACCAGCACTCTAAGTCTGCTATGAAAGAGCTTGCGTTAGGAAAATAGTGGCGAATCGATTTTGGTAAATCTAGCATTACATCTAGTGTACCCAATGCATAAGCATGCAAAATTTCCTCTGGTGTTAGTCGAGTACGATTGGAAGAGACATCGTTTCTATCCACAGGAATACCTTCCACAAAGGAACGGAACAATCTATCATGGTATTCGTATTGCAGTGGGTCTCCCATGCCTTGTGTAATGTCTTGTGCGGAAGAGAGTTCTGCACTTGGTACGACCTCGATAGAACCTTGGGGAATTACTTCTCGTTTGAAAATTTCTTCGTTCATGTATTGTGCTAACGCATATACATCTTGTTTCCACAAATCCCCAGTAGCAGCCAGGAATCCAGCCAAATCACCATACATTGTTGCATAGCCAATGGTAAATTCTGTTTTATTTCCATTGCATGTAAAAGCCCCATTCACAGCAGAAGCAATGCCAGCTAGGATACGAGAAGAACGATCACGGGCTTGGATATTTTCTTTACCTAAGGTGCTAAGAGTAAGTGTAGATCTGTTAGTGACTATGGTACTAGGTGCTTCATCTGGGGTGTGAATAGTAGTATCACTAAGTAAATCAAATGGTGTACTCTCTAATTGTTGTATGGTAGCTGTAACACCATCTTCGATAGGAGTAACACCGTAATGACAACCAATATTCTTTGCCAATTGATAGGCTAAGTCTTTTGTCATATCTGAGTTGTAGCGACTTGGCATGTTGACTAAGTAGAGGTGGTCAGGAGGAATGACTGTGCTATATAACGCTGCATTGACAGCAGAGTCAATACCACCGGAAGCACCAATGACAATACGCTGAATCCCAGTTTGTTTTAAAAATTGACGAATACCATAGTGTAGTGCTTTGTATAGATTAGGAATGTAATGGCTTTGAGAAAAATGATGCCCCTCAGATGCTGTTTCTAACGGAACAGAAGTTGATTCCTTTGTATCTTCAGCTGGACTCCATAGTGTATCTTTTAATAACACAGGGCGCACAGTGTCTTCAAAGGCTGGTGTATCTTCAACAATAGATCCTTGTGCATCATATAAGGTAGAACACCCATCGAAGAGACAAATATTCTTTCCATTATTTTGGATGCCCACAGCATTTACATACGCAATAGGTGTATGATACTTAGCAGCTTGTTGACTAAACAGCTGATGCCGTTGCTCTTGTTTTTGCATGCTAAAAGGAGAAGCCGAACAGTTTACAATTAGGTTTACAGGGATGCCTTGCTCTTTGCTAGCACTCATCATAGTAGCAGTAGGGCAATGATTGTAATGAGTATCCCAACTATCTTCACAGATCATAGGCGCAATTATGAAAGTACCGTGACGAGTAGGGATAGTGACAGGTTGATTAACAACAGTAAGCGGAATTTGCTTTTCTTCAGATACTGTTGTGGCACTAGTAAAATACCGTGGTTCGTTAAAGTAGCGATAAGATGGTAATAATGTTTTAATCGTAAATGGATATGGTTGAGATTCGTTATGTAATAATTTCCCCTGAGAAGCTACATATAGTGCATTATATTTTCGGAGACTTCCATCTTGATTTTGTAACTGATGATCTATAGCTACATTACCAAATACAATGGAGAGGTTAGAATCTTTTGTTGCTTTCACTAGTTCCTCACCATAGTAGAGACAATCTTTTACAAAAGAAATTTGATCCCATAGATCTCCTACAAGATAGCCACTGATACATAACTCGGGAAAGATCAGAATATCGGTATTGACTGCTTTAGCATAAGCGATAGCCTGTAACATCGATTGATAGTTAATTTGCGGTTGCCCCGGTTGTACTTGGATTTGACCAAAAGCAATACGAATCATAAGAACTCCTTTTATAGTATCGTTAATAATCATAGTCTGAATGCTGTCATTATTATAGCATTCTTTTACAGTATTTGCTGTTAAGATGGCAAATGTTTGTAGAAAGTAGAAAAAGGTGTTGACCATAGTTGATATTGTTTCTTATAATTTAAGTATATGTATACTGGTTTTATAGTATACGAGTTATTGTTATATATGAGAGAGAGGGGATATAATGAAACGATATATGGTAAAATTTCACTATCCTAATAGCACAACCGTACATACAGCGTATGAAAGTGCCAGCTCTAGAAGCGAGGCAGCCAATAAGGTGAAAGCTCGTGAGGCCGGTTGTGGTCGCATAGTAAAAATTATTGCCACGATAGAGCGGTAAGGTCTATGCGAAAAGAGGGTAAAAAAGGAAAAGTACAGCGTATATTGATTATGCATCGGCGACTATTACAAGGTGAAACACTGAATAAGCATGAGTTATCAGAGGAGTTTTGTATTAATGAACGATCTGTTCAGCGAGACATTGATGAATTACGAAATTATTTACATGAAGAGAATATAGAGTGTGGATATGATTTATGTATTCATTATGATACAAAGCGAAAAGGATATGTATTGATTCATATTGACCCTATGTAATCGAATGCGAATGAAGATGATTCTTTACGAGCGATGGTGGTTATCGTGTTTATATCTAAAAAGGATATAAATCCATGTAAGAAAGGATAAAACTATGTTAAAAAAGATAGCGCTAGCAGGCGTATTAGCAATGGGAATGATGGTGACAGGACAGGCAAAAGTAGCACCTACGACGTATATAGGAAATGGTACACTTGCATATTTTGATTATAATACGAATTTCCCACAAATGTATTCACGCATGGGGATGGGACAATACATGGATAGAACATCTGCTGTCATAGTAGAACAAACTTCTAGTAAAATGATTATAGCAGTAAATACATTTTTTGTAAGTGGTGCTGATACAAGTAGCCCTAGCATGTATGGATATACAACGAGAAAGTTCTTATATGATCTTGTTAATAAACGCTTATATGCATTCGATGATAATGGTAACACAAGACAGATAAGACCAGATGATATGGAAGCGGCGACTAGAGGATCTATACAGCCAGCAGAAGCAGCCTATTATATTTTGACAGGTGAAAAGTTCTTTGGTCGTAGTCGATTCCTTCAAGAATTTTATGATCGTTTGTAAGATGAACGGTAGAGTTTAAATATTTTCATATTCCATTATAAAATCACTCTACGCATGATCTCTTCTCTATGCTATAATGTAGATTATATATCAACGAAAGTAGTTTTATAGTCTTGTCGCCATGCGAGGAAAGGGAGAAATGTCATGTCACCAGAGTTAGAAGAACCTCATCAAGGAGCCATTTCAGGTGTAAAAAAACGTAATAACGGGGCAAAATCAGAGAAATTTGTGAGGGGGATTGATGGTCTCAAAGGAATTGCCATTTTAGGTGTTACATTGTATCATTTGTTCCCCACAGCCGGTAGTGGTGGATTTTTAGGGGTATCTCTTTTCTTCCTTTTATCGGGGTATCTATTGGCTTTCACAACGAATCTACAGTGGAAACAACATACCTATAGTGTGGGTCGATATTTTGTGCGGAGAGCACAGCGATTGTTTATCCCGTTAATTTTAATGGTGACAGTTATCCTTGGTCTCTGTTATGCTATAGTTCCTGAGACATTAGCGGGGATTCGACCTGAAATTATATCTATCTTTTTAGGGTACAATAACTGGTGGCAAATTGCTCAAAATGCAGATTACTTTACTCGACTTGTCAATACATCTCCTTTTACTCATATGTGGTTTATGGGAGTGGAATTGCAATATATTGTGGTCTGGCCGTTTCTATTTTGGACGTACCGAATATTGACGAAACAATGGGGTTATAAATTAGGCCTTGTTTGGATTGGCTTATTGACGGTCGGTACATCTATGATTATGCCTCTTACCTATAGTGAAGGGATGGATGTTTCTCGCTTCTACTATGGTACAGATACACGAGTGTTTGCCTTACTGTTAGGGGCAGCATTAGGATTACATCGTAGTGAGAAAAAGAAATATCGAAAATCTACGGCACAAGGCAATGTGATGGGTGCTATTTGGTTGACCTTAGCGACGATAGCAACAGGTATTGGTTATTTCTATTTAGATGGACAAAGCCCTCTTACTTACACTCTGTGGATGACGGCATTTACAGTTCTATTTGCTTTCATGGTGTGGCTTGTTGAAAGACCAAGTACTCCGTTAGGGACATTAGTAGATGTGCCTATCTTGAAATGGTTAGGAAAGCATAGTTATGGATTGTTTTTGTGGCAGTATCCAATTATCTATTTATTTGAACAGAATGGAATTATAGACTATTTTGAGTCATCTATAGGATATTATATTGTGTTAGTACTTACTATCATTTTAGTGTCCGTATGGAGTGAGGCTGTTACAAACTGGTGTTTTCGTCAGACAACATTGCGGGATTATGTCGCTATATTACGATCTTATTTCATAAAAGTTGTTTCCGTAGTAGCGGCTCTTTGTGTATTACTAGGTATCTATGCATTGGCCACAGTACCTTCAGAGAAGCAACAAGATGTGAATGATTTACAAATGCGATTGACTAGAAATGCTGCATCACAAGCGGCAGAAAATGCTAAGGAAGTTGATTTGACATCTGTAGATGATCCTAAAGGCATGATTCACATGGCGGCTATTGGTGACTCTGTTATGCTTGGTTCTTCTCACGCGATGCGAAAAGATTTTGCAGGGATACAAATCGATGCAAAAGTATCTCGCTATATAGGGGCCGGATTAGATGTAGCAAAGCAATTTGATGCACAAAATCTACTAGGTGATGTAGTATTAGTTGGTCTTGGTACCAACGGTCCAATTACGGGATACTATGAAGATAAAACTAAGGCATTTGTAGACTACCTTGGTTCAGAACGTCAAATCTTCTGGGTTAATAACTATGCACCGGGAGTCCAATGGATTGATGAAAATAATGAGTACCTGAAGCAATTAGCAGAGGAACATCCTAATATTCATATCATTGATTGGGCTAGTATAGCAGCCAAGCATCGAGATTGGTTGGGTGATGATGGTATTCATCCAAATGATACTGGTGTAAAAGAATATTCTAAGTTCATTCATGATGAGATGAAAAAAGAATTGCTAAAAATAGAAGCAGATTCTAAATCTAAAAAACACAAAAAACGATAATTATATCTATAAATTATAAACTTGAAGCTATTTTGTTACAGCTCCTAAGTGCGTCTAAAATGGAAAAACTACCAAGATATCTTGTGATAGTACTATCTCAAGAACCTTGGTAGTTTCTGCATGTAAAAAGGGCTGTAACTAAAATGTAAAAAAGTACATTTTGTTACAGCCCCATTTTATATGCATTAGAAATATGGTATGCTATAGGTAAGTATTATAATAAGTCATTACAATAAGGAGAAAACTATGTTTTGTATGAATTGCGGCGCAAAACAACCTGATAATAGTGTGTTTTGTGGCTCCTGTGGAACAAGATTAAATGGGCCAGAAAGTGTGGAAACTGAAAAACGAGCACATCAAGATCAGATGGGACAACCTAATAGCATCCATCAGATGACTCAAGAGATGAAGAACCAAGTAGATGCTGTAGATAAGCAACAAGTGCTCGACTTTGTGTTTGGTGGCGGTAGAGGTGTACAAGATGTTGCATCTGTGTGGAAACAAGGTGTGGGGTTACTAAAAGAATATCTTCAGTTAGGATTTACGGCAGCTACGTCTAGATTATTTGATGTAGGGAATCGATCAAGTCGAACAGAGTTCTTCAGAACTATGATAGGACTATCACTCTTATATTTTATTGTGATTAGTGTCTGTGGCTTACTATTGTATGCTGAAATAGCGCTTACTGTTAAAGGCATAAAGATTCGTGACCTTAGTGATTTACTATTTGGGTTTGCATCATTTGGTAAAGCCATAGAACCTGGTATTTTAGCATATTTGTCTTTATTCTTGAGCATTGTCATTGGTATTGGCAATCTAACGAATTTAGTGCGCCGTGCTCATGATATTAATAAAAACGGCATTTGGGTATTATGGCCTCTAGTATTAGTATTGATTCCTAAGTTCCATCTTTGGGGAAGTATTCTAACATTTGTATTAATGACTTGGAGAATTTTTGTATTATCTACTACAAAAGATGATAAAGAATTTAATCAATTTGGGCGCTATGTTCCATATACAAGCGTACATGAAGAACCAGAAATTTCTATGGAACTAGGTGTGGTATATACAGTACAAAGTGTCATACATTCTTTAATGACAACTATGGGATTAGTAGTATTTGTTCAATGGATGTTCATTTGGCTCGAATTGTACTCAAAATTTTAATTATATTTAAAAGATATACTAGTTGTATCAGCATCGTAGTATAAACAAAAAGGAGAGACTATGAAAAAGAAGAACTACAAATTAGCAATGGGACTTCTTTTCTCCATATCATTGACATGCCTTTCTGTGGGATGTGGAGTAGCATCAACTAGTCAGACATCTCAAGAGAATATTATGTCCAAAAGTGAGATATCTTCTTCTGATCAGAATGATGTTCACACATATGGAGATGCTGTAGAGAACAAGCAGAAGGCTAGACAAAAGTTATCACAGATTAGTGACTCAATACAATTGGCTCCGTATGAATCCGTATATATTGGTTATCATGGTGAGTCGGTGGTAAAGCAATCTAAGCCTATGCGTGCAGCAAGTATGATTAAAGTGTATATTTTAGGCTACTTGTTTGAAGAAGTAGAGGCCGGACGTATTTCCTTAGACGAGACAATTTTATTGCAACGTTCAGATCAAGTTGGTGGAGCGGGAATATTATCTGGCTATTCTGTAGGAACGGCTTTGACCATAGATGAATTAGCAAAGTTAATGATTACAGTAAGTGATAATACAGCCACGAATATATTAATCCACCGACTGGGAATGGAAAATATCAATACGTATATTGTTAAGCATGGATATGCAGATACAAAATTACAGCGAAATATGATGGACTTGACTGCCATCGAAGAAGGGCGAGAAAACTATACATCTGCCAAAGATTTAGGAACTTGGTTTATGAATCTGTTAGATGGAAAGAACATGTCAGGTGCATCTAGAGAAAAGATGTTGACCTATTTATTAGGTCAAACGGATACAGAGACATTTAATGAAGCCCTACCCAATCGATCGATTGCTCATAAAACAGGTGAATTAGGAGGCGTATATCATGATGGTGGGATTATCTTTCAAAATCATGATGGAAATAAAGAAAATGCCTATGTGCTAATTACGTTAAGTGATCCCTATCAACTTCGAGGAGCGGAAATATATCATTTTAGAAATATAGCAACTTATGTTGATGACAGTATATTTTAGGTATTTGAATAACTAGTATGTATAATACTCTTGTGGTTTTATAGTTTTTTGTAGTATTTTTAGTAAATAATAAGGGGGACCTATGAAAGTCTGTACTAATTGCCAAACATCAAATGAAGAGGGTTCAAAGTTCTGTAATTCTTGTGGAAGTACATTTAATGACATTTGTAGTAAATGTGGTGAAAGCATTGAAGGGATGACTAAGTTCTGCCGCCATTGCGGAACGCCAATTGGCGGACAGGCAGGGGCTCCTGTTGGTGTGCAACCAGTATCTGCACAACCGAATCAGCAGCAACATATGGGGCAACAACAGGTTGCCTATTCCAATGGAAATCAAGGGAAAGATGATTTTTATAAAACTTTGAAGTGGATTGTAATTGCCTTTGCTGTTGTTATTTTAGGTATCGTAGGATGGTATTTTACATCGAATGATAGTAAACCAGTAGTTACTAAAGCCCCAGAAGTGACAACTGAAGATACGAAGGCAAAAGAAGCTGAAAAAGAAAAGGCTAAAGCGGCAGAAGCACAAAAATTGCAAGCTCAGATGACTAAAGAAGCACAACAAGCTGCTGTTAATCGATTAATGGAATTTGAATCCGTTTTAAAATCCATGGCGGACGATATCAATGGTGGTTCGATTACATCGGGTATGGCAACACAATCTTTCCGATCTAGCAAAGTACAACAAGTGACTATTGATAGTGAAACTATGAATAGACTTGATCCAACGAGCCGTTCTGCAATTCAAGACATGAATAATCTTCAAAAAGAACGCATGAATGCCATGTTTGATGGTTTACGTGGTTACCAATATCGCTATGCTGAGGGTGGTAAAATGTATGACTTGTTCTACTCTAAACTAGATGAATTTAAATCTGCTCGTGGACTATAATAAGGAGACATGACTAAATAAGGGGACATGAGTATGAAGCTTATAAAAGCGATGAGTACAATGGCTTTGGGAGCCTGTTTATTATTGGTATCCGGATGTTTTACTGCAGAGATTGGAACAACAATACGGCAAGATGGAGCTGTACATCAACATGTTGAGATGGGGATGGATCCATCAGTTGCTGCATTGGTAAGAGAAAAAGGAAAGTCATTTGATGAACAACGGGCTGACTTTTCTAAGCGTGGCTTTACAATCACAAACACAGAGAATGGGTTTACAGCTGATAAAGAGTATCCTAATATTCAATCTTTGGTCGGTTCGGGAATTAAGTTATTTAATCCAACGGAAGATGGAAAAGGTGTAAAATACAGAAAAGGTTTTTTCTATGATACATACAGCTTTGATTTGATTTTACCGGAAGATGCTAACAAAAAAGATAATAAGAATACTGACTTTGAATCAAAAGCTATGGCAAAAAAAATTTTAGAATCAGCAGAATCTAATTATACTTTAAACTTGCCAGAACCTACGCTTCGTACAAATTCTACCGATGTTTCAAATCAGAATAGGACGCTACGATGGAATTTACTGGATAACTTTATCGATGGAGAAGAAATTCAAATTCAAGCTGATTTCCTCATCCACCATGATAAAAATATAAAATTAGTTCAATACTTAGGAGCTATACTCTTTATTGGTGCTTTAGGATTGGTAGGTATAGGTATCTACCGTAGACATATTGATGGCAAAAAGTTTCTGTTGGTTGGGGGCATTGCCTGTATTGTACTGACCATTACAGGGGCTATGCTATACCATAATTATACACATCCACCTACATTGACAGAGGCAGATCGCATTGTGCTTACTGATACAAAATAAGTGGATACCAATCTATAATTACAACTACATAGTGCTGTATTAGCAGTCATAAGATTAATTCTTATGACTGCTTTTTTCTTTGTATTCAATTACGAAGATTGTCATTATGTTAAGCAAATTTACTTATATCATGGACTACGAGTCAATGCTGATTGTCAGGAAATAGTGACTGTTAAGAGTGTTTGCAAGGGTATTTATGGCATAAGAAGAATTGTAACTATACGAGTAAAGGAGGTGATGGAATGTACCATGTGGAAATTGAACTAGATCATTTTTTTCAAAGGGCCTATGAAAGTGGAGCTAGTGATATGCATTTTGATACATTAGAAACAGGTGTACAAGTTAGATTTCGTATTGATGGCAGATTACAACACATAGATACTATTCCCATGCCAGAAGGCGAGCAAGTCATTAATCGCTTGAAATTATTAAGTTCCTTAGATATTAGCGAGAAACGATTGCCACAAGATGGGCGGTATGTATGGAATCAAGATGGTAAATCTGGGACAATACGGATGTCATCGCTACCTGGTGTATATGGTGAGAGTTTAGTATGCAGGCTATTTTGGCATGATGAACAGATCCGTTCTCTAGAGGAACTAGGTATGCCTGATGCTGTTAGACAGGAAGTGTATCAATTATTAGCAAGGCCACATGGTCTATTATTAGTCTGTGGTCCAACAGGATCTGGTAAAAGTTCTACTTTATATGCTCTTTTACAAGAATTAAATGGAGATGAAGAGCAAGTTATTACTCTAGAGCACCCAGTTGAAAGGATTGTACCGAAAGCAGTACAAATAGGAGTCAATCCAGGAATAGGAATGACGTTTAGTAAAGGGCTTAAATCTATTTTAAGACACGATCCCGATACGATTGTAGTAGGAGAAATTCGAGATCGTGAAACAGCAGAATTAGCCGTACAAGCTGCATTGACAGGGCATCGTGTGCTGTCTACGATTCATACCAATAGGGCTACTGGTGTGATAGAACGATTAGTGGATATGGGTGTAGAAGAATACATCATCCGAGCTACTCTGATAGGAGCGATTTCTCAACGTTTAGTTCGAACGTATCATGATGGAACGTATCGAGGGAGATGTGGGTTATTTGAACTATTGTCTATCCCTAAGGACAATCATGAGTGGAACCATATAGAGGACCATGTAGTATGTACCTTAGAAGACGCTGCATCTCAAGCTGTCACTGCAGGGGTTACAACCACGGAAGAAGTGCGTCGAGTGGGGGTATTATTGTGAAATGGAATCTAATGATAGAACATGCAATTCAATTAGGCGCCACAGATATCCATATACAACAGGGCTCTATTTATTGGAGATTAGGTATGGATGTACGTGCTACGGATTATACGGTGACAGAGGAAGATATTGATGAGTTTATCTGTGAGCAAACTGAGGAACCTATAGATACTATGATGTCTTATGATGGGGCGATGACCTTTGAAGGGTATCGAATTCGCGTTCACCTATTTCGATGGAGATGTGGTTGGGGAGGTACTTTGCGAATTTTATATCCACCAACTGCTGGGTTAGATACATCAGAAGAAGGTAATTTATTGCGTAAGATTACATCCTTTAAAGAAGGATTGGTAATTATTGCAGGAGCTACTGGCTCGGGTAAATCCTATACGTTGACATCTTGTTTAATGCATATTAACGAGACTATGCACCGTCATATTATCACTTTAGAGGATCCCATTGAATATGTCTTAGAACACAAGCGGTCTCTTATCCATCAGCGTGAATTACATAGTCACTTTCATCATATGGCGGATGGCATACGGGACGCACTGCGAGAAGATCCAGATGTGATTTTAATTGGAGAAGTACGTGATAAGGAAACTTTAGAAGCTGCGCTGCATGCGGCTGAAACAGGGCATCTTGTTTTTGCTACCTTGCATACACAGCGCGCAACTATGTCGATTAACCGTATGATATCCATGTTTCCTGCTCATCAGCAAGAGGAAGTGCGAACACAACTTTCACAGATATTACGAGCCGTTATATGTCAACGCCTAGTTGTTATAGAGGACAGGTTTATTCCCGTTCGAGATATTTTAATTAATACACCAGCTGTAGCGAATTTGATTCGACAAAGGAAAGAACCACAGATTGTATCCTTACAAGAAACACAACGACCTATGAAAACGTTGGAAATAGCAGTAGCAGAGCTTAGAAAGACCTATGGATCGTTGCCAATGTTGGATGCAGTGCTGCAAGTAAATGGATAACTAGGGGGATGTATGAGTTGGTATACCTACGAAGGATTTACCACAGAAGCAAAAATTGTGTCAGGAAAAGTATGGGGAGATTCAGAAGAAGAAGTATTACTCACGTTAGAGTATCAACGAATCAAGCCGATTCGAATTGACCGTACAACTGATAATAAACAGCAAAGACATTGGAAACATAAACATATGATTCAATTTTCCTACCGATTACACATGTTATTAGGAGCGGGTATATCCTTGAAAAAGGCATTAGACATGCTTGTGGATACTACGCAAACAGGAATTCCCTATCAAGATATTCGGGAAGATGTGAAAAGAGGTATGCCTCTATCTAAGAGTATTGTTAAGTATGGGTGTCCGTCTATTGCAGTCATTATACTGGAAGCAGGAGAATCATCAGGTACTATTGTAGAAGCCTTGGAGATGATTCACTGTATGTATGAAGAAGAATATCGATTACGGCAGCAAGTCATATCGGCTATTACGTATCCTTCATTTTTGCTAATCTTAATGTTGGTTTTTATTGGTGTAGCGATAGGGTTTATTTTACCTCAATTTGAGTCAGTATTTATGACTATGCATATTGCGCTGCCACCATTTACGGCTATGCTATTTTCAGGAGGTAGATGGCTTCAGCATAATGGCTTATTGTTAGTAGGCTGTTGTACAGTATTGGTGCTACTCGTTTGGTATATATACCATTTAGATAGTATTAAAACTAAGGTGCATCGATATGTGTGGAGGTGGATACAAAAAAAAGAATGGGCTATTGCTTTCACATTAGTACGAATGAGCCAACTTTGGAAGTTATTAATTGCCAGTGGTATTCCTATTCTACAAATGCTAATGATGACAGAATCACTTTGGGGCAATCTATGGGCAACCACATTACAGAAGCAAGTGAAAGATACAATATGCCAGGGTCATGGGTTTACAGAGTCATTACGCACCGTAGAATTAGGAACTCCACTAGTGTGGGATTTGCTACGTATTGGTGAAGAAACTGGGGATATTGAAAGTATGCTAGAACAGATTCATACGTATTACCAAGGAATCGTGAATCGCACAATGAAACGAGGAGAACAATTACTAGAACCTATTATGCTCAGTATTATGGGCGTCATTATCGCTTTACTCGTGGTAGCAGTGATGTTACCTATGTTTAATTCAATTTCAGGGATTCAATAGGAGGACATATGGAAAGAATTCGTCAACGAATACTAAACAAAAAACAACGTTCACAAGGTGGCTTTACATTAGTTGAGCTAATGGTGGTTGTAGCCATTATTGCGATTTTAGCATCATTAGCAATGCCACAATTTTTAAATGCTTCTAATAAAGCAAAGGAAGCAAAAATTAAATCAGATGTTACAACCATCTCTAATGCAGCACAGTTGTATATGATGGAACAATCTACAGATTCTGTTCCAACAGTGGACACATTATATAAAGAAGGGTACTTAACAGAACATGTGAAAACACCGAAAGGCGGGGAGTATACCGTAACAAGCGTTCAAAATGAAGGTGGTAAAGGAAAGCATATTGCTGTTACTGCACCAGATAGTGAAAATTAATTAATAGAAGGAAGAGGGAATCATGGAATATGTTATTGGAGGTGTAGCTGAACTTCTAGGGATTGTTAGCCTCTATCTCATTGTCTCTTGGAACTATATAAAAGAACATATTGGATGGTTTTGCATTATCACTATTCCTCATACAATAGGAACATTAGCGCTAGTATATGCCTTTGAACTCGGATGGATCTCTAATTTAACTCAATTGGTATTACTTCATATGTTGGAAATAACGCTCTTTTGGGGATCTACCATCGATAAGCTGTATTATATTCTCCCTGATGAGGGAGCGATACTTATCTGTATATGTGGATTTGTCTACCAATGGATAGGATATGGAGAGATGAGTTTAGTCATAGTGAGAGCACTTTGTATGGGTGGATTATGGTGGTGTTTACGATGGATAAGCCGTGGTGGTGTTGGTTGGGGTGACATAAAATGGCTTATGGCGATTAGTTGCTGGTTATCTTCTTTGGATTGTCTTATCTTATGTGGGCTATCGTCAATCATCGGTATCATCTATAGCTGTATGGTACGGTGTACAACCTCAAAACATATCTATATTCCCTTTGGTCCTTCTTTTAGTGTCGCTACTATGATCCTTGTTATATATCCTAGTATGAGGTGGATACCGTGAAAGATAGGGTTAACTCTTGTAGAGGTTCCATGTTAGTAGAAATACTCATTTATTTACTGATAGTATCTATTGTTATCGCCATGGTTGGACTACTTAATACGAGTGCTCGAAAAGAATATACCGAGTTTGATCGAGAGGGACGGCTATTATTTGCTCACATGAAGCGGATACAGTTAGCAACATTATATGGAGATTTACAGCATGGTGTAGGAGTTAATCGTATTCTTTTAGAACCACATGCATATCGGTACATGAATGATACAAAAGGGCTGGTGTATCACACATTGCCAGACTCTATGCACTTAGAGTTTACTGGACGTAGAGCAGCAATTACTTTTGAGATGGCACGAGGAATTGGCAAAATATATACAGTTACATTAGTAGATGACAAGATCCGATATAAACGAACTTATATTTTTGCACAACAATCGGGTCGTATACGATGGGAGGAATCAAGGTTTTGAAAGCAACATCTAGTTCTGGTTTTTTGTATATGGATGTACTCGTATCATTATTTGTGATGAGTGTATTTTGTTCTGTCCTAGGTATGCTGATGATACATAGCATTCAAGAATATAGCCATATAATGGAAGAAGATCGAACCTTGCAAGCTATGACGTTATATATGGAGGAGGGAAAAGCAGCTTGGGTTAACAATAGTTCTATAGAAGAAAACCCACCGCCCATAGGAATGTATACCTTTCAAAGAACAATAGAGGAAGGAAGCAATGGACTCTATATACTCTCGGTGGTAGCATATCGACACGAAAAAGAAGCACATCGGTTTACTACGTACTTGCTAGGAAAGTAATCTTATAGATAGGTGCTACACTATGAAATTTGCAAGTATACATAGGAAAATAAAAACAAATTCAGATGCAGGGTATATATTGGTAGAAGGTCTCATCGCTAGCGTTTTACTTGTCATTATTATCACTTGCTTTTTAGTACTAATAAGTCATGGAATTAAGTCTCTACATATGCTGCATCATCGTCATGAATTACTATTAGATGCTAGATTTAGTAGGATACAAGTTATGAACCGCATTCGTTATAGTCCTGTAGTTCCTACATTACATAATCATGGGCTAGAGGTGAGATCCCCCTATCATTGGAGACTGGGACTATATAAATATTCTTTAGTGACGATTCTATCGAATGGTCAAAAACAAGATATTACAGAAAGTGAAATTAGTCCTGAGGTAGCCAGTATATGGGTATATCCGTTGGATAATATAGTCTTTCAACAAGAAAAAAGCGGATTGATTACGATGCAGTGGTATTCTCAAATACAGCCCTATTGGGAGCGATTGCATGTACATTTTATAGAAGGTGGAAACCATAGGTATATTGTTACAACTGGAGTAATGCCATATGCAACCTATTTGGAAAAACTATATAAAAGAGATGATGCATAGTCATAAAGAGGGATTTATTTCTTACATGATTATCTTAGTAGGGATGGCAACAATCAGTATATGGGCCGCTTGGCAGAGTATGGTAAGCATTACATATCAAAGCATGATTGATGAATACAGGTTTGTACAATGCCAATATGGTATTGAAAGAGGAATGCTGTTAGCAACGAGAATAGATTATTTTTTAGCACATCAAAAGGAAATTACAGGAAGTGGATCACCAAAATTAGTCGTAGAAGATAAGGAAGATGAACGAATTACTGTTATCTATTATAAAAAGAACAATACGCAGTATAGAATTCGATTAGTTTGTGAACATATGCCAACAGGAATACATATACAAAAGGATATTTACGCGCAAGCAGTATATAGAGAGGGAATATTGCAAGAGATTCAAATCAAAGAAGTAGTAGAATGAGGAGGTATTATGAAGCAAAAACGCGTTATGGCAATTGTAGTAGGTATAGATGAAATTGTAGGTATAGTAGCCTATAAAGTAGATGGGCAGACTGTGATAGAAAATGTAATTACGCAACATAGAAGGGGAACCATTGAACAAGATACGGAAGATTTCTTTGATTTATATGGAGAAGAGGACGCCTGGATAGGATGTGTATATGAAGGAGCTCTGCGTGCTATTTGTATGGAAACACCACAAATGGAGGTCGGTGATCAATATAGCTTTGCAAAGCGTGAAGGATTTCGTGCATTTGATAGTGAAGACGCACCTGTGGCAATAGATTATGCATCTAGACCTTCAAAGAATGGTATGCTTTTGTTGATAGTAGCATTAAATAACAAAGATGGGAGAGGGATGGCAAAAGCTATTCAAAGAGGGCAAGGACATATCAAAGTGATTACATATTGGCCGGAACCATTGGCACATAGCAGAGGTAGAGAAGAATCTATGCTATTTATCTATCCTGAGACAGATGGAGTTCGTGTATCTTTGTGGAGTGATACGTTTTGTATAGCTAACGAACTAGTAACAGAGGAAGTTGTAGATATTCTTCAGGCTTGTGATAAGCTTATCAAACAAGGAGAGAACTGGCGCATTCCTTATCCAAAAGGTGTTGCTATCACTGGGTTTAAAGGAGATGTGGAAGCTATGTATGAAGATGTATTTACTAGGTATGGTGCCTTAGAGCAAGAGGCAGTACATTTGGTAGGCAAAGGAACAGATTATAATTCAGAATCAATGATTCATGAGATGGCTATGGGATTAGCAAAACGGATATTATTATATGTGGAATAAAAAGACAATCAACTTTATTGATCCAGACATTCAATGGATGTGCTGGTATATAGAATATAAAAGAATAGTATGGATATTTTTGACTATGATTGTCATGTGTTTAGTACTATCTATCGTATATTGTGGAAAACAATATATTGTATATCACGACATGTTACAAGAGTATGAAACAGTGCAGTCGCATCATATCGATGCAACAGAAGCACATCAAGTATATGATGCCTATCGAAAAGGTGATAATGAATATACGCAAGGAACAATGAAAGAACTAATCCATATATTAGATGCAGCAAATGTACATCATATACAACTAGTAGAATGGTCTACCATGGACCAATGGTATTTAGAAGCACGAGGTGCTAATAAAGAAGACTTACATCAATTTAGCGCATCCTTGTCTAGGCTAGGAGGGCCACTCCATTATGAAGAAATGGTGGAAAAGGAACCCACGTCTTCAATGTATCGTATTAAGATTACAGGTACTATGGAACGGGATACAAATACGAAAAAAACTTCTACTCACAATACCTAGCCTATACTTTTTGATAGTAAGTGTGGCACTTGGTATGGGTAGCTATTATGAAAGAGAATGTACACGTATTAGCGAGGTAATGACAAAAGAACAGCAATTGCAAGAAGGGGAAACGTCATTTTTAGAAAGTGAAGGATATCAATATATAAAACAGTTAGATGAGGAGATACTAGATGTGGAAGGGTTGGATCATATACTATTGAGCACTATAGGAAATACACCTATTATTGTAGTTAGTACGCACAAAGAAGATACCTATATAGAGGTAGTGCTACAAGGATCTACTATAGATATGATTCAGTGGATGGTTGGAGTAGAAAAAATACATCCTACTATCCAATTTAAAATAGAAAAAATTACTCATGTACAAAGTGTAACAAAACTACAATGTAAGATACGTGAAAATCATAAAAAATAGGTCTCTATGTTTGTCAAACTATAGTCGAGTATAGTAAAATAAAGTAAAAATTACTATTACATGGAAGAAGAGATATAGTATAGGATGAAAACGACTATTAGGAGAAATATTATCCTCATTGGATCAATGGGGAGTGGAAAAAGTCACTTAGGTCGAAATTTAGCAGATGCTAAAGGCTGGCAATTTGTTGATACAGATCGGATATTAGAAAAACGATATAATATGCCTATTGCTGATATATTTAAAACAATAGGTGAAAAAGCGTTTCGACGCGCAGAGTTTGAAGTGATTAAGAAGGTTGCTATGTATCATGAAGCAGTGATTTCTGTAGGTGGAAACTTTCCTCTTGACATGAGAACGTTACGATATATGCAAAAATATTCTTTCATTGTCGGTATTAGGGCCTCTCATTTTAGGATTGTAAATCGAGTCAATCGATGGATAGGCAAACGGCCGACGATGAATTATGATGATGTATCTGGATATGTAGCATGGATGATGCGGAGGTGGAAGCCCCTCTATCGTAAGTGTGATCATGTGCTAGATACAACACATAGTCATACAGATGAGTTAGTGACTAGTATTGATGCATCAGTTCGTTCGAAAGGTATATATTTTAAACGGCGAAAAGTACACCAAGGTGAATAATATGAAACGTATAGGTATCTTAACGAGTGGTGGTGACGCACCAGGAATGAATGCAGTGATTCGTTCCGTAACAAGAAGTGCAATTTATGAGGGCCTCGATGTAGTAGGAATACAGCGAGGCTTTTCGGGCGTTTTAGAAGAAGACTTTGTTCCTTTGACTAGACGAAGTGTAGGCAATATTGTGAACAAGGGAGGAACGATTTTAAAATCTTCTCGTTGCCTCGACTTTAAAGAGATAGAACATCAAAAGCGAGGGTATGAAAATTTAGTCAAACATGGCATCGACGCTCTAGTAGTAATCGGAGGGGACGGATCCATGTGTGGTGCTAGAGTGTTATCCGAATTAGGCTTACCAACGGTTACGATTCCCGGCACCATTGATAAAGATATGAATGGTACAGATTATACGATTGGATTTGATACAGCACTGAATACGATTATTGATGGGGTTAGTAAGATTCGAGATACATCTACTGCCCATGACCGAGTGGCCATTGTAGAAGTTATGGGACGCCACGCAGGACATATTGCAGTCTATGCTGGTGTTGCTTGTGGTGCAGAGGTTGTCCTTACTCCAGAGGTGCCCATGACTTTAGAGGAAGTAAAACAGTCTCTTGAGGCAACGACAAAAAATGGGAAGCGAAATAGCATTATCATTGTGGCTGAAGGCGCTTATAGCGCTTATGAAGTGGCACAGTATATTAAGACCCATACAGAGTATGCACCATCAGTTACCGTATTAGGATATTTGCAACGGGGAGGAGCTCCATCAGCCTATGATGCCTTGATGGCCGCTCGTTTAGGTGAATCCGCAGTGCTTGCTTTGTTAGAGGGCAAATATCATCATTTAATAGGTGTACAATGTCACTCCATTCATATTGTTTCTTATGATGTAGCAGAAGTTTCAGAATATCCATTAGATACATCTTTGTATCGATTAATTCGTATATTAGGTCAATAAACTTCATAGTAAGTTCATGTGTGTAGTGTATAAGAAAAGAAAATCGATATGGTTTTCTTTTTCTTTTTGTACATACTACTATTATGATGTATCAATATATTTTTATACTATGAGAATAACATAAGAAAGGAGACTCTCTATGTGGAAACAAAAAAAGTTATGGGCCCTTATTGTTGGGGTACTCGTAATTGTAATTGGGGGATGGCAATGGTTTGCTAATGATGATGCAAAAAGTGCGCCTACCTATACAACGGGAAAAGTGACGAAGGGAAATATTTCTTCTACCATTAGTGCTACAGGTACGATCAACCCAGTGCATTATGTAGATGTGTCTACTAATATCCCAGGAAAATTACAATCGGTACTAGTAAAAGCAAATCAAAAAGTATCTGCAGGACAAGTGATTGCTACTATTGATGCACGTCAATTACAGGCGTCTGTCGATAATGCTAGAGCTACACTGAACCAAGCATCTACGGATTTAGATCGGTATCGTGTATTAGCAGCGCAAGGAGCTGTATCTCAACAAACCTATGATAATGCATTAGCTGCTTATGAAAAAGCAAAAGCAAGCTATGATCAGGTGGCTGCTAATTTGGCAGATAGCACGATTACAGCACCGATGGATGGAACAATTATAGGAGAGCCGTTAAAAGCTGGACAAACGATTGCAACAGGCATTTCTACACAGATGATCATTGCTACGATTGCCGATTTATCAGAATTAGAAATTTATTTGACTGTGGATGAAACTGATATTGGTAGTGTAAAAGAAGGTGCCAAAGTGGACTTTACAGTAGATGCACATCCAGGAAAAACATTTACAGGTACGGTAAAAGATATTTCTTTAGGTACTAAAGGAAATATGGGCACGACTAGTTCTTCTGTTGTGTATTATACAGTTCGAGTGTCTATTCCATCTGCAGATGTAGATAATTTCTTCCCTAGTATGACGGCCCGTGCTACGATTCACGGTGAAGAACGTCAAAATGTATTGGTAGTTCCATTGGCAGCTGTTCGTTCTGATAAAGTAGGAGAATTTATTTATGTCATCAAAGATGGCAAACCTGTGAGAACCAGCGTAAAAACAGGTATGACTGGTGACACTACCATCGAAATTATATCAGGCGTTGCTGAAGGCGATGAAATCGTTGTCAGTGGAGATATTACAGCTTCTAAAAAAACACAACAGAGGGGGCCATTCTAATGGAAACGCCTAAAAAACCAGTTATCAACTTAGATGGAATTACCAAAACCTATGTAAATGGAAAGTTAACGGTACCTGTATTACATGGTATTAACTTGTCTATTTATGAAGGGGAATTTACTTCTATTATGGGGCCATCAGGCTCTGGTAAGTCTACGTTTATGAATATATTAGGCTGTTTAGACAGACCCACTTCGGGATCGTATTGTTTAGACGGAGAAGAAGTAGCGCACCTTACTGATGATGAATTGGCCTATGTGCGAAATAAACGGATCGGATTTGTATTCCAAAGTTTTAACCTACTTCCTAAACTAACAGCCCTAGATAATGTGGCATTACCTATGGTATATGGAGGTGTGTCAAAGCAAGAGCGAATAGAACGAGCTAGTCAACTGTTAACTGATCTTGGGTTGGGAAGTCGACTCGATCATATGCCTGCAGAACTATCTGGTGGTCAACGTCAGCGTGTGGCGATTGCCCGTGCGTTGGCTAACGATCCTGCTATCATTATGGCTGATGAACCTACGGGGAATTTAGATTCAAAAGCAAGTTTAGATGTAATGCATATCTTTACGGAATTATATCAAGAAGGTCGTACTATAATTTTAGTCACTCATGAACCAGATATTGCTGAATATGCAGGTCGCAATGTGGTATTAAAAGACGGTCTTATTGTAGAAGATAGAATGAATCCATATATGAAAGGGTTGCAGTTAGGAGGTGAAAGCCATGTATAAAGAAGGTTTCTTAATGGCTTGGTCATCTCTAATAGCCAATAAGATGCGATCCTTATTAACTATGCTTGGTATCATCATTGGTGTAGCAGCAGTGATTGCCCTCGTTTCTATCGGATATGGAGTGCGTCAACAAATTACAGAATCTATTTCTAGCTTGGGTAGTAATCTATTAATGGTATATCCCGGACCACCTCGTACACCAGGTGTAAGACCACCATCGGGGGCAACAAAATCGCTGAAGCTTAGTGATTATGAAGCGATTACGAAGCTAGACAGTGTGGAGGCTGCATCTCCAGTGGCGGCTAATACATATCTTACTGTATACATGAGTAAAAACTGGACAACTACTGTCAATGGAGCTAATGCTGACTTTCAATATGTGAATAACTGGACCTTGAAAGCGGGACGTTTTATTAGTGAAAGTCAAATTGAACGACGTGAAAGGGTAGCTGTTATTGGATCCACTGTAGCAAAAAACTTATTTGCTGGAGAAGATCCTATTGGCAAGGATATTCGTATTTATAATAGCCCCTTTAAAGTGGTAGGTGTTCTTGACGAAAAAGGTTCTGGAACAATGGGAAATGATCAGGATGATGTGATTGTAGTTCCCTATACGACAATGATGGAACGTGTCATGGGTGTTGATTATTTACGTACCATTTTAGTACAAGCTAAAGAGGGGCAAGACTTAGAACGTGTGCAAGTAGATATAGAGAATATTCTACGAGCTAGGCATGGTATTAGAAACCCCGACCTCGATGATTTCAATGTCAATAATATGGCGTCTATTATGAAAACTGTAGAAGAGAGTACTTCTAGAATGACTATATTCTTAGGAGCAGTGGCGGCCATATCCTTACTTGTAGGTGGTATTGGGATTATGAATATTATGCTTGTATCCGTTACTGAGCGTACGCGAGAAATCGGTGTACGCAAAGCATTAGGTGCAACATATCGTACTATTATTACTCAATTTCTAATTGAAGCCGTTGTAATGTCTTTGGTGGGAGGAGCCATAGGCATTATAGTTGGTATAGGTGCGTCGAAGTTAATTGGAGCGGGAGCCAATTTAAAAACTGTTGTGACCACAGGGCCTATTATTTTGTCGTTTGGTTTCTCGATGACCATTGGTTTAGTATTTGGTTTATATCCAGCGAGAAAAGCAGCAAAATTAAACCCAATCGATGCATTACATTATGAATAGATTAAAATAGCCGATACTGAAATAGATCTATGCAGTTGATATGACTATTTAAAAATATGGAAGATACCAATATAATTAGAGAAGAAGGCTCTGTTGTATATTGGTATTTTTCTTTTTCCCAAGAGAATATGGTATAATATATAAATTGAAAGGATGTGTGTCTATGAAAATTAGTCAAGAGGAAATTAAGAATATTGCCTTATTATCCAGATTAGAAATTAAAGATTTAGAGGCCGCTGAAAAAGCCCTCAGTAATATCCTTACCTATGTTGAGGAATTAGAAGAATTAGATTTAACAGATGTAGAGCCAATGGCTCACGCGGTGCCATTACAAAATGTATATCGTGTAGATGAAATGAAACCATCATTGCCAAGAAAAGAAGCATTACAAAATGCACCAGAAGAAGAGAATGGGTATTTCAGAGTACCTCGTGTTGTACAAAACTAGGAGAAGATACATGACTCTTTTTGAATTACATCAAAAATTAGTAACTAAAGAAATTTCTGCTGTAGAGCTTACGAAAGCTGTATTGGCACATAAAGATAATGTAGAGCCTACAGTGCATGCGTACTTATCAGACTCTCATGAAGCAGCCCTAGTTCAAGCAGAGGCTGTAGATGCTAAGATTGCAAAAGGGGAAGCTATTTCTGCACTAGCAGGTATCCCAGGAGCTATTAAAGATAATATTTGTACAAAAGGGGTGGCTACTACATGTGGATCCCATATGTTAGAAAATTTTGTGCCTCCTTACAATGCAACGGTTATCGAAAAATTACAATCCCAAGATGCAGTTATTTTGGGTAAATTAAATATGGACGAGTTTGCTATGGGTAGTTCTACAGAGAACTCTGCCTTAGGAAAAACTACCAATCCTTGGAATGTAGACTATGTACCTGGTGGCTCTTCTGGTGGTAGTGCAGCAGCGGTTGCCAGTGGTAGTGCTATTTGGGCATTAGGTTCCGATACAGGTGGATCTATTCGTCAACCTGCATCCTATTGTGGTGTGGTTGGTTTGAAACCAACCTATGGCAATGTATCTCGCTATGGCTTAATTGCTTATGCATCTTCGTTGGACCAAATTGGCCCTGTGACAAGAGATGTACGTGATGCAGCCATCGTGTTGAATACTATTACAGGCCATGATTTCCATGATTCTACATCCATCCCAGGAGATCGTGTCGATTATACAAAAGCTCTTGTGAAAGATGTAAAAGGCTTGCGCATCGGTGTGCCTAAAGAATATTTTGGTGAAGGGTTACATCCAGAAGTACGTGCAGCTTTGGAAAAAGCTATTGAAACGTATCGTAATATGGGGGCCACTATTGTGGATATTTCCTTGCCAACTACAAAATATGCGTTGTCTGCGTACTATATCATCGCTTTAGCAGAAGCTAGTTCTAACCTAGCTCGTTATGACGGAGTTAGCTACGGCCTTCGCGTGCCAGCAGATAACTTAGTGGAAATGTCTACTAAAACTCGGACTCAAGGCTTTGGGGAAGAAGTACAACGCCGTATCTTGTTAGGTACTTATGTATTGAGTTCTGGTTACTATGATGCTTACTATTTGAAAGCTCTGAAAGCTCGTCGCTTAATTAAAAATGAATTTGATGCAGCATTCCAAGAGTGCGATGTATTGTTGACGCCAACTGCTCCGAATACAGCTTTCAAATTTGGTGAAAAAATCAACGATCCATTGATGATGTATTTAGAAGACGTGTGTACAGTGCCAGTTAACTTGGCAGGTATCCCAGGTATCAGTATTCCTGCTGGATTTGGTTCTAATGGTATGCCAATCGGTATGCAATTATTGGCGCCTGCTATGGGTGAAAGTACATTGTTACAAGCTGCCTATAGCTTTGAACAAGAATGTCCTGAATTTACAAAATTGCCAACTATGGGAGAATTGAAACTATGAAATATGAAACAGTCGTAGGCCTTGAAGTTCATACTGAACTGAAAACAAATTCAAAAATTTTCTGCTCCTGTACAACGGCCTTCGGGGGCGACCATAACACACATGTATGTCCTACTTGCTTAGGCTTGCCAGGAACTATGCCTGTGTTCAACCAAAAAGTGTTAGAATATGCCATCAAAGTCGGTTTAGCATTGAACTGCGAAATCGTACTATTCAATAAATTTGACCGTAAAAACTATTACTATCCAGATTTACCTAAAAACTGGCAAACCTCTCAATTTGACTTGCCAATTTGCGTAAATGGTCATCTTGATGTAGAGGTGAATGGGGAAACTCGTCGCATTCGCATCAATCGTATTCACATGGAAGAAGATGCTGGTAAATTAGTGCATAGTGGTGCTACTATTTCTAGCTCTGATAGCTCCAATGTAGACTACAACCGTACAGGTGTACCATTATTGGAAATCGTATCAGAACCTGATCTTCGTTCTGGTGAAGAAGCACGCCAATATGTGGATAAAATTCGTGCTATTGTACAATACTTAGGTGTATCTGACGGACGTATGGAAGAAGGTAGTTTGCGTTGTGATGCGAACATTTCTATTCGCCCAGTGGGAGAAACAAAATTAGGTACGAAAACCGAAATTAAAAATATGAACTCTTTAACAGGGATCCAAAAAGGCATTGAATACGAAGCACTTCGTCAAGCAGAAGCATTGGAAGACGGAGAAACGATTGTTCAAGAAACTCGTACTTGGGACGATAGCAAAGGTATCACTCTTTCCATGCGTAAGAAAGAGAAGGAAAATGATTACCGTTTCTTCCCAGAACCAGACTTGGTACCTATCGTAGTTGATCCTAACTATGTGGAAGAAATCCGTCAATCCTTACCAGAATTGCCAGAAGCGAAACAGCAGCGCTTTATGGAAGCCTATGGTTTATCTAGTGAAGATGCTCGTACATTGACAAGCCAACGTGCTACCGCCGATTATTTTGATGCTGTCGTAGAAGCTGGAGCTGATGCAAAAACGGCATCTAACTGGATCATTGGTGATTTGGCAAAACTTGTGAATGATGCGAATATTTCCTATGCAGATAGTAAAGTGCAACCAGAACAATTGGCGGCTATGATTAGCCTAATTGAAAAAGGCACAATTTCTGGTAAAATTGCAAAACAAGTCATTGTCAAAATGTTTGAAACTGGTAAAAATCCAGACAAAATTGTAGAAGAAGAAGGCTTAGTGCAAATCACTGATACTGGAGCCATTGAAGAAATCGTAAAACAAATCATTGCAGATAATCCAAAATCTGTGGAAGATTTCAAATCTGGTAAAGGTAAAGCCATCGGATTCTTGGTAGGTCAAGTCATGCGTGCCTCCAAGGGTAAAGCAAATCCTGGCGTGGTGAATGAATTGTTGGAGAAACATTTACAAGCTCTATAGGAGTGACTATGAGTCAAGAACAAAAATATGAAGAAGGAACACGAGTTCTTTCAGAAGAAGAGTTACGCAATTTTGAAGGAACTACGATTGATGAGGAGGGGCGTCCTTATGATGCTCCTCATCATGAATCATCCAATCAAGAAAAAATATATTATACTATGCCTAATGTAAAGACCATACTGTGGAATGCTATTAGCTGGAAATGGAAAGTAGGCTTAGTATTGGGATTGATTGCAATTCTAACAATACTCTTCTTATTAGCTAAATTCTTATTTACTGGATTAGTGATACTATTTTTAGCATGGCTCATCGTTCGTATAATAGGATAGCATATTGTAATTTGTTACAAATGAGGTTTTTATATGCAACAAACAGTATCTTGGAAGCGATTTAGCCTACTAGGTGTTGTCACATTTTTATTTTATCTGTGGATGGCATGGGCCTTACCGATTACTGATACAGTAGAATCCAATTATGCGTTGTCAGCAGTGACTATGATGAAACATGGAGACTACTTATCCCCTATGATTTATGATATCTATTGGTTCGATAAACCCATTATGGCTTATTGGGGATTGATTGCTTCCTTTTCCGTGTTCGGTGTTTCAGATTTAGCGGCTAGGATTCCTTCAGTAGTAGTTTCTACGATGACTGTGTTAGCCATGTATCGAGTAGCTCTTACCATCTATCAAGTAGAGCGTATTGCGCTATGGAGTAGTATTGCCTTAGGAACTGCATTAGAATATTGGTATATTGGCCATGCCGTTCTTACAGATGGGTACTTATTATTATTTTCGTTAGGTATTTTTTATTATCTGTATCGAGGAATTACCGATGAAAGTCATCGCCATATGGTATATGCTTATATTTGTGCTGGACTCGCTGTATTGACGAAGGGACCTGTGGGGATCATATTACCGGGGATTATATTGGTTCTCTATGTTCTATTAAATCGACGGATGGATTGGTTCAAATATGTATTCTCATGGAAAGGAATCTTGGCATTTATAGCTGTCGTTGCTCCTTGGTACGGATATATGTATGTAACGCATGGTGAAGCATTTATCAATGGATTCTTGAGACTGCATAATGTAACAAGAGCGACTGTGCCGGAACATCCGACTCGTAACTGGTGGTATTTATACCTTGTCTTATTGCCTGTTGCAATGCTTCCTTGGACTAGTTTTACTTTGCGTGGGTTGAATGAGCAAAAGCATGCCTATATATGGTATTGGTCTATCTTTTGGCTAGTAGGAACAGTTTTATTTTACACGTGTATGGCCACTAAATATTTAACCTATACATTTATTATGATGATTCCTTTAGCGTTATGGACAGGTATGGGCATACATGCTTGTTTAGAACGATACGAACAATCACGAATGACTCTGAAAGTCTTTGTTTTATACGCTCTAAGCTCATTTCCGGTTTTATTAGCTTTGGCTGCGGTAGGAACTCAAATAGAACAGATCAATAGCTCGTGGTTGTGGGTGTCAGTGGTAGTATCTCTAGTTGGGCTTATCTATGCTGCCATGAAGAGAAATGGACCTACGTTGGTTTACGGAATTTTTCTAAGTGCCATTGTATTTTTCATATCCTTGGCGCCGTCTATTGTACCAATTGTAGAAGGGCAGTCTGGAAAGCCATTGGCAACCTTAGTGAATCGTATGGAAGCAAACACGCAGGCAGATGTATACCAATATGGTACATACCAAACGTCCTTAACGTACTATTTAGGTAGAAATACGGTATTACTGGATGACAGTGACAATGGTGATGTATGGGATGCTGGTAAAAATATTATGCCTAAGATAAGCTCTAAAGAGTTGTTATCTAATGCTGATCGATTACAAAAGGCATTGATTTATGTGCCGAGAAAACACCAAAAGGACTTTGAGAAGATGGAATTATTTCAGAAATTGAAAGTAATACATCAAGATTCTAGGGGTACTTTTTATAGTGGACAATAATATATAGAAAAAGGGACTGTAACAAAATAGCTCTAAATACAATAGAGGAAAGTTGATTAAAAAGTATCAACTTTCCTCTATTTTTATATAAAGTATGTAGTATTGAATTAAAGAAACACTACTTTCCTTCTGGATCATTGGACAATGGTTGTTGTCCTAACATAGTTGTTAAATTGTTAGCGTTAAAACGATACGCTTTGTTTGAGAAGTCACGAGTCACATCATAATTAGCTGATGGAGCATGCAGTATGCCTACAAGCATATCATACAATAAATCATTAGTGAAATATTGTGTTTCATGATTTTTCAGGGTGTTAGCTGTATCTGGATATGCATTACGGTAAGTAGGGGATAAGTATACCCACATAGGAATTCTTGTCATACCAAAGTTAAAGATATCAGGATTGTGAGATGTTTTAATATTTTCGCCATGATCAGAGAAATAGATCATAGCTTGTAAGTTTAAGTTATCTTTTGCATAGGTATAAATTTCTTGTAACAACCAATCTGTATATAATTGACTGTTAGCATAGGCTTCAATCCCATCTGGATTAGGACCTTTTTTCCATTTGCTAAATTCATGTGGATATCTGTCATTATAGTAGATATGACTACCCATGATATGGATCACAATGAAATTATTTTGATTTGGCTTTACATCCTTTAAGAGTGGCAGTAAGGCACCGTCATATTGATCGGAGAAGGAGTAAGATTCATGTGCCCAACGTGGGGTATCGCTAGCTTTTGCAATTAAAGAGATAGCTGTATCATATTCTCCATATACGCCTTGGTTAGATAACCATGATGTATGATACCCAGCTTTTTTTGCTACGTCAATAATCGTAGTCGAATCAAAGAATGGTTTATCATTATATTGGTTGCGTTCTGTTAACGCTCTTTCAAGGGTAGGAACGGTTTGTACGTAGGAAGAATAGGCATGTTTAAACACATTAAAGTTAGGATCTGCATATAAGGAACCTTGCCAAGGCGTATCGTCATAAGGAAAGTCTGGGGTATACATTTTCATGTAATCTCTAGAAGAAGATTCACCAATGACTAAAATGATAGTTCCAGGTGTTTTTTGTGCAGCTGTTTCGGTTGTAGATAACTGTAAATTTTCATATACGCTGACATGCTTATCATTATAAGTTTGAAGCTCTTTCATGTAGGCTTCTACGCCTAGCCAGTTACTTACGATATCTGTTTGTGGAAGCACATAATATCCACCATAGATGATAAGGATGATGGAAAGTAGCCATTTCATATCAGTATTATATCGTTTAAAAAAATCATTGAGGAAATTATCTTCATCAATTTTGTCAGTGCCTCGTACATTCAGGTAATAGAATATACCGAGCAGTAATAGAATGCCTATAATCACACCGATGATGCCACCAACACCGACAATGTTTTTAACAAAGCCTAAAGCTTCCTCTGGATTTGTTTGATATAGAGCCATCATAGTAGCAGGGGTAATACAATGCCAAGTCGATAAATAATACCCAATTTGTCCCGCAGGGATAATGAGTAATATAATATCTAATACACTATATCCAATAGCCCAAACCTGTCTTGCTTTCCCCCATTGACGCAACCAATAATGAGTTGCGGTCAGAAAGCAGAAAATGACTAATCCAAATAAAAAGTCATTGGCAAACTCGTAAAAATAAAATGGTTTTTCATAGGACCAGTGAAATAAAAGGGGAAATGTTAAAGCCCAACTAATTCCGACAAGACCATGACCGAACATATATCCTTTTGTAAAAGAACTTCGAATCAGGGATTGTAACACTGTGAGGCCTAAGATAGATGGAAGAAATAATGTGAATACGTCCTCCCAATCAAATCCTAGGGTAATAGGTTCATAAATATAAAATAGTGCCACTCCGATGATGGTGGACACGATGGTATACAGACCGAGCTGCTTCCATCTTTGACGATGCATATTGTCGCCTCTCTTTCTGGGTGTAGCAATTTTCCCTCATATCATTTATAATACTTAGTAGATACATACACTAGTATGTCTATGTATTATTCTAACCGTTTCGAATTGGAAATGCAATTTTTTCATACAAGGTGTGGTGAAAGCCATGCCTTATTTTTAGTAGAGAGGACTATTCATGAATACCTACGACTTTAAATTAGATATTTTTGAAGGGCCTTTGGACCTACTGTTGCATTTGATTGAAAAAAATCAAATTGATATTTATGATATTCCTATTGTTCATATCACATCTCAATATATGGAAATTTTAAATACATGGAATCAATTTGATATTGTGTATAGTAGCGAGTTTCTAGTGATGGCAGCTACTTTATTGCAAATTAAGTCAAGACTATTACTCCCTAAATCAAATGGAAATGATGAACAAACGATAGACGATCCAAGAGATGAATTGGTCAATCGCTTGGTTGAATTTAAAAGAATTAAAGAATTAACCTTGGTACTCGATGAAAGAGTAGCAGAAGGTTCCTATGTATTTAATCGGCCAGAAGAGCTAAGTGAAATTGGGCTCGATGTGGTGTGTTCAGTCGAGTGGGATGCCTTAGTGGCATGCTTTCAAAAAGTACAAGAACGATATAATCGACCTGAGATAGATGTGCCTAAGGTGACTCTGGAGCGAGAAGAATATACATTAGAACAAGGCATTGAAGATGTGTTGTTAGTGACTAGAGGGAAGCAAGTATCCTGTATGGAATTATTTGAAAAGACTACATCTAAAGAAGAAGGAGTAGTCACTTTTTTAGCCCTGCTAGAATTAATGAAGCGACAATTACTTAGAATTATTGTGGGAGATCACGATGTATATAGTATAATTGTAGAAGGTGTTGGAGAGGAAGAAATACGATGAGTGGAGTAGAATTTCATCAGTTAGAAGCTGTGTTGTTCGCAGCAGCCTCGCCATTGTCAATGGATACTTTATCGGATATTTTTGAAGTGTATATACCGGAAATAGAAGATGTTGTGGCTGCTTATGAGGAACTTCTTATCCAAGAACGAAGAGGTATTCGTATTCGTAGGAGTGCGGCAGGCATCGAGTTGGTGAGTGCGCAAGAGTGTAGCGAATTCGTCGGTAAGATTCGCCATCGTGATGAGAAATTATCTGGAGCCGCTATGGAAACATTAGCTGTAGTGGCTTTCAAACAGCCCATAACAAAAGGTGAAATTGAAGAGTTCCGAGGTGTGAACTGTGAAAAAGTATTAAAACAGTTGCTAGCACGTGATATGATTATTGAATTAGGACGGAAGGAAACGATTGGACGCCCTGTTATTTATGGTACATCAGAAAATTTTTTGAGAACCGTAGGGGCCAATTCTTTGGAAGAGCTACAGCAATCTATGGTGTTCACTGATGATATAGAAATAGACAAAGAAGGAGGCGTATAATATGGAATTAGAACGCTTACAAAAATATATAGCCCGTTGTGGAGTTGCATCACGACGTAAAGCTGAAGAATTGATTACAGCAGGAAAAGTATTGGTCAATGGAAAGTATGTCAAGGAATTAGGAGCCAAGGTGAATCCTACACGTGATCGTGTGAAGGTAGATGGACAATTGTTGGAACCGGAAGCATTGGAATATTATATTTTTAATAAACCTAAAGGTGTGATTACATCAATTACAGATCCAGAAGGGCGTAAAACTGTGATGGATTATATTAAAGACGTAAAAGCTCGTATATATCCGGTAGGGCGTTTAGATTATCATACAGAGGGACTGTTGTTATTGACCAATGATGGCACTATGGCACAAAATTTGGCACATCCTTCCAAAGGTGTTACTAAAACTTATGAAGTGAAAGTAAAAGACCGTGTATTTGATGAACATTTAGAACAGTTAGCTGTGGGGATTACTCTAGAAGATGGTTTGACGGCGCCTTGTGAAATTACAGACTACGGGTTTAATGGGAAAACAGGTCTTACAACTGTAGAAATTACGATACATGAAGGCCGCAATCGTCAAGTTCGTCGTATGTTTGAACATTTTGGCTATTCGATCCACAATTTAAAACGGATTAACTATGCTGGATTAAACCTGAAAGGGTTAAAGCGGGGCGCTTTTCGACGATTGACGCGCGAAGAAGTAAAACAGTTACAGGCGATTAAGTAAGGATACGTATGAAAAAAATTATTGTCATTGGTGGTGGGGCCGCAGGCCTTATGGCAGGAGTTCGTGCCGCTCAATTAGGTGCCTCTGTAAGAATCATTGAAAAAATGAAAATGGTTGGGCTTAAAATGGGCATTACAGGAAAAGGACGTTGTAATGTAACAAATGCAGCACCTATTGAAGATTTTATTAAACAAACACCAGGTAATGGTAAGTTCTTGTATAGTGCATACCAACAATGGACGAATGAAGATGTCATTCAAATGCTACATTCATGGAACGTACCGACAAAAGTAGAACGAGGAGGGAGAGTATTCCCTGAATCTGATAAAGCCTTAGATGTACGCAATGCATTTATTGATACATACCGTAAATTAGGGGGCACATTACATTTGGAGGAATCCGTTACAGATCTCATTGTACAAGATGGACATATACAAGGTGTTGTTACTAATAAAGGGAAGTATACTTGTGATGCTGCTATTATTGCTACAGGTGGCATGTCTTACCCCTTAACTGGATCTTCTGGTGATGGGTATGAATTGGCAAAAACAGTGGGACACTCCATTGTAGAATTACGACCATCATTGATTCCTTTAGAAACAAAAGAATCTTGGGTAAAAGATATTATGGGGCTTAGCTTAAAAAATGTCGAAGTCTCTATTATCGCAAAAAATAAGGTACAGACAAAGCAATTTGGAGAGATGCTCTTTGCTCATTTTGGTGTTACGGGACCTATCGTATTATCTGCATCGCATACTGTGACTAAATTGTTAAAGAAAAAAGTTGAATCGATTGAGATTTCTATTAATTTAAAGCCAGCTTTAACCCGTGAAGTATTGGATAAGCGAGTACAACGTGATTTTTCTGAAGCACAAAATAAGCAATTAGTGAATGTTTTGAAAGGCTTATTACCAACAAAACTCATCCCAGTTATCTGCCAATTAGCTAAGATTGAAGGCACGAAGGCCATTCATGATATTACAAAAGAAGAGCGCTTGCGTTTAGTAGATACTATGCAAGATATGAGATTATCGGTTCATCGCCCTAGACCGATTGCAGAAGCGATAGTGACGGCAGGTGGTATTTCCGTAAAAGAAGTAGATCCTAAAACAATGCAATCTAAATTAGTGCAAGGATTGTATATGGCTGGTGAGGTATTAGATATAGATGCTTTCACTGGTGGATATAATTTACAAGCAGCATTTTCTACAGCATATGTGGCTGCTACACATGCAGCAGAAGGAGATATAGCATAATGAATCGACGAATTTCAGTAGCTATTGATGGACCTGCAGGGGCAGGAAAGAGTAGTATATCTAAAGTTGTGGCTAAACAATTAGGCTATTTGTATATCGATACGGGAGCTATGTATCGAGGAATTACTTGGGCTTTGTTAGATCAGGAGATTGAAATTTCTGATACAGCTGCAGTGAAAGCTGCATTAGATCATATTGAATTGCAACTAGTGCCAGTGGAAGATGGTTTACGAGTATTAGTAAATAATCGTGATGTATCTAAAGAAATTCGTACACAATATGTAACGAGTCATGTATCGCAAGTAGCAGCTCAAAAAGCAGTGCGCACGAAATTAGTAGAGATGCAACGCAGCATGGCGAGTGTAGGCGGTGTGATATTAGATGGTCGAGATATTGGATCCGTAGTATTGCCAGATGCTGAATTAAAAGTGTATTTAACGGCTTCTGTAGAAACACGTGGACATCGTCGTTGGTTAGAGTTAAAAGATAAGGAAGATATTACTCTAGAAGAGGTGTGTCGCACAGTGGCTGACCGAGATACAATGGATATGGAACGAAAAGAGTCTCCACTCATTTGTGTAGACGATGCAGTTGTTGTGGAAACAGATCATTTGTCCATTGAAGAAACTGTACAAAAATTGACAGAATTAATCAGAAATGCTGAAAAAGGAGAACGTCATGGATAGATTTTCTGAGTGTTTATGGAGATCTGCTTTTACGATTGTCTATGGCTGGTGGTATAAAACAAAAGTATATGGCAGAGAGAATGTACCCAAAGAAGGTCCTGTAATTATTTCCCCTAACCATAAAAGTAATAATGATCCACCTCTTTGTGGTTTTGCACTACCTCGACATGTGAATTTTATGGCAAAAGAAGAACTTTTTAGAAATCCAATTTCTAAAGCTGTATGCTCATGGCTAGGTGCGTTTCCAGTTCGTCGTGGAGGGGTAGATAAAATTGCTATTCGCCATGCTATGAATTTATTAAAAAATAATTTAATGCTTGGTATTTTTCCAGAAGGAACACGACAAAAAGGTGATTCTTTAGGTCGTTTTCATGATGGTGTAGCCTCGATGGCATTGCGTACAGGAGTACCTGTCGTTCCGTTGGCAATTGTTGGCAGTGATAAAATGGTTCGTGGTGAGGTAGCTGTTATTATTGGAAAACCAATTGTAATAAAAAAAGCGAAGCCTACAGTAGAAGCTATTGCTGATGTGAATGCCATTGTAAAAGAGGCAATTCAAACGATGATTGATGATTATAAAGCAGGTAAATATAACTAGAGGAAAACGATGTTTACAATACGATTAGCAGAGAACTGTGGCTTTTGTTATGGCGTGAAACGAGCTGTTACCATGGCAGAAAAAGCAGCAGATTCCAAAGATGTAAGCTATACATTAGGTCCTATTATTCACAATCCACAAGTGGTTGGTAAATTAGAGAGCAATGGTGTATATGCAATTAATGAATTAGGGGATGTGGAAGAAGGAACTATCATTATACGTTCGCATGGTGTAGGGCCTGAAATTTATGAAGAGGCTGAAAATAGAGGACTCCCAGTGATAGATGCGACTTGTCCACATGTACAGAAGGCACAACGAGATGCCAAGTCCGTAGTAGAGGAAGGCTTAACCTTGGTCATTTTAGGAGAGAAAAAGCATCCTGAAGTAAAAAGTATCAATCTATGGGCTGGAAATAAAGGTATCATTGTAGAAACAGAAGAGGATGCTAAAAATATTCAATTCGTGGAAAAAATCGGAGTTGTAGTACAAACTACCTTTTCACAATTTAAGTTTCAAAGTATAATAAAAATATTAGAACAAAAATCTAATGATCAGAAGATTTTCAAAACAATTTGCCAAGCTACAGAAGAACGTCAAAATTCAGCAGTAGCCTTAGCAAAGGAAGTGGATCTAATGATCGTGGTAGGGGGTAAAAACTCGGGCAATACGACTAGATTAGCAGAAGTATGTCGTGATGTAGGGTGTACTACATACCACATCGAAACTGCTACTGAAATACAACTGGCGTGGTTGAAAGGCGTCACAACAGTAGGAGTAACGGCTGGTGCATCGACACCAGACTGGATAATTAAGGAGGTCATTCAGACGATGGAAAATTTTGCAGAATTATTTGCAGCATCAGAAGCGCAAGCAGAAGAATTTAAGAAAGGTAATGTGATTGAAGGGGAAGTTGTACAAATCGATGACGAACGTGCATATGTATCCTTCGGCTACAAAACAGAAGCACAATTAGAGAAAAAAGAAATTGCTTACCCAACTCCAGCTTCTGCAAAAGATGTGTTACATTTAGGAGACAAAATCAAAGCTGTTATCCTTAACCACATCAAAGAAGATAGCCCTATCTATCTTTCTATCACTCGTTTGGCTAAAGATGAAGATTGGCAATATGTTATTGAAGCACAAGAAAAAGATGAACCAATCATCTGTAAAGGTGTGGATGCAATCCCTGCAGGTTTAGTCGTAACTGTTAAGTCTTTACGTGGTTTTATTCCACTTTCCCAAGGTGATGTACACTTTGTAAAATCCCTTGATAACTTAGTAGGTACAGAATTCGAAGCTAAAGTACTTGAAGTTGAAGAGAAGAAAAACCGTTTGGTTCTTTCCCGTCGTGAAGTACTTGAAGTGGAACGCCAAGCTAAATTAAAAGAAGCTTTAGCAAACGTAGAAGTTGGCGGTACTTACAAAGGTACTGTACGTAAAATCATGCCTTATGGCGCATTTGTTGATATCGGAGGCATCGAAGGTTTACTTCATATTTCCGACATCTCCTGGCAAAAAATTAAACGCGTTGAAGACGTGTTAGCTGTAGGTCAAGAAATCGACGTTAAATTACAATCTTTTGATGAAGAAAATAGCAAAATCTCTTTATCTTTAAAAGCATTAACAAAAAGCCCATGGGATGTCGCAGAAGAAACTATCCATGTAGGTGATGTTGTAACTGGTAAAGTTGTTCGTACAGTTCAATACGGTGCGTTCGTTGCTATTAATGATGACATTCAAGGTTTACTTCACATTTCTCAAGTGACTAAACAACGCAATGCGAAAGTAGAAGACTACTTAAGCCGCGGTCAAGAAGTAGAAGTAGAAGTTATTTCCTTCAACAAAGAAGAAAAGAAATTAGGTTTAAAATTAACTCAATTAATGGAACCAGTAGCGACTGAAGAAGAAGCTGAATAATTTCTAATTAAAAGAACAGTGAGCCCTTAGGTTTACTGTTCTTTTTTTGCGCTCATTTATATGTTACAATATAAGGTGATAAATTATGTGTTAGATCTCCCATGATGGGAGTTGCGATATGAGGTGAAAGAATGTCAAAACCATTAGTAGCAGTTGTAGGGCGCCCTAATGTAGGCAAGTCTACATTATTTAATGCTATTGTGAATAAACGAATTTCTATTGTAGAAGATATTCCGGGTGTAACACGTGATCGAATTTACTTCGATGCAGAATGGTTACAACGAGAATTTACTATGATCGATACAGGTGGGATTGAGTTCATCACTGCTGACAGCCATGAAATTCCAAAGATGATGCGTTTCCAAGCACAATTGGCTATTGAAGAAGCAGATGTAATTTTATTTGTTGTAGATGGTAAACAAGGGATTACGATTGCCGATGAAGAAGTAGCTAACTTGTTGCGAGCAAGTGGTAAGCCGGTCATTTTAGTTGTTAATAAAATCGATAGCGTTAACCAGGAAGCTAATATTTATGAATTCTATAACTTAGGTATTGGCGACCCAATTGGTATTTCAGCAAAAAACTTAATGAACTTAGGTGATTTATTAGATGATGTGGTTAAACATTTTCCACCACAAAGTGCTACAGAAGAAGATGAGGATACAATCCATGTGGCCTTAATTGGTCGACCTAATGTAGGTAAATCGTCTTTGACAAATGCGTTGTTAGGTCAAGAGCGTGTTATCGTGAGTGATGTGGCTGGGACCACAAGGGATTCGATTGATACGCATTGGAGTCATGATGGACAGGATTTCGTGCTAATTGATACAGCGGGTATGCGACGTAAATCTCGCATTGATGCGCCAGTGGAACGATATAGTATTGTTCGTTCTTTGCGTGCTATTGATCGTTCAGATATCGTGGTATTAGTGTTAGATGCTACAGATGGTGTGACAGAGCAAGATAAAAAAATCGTTGGCTATGCTCACGAATCAGGTAAAGGCTTAGTAATTGTTGTTAATAAATGGGACCTTGTGGAAAAAGATGATAAAACCACATTGCGTTTTACAGAAGATATTTATGATGAAATGGCCTTCTTACGATATGCGCCAATTCTATTTGCTTCTGCGTTGACCAAACAACGTGTTCATCGATTAGCAGAACTCATCAAATATGTATCAGAACAACAGCACATGCGCATTTCTACAAGCGTGTTGAATCAATTGTTGTCCGATGCACAAACAGTAAATCCAGTGCCATCTCGTGGCGGTCGAATTCCTAAGATTTATTATATGACGCAGGCAAGTGTGAAACCGCCTACATTTATTCTGTTTGTGAATGAGCCGGATTTGATTCATTTCTCTTATATGCGTTTCTTGGAAAACCGTTTACGCGAATCATTTGGGTTTGAAGGTACTCCAATTCGCCTAGTATTACGTGGCAAGAAGGGAACTGATGAAGAATGATAACCATGGAAATTGCCGTTCTCTTATTAGCGGCTTATATCATAGGATCGATACCCACAGGTCTTATCATTGGAAAGTTGTTTTTCAAAACAGATGTGCGTAATTATGGAAGTAAAAATATTGGAGCTACCAATATATTTAGAGTGCTAGGGTTGAAAGCAGCATTGCCAGTATTTTTGGGAGATGCTGGTAAAGGTGCAGTAGGTGTGCTATTATTTTACCCCAATCCTGAATGGATGATTGCAGGTGGATTATGTGCAATGATTGGACATAATTGGTCTATTTTCTTGAAGTTTTCAGGTGGTCGCGGTGTAGCCACAGGATTAGGTGTGCTCATTGCATTATCACCTGTGGTAGCAGCAATTTGTTTTGCTGTATGGGCTGTAATTGTTAAGTTTACGTCTTTTGTATCGTTGGGATCCATTGTTGCAGCTGTATTAGTGCCAGTGTTGATGTATGTTATGGCAGAGCCAGTTCCTTACATTATATTTGGAGGCATAGCTGCTGCATTTGTGGTATTTAGACATAGAGAAAATATAGTTCGTTTATTACAAGGTAAAGAATTGGCTGTGAAACGTATTAAAAAGGATGATTCACCATGAAAATAGCTGTTATAGGTTCAGGTAGCTGGGGCACTGCATTGGCCTTAAAGGGATTGGCTGCAGGTCATGAGGTGACCATGTACTGTCGAACCGAAGAAAAAGCAAAATATTTGCGTGAATATCGTATCAATCCATACTTACCTGATGTAGTATTACCAAATACATTAGACTTTCAACATTCGTATAAAAAGGCATTAGAAGGTGCTCAAGTAGTTCTTATGGTTACCCCTTCTAGTTATGTACGGAGTACCTTACAAGAATTAAAAGCGTGGTTATGCGAAGACATGATTATTGTTGGTTGCTCTAAAGGACTTGAAAAAGAAAGTGAAAAACGGCTATCCTTAGTGATAGAAGAAGAAGTTGGAAGCCTAGTAAAAGCAATGGCTATTTTATCTGGGCCCAATCATGCTGAGGAAGTGGGCCGGGACCTACCGGCTGCTACAGTGGTAGCTAGTTATAGTGAAGAGGCTATTTCCATACTACAAGAGGCATTAGGCAGTGCTACATTTAGAGTATACGGCAATACAGATGTAATTGGCGTTGAGCTTGGGGGAGCTACAAAAAATATTATTGCCTTAGCTGCTGGTATCGCACATGGTATGCAGTTAGGAGATAATTTGTTGGCTACTTTGCTCACCAGGGGACTTCATGAAATGACAAAGTTTGGTGTGGCTATGGGGGCGAAGGCAGAAACATATGCGGGTCTTTCAGGTATGGGAGATTTGATTGCGACGTGCATGAGTCCTCATAGTAGAAATCGACGAGCAGGGCAAAAGCTAGCGAATGGGGAAACTATGGACGAGATTATACATCGATCCCAGATGGTAGTGGAAGGATTTTTTGCAGTTAGAATTATTTATGATTTAGCGAAAGCAAATGCGGTGGAAATGCCGATTACAAATGCCTTGTATGAGGTGTTATATAATCAAGTTTCGCCTATTGAAATGTTGCATCGATTAATGATGCGCGATGTAAAGCAAGAAGTTATAAAAAATAATTAGGGATATCTACATAAATTAAGAAATGTATATTGTACGGTATCATAAAATCATGTAGAATATACGAGTAATAGGTAATAAAAGCGTATGAGAATAATTTCAGGTACAGCTAAAGGGCATACCATACAAGCACCAAAAGGAATAGATACAAGGCCTACACAAGATCGTGTGCGCGAGAGTATATGCAATGTTATACAGAGTCGCAGAGGATTTTTTGAGACTCACGTACTAGATATCTTTTCTGGTACTGGTGCCTTTGCTATCGAAACGCTGAGTAGAGGCGCTAAGAAGGCTATTGCCATCGACACCCGAACAAGTGATTGTATTCGTAAAAATGCTCAACATTGTAAGGTGGAAGAACGACTAGAGATCGTAAAATCCACAATGGAGTCTGCTCTTAGTCGACTGCAAGGTCAACAGTTTAATCTTATTTTTTCAGATCCTCCTTATGAAAAAGGGTATGTAAAAAAAACATTAGATATGGTAGATCACCTAGATTTACTGAGTGATGATGGCATACTAATTATAGAGCGTCATAAGGATGAAGCATTAAATATATTGCCTAAATGGAATATTATAAAATCTTTATCAGCTGGGTATACCCGTGTAGATTTTTTGTGCAAGCAAGTGTAGAAAGGGACGTATACTATGAGAATCGGCGTGTGTCCTGGTAGCTTTGATCCAGTTACGAATGGACATGTAGATATTTTTGAGAGGGCTAGTAAATTAGTAGATAAGCTCGTTGTGCTCATCGCAGAAAACCCAAATAAAAACTACTTGTTCACATTAGAAGAAAGAGCGAATTTAATTCGACAGTCAGTGGCTCATATTCCTAATATAGAAGTTGATTTCGGTGAAGGATTATTGAATGACTATGTCAAATCCCGCGACGGTCATATTATTATTCGGGGGTTACGAGCCTTGAGTGATTTTGAATATGAATTCCAGAGAGCCTTGTTTTCTAAATTTTTAGATGATGATATTGAAACTGTATTTATTATGACGAATAATAAATATTCCTTTGTGAGTTCTACAGGGATTCGTGAACTTGCTAAATTTGGTGGAAAATTAGAAGGATTAGTACCACCAGCAGTGAAAGAAGCGTTAGAAAGTAAATTTAATATATAAAATTAAACTAGGAGGATATCATGAAAACAGAAAAGTTATTAGAAGAATTGGAAAATTTGATTGAAACTAGCAGTCATATGCCTTTAACAAATAAGAAAATGATAGAAGAAGAGGATATCATGCGTCTCGTAGACGCATTGACAGAATCCCTTCCGCTAGAATTAGAAGAGTCTCGTCGCATTGTTGCTGAACGCGATCGTATTATTGCAGAAGGGCAACAACAAGCAGAAGCATTAGTAGCACAAGCAAAAGAATATATTCAAAAATTGACAGAAGAAAGTGAATTGGTTAAACAAGCACAAGAACATGCCAATCATATTATTGCAGAAGCAAATAAATCCTCTGAAGAATTGAAAAATAGTTCTATACAATATGCTAGTGACGTTTTCAAGTATGTAGAATCTAATTTAGAAAAAACACTAGAATCTTTAAAAGAAAATCGTCAAACTTTACAAAAATAATATGTGACTTATGTAAAACACTTCTTACTACTTTTATAAGAAGTGTTTTCTTTTTTATCTTATGGAATGTTTTCAAAAATTAAAAATAAATTAGAAAAATAAAAGGACTTTTATAGTGCGTGTCGAATACTATCAGTATCAGTTTCATGTAATACTATGAGGAGGAATACCTATGAACTTTGAAATTCGTAATGGTCATGATTATATTGATGAAGTAAAAGATTTGTTTGTAGAATACGTTAGATCCCTTGGTGTATCCGCAAGTTTACGAGAGTTTCATGGACTGGAAGATAAGTATAAGGGTGAAGGGGAAGCCTTATATATTGCTTTTATCGATAATAAGCCTGCAGGCTGTGTCGCTTTGCGCAATGTGGATAACAATACAGCGGCTATGAAACGTTTGTATGTAAGACCAGCCTTTCGTCATAGTTCATTAGGTAGTAATATGGCTAAATTAGTAGTGGAAGACGCTCGTGAATTTGGATATAAGACACTGTTACTAGATAGCTTACCAAGTATGGAAAATGCAAAAGAACTATATACTAATTTGGGATTTAAAAAATTAGATGATACGAAACGTCCTGTAAAAACAGTGGTCCATTTATCGTTGCCTCTGTAATAGGTAGTAGGCGCTTATATATACATTAGTAAGAATTATGATTAAAGAGCTGCAATAGTAATATTTCTATTGCAGCTTTCATATGTGACAGGCTAGGTTAAAGCAGTATTACATGCAGGAAGAGTGTTGGCTTTTATGAAAAAATAGGTGTAATCCGTAGATATATAATGTATAATGGGTATGGTAAAAGAAGCAATGATGATTGCATCATTTTAGTGTTGGCATAGAAAAAGGTGAAGGCATTGAAAGATAAGCATATAGTAGTAGGTGTAACTGCTGGGATTGCAGCCTACAAAGCAGTAGACTTAGTGAGCCGTCTACGTAAAGCAGGGGCCGATGTTAAAGTAGTAATGACTAAGAATGCAACAAAGTTTGTAAGTCCTCTTGTATTTGGTGAAATAAGCAAGCATCCTGTAGCTGTAGATATGTTTGAAGAGGTTCATGATTGGAATGTTGAGCACATCGCTTATGCAACTTGGGCAGATGCTTATATTGTGGCACCAGCGACGGCTAATATCATCGGAAAGATGGCAAATGGCATTGCTGATGACATGTTATCAACACAACTATTGGCTACTACGGCACCTATCTTTGTATGTCCTGCAATGAATAGCAATATGTATGCGCATCCAGCAGTACAAGAAAATTTGGATACCTTACGAAGTAGAGGCGTCATGATTATGGAACCAGATAGTGGTTTACTGGCCTGTGGAGTAGAAGGAAAAGGAAGGTTGCCTAATCCAGAGAATATTGTGAAATGGGTAGACTTTCATTTGGGTAAAACAGATATACTGAATGGTAAAACCGTTTTGGTGAGTGCGGGAGGTACACAAGAGCCGATTGATCCAGTTCGGTTTATCACAAATCGTTCGAGTGGAAAAATGGGATATGCTATTGCACTCAAGGCTGCACAAGCAGGTGCCAATACAATTCTAGTATCTGCGCCTACGGAATTAGATGTGCCTTATGGAGTTACATTTGTACCAGTTCGCTCTGCTATGGAAATGAAAGCTGTCATCGATGGATACTATCATGATGTAGATGCTGTGATTATGGCAGCTGCAGTAGCTGATTATCGAGTGGCGGAAACAGCAGATAACAAGATTAAAAAACAAGATTCGATGGCATTGGAATTAGTAAAAAATCCAGATATCTTGGCTGGATTAGGGGCGTCTAAAGCGCATCAAAAGCTGATAGGATTTGCTGCAGAAACACAATATGTGATTGAATATGGTAAAGAAAAAGTTCGTAAAAAAAACTTGGATATGCTAGTAGCCAATGACGTAAGTAAAGCTAATGCTGGATTTGATGTAGATACAAATGAAGTTACATTTATTTATCCAGGAGATCAAATTGTATCTCTGCCAACGATGTCTAAAATTGATGTAGCAGAACGCATCATTCAAGCCTTGGCAGACCTATAAATGTGTGTTATAATAGTATATAGTGATTTTAAACTAAGTATTATATGTATGATACAGTCTCATCAAGAGTAGTGGAGGGAAAGGCCCTTTGAAGCTACAGCAACCATTCCTTAGGGGAGAAGGTGCTAAATCCAACGATCTTTGATCGGAAGATGGGGATATGATTCCTCATCTTGGGATGAGGAATTTTTTTATTGGAGGTTTATTCATGGCAGAAAAACATGTATTTTTCACTTCTGAATCTGTAACAGAAGGTCATCCAGACAAAATTGCTGACCAAATTTCAGATGCTGTATTGGATGCTATTTTAGAAAAAGATCCAACAGCACACGTTGCCTGTGAAACTTTAGTAACAACAGGTCAAGTTCATGTAGTAGGTGAAATTACTACAAAAACGTATGTAGATATTCCTCATATTGTTCGTGATACAATTCGTGAAATTGGCTATACTCGTGCAAAATATGGGTTTGATGCTGATACTTGTGGTGTAAACGTAGCGATTGACGAACAATCTGCAGATATTGCGATGGGCGTTGATGAAGCATTGGAATCCCGTGAAGGCGGTAGTGATGCATTCGATAAAATTGGTGCAGGCGACCAAGGTATGATGTTTGGTTTCGCATCCAATGAAACTGAAGAGTTAATGCCTATGCCTATTAGCTTGGCTCATCGCTTATCTCGTCAATTAACAAAAGTTCGTAAAGATAACACTTTGGATTATCTTCGTCCAGACGGCAAAACACAAGTGACTGTGGAATATGTAGATGGAAAACCAAAACGCATTGAAACAATCGTTATTTCCACGCAACATGGTCCAGAAGTAACATTGGAACAAATTCAAGCAGATATTAAAAAATATGTTATCGATCCAGTGCTTCCAGAAGGTTTCATTGATGAAAATACAAAATACTTCATCAACCCAACTGGTCGTTTCGTAATCGGTGGCCCACAAGGCGATGCTGGTTTAACTGGTCGTAAAATTATTGTAGATACTTACGGTGGTATGGCTCGTCATGGCGGTGGAGCATTCTCCGGTAAAGATCCTACAAAAGTTGACCGCTCTGCAGCGTATGCAGCTCGTTATGTAGCTAAAAATATCGTAGCAGCTGGTCTTGCTGACAAATGTGAAGTACAAGTTGCGTATGCGATTGGTGTAGCAAAACCTGTTTCTATCATGGTAGAAACATTTGGTACTGCAAAAATTGAAGAGGAAAAAATCTCTGCATTAGTAAGCAAACATTTTGATCTTCGTCCAGCAGGTATCATTGAAATGCTAGACTTGTTGAAACCACATTACAAAAAAACGGCTGCTTATGGACATTTCGGTCGTACAGATGTAGATCTTCCATGGGAGCGTACTGACAAAGCTGCAGTTCTTCGTCAAGAAGCAGGTCTGTAATATATAAGTGGTTACATCTATTGTTATAGAAATATAATCGATGGATAATATATAGTAAATGACTACAGGGTAGGGAATGGAAATTCCCTACCCTGTTTTGTGTATGCTCATACAAATAAGAGTCATATTTCTGATTGTTAAAAAGCATAGTAAGAACGTTTCTTATAGTAGGAATGAATGCTATAATCGTGGTATAATGAAGAGTGTTTAGTCAGGAGGTTATTATGCAATTAGGTGAAATTATTATTAATCGTCCTGCGAAACAATTGAATAAACCTTTAACATATGAAATCCCTGAATCTTTTGGCAAGATTCCTGTAGGAACACGTGTTGCCGTACCATTAGGAGCCTCTAGAGAAGAAGGAATTTTAGTAGGGTATAGTGAAATGAAAGAGATGCCATTTGTAGTGAAGCCTATTCTATCTGTATTAGACCCTACACCTTGGTTTTCTTCTGAAATGCTATCAACAGCTCGGAAGTTAAGTGAATATTACTTGTGTACATTTGCAGAAGCACTGAGTTTATTTACAGTCGATAAAAGTAAGTTAAAATCCTATGATCGACCTAAGGTTGAATGGTTGGTACCTAGCTCATCTTTTCATATCGGTCTATTTGAGCCTAGAAAGCAGAAACAACGTTTGTTGGCCCAGTATTTGATAGATCATGGTCCCACATCGGTCACTACATTGCGTTCGTTAGGGTTTAGTGCACCAGTCATAAAGCAGGTGAAAGAATGCTCTCATATAAATTTGGAGCTTCGGTATGAGATGACGAAGACTCGTTATGAAGACAAGGAATATACAGAGCCAATTCCTTTAAGTGAAGCTCAGGAACAAGTCTATACACCAATCCATCAATGTATTCAAGATGCACGAAGTGAGACTTTTTTGCTTCATGGTGTTACAGGCAGTGGTAAAACACAAATTTACTTAAAAGCCGTGCAAGAAACGATTCAGCAGGATAAAATTGCTATCGTCTTAGTGCCTGAAATTGCTTTGACTACGCAGATTGTAAAACGATTTGTAGAGCGATTTGGACAGGAAGTCGTAGTGTTTCATAGCCAATTGACAAAAAGTGAACGATATAATAATTGGGAACGACTGCGTCGAAAGGATAGTCATATTATTATTGGTGCTCGTTCTGCTGTGTTCGCGCCAACGGAAGATATTGGCTTGATTGTAGTAGATGAAGAACATGATCCATCTTATAAGCAGCAAGATATGACGAGATATGATGCTCGGATGGTGGCACGCTGGCGTAGTGAGGCGAATCATTGTCCCTTACTATTTGGTTCAGCCACGCCGTCGGTACAAGCCTATTACAAGGCACAACAACAAGAGTATACACTTCTTTCTTTACCACATCGTATTTTTCATCAGCCTATGCCGAAGGTACAGGTTATAGATATGAAAGAAGAAATGTTCTATGGTAACTATTCGGTGTTTTCCGCATCTCTTACTCAGCTGATTCAAGAGACCTTAGAGAAGCGAGAACAAATGATTTTGTTGTTAAATCGTCGTGGTCATAGCACGTTTGTGATGTGTCGTGAATGTGGTAAAACAATACAGTGCCCACATTGTGACATATCTATGGTATATCATCAGGCACACCAAGACTTGCAATGTCATTATTGTGATCATCATGAAACGGTTCCACATATATGTCCTCATTGTGGCAGTCAGAAAATTAAATTTTTTGGAACTGGAACACAAAAGGTTGAAGAAGAGTTACAAAAATGCTTTCCACAAGCAAGAATCGCTAGACTTGATCAAGATACAACCTCTACAAAGGGAGCATCAGAGCGTATTCTTGGAGATTTTGGAAAGGGTGCCTATGACATTTTATTAGGTACACAGATGGTAGCAAAGGGACATGATTTTTTAAATGTTACCGCAGTGGGTGTCATCACGGCTGACTCAGTGTTACATATTCCCGTATATACTGCAGCAGAACGTACGTTTAATTTATTAACACAAGCGGCAGGGCGTGCAGGACGCGGCAAGAAATCAGGTCATGTAGTTATACAAACTTACAACCCTGATCATTATGCTATTATTCACAGTACGAATCATGACTATGAAAGCTTTTTCAAAGAAGAAATGATAGGACGGGAAGCATTACAATATCCGCCTATCGGTGAAATGATTCAAATTACCTTGCTAGATACGACACTTTCAAAAGTAAAAGAAAGAGCTACTGAATTAGCTAATACGTTACGTAAGGCTAGTCATGGACAAGGTATTGATATATTAGGGCCTTATGAAAATGGTGCTACTAAGATACGAGATATGTATCGACTTTGTATTATGATACGAGGCATTAATTTGCAGCAGATTAAATCATATATGTATCATTCAGATATATTTACAATGCCCCACATGTATATTGATGTGGATCCAGTATAGGAGGAACTATGGCAGTATTAGAAATTATGACTACAGGACACCCTGTATTAAAACAAATCGCGGAACCAGTAGAGTTCGTTAATAAAAAAATTCGTCAATTATTAGATGATATGGCGGAAACTATGTATAAAACTGATGGCGTAGGATTAGCAGCACCACAAGTTAATGTATCTAAGCGTATTATAGTATTAGATGATGGCAATGGGCTTATTGAAGTTGTCAATCCAGAAATCGTCAAAAAAGAGGGTGCCCAAATTGGCCTAGAAGGCTGTTTAAGTGTACCGGAATTGTTCGGCGAAGTGGAACGCTATGAAAAAGTAGAAGTGCATGGGTTAAATCGCAATAACAAAAAAATTAAGATTAAGGCAGAAGGCTTTTTGGCTCGTATCTTCCAACATGAAATTGATCATTTAAACGGGATTTTATTTGTAGAAAAATTAGTGAATCCTAATGAGATTATGATTCATAAAAAAGGGCAATAATCATGAATCCACTTCGTATTGTATTTATGGGAACACCAGATATAGCTGTTCCTACACTAGCTTCTCTAATCCAAAGCAAACACCATGTAGTGGGCGTTTTTTGTCAACCGGATAAACCGAAAGGAAGGGGCAATAAATTGCAAATGCCACCTACAAAAGAGTTGGCATTACAGCATGATATACCAGTATATCAACCGCAGTCATTGCGCAATGAAGAAGCTGAAAGGTTGCTAGAAACATTGGCACCAGATATTGTAGTGGTTATTGCATATGGTAAAATCTTACCGCCTTGGTTAATTCATCAGCCACCATTAGGGTGTATCAACTTGCACGCCTCTTTATTGCCAAAATTTAGAGGGGCAGCACCTATCCAATATGCAATTCTTCATGAAGAAGCTGAAACTGGCATGACTATCATGCAGATGGATGAAGGGTTAGATACGGGAGATATCATCTGTATGGAACGAATCCCTGTTACGGAAGAAGATACTTCTGGTACAATATTCGAAGCTTTATCACACTTAGGAGCGGAGATGATTGTACCTGTCTTGGCGGGCTTACAAGATGGGTCGTTAGGTAGAACACCTCAGAATCATGCAGAGGCCATTGAAACAGGTAAAATAACAAAAGAAATGGGTCTATTGGACTTTACTGAACCAGCTCATGTGTTAGCGGCAAAGATTCGCGCATTTAATCCAAGTCCTGGATGTTTTACTTTTTTTGAAGGCAAACGTATTAAATTTTGGCATGCTAAAGTAGATCATGAATCCATGTATGCACCAGAAAATTTGAAAAACGCTTGTGGATATCCTAAGGAAGGTTCTGTTGTAGGCATCGATAAAGAATCATTTAGTATTTTTACACGCCAAGGTGTGTTGCGAGTGACAGAAGTACAGCCAGAGAATAAAAAGCGAATGAGTGCTGGTGATTTTGTTCGAGGGCATCAACTCCAATTAGGAGCTTATTTTGGAAATGAATAAATCCTATTATTTGTATTTACTACTGACAGCATTAACAGTAAGCCTACTCTCTATGGTTTGGGGCTGGATATTATGGATGATGCACCCTAGTTTTCTAGAATGGGGCATATTCGGTACTTGTATAGAAATATTCTTATTACTCCCACTGGGAATCGGATGGTTCATGTGGGCTTATATGGTACTAGTAGCACAGTATTCAATTCAGCATCCTATTTTGTTGCGTCTATCTAACCGTGGATTATATATGTTATTTCCTATTGTGACTACATTAGGTAAGATATGTGGATATACAAAAGATGAGGTTAGTCAATCTCTGATTGCATTCATTAACCATTTAGTAAATACTCAAGTATATCGGGTAGAGCCAGACACATTATTATTGCTGACACCTCACTGTATACAACTTTCAGAGTGTGTACATAAAGTGACGACGGATGTATATAATTGCAAACAATGTGGTCGATGTCAGGTGGGGAGCTTGTTAGAAATAGCCAACCAATATGGATGTCATTTCCTAGTTGTCACGGGAGGTACCTTAGCCCGATTAAAAATTAAAGAGATACGTCCAAGAGCCATTGTTGCAATTGCTTGTGAACGGGATTTGGTCAGTGGTATGGCAGATGTATTCCCAATTCCAGTAATTGGAGTACTGAATGAACGCCCTTGTGGACCTTGTTGTAATACGCGAGTAAATACAGAAGATGTTAGACTTGTCGTAGAAAGGTTATTGTATGGAAACGATACAGCGAAAAGAACATAAAAATATTCGACGCCTTGCTATGAAAGCATTAGTGGATATTAATCGAGATAAAAAATATGCCAATATTGTGTTACCTCATTATATAATGCAAGAAAAGTTAGAAGATTTAGATCGTAGGTTTTTTACAGAGCTTGTGTATGGTGTGGTGCGCCGACAAAATTATTTAGATGCCATCATAGAACATCTAACCAAGAAACCTGTTAAAAAGGTGTCACCCTTAGTATTAGAGATTTTGCGATTAGGCATATATCAATTAATTTATATGGATAAAGTACCTTCTAGTGCAGCTGTGAATGAAAGTGTAAAACTAGCAAAAAAAGTAGCTCCTGGTATGGATCGATTCATTAATGCCGTATTACGTAACGTAGATCGCAAACGAGAAGAGATTAGTATTGATAGTCTCGCAACCTCAGAGGCGGAAAGAATATCCTTTATTTATAATCAGCCATTATGGTTGGTTAACTTGTGGATACAACAAAGAGGTGTGGAAGAAACCAGCGATGTATGTGAATGGTTCAATGAAACTCCTTTACTGACGGCCAGGGTAAATACATTAAAAATTTCCAGAGAAGCTTTGTTAGAGGAGTTAACAGAAGCCGGATGGAATGTAGAGCCTAGCCATATGATTCCAGAGGCTATAATTGTGCACTCTCATAAAGGGCAGCTACAACAAGCTAAATGGGTACAACAAGGTGCATTGACCTTTATGGATGAGGCATCGATGGCCGTTGCCTATGCAATGGACCCTAAGGAAGGAATGCATATACTAGATATTTGTGCAGCACCAGGCGGGAAGACACTCCACATGTCTACACTAATGAAAAATACAGGCTCCATAGTAGCTACAGATATTCATGAGCATAAAGTGAACTTGCTAGAAGAGAATGCGAAACGTATGGGTGCAACTAATGTCACTGCACAACAAGGAGATGCTACGGCTTTTTATGAAGCATGGAAAGCACAATATGATGCTGTGTTAGTAGATGCACCTTGCTCAGGACTTGGAATATTACAGAAGAAGTTAGATATGCGATGGCGAAAAGATGCATCACAATTAACTTCTTTACCAGAATTGCAACTACAGATTCTAGAAAATGCTAGTTCCTATGTCAAATTAGGTGGCTACTTAGTCTATTCGACATGTACGATTAATGAACTAGAAAACGAACATGTTATACAAGCATTTTTAAATACACATACGAATTATACCTTAGAAGATGTAGCTCCATTGTTACCATTTAAAACAGAGGGTCCGATGGTTACTTTATTACCACATGTGTATGATATGGATGGGTTCTTTATAGCACGGTTACGTAAGGAGAAAGAATGATTGAATTAGTGGGCCTTTCATTGCCAGCTTTAAGTAAAGTCGTCATGGAAGGTGGATTTCCTAAGTTTAGAGCGAAACAAATCATGGACTATATATATCAACGGCATATATTTTCTATGGATGAGATGTTACAGCTACCACAAGGCATGCGTACTTGGTTACAAGCGCATTGTACAATAACAGTTCCTACTGTAGTTAAAGAAAGCACTAGCTCTGACGGAAATACCAAAAAACTATTGCTTAGGTTTTCTGATGGCAATCAGGTAGAAACGGTGTTAATGCGCCAACATTATGGCAATTCAGTTTGTTTATCATCGCAGGTGGGCTGTGCTATGGGGTGTATTTTCTGTGCATCTACTACGGAAGGTTTATTTCGCAATTTGACCGTAGCTGAAATTGTCGGACAGCTATTGCTGTTTGAGAGTATAATACAAGAAGAGGTACACTCGATTGTAGTTATGGGTTCAGGTGAGCCACTACAAAACTTTGAAAATACATTGGAAGCATTACGATTTATCCATGAAAAAGAAAGTTTTAATATTGGATATCGTCGTATGACAGTGTCTACCTGTGGGCTTGTACCTAAAATTTATGAATTTGCGGATCAAGGATTACCCATTACATTGGCTTTATCCTTACATGCTACTACAGATACTACGAGAAAAGCGATTATGCCAATTGGTGCTACCTATGCATTGCAGGATGTATTAGATGCGGTTAGTGAATATTATAAAAAAACAGAGCGCCGTGTCACATTTGAATATATACTAATTAAAGATGTGAATGCTTCTGAGAAAGAAGCTCATGAATTAGGCCAAATTGCTAAAAAGTTTCCTCATTGTAATGTAAACTTAATTCCTGTTAATGGAAATGAGCATATTAATTTATACAAACCAGCTATGAAAGCAATGCAAGATTTCAAACGAATTGTAGAGTCCTATGGTGTCTCTGTTACAATTCGTAAAGAAATGGGCGATGAAATACAAGCGGCATGTGGTCAATTAAAGATACAACATCAACAATCTTTGAAAGAAGGGATGTAATGATTAGTTTAGGGGTTAGTAAAACAGGGTTAGTTCGTCAACGAAATGAAGATAGATTCTATGCCAAAGGGCCACTTCTTATAGTGGCAGATGGCATGGGTGGCTATACCGGTGGTGAATATGCCAGCACGATGGTAGTAGATACTATCGTGGATGTCATTGAAAAGGCAGATATAATTACTGTAGACGTATTACGTGAGGCTATTTTAGAAGCGAATCGTATGGTCTTTGAAAAAAGCCAATCCTATAAGGAATTAGAAGGTATGGGAACTACTGCTGTAGTAGCCTATGTAAAGGAAGATACTTTATTATGGGCTCATGTAGGAGATAGTCGTCTATATATCTATGGTGATAGCCAGTTACGTAGAATGACAAATGACCATTCTATGGTACAAGAGTTGGTCAATGCAGGTACGATTACAGAAGCTGAAGTGATTCATCATCCAAAGCGGAACATGCTAACAAGAGCTATAGGTGTATATAATACAGTAGAAGTTGATACAGGAATGGTTGAAGTTCATGAAGGTGAACGAATCCTACTATGTAGTGATGGTTTATCTGGTTATATTGAAGAAAGTCGTATTGAAGAGATACTTTCAGAAGAATCATCTGAAAGTAGAGTTCTGGAAGATTTAGTGCAACTTGTATATGATGCAGGGGCACGTGATAATGTAACAATCATACTTGGACGAATATAAAGAGGTGACATATGGATAGACATACATTAGTAGGATTAGTCTTTGACCATCGTTATGAAGTAAGACAAAAAATTGGTGTCGGTGGTATGGCTGATGTATATCAGGGTAAAGATACATTGTTGGGAAGGCCTGTAGCTATTAAAATTTTGCATCAAAACTTTGGTAGTGACCAAGACTTTGTGGCCCGCTTTAAACGAGAAGCACAAGCGGCAGGTAAATTGAATCATCCCAATGTAGTGAGTATGTATGATGTAGGCTATGACCAAGGCTATCATTATATCATTATGGAATATGTGGCTGGTTGTACATTAAAAGAATATATTCAACATCATGCCCATGTTTCTGTACAAGAAGCTGTTAAAATTACGATTGCTATAGCAGAGGGGCTTGAACATGCGCACGCTATGGGCATCGTACACTGTGATGTGAAACCACATAATATTTTGATTACAGATACTGGTAGAATCAAAGTAACAGACTTTGGGATTGCTCGGGCTATTAATTCTGCGGCGACGATGATGTATACTAACTCTGTCATGGGATCGGCACATTATATTTCTCCTGAACAAGCCAGTGGTAAAAGCATCAATGTCAGTACAGATATATACTCTTTAGGCGTGGTATTATATGAATTGTTGACAGGAGAAGTTCCTTTCCGAGGTGAAACGCCTGTTAGTGTGGCCTTACAACATGTTAAGGATAGAGTGATTGCTCCAAGAATTAAAAATAACTTAATACCGCCACAACTAGAACAAGTCGTGTTAGTTGCTCTTGAGAAAGAGCCAGGCAAGCGATTTGGATCTATTTCTGAGATGATTCAGGCCTTACGTATGTCTTTAGGATATCGTGGAGGCACTTCTGCTAGGCCTATGCAGCATGATTTTGCTACGCAGGTCTTGCCACCAATGGATACCGAGGTATTAGAAGAAGAGGAAGAATCTCAAGATGGCATTTTTGCTAAATTGGGCAGCTTACCTCGTAAATATATTTTTGGGGGAGCCTTATTTGCATTCATACTAGCTTTTTTATGGGCATTTTTAAGCTTCGGTAATTTCTGGAGTAATTCTACTGTAGATGTACCAAATGTGGTTGGTAAACAGTTAAGTGTGGCTACACGTTTATTAGAAGAACGTCATTTACGAGTATCTAGTTCAGAAGTAACAAATTCAGATGTTCCAGCAGGACAAGTTATTTCTCAAAGTCCAGAACCTGGTGAATCTGTAAAAGAACAACGATTAGTTCACTTGGTAGTAAGTAAAGGAGCTGGAGATATTACAATTCCTGATTTACAAGGTATGAGCTTTGATCAGGCAAGAGAGAAATTAAAATCTTTAGGATTATCTATTGGTAAGGTTACTTATGTCAGTGATACGAGTAAAGATGATGGCGTAGTCATCAGTCAAGGATTACAAGCTGGTGGTAAAGCATCTAAAGGAGCTACCGTTGATATTACGGTAAATCAAACGAAGTCTTCGACCATAGAGATTCCTAATGTAGTGGGCATGACTATTAAGGAAGCTAAAGAGGCTCTAGGTAATTTAGGATTAAGCATCAGTAAAATTTCTGGCTCAAATGAAGATACAGCCATTGTTACAGATGTGAGTCCTGCGCCAGGATCATCTGTCAAACGAGATGAAAGTGTAAGCTTAGTAGGTGAGGCTAAAGCTGATAAAAAAGATTCGCAATCTAGCAAAAATAGCGGGCCTACAAAAGGTGAAATTGATGTGACAGTACCAAATGGAAAACCATCACAGCACATCAAAGTTGTTATCATAGATGATGAAGGAAGTCGTGTGGTCTATGACGGTACCAATGCCCCAGGTGATCGAATTGTAAAACGTGTTTCTGGTAGTGGAAATGTACGAGTACAGACATTCTTAAATGGCGCATTAGTACAGGAACAATCCTTATAGGAGAGAGCATGGAACAAGGTGTTGTAGTTAAGAATATGAATGGCTACTTTTACGTACAAATACAAAATGGTGAAGTGCGTGAATGTAAAGTGAGAGGCCGATTAAAAAAGGAGCGGTATTCCTTGCTAGTGGGGGATACGGTTACCATCACAGATGATGGTTGGATTGATGGTATAGCGGAACGTAGAAATTCTTTACGTAGACCGGCGATTGCTAATATTGATCAGGTAGTAGTTGTGGTGGCTGCTAGGGAACCTGATATACATCCATTACTGTTGGATCGTTTGTTAGTCATGATTCATCATAGTAATATTCCTCCTGTATTAGTTATTAATAAGTATGATTTGCACTCAGAAGAAACAGTACAGTTACAACGTATCTATGAGGATATTGGATATACCGTACTATGCACATCTACCTATACAGGAGAAGGCATTGAAGAGTTGCGTCGTGTATTGCATGGAAAGATCAGTGCTTTTGCTGGCCCATCGGGGGTTGGCAAAAGCAGCTTGCTCAATGCAGTAGACCCTAATTTTGCCTTCCAAACTGGAGCTGTAAGCGATAAAATTAAACGAGGTAGACATACTACTCGACATGCCTCACTGTATAGTTTGGATGAAAGCTCTTTTATCATGGATACCCCAGGTTTTTCTGCGATTGAACATACAGGAATGACGCTAGAAGAGTTAACGTATGCATTTCCTGAGTTTAGTCAGTATGATACAGGTTGTAAATTTAGCCCCTGTTCTCACAGTCATGAACCTATCTGCTCAGTAAAAGAAGCTATGGGAACTGGCAAAATTAGTCAACAAAGATATCAATCCTACTTGACTATAAAATCTGAAATTGAAGATCAAAGGAGAAGATAAAATGATTCAAATTGCCCCATCAATGTTGTCTGCAGACTTTTCAAACTTGCGAGAAGATATTCGCACGATTGAAGAAGGTGGTGCAGATTTACTTCATATCGATGTTATGGATGGTCATTTTGTACCAAACCTAACATTTGGTGCACCAATTGTAAAAGCATTACGCCCACATACTACATTGCCTTTTGATGTTCATTTAATGGTGACAAATCCCGCTGATTATGTAGAAGAGTATGCTAAGATAGGTGTAGAGTATTTTACGTTTCATTGGGAAGTTGTACCACATGCGCACCGATTGATTCAAGCTATTAAAAGCACAGGAATGAAAGCTGGTGTTTCCTTGAACCCATCTACACCAGTATCCTTATTAGAGGATATTGCTAGCGATTTAGATTTAATTTTAATTATGAGTGTGAATCCAGGATTTGGTGGACAATCTTTCATTTCCAATGCTGTAAAAAAAGTACAGCAAGCTCGTCAACTGTTGGATGCAGTAGGTAACACAACAGCCGTTGTGGAAGTAGATGGAGGCATTAATTTAGAAACGGCTCCACTTGTACGTAAAGCTGGGGCTACTATGTTAGTAGCGGGTTCAGCTGTATTTGGAGCCTCAGATCGAGCAGATATGATTCGCCAATTGCGAGGATGATATGATTCGAGTAGGTACAGATATAATAGAAATACATCGAATGGAACAAGCGATGCAAAAAGAATCCTTTTTGCATCGTGTTTTTACAGAGTACGAAAGAAACTATGCATGGGGAAGAAATAAACAAGCCGCCGCTTCATTTGCCGGTATCTTTGCAGCTAAAGAGGCATGCGTGAAAGCGTTAGGAACAGGGTTTCGCTATGGTTCATGGCAAGATATACAAGTCAGTCATGATGCGTGGGGAGCACCGCTTCTTACTTGTTCAGGATACTTTGGTGAGCAAATGAAAGCATTGGGATATGACACCATGCAAGTATCTATTAGTCATTGTCGTGAATATGCTACCAGTACTGTGATTGTATACTAGAGGAAATAGTTATGAGAGTATTAACCCCAAAGCAAGTGACAAAATTTGATCAATATATTCAGGCGCTAGGACTGCCTGTATCACATTTGATGGAACAAGCAGGTCGATCTGTTTTTGAAGTGGTACAACGACATATACGAGAAATAAAAGGCCCCAAAAATGCTGTCTTTTTATGTGGCATAGGAAATAATGGAGGAGATGCTCTTGTAGCAGCCAGACTGTTGGCGGAAGTTGCTATGGAACCACCTATTGTTGTTATACTAGGAGAACCCCAAAAGGGATCAACACTATTTAAACAGCAGTGGAAGATTATAAATACATTAGAAAATAGGATTGAAATAATTCTATTAGAAGAAATTATGGATACAGGAGAACAGCTACCTGAATTTGTATTAACTAATGCAGGTATCGTTGTAGATGGTGTGTTTGGAACTGGTTTTCAGGGTACATTACCGGAGTATGTTCAAACTATTTTCGAACAATGCAAATGGTGGGGGCTTGAAAGTTCGAATCGTAGATGTATATCCATTGATATACCAAGTGGTGTGAATGGATTAACTGGTGAAGTAGATGAGTATACGTTTCGAGCAGATGAAACAGTGACATTGTTAGCTCCTAAAGTAGGTATGTTGCTGTATCCAGGTCGTGAATATGTGGGACATATGACAATAGGAACAATTGGTTTTCCTATGGCCTATGATACACTGTCAAAAGCTATGAATAAGGAACCATATATCGATATATTTTGGAATACTAAAGATAGTTTATATATAACACCAAGATCTCCCATTGCTCATAAGGGAATCAATGGCCATGTCTATGTAGTAGGTGGCTCTCCTGGTATCTACGGTGCTCCTATATTAAGTGCTGAAGGAGCTTTACGGAGTGGGGCTGGAAAAGTCACCATACTATCAGGTACTAATGAATTAGAATCGTTACGAACAATGAGTCGTCCTGAAATGATGATAAATTCTATTGAGAATGTCGTCACCTTGGATGTCAATAGTTCAGTGGTAATTGGACCTGGTGGTGGTAGAACTGAAATGTATAGAAATCAGCTACTACAGAGATTTGAAGTGACTCATGATTCTCATATTGTCATTGATGCAGATGGACTGATTGCTATAGCTAGTGACTTAGAATTACTTAAGAAACAGGCTTCCATTCTAAGTAAAACAGGTCATTCTATTGTGCTTACTCCCCATAAAGGAGAGTTTTCTATACTTACTGGTAAATCAATAGAAGAAATAGATGCTGATCCGATTAGTATAGTTCATACATTTGCTGCTTCCTATGGCGTGTATGTAGTATTAAAAGGTCAACCTACATTGATAGGTACACCAACAGGTGTAGTTAGTCTTACTACTTCCGGTAATCCATATATGGGTACGGGAGGTATGGGTGATGTATTAGCAGGTGTGATTGGATCTATGTTGAATCAAACTGATGAGGTTCATAGAGCCATAAAACTTGCTGTATATGCTCATAGTGTAGCCGGTGATAGGACGTTAGCAGAAGTCGGTCCTGGATTTACCCCATCAGAAGTAGCTGTAAGAATGGGACAAGTGATTCGAGAGATTAGAGGATATTCGGAACAAAAATCTTTATAAAATCAAACGTAGTAGTAATATTCTACCTGTCCTAGTTTTATAGATGAAATATACTTGTTAAGTATGTAAGTTATTGAGTTGGAAAGAAACTATAGATGAAACGAAATATATATAAATATCTGCTTATATTGGGGACTCTATTCATCACCTTACTATCGATATTAGGATGTAGTTCAGATATATCGATGGCCAATGCCAGTTCAACCAAGGTTGAGTCCACACAAGGAACAAAAGAAGCATCCGGGACTATGAAAGTTCATGTCTTAGACATAGGGCAAGGTGATGCTATCTTAATTCAAGTTGGGGATTCATTTACGATGATTGATACAGGAGATATAGAACACCGCCCACAAGTCGTTGCTTTATTAAAAAAATATGGTGTAAAAGAGTTGGAAAATATAATCTTAACGCATCCCCATGCAGATCATATTGGAGGCTTTTATGCGATTGCTAAGGAATTCCCTATTAAACATGTCTATGATAATGGAATTGAAATCGATAGTGGAACCTACAGAACGTATTTAAAAATTATAGAAACTAAAAAAATTCATCGAGAAGTGTTACAAAAAGGTGATCGATTAGATCTTGGTAATGGCGCGTACTTTGACGTGTTTGCTCCATGGAAAGGAGAAGTTCTGGGAGATTCCAAAGGACATGTGCATCAAAATAATAACTCTATTGTAGGAAAACTAACATTTGGTAAATTTTCTATGCTTATGACGGGTGACGCTGAGAAAGAAGAAGAAGCGCGATTAATTAAAGAACAAAATACAAAAATGTCGAGTAAAGTACTGAAAGTAGGGCATCACGGAAGCAATGGATCTAGTGAAAAAGATTTTATTCGCTCAATACGTCCAGAAATAGCCGTTATTTCTGCTGGATTACATAATTCTTATGGACATCCGGGTGCAAAGGCTTTGGAACGACTTTCAAAAGAAAATGTAGAGATATATCGTACAGATACAATGGGAACGGTTACTATTAGAACAGATGGTAAAGACTATGATGTTCGTACAGAACGATAATCTTTCACAATATATTCATGAATCATTTCCTAAAGTATGGTATAATTAAGATACTGTCTAAAGGAAATTATCCAAAGCAACATAGATTGGAGTGATATATTTGCGTAAGTTATTTACCTTGTTAGGAATGTTAATGTTTGTCTTACCGATGGTCTTTGGGGGAACTCGTGCTGCTAATGTGACAGATTTTCATTGGGTGACTAGAAATGATGCACCTGTACCATTTGTTAGAATGGTATTTAGTTTATCTAGTCCAGTACATGCGAATGCTTCTATTAGTGCCAGCGGAACTTCTACGACATTAACGTTAAAGAATGCTGTTATTGCTGGAGCACCTACATCTGTCACAATGGATGATGGAATTGCTAAACAAGCAACTCTATCACAAAAAGGATCAGATACAGTAGTAACTATTGAAACACCAAAACCTATTGATGTAGCAGATTTAAAAGTGTTTACATTAAAAAAAGATACAGTCAATAATAAACCATATCGTATGGTAGTAGATATTCAACAAAAGGGTGTGGCTCCTAGAGAAAATTACTATGGTAAAAAACCGGTTGTAGTTGCACCAGTAGCAAAGCCTGCTTCAGAACCGAAGGAAAAGGCTACTACAGCTAAGGCTACACCTAAACCTGCTACAAAGCCAGAAACTGTGAAATCAAATGTGCCGGCAAAGGTAGCTCCTCCTGTAGTGAATTCTGCACCAGCGCAGCCGCAACCACAACCAGCTAAGCCAACAAGTGTTAACTATCGTACATCTGGTGGTATTAGTGGTAAAATTATTGTCCTTGACCCTGGTCATGGTGGTAGTGATCCCGGTGCTATCGGGCCTACAGGGCTGCAAGAAAAGCAGGTTACATTACCTATTTCAGAATATTTAAAATCGGTCTTAGAAGCAAAAGGTGCTAAAGTAGTGTTAACACGGACTACAGATGTGGACGTATATGGACCTCACGCTAGTGGTGTTGATGAGTTGCAAGCTCGTGTGGATGTAGCTAATGTGAACCAAGCAGATGCATTTATCAGTGTCCATATCAATTCATTCTCGAATCCTAATGTAGGTGGTATAGCTACGTATTATTTTGATGGATCTGAGCAATCAAAAAAACTAGCTTCATCTGTGCAACGACAAATAGCTGACCATAGTGGATTCAACGGAGATAGAGGTATTCAACCTGGAAATTTATATGTATTGCGCCATTCTTTGATGCCTTCTATTTTAGTAGAATTAGGATTCATTTCTAATCCTACTGAGGAAGCACATCTGAAAGAAGCGAGTACACGTCAACAGTTTGCTAATGAAATAGCAAATGGTTTGGAAGCATATTTTGGAGGTTAATGTCATGAAACAATCATTGCGTAATAGCTTAATTGCCATGATGAGCATATGTATAATCGCTTTAGCTGGGTGTAATTCTCAGGATGTTAAAGTAGACTTGGGAAAACAAACGCAACAAGCAGCGAGTCAAGGGCAAACAAACAATGCACAAGAAGCAATGACAAAAATAATGGTATATGTACCACGACAAGATGGAAAAGGTGTTATGCCACAGCCATTGACAATAGATGCAAATCGTAAAACTGTAAAAGATGCTATTAACTTGATGATTGAGCAAGATGGTCGTGCGGAGTATCCTGTGTTTGCAAAAGGAACAAAAGTAGTAGAAACGGCAAAACATGATGATACAGTGACGGTAGTATTGAATGATGACTTTTTACAAGATGCTACTGGTTTAACAGCCACATTGCGTATTGCCTCTATTGTAAATACAGCGGTGGAATTTGATGGTGTACATAAAGTCTATGTAAAGGTAAAAGGCGTAACCTTACCGACCTATGGGGATATTGACTTAACGCATCCATTAAAACAAATGAAAGACAAAATAGTAAAAGATTAAGTTGTACGTTGGGGGACTCTTATCGAAGAGCCTCCAACATTTTTATACGCTAAATTCATGGTAGTTTACTATGATATTATACCTGCAAAGATACTGTAGGAAAGGAGGACTTGATGATACAAAAAATAATGGAAGAGTTAGGAAGCAATTCATCATTTTATGTGCAGTTATTAATAGAACATATAGGAATAACATTTATATCCGTTATCATTGCTACTATTGTAGGCCTTGCAATTGGAATATGGATATCACAAAACGAGAAAATGGCAAATTCGGTGATATCTGTAGTGAATATTGCTTACACGATACCGTCTATAGCTCTGTTAGGATTTCTCATTTCTTTCACAGGGGTGGGGAATACAACGGCTATCATTGCACTGATTATATATGCCTTGTTACCCATTGTTCGTGGTACTTATGTAGGGATTACCACTATTGATTCAAAGATTATTGAGGCCAGTCGAGCTATGGGGAGTACCGATAGTCAAATTTTATGGAAGATACAGTTGCCATTAGCATTTCCTGTGATTCATTCATCGATTATGAATATGGTGACTATGACGATTGCATTAGCGGGTATTGCATCCTTTGTAGGCGCAGGTGGATTAGGTGTTGCCATCTATCGTGGCATTACGACGAATAATGAAGTATTGATTTGGATCGGTGGGATTTTGATTGCACTATTAGCACTAGTGATAGACCGCATTTTAGGTGTCATTGGCAAATTAGTGGAGCAACATAAGATCCATACAGTGGTCAACAAAAGAATGGGCTATACAGTGGGGTTTCTATTGATTGCTATGGGGACTGTTTTTGGACTGCAACAATATAGCAAACATGATACGATACATATTGCATCAAAACCCGTATCAGAAGGATACATCTTGGCGGAAATTGTGGGTACTCTCATTGAGGCAGATACGAATCTAAAAGTAGAGTATACCCATGGTGTAGGCGGTGGTACATCTAATATTCATCCGGGTATGGTTCGTGGTGATTTTGATATGTATCCAGAGTACACTGGCACATCTTGGCAAGTTGTTTTGAAACATCAGGACGAGTATAAGAATGATAAGTTTTCGATGTTAACAGCAGAATACAAGGATAAGTATCACTTTTTGTGGAAAGGCATGTTTGGATTTAATGATACCTATAGTATAGGCATTCGAGCGGACCTAGCAAAGGAATATGGTATTAAAACATTTACTGACTTATCGAAATATGCAGGACAGTTAATATTTGGTGCAGAATATGATTTCTTTGAACGAGAAGATGGTTATAAAGCGTTAGCTAAAGCTTATAATTATCACTTCAAAAAAGAAGTAGATATGGACAATGGATTAAAATATCAAGCCTTGTTTGATAAGAAAATTGATGCGATGACTGTGTTTACGACAGATGGTCAGCTGTCTGATCCACGGGTTGTAGTCTTAGAGGATGATCGAAACTTGTATCCAAGTTACATGGCAGGTATGGTCGTTCGTGAGGAAACGTTACAGAAACATCCTGAACTAGAAACTGTTTTACATCGTTTAGATGGTATCTTAGATGAAAGTACCATGGCACAGTTAAATAAAAAAGTAGAAATTGATAAGGAAGATCCGAAACAAGTGGCGAAGGAATTTTTGCAATCTAAAGGATTGGTGGCGAAATAGATGAATCAAATTATAGAATATAAAAATATTGGAAAATCTTATCAAGGTAAATGGGTGGTGAGAAATTTCAATCTAACAATCAATGAAGGTGACTTTCTTTGTATTGTAGGTACTTCAGGATCAGGTAAAACAACACTTTTAAAAATGATTAATGGATTAGTTGTTCCCGATGAAGGAGATATTACTATCAATGGAATACGGGTTATTGATCAGGATATTATCTCTTTACGGAGAAAGATTGGCTATGCTATTCAAGGGGATGGATTGTTCCCCCATATGACGGTAGCAGATAATATCGGGTATGTACCAAAACTCGATGGAACGCCGAAAAAAGAAGTGGATACCATTGTCAATCGAATGCTTTCATTAGTTGGACTTCCATTGGATAGTAAGGGAAAGTATCCCAAGGAACTATCGGGTGGACAACAACAACGAGTAGGTATCGCAAGAGCCTATGCAAACTCGCCAAAGATATTGCTCATGGACGAACCATTCGGAGCGGTGGACTCCATTACGAGGTACCAACTGCAAGAAGATTTGAAACAGATTCATAAACAAACGGATTGTACGATTGTGTTTATCACCCATGACATGCATGAAGCATTTAAGCTAGGGACTCATATCCTTGTTATGCACGAAGGAAAGATACAACAATACGGAACTACAGAAGAAGTTAAGAACTATCCTAGTAATGAGTATGTGAAACAATTGATTGAAATGACGCGGTAGTGTCATATAGTTAAGCACTATCCAATGATAGAGGGACCTGATAAGGGTCCCTTTGTTTTATATAGTATGATGAGTATACTAAGGAATAGAAGATATACTAGTCTTATTAGAGAGATTGTAAAGATAGTGATGGATATAGGCATGCATCGAATGAATGTAGGGAGTATTGGTTTAGAATTTTAGATAAATTTATCTTATATTTAGTTGCTAGTATGGTACAATAAGAACAACATGTATAGTGAAAGTGTTATACAATACTCATAGTTAGGTATACACAGTTCTGCTGTATTAGTCTGTGAGAATAGATAATTGGCTAATGACGTTGTATATAAGAAACGAGGTGGTACGATGCGCAAGGATCCTTTTGAGGAATATATCCGTCAAGGTGAAGCCAGTCAATATGAAAAAGTCCAAGTCTGGAAAACAGCTATTGGCTTGCAAGCTGTCGATGGGTTGACGCCGTCTGCGTATTTAGTAGACTTAGCAAAGAAGAATATTGAAGGGCAGATGTCCTTACAGGCCGTTCATACATTATTGGAAAGTTATTATGAATCCTATCCAAATCAAAATGATAGAATGGCAGAGGCGGATATAGTATCACTTCGTATATCGGAGATACTGTTAGAAAAAGCTTTTAGTTTTACACCTAGCGAGTACTTATCGATTCATAGACAATTGTTTGCAGACATCTATCCTCATGCGGGCAATATACGAGATTACAATATCACAAAAAAAGAATGGATTCTCGATGGAGATACGGTGACCTATGGTAGTATGTCTGAACTAGGGGCGACTTTACTCTATGATATAGAGCAAGAAAAAAACTTTTCCTATGCTAACATAGATATATCAGAGACGATTCGTCATTTGGCGACTTTTGTTGCCAGATTATGGCAGATTCATGTGTTCGGTGAAGGGAATACGAGAACGACAGCGGTATTTTTCATTAAATATCTTAGAACCCTAGGTTTTACGGTGACTAATGATATGTTTGCCGACCATGCGTGGTATTTTAGGAATGCCTTGGTACGTGCCAATTATCAAAATTTGAAACTGGGTGTGTATAGAACAACGGAATATTTGGAACGTTTTTTGCGGAATTTACTGCTAGACGAAGACCATGTGTTATCGAATCGAAGTATGCATGTTAATAAAGCCAATGGTAATACTATAGAGAGTAATTCTAATGTATCTAACAATATGAGTCCTGGGCTTGACGAATTTTCTCTTATCGACAAATTAACACAACATAGTATCCACGATTCTACATACGTAAAGGTCGGCGTTGGTGATGATTGTGCTGTCTATGATACGCCTCGTGATGTGGATCAATTGGTTAGTACGGACATGATGGTGGAAGGCATTCACTTTAGTGATAGTACTACGGCTCCTTTTGACGTAGGGTATCGTCTAGGGGCCGCCAATATCAGTGACATAGCAGCGATGGGTGGCACCCCACGTCATATGGTGGTGTCTATTGCAGTGCCCAAGGGAAGAGATACATCCTATGTGGAAGAAGTTTACAATGGATTGCGCCATATATGTGCAGACTACGATGTGAATATCATCGGTGGCGACACTGTATCAACGGAAGGCCCTTTTGTCATTTCAGCCACAGTCTTCGGAGATGTTCCAACAAATCAATCTGTCCTTCGCAGTGGTGCTCAAGATGGTGACGTTGTATTTATCACAAATTATTTAGGCTTATCCTATGTGGGTCTCCACAGTTTGCTAGAGGGCAGTGAGGACTATCCGGTGAGTCAATCCGTTCATCAACGCCCCATTCCTCATGTGGAATGTGGTATAATAGCAAGAGACTTAGGTGCCACATCTATGAACGACATCAGCGACGGTTTGTCTAGCGAGCTCAACGAGATAGCTAAAGCATCGCAGGTGACCATTTACATTGATGAAAATACATTACCCATCCATCCAGAGGTACAGGCCTACTGTGAAAGTCACCATATGAGCCCTTATCTGCCTATGTGGACGGGGGGCGAAGACTTTCAGCTAGTGGGAACAATTCTAGCTGATAAAGCAGAGGAGTTACCGACTGATACATTCACGATTATCGGATGCATTAAAGCTGGCAGTGCACAGGTGTTAGTAGACCGTGATGGACAATGGGTTACAGTGGAACCTAAAGGGTATAATCATTTATCTAAAGAAATGCAATACAACGATTAATAAAGATAGAATATAAAGGAATATTATGAACACCATACAATATACAACGCATTCCGTAGAAGAAACGTTGGCTCTAGGTCGCAGCTTAGGGAGATTTATAAAAGACTATGAAAGCCCTATTTGTATTGCTCTAGATGGCACGCTAGGGGCAGGGAAAACGCACTTTTCTCAAGGGATTGCGAAAGGTTTTGGGGTCACAGAAGAAGTGACAAGCCCTACGTTTGCTTTGATGAATACCTATGATGTAGATGGAATCTATTTGTATCACTTTGATTTGTATCGAATGGATTTGGTAGAAGAGCTAGAAACCATCGGTTTTTACGAATATACAGAGGAAACAAAGTCCATTGTGGAATGGGCTAGTAAATTTGAAGATGAGTTACCAGACACAACGGTTTGGATTACTATCGACGTGAATGCAGATGGATCTCGTCAGTTTACAGTTCGTACGGATTTACTTTCAGAGGAAACATTACACCGCATAGGAGAGATATGATTTTAGGAATTGAAACGAGTAGTGCCATTGCCAGTGTGGCGGTGGGAAATGACAAAGAAATACGAAGCGAACTCATTGTACAGGCAGGGCTTACTCATTCTGAGCAATTGGTGCCACATATTGAAGCGGTGCTGACAACGGGGAAAGTCAAGAAATCTGATATAAAAGGTATTGCCGTTACCATTGGACCGGGATCCTTTACGGGATTGCGCATTGGCTTAGGCACGGCAAAGGCCTTGGCGTATGCTTGGAATGTACCCGTAGTAGGCGTACTCACCACCGATGTGTTAGCCCAAAGTTTTATGTATTCTAACTATCGGATATGCACTGTCATTGATGCACAAAAGAAACAGGTCTATGGCCGTCAGTATGAGTGGAATGGCACGGATATGATTGCTTTAGATACAATAGAAGTACATCAAGTACCAGAATTGCTGGAATCTTTAGTGAAACTATGTGAGACACATCCAGTAGTTATTGTTGGGGATGGTTTGAAGCGTCTAGAAAAAGAATATGCCCTAGGCGTAGAAGAAGGCCGTATTGATCCTTTGAAACTCGCACTAGGACATGAATCGAAACAACGCCCACGGGCATCTCATGTCATTCAAGTGGCATTGCCACAATTTATGAATGGTACGATTCTTGATGCGCAGTCCATTGAGCCATTCTATATTCGTAAATCGGAAGCGGAAGTGGTTTGGGATGAGAAAAACAAAGATATCCTAGCTACTGGTACCTACGTGGAACCTACAGTAGTAGTTCGTGAAGCAGCAGGTGAACGATAATGATCACCTTACGAGAAGCCTTACGAAGTGATATTGAAGGTATTTACCAAATAGAGACAGCCTGTTTTTCAACACCATGGTCAAAGGAAGCTTTATTAGATGATTTAGAAGTAGAAGATAAGCTGTACCTTGTGGCAGAAGCAGAAGATGGCAAGATTATTGGTTATGCAGGATCTTGGCTAGTTTTGGATGAAGGTCAGATTACGAATATTGCCATACATCCTGAACATCGTCGTGCAGGTTATGGATCTAAAATGACTCGTAAGTTAACGCAAATGCTCCGTAAACAAGGCATGAAACATATTTTTTTAGAAGTGCGTGTCTCCAATATTGTAGCTCAAGCCATGTATCGTAGACTTGGCTTTACAGCGGTAGGAGTACGCAAACAATTTTATTCAGATCCAGTAGAAGATGGGCTGATTATGAGGAAAGAAATGGAGGAACTGGCATGAGTATCTACACACTAGCTATTGAAACTAGTTGTGATGAAACATCGGCAGCAGTGTTGCAAGATGGCAGAACGGTCGTTTCTAATGTAATTTCCAGTCAAGTACCCATACATAGAAAGTTTGGCGGTGTCGTGCCAGAGGTGGCGTCTCGACATCATATAGAACAGATTATGCCAGTGATTGACCAAGCTTTGGTAGATGCGAATTTGACATTAGACGATATGGATCATATCGGTGTCACCTATGGGCCTGGTTTAGTTGGGGCTCTTTTGGTAGGGGTGTCAGCGGCGAAGGCTCTATCCTTTGCGAAAGATATTCCCTTGATCGGTGTTCATCATATGGAGGGTCACATCTTTGCAAACTTTCTGTTACATCCTGAGTTAGAACCTCCATTCTTGTGCTTAGTTGTATCTGGGGGGCATACTATAATCGTCCATGTGACAGATTATGAAAGTTTCCAAGTACTAGGTCAAACACGTGATGATGCCGCAGGTGAAGCCTTCGATAAAATCGCTCGCGTGTTGGGGTACCCATATCCGGGAGGACCACATATTGATGCGTTGGCGAAAGAGGGAAATCCGGATGCCATAGAGTTTCCAAGACCCTTATTAGAAAAAGGAAATTTCGATTTTAGTTTCAGTGGTTTGAAGTCATCTGTTCTTAACTATATCAATGGAAAACAGCAAAAAGGTGAATCCATCTGTCATGAAGATGTGGCAGCCTCTTTTCAGAAGGCTATTACAGACGTATTGGTAGATAAAATGAAAGAAGCGGCTCATACATTAGGAGAAACGAAGATTGCTCTAGCTGGTGGCGTGTCGGCTAACAGCGGACTGCAACGAGATTTACAAGCTATGTGTGAGGCAGAAGGCTTGACATACCTCACAGCAGGATCTATGTTGGCCACAGACAATGCGGCTATGATTGGATGCCGAGCTTACTATATGGCACAAGCTGGTAAATTCAGCAATTACACATTGAATGCAAAACCGTCCATTCCATTGGGCAGCGATTTGTGGAAAGGAAACCAACATGGCTAGTTGGAAAGATATCCTAAACAAAGAAACTGAGTTATATCCAACACAACAGGCTTTACTATTGCAGTTTTCTCAGCGATTAAGCTTTGGTAAAGCCATCAGTGAACAAGGGGTGTCCCTCTTAGTGCAAGCTAAGGATGGGCACCTTTTACTTAGTGGTGCACTGGACAGTGGTCATACAGGAATGGTACAGAAATACGAAGTGCCTATGGACCATCCTATCCAGCAGATGTTACGTAGTGGCAAGTCCTATGCATGTCTTATGGAGTGGGAGGAATCGACAGATACAGGTATGACAATCGAGTCTTACTATGCCTATATATATCCTATTGTAGATAATGGGGGTAAGTGTATTGGAGCCTGCGCTTTCACAAACCCTGTATCTGAAGTGTACTCCAATCGCTACGACGAGTTTATGTCTATCGTGTCACAGACGACATTTCAAGGCATGTTGGTACCACAACTACAGCAACCAGAACTGTATGAGGGAATTTCCGTCCTAGATGGGATTCTATTTTTTGAACAAGACGGAACCATACTCTATGCAAACCGAGCGGCAAAAAAATTAGGAGACATTTTTGGTATCGATCGGAGACTACAGGGAACGTCTATTTATAGTAGTACCTTGAAAGTAGGCCGTATCAAAAAAGCATTAGAAGATAGAGTGGGTACCATTGATGAGGAGTTATATGGTGACATTGCATTGCGACAAGTGATGATTCCCGTCGTTCTTGGGGTGAAGTGGAAGCGTGGTATCTTGGTATTGCAAGACAAAACAGAACTGCGCAAGCGAGATCAAGAATTACTGGTGAAAAATTCCGTTATCAAAGAAGTGCACCATCGAGTGAAAAATAATTTGCAATCTGTGGCAGGATTACTTCGCATGCAAAGCCGTCGTAGTGGCTCTGATGATGTGAAACAAGCTTTACAAGACAGTATTCATCGTATTGAAAGTATGGCTCTCGTCCATGAAATCGTGTCAAATTTTGATGAAGATTATGTGGCATTGCGTAGTATTATCGAAGAACTGTGGCGTTTGTTACGACAGGGATTAGGATCTTCTGAGCAACGGATCGACATGGAATACCTAGGAGACGATATCATTATCTCATCCCATAAGGCTAGCTATGTGTCCTTGGTCATGAATGAACTCTTTTCTAATCTTTTTAAACATGCTTTTAAAGATAGAACTGAAGGTCAAGTACAGGTGGAAGTGCGAGACATAAGGGATGCCGCAAATCATGATATGCTACACATTACTATCCGTGATACAGGTTGTGGTTTGCCAGATGATTTTGAAAGTACTAGACAACGCAGGTTGGGATTACAAATTATTGACAACTTAGTGCGGAATGAACTGAATGGAAAAATTTCTTGGACATCCCAAGGAACAGGGACTGTAGTAGATATTTGGGTTCACAAAGGAGAAGAGTATGCGCGTCTTAATAGTAGATGATGAGTCGCTGATTCGTATGGACTTGCGAGATATATTAGAAAGCCAAGGCCATACCGTTATAGGTGAAGGTGCCAATGGAGTCGAAGCCATCCAACTATGCCAAGACCTTGCGCCAGATATAGTGCTCATGGATGTAAAAATGCCTGAGTTAGACGGTATTGAGGCAGCTCGTCAAATTCGCCACAAGCGATTGGCGCCGGTGGTGCTTTTAACAGCCTACAGCCAAGATGATTTAATTCAAAAGGCATCCCAATCTGGAGTATACGGTTATTTAATTAAGCCCTTGCGTGAACCGGATTTAGGTCCAGCTCTGCAAATGGCTATGGCCCGCTTTCAAGAAGAAACCGCTCTGATGGATCAATTAAAAGGTGTAGAAAATTCTTTAGAAGAACGAAAATATTTGTCAAAGGCTACAGGCATATTGATGGAACTTCATGGTTTTTCAGAAGAGAAAGCGTATGAAAAAATCCGGACTTTCAGTATGGATAAGAGGATTAGTGTGCTAGAAACATGTAAGAAAATCATCGCAGCCTATCAAACAAAAAAATAAGTGATATAGGTATTTGGTCAAAAAGTCAAAAAGGACTTGCAAAAATTTAAAAATGATTTATAATAATACTTGTGATTAGCACTCACTCTTATTGAGTGCTAACATCGATATTATAGTGTATATGAGAAGAGGTATAACAATGAAACCATTAGGCGATCGTGTCATCATTCGTGTATTAGAAGTAGAAACAAAAACGGAAAGTGGTATCTTTTTAGCATCTTCCACAAAAGAACGTCCATCTGAAGGTACGGTTATTGCTGTGGGTCCTGGTAAATTATGTGACAATGGCGAACGTGTAGCCCCAGAAGTTAAAGTGGGCGATACAGTTATGTTCTCCAAATATGCTGGCACTGAGTTCAAAATCGATGGTCTTGACCATTTAATCATCAGTGAAAAAGATATTTTAGCAGTATTATAATCTAAGCAATTGAGGGGTATCCCTTGTATAGGAGGCTAGACAATGGCAAAAGAAATTTTATTCAACGAAGAAGCACGCCGTGCATTAGGTCGTGGTGTTGACCAATTAGCAAATGCAGTAAAAGTAACTTTAGGGCCTAAAGGTCGCAATGTAGTATTAGAGAAAAAATTTGGTGCCCCAACAATCACTAACGATGGTGTTACTATCGCTCGCGATATTGAACTTCCAGATCCATTTGAAAACATGGGTGCACAATTAGTGAAAGAAGTTGCTACAAAAACTAATGATGTAGCAGGTGATGGTACAACTACGGCTACTGTATTGGCACAAGCTATGATCCAAGAAGGTATGCGCAATGTGGCAGCTGGTGCTAATCCAATGATCCTAAAAAAAGGTATCGAATTAGCGGTGAAAAAATTAGTAGCTGAAATTCAATCTAAAGCGATTAATGTAAATGGTAAACAAGACATCGCTCAAGTAGCATCCGTATCTGCTGCTGACGAAGAAATCGGTGCATTAATTGCTGAAGCGATGGACCGTGTGGGCAACGACGGTGTTATCACTGTAGAAGAATCTAAAACATTGCAAACTGAGTTAAATGTAGTAGAAGGTATGCAATTCGACCGCGGTTACTTATCTCCTTACATGGTAACTGACCCAGATAAAATGGAAGCAGTTGTAAACGAACCATTAATTTTGATCACTGACCGCAAAATCTCTGTGATTGCTGATTTATTGCCAGCTCTTGAAAAAGTTGTAAAACTTGGTAAAGAACTTGTGATCATCGCTGAAGACGTAGACGGCGAAGCATTGGCTACATTAGTAGTGAACCGTCTTCGTGGTACATTAAAAGCAGTAGCAGTAAAAGCTCCTGGTTTCGGCGACCGTCGTAAAGCTATGTTAGAAGATATTGCTATTTTAACTGGTGGTACTGTCATCAGTGAAGAAGTAGGCTTGAAATTAGACAATGTGGAATTAGAACACTTGGGTACAGCTCGTCAAGTTCGCATCACAAAAGACGAAACTATCATCGTGGATGGTAATGGCGACAAAGATGTAATTGCTCGTCGTGTCGCACAAGTTCGTGCACAAGCAGAAGAAGCAACATCTGAATTTGATAAAGAAAAATTACAAGAACGTTTGGCTAAATTGTCTGGCGGTGTAGCTGTTATCGAAGTAGGTGCGGCAACAGAAGTAGAATTAAAAGATAAAAAACTTCGCATCGAAGACGCATTGAACGCAACTCGTGCAGCTGTAGAAGAAGGTATTGTTGCAGGTGGTGGTACTACATTGATCGACATCATCTCAGCATTAGACGGTATCGAAGCTACTGGTGACGTATTAACAGGTGTAAATCTTGTGCGTCGTGCAGTGGAAGAACCATTACGTCAAATCGCTTACAATGCAGGTTTAGAAGGTTCTGTGGTAGTAGAACGTGTAAAATCTACTGAAAGCGGCATCGGTTTCAACGCATTAACAGAAGAATATGTAGATATGGTTAAAGCTGGTATCGTGGACCCTGCTAAAGTAACACGCTCTGCCTTGCAAAATGCAGCATCCATCGCAGCATTAGTATTAACTACTGAATCCATCGTAGCTGATAAAGTAGAAGAAAATGCACCAATGATGCCTCCAATGCCTCCAATGGGCGGTATGGGCGGTATGATGTAATCCAAGATTGCATGCATTCGTGATACCATTTAATTAAATGAATCATATGAGGACTATGGAAGAATAGATAACTATTCTTTCATAGTCCTTTTTGCATTGTGATATAAGATGAGATAAGACTATTAATGTATTAAGACGGAACATAGAAATTATTGTATTGAATTACTTACCTATATGATTTAAAGTAAGATGAAGTATATCATAGTCTAAAAAAGAAGTAGATGTGGGTTAGTAGCTATATTTGCACACTAAAATACAGGAATTGATAATGTTATAGTTTATAACATCAAAAATAATAAAACTTAATGGAAAATTATTATTGACAACATATAGAAAAAGTTCTATAATGAGTTCATAAGTTAACGGATAATAATTATCCGTTATAATAAAATATAGGTTTTAATTTTATTATGATATGTATAAGTTTACAAAGGAGAAAGTTATGAAAGAAGAAAAATTAACAACTGCCTTTGGTGCTCCGGTACCTGATAATAACAACAGCGCTACTGCTGGAAAACGTGGTCCTGTATTAATGCAAGACGTGTGGTTGATGGAAAAATTAGGCCACTTTGCTCGTGAAGTAATTCCTGAACGCCGTATGCATGCGAAAGGATCTGGTGCATTTGGTACTTTCACAGTGACAAATGACATTACAAAATATACAAAAGCAAAAGTATTCTCTGAAGTGGGCAAACAAACTGATTTGTTTGTACGTTTCTCCACAGTAGCTGGTGAACGTGGTGCGGCTGATGCAGAACGTGATATTCGTGGTTTCGCTGTTAAAATGTACACAGAAGAAGGTAACTGGGATTTAGTTGGTAACAACACACCAGTATTCTTCATCCGTGATCCATTGCAATTCCCTGACTTGAATCGTGCGGTAAAACGTAATCCTGAAACTAATCTTCGTGATGCTACTGCTAACTGGGATTTCTGGTCTAGCTTGCCAGAAGCAATGCACCAAATTACAATCGTCATGAGTGACCGTGGTATTCCAGATGGCTACCGTCATATGCATGGTTTTGGTTCCCACACATATAGCTTAATCAATGCAAACGACGAACGCGTATGGGTTAAATTCCACTGGGTATGCCAACAACCAATCAAAAACTTAACTGAAGAAGAAGCATCTGCGATTATTGCAAATGATCGTGAAAGTGCACAACGTGACTTGTTTGATGCAATTGCTAAAGGTGATTTCCCTCGTTGGAAATTGTACATCCAAGTGATGACAGAAGAGCAAGCAGAAGCACTTCCATATAATCCATTTGACCTTACAAAAGTATGGTACAAAAAAGATTTCCCATTGATTGAAGTAGGGGTAATGGAATTGAACCGCAACCCAGAAAACTACTTCCAAGATGTAGAACAAGCAGCATTTGCTCCATCCACAATTATCCCTGGTATTGGATTCAGCCCTGACCGCATGTTACAAGGTCGTTTGTTCTCCTACGCTGATGCACAACGCTATCGTTTAGGTACAAACTATCCATCCATTCCTGTGAATGCGCCTAAATGCCCATTCAATTCTTACCATCGTGATGGACAAGGCCGTGTAGATGGCAACCATGGCTCTACTATTGGATATGCTCCAAATAGCTTTGGCCAATGGGCTAACCAAGCACAATACAAAGATCCAGGATATGACGTATCTGGTAAAGCATACCAATACGACTTCCGTGAAGATGATTCCGATTACTACACACAGCCTGGTAAATTGTTCCGTCTCATGACTCCAGAACAACAAGAAGTATTGTTCAAAAACACAGCGAACAACATGGCAGGAGTTCCATTGTTTATCCAAGAACGCCATGCAAAACATTGCTATGCATGTGACCCTGCATATGGTGAAGGCGTAGCGAAAGCATTGGGTATTACAGTAGATTTCTCTACACCTGCTGACATCGGGTAACACTTGAAGCGCTATTTGTTTATGGCGTCTTCCCGAAAATAGTATATAATAAAAGACCGCAACATATTCCTCCACAAACTGATCCTACGGTAGGTTTGCTCCGGAACATGTCGCGGTCTTTATGCTTTGTCATTATTTAGGCAATGGGGATGCCATAAACTGCTATGCACAACTGCGTTCAAAGATAGGCTCTTTGTCAAATGTGGGGGCTGCTCATATAAGAAGTTCTTAGCGCTAGCTATCTAAATAGCTAGCGCTATTCTTTTTGCTTAATAGAAGTATACGAACTCTGAAACGATCAAAATGACGCAATCCATAACTGATTCTCTTTAATACTTTAATGTTATTATTACACCCTTCTGTAAACCCATTGGAATATGGTAATACAAAAGCATTAACAATTTGAGGGAACCAACTGGTAAAGGAAGTTTTAAAATTACTAAACTCTGGTAGATGACTGTTTTCTACTGTATTTAACCATAATTGTATATATCTTTCTATGTTAGGTATGCTGTATATCTTAAATATCTTTCTAAAGGCTAATCTAAGTCCATATGCACGCCGCAGGTCATCAGATATACGTAGTATTTCTAACAGCTTTATTCGTTCGCTTTCAGTTAATTTACCAGGGTTCTTCATAAGAATCCTTCG
>NZ_RQVD01000004.1 GCF_003992055.1 Veillonella sp. CHU740
ATGTGTATGCCTGGTGATAACATCACTATGAACATCGAGCTTATCACTCCAATCGCTATTGAAGAAGGCTTACGTTTTGCGATCCGCGAAGGTGGCCATACAGTAGGCGCTGGTGTTGTTACAGCTATCGAAGCATAATTGAATCATAGATTCTAGCTAAAAAAGCGACCGTAAGGTCGCTTTTTTGTATTCTCCTAGAATTATAGATGCGTATATAAACTTATATAGTATGGTCGTATAGATTTTGTTGCCGTAGACACAATATAAGTGCTCATTGTATAGTATAATCAAAATATATAAATTGATAATTTTTATCATATATAGTGATAAAGGAGGTTTTTATGAGTACAATCACAACGATGCCTGTTTCTATGGAGGGCTGGCAAGAGGAACAACAATCTTGGAATCAAACATCCAAGTTCTTTGTGAATATGCATAAACGTGAGGATCGGGTGGCTCAAGTAGTGGACTTTGTAGCACGATTGCAAAAACTAGGGATTCATCCAGCAGCAGGTGAAACAGCCCTTGATATAGGCTGTGGTACAGGCGATTATGCTATGGGACTTGCTCGCAATGGGGTGAAAGTAACCGGTGTAGACCTTTCTACTGGTATGCTAGAAGGTGGCAAAGCTATTAGTGAAAATGAAGGGATTTCGCTAGATTTATGGTTGGGACCATGGTCCGAAGAGGCTCGACAAGCCCTGGGATGGGACAAACAATTTGACTTGGTGTATAGCATTTTCTGCCCCATTATGTCGGATACGGCTAATCTTCATACCTTGCACAAAGCTAGTCGCAAAAATTGTTTATGCATCATGTTCGCCGATCGAAAAGATGAATATTTAGATGCCATCTATTCCGAACGATATGGTGTAAGCGGAAGCCCATGGGAATCCATGCTACAAGATTGCTTGAGCACAATCAACGAAATTGGAAAAGATGTGAAAATTACCTACAAAACGGTAGAAGAAGTAGAAAACTTGACAGTCGATGAAGCTGTGGATTATTTCTGTATACGAGTACAAAGAAAAGTGGGCGGTGATTTAGAGGTGATTAAACAAGAAATCCGTGAGTTCTTATCTGCGAAAGCGGTCGATGGGAAATTGGAGAACCACACAACGGATACCATTGCGTGGATTTCATGGGGAGTTTAATCCTATGCACTTATAAGATACAGAATTTACAGTTTTTTTGTGTTGTCAGTTGGGATGAGCTATAGTCATGAACGTGAGCTTAAAGACATGCAAATCTATTGTATGCTAATATTTTTAAGAATCTTGAGATAGAGCTTCGCTGCGTTCTACAAACTCGTGCAAGGCACCATACCCTTCTGCTTCCAAGTTTTCTAAAGGGATAAACCGCAAGGCAGCGCCGTTGATACAGTAGCGTAGACCACCCATAGAGCGTGGCCCATCTTCAAAGACATGTCCTAAATGAGCATCACCAATGCGACTGCGCACTTCAATGCGATGATGACCTAAACTATCGTCGTGATAGTAACGAATGACGTCGCTGTTGATTGGTTGCGCAAAACTAGGCCAGCCACAACCTGAATCGAACTTTTGGGCAGAGATGAACAGAGGTTCTCCAGATGTAATATCTACATAAATGCCAGGACGAAATTCATCGGTATACACATGAGAGAAAGGCCGTTCTGTGGCGCTATGCTGTGTTACAGCGTAGGCTAAGTCATTGAGTTCTTCTTGCAAGATAGCATCGGATTTGCGTTCGTAGTCGCTTTCATCAATTAAGGGCTCGTATGCTTTAGCCACATTGATATGACAGTAACCATTTGGATTTTTATCTAAATAATCTTGATGGTACTCTTCGGCTGGATAAAATGATTGTAAAGGTAATACCTCGACGGCAAAGGGCTCTGTATAATGACTATTGGCACGAGATAAAGTAGATTCGATAACTGCTTTATCCTCTGGATTTTCGTAATACACACCACTTCGATATTGTACACCCACATCATTTCCTTGTTTGTTAATGCTGAAAGGATCAATAATGCGCAAGAAATATTGTAGTACTTTAGATAGGGAAATCACAGAGGAGTCATAGGTAATTTTGACCGTCTCTACATGACCGCTGCCATGGCATACCTCTTCATAACTAGGATTCGGGTGGTTACCATTGCTGTAGCCGACCTCTGTATCTATAATCCCAGGAATGCGTTGAAAGTAGCTTTCAACACCCCAAAAACAACCGCCGCCTAAATAAATCGTATGGTTCATAGTATCACTCCTTTTCAATGTAATATAACTTATGTTAGTGATAATTCATAATATATTTTATATGTAGGTTGCTAGCGAAGATACTGGTATTGTATCGATTCCGTATCATCAAATTGTTACACGATAGCTCGTCTTAATTATAGCACGTATTCGTATTAGAAATACTGCACGAGGATTGATACATAGATGATATAGCCCGTATAAGATACATGGTAGTATCACGAGTTTTAGTCATTATATTGTTAAAAGACATGCTTATAAAGGTGAAAGCCACCTGGCTCGTATGGGGCCGGCAGGTGGCTTTTGTTGTGACAAGTATAGGTGTGTATGGGAAGTCACCCTTGTCACGACATATGTAAGTAGTTTGAAAGGTTGGAATACAGGAGTGTTCTCACAATATTCCTGTCGAGTATCACATCGACAAATTTAGTATAGCAGATTAGTAGGATTAAGTATAATAATAAAATCTTACTACTTATAGTGAATAACTATAGTTGACACACTCTATATTTCTGAATGTATCTAAGTGTAAGGACTTGGTACTCAGAAAGGAGTTTACATATGGCAACTAGTACAGTGCTTAAAAAAGAATTACATTTAGTGTTTACCGATGCGACGAAGCAAGAGGTAGAAATTGTGGTAACTTTTCCTAAAGAAGGGGTTACCAAAACAGAGATTGACACAGTCGGTCAATTGATGGTGGAAAAAGATGTGATCCGTGGTCGTAAAGATCATCCATTGACTAGCTTTCAACATGGTACATTAGTAACAACAGAATCTACGATTGTAGAATAAGGAGGGGATTAGATGTCAAACACAATGGTAACAAAATTGCAATTACAATTTAAAAAAGGGGACGCTGCTCATGCATTGAAAGTAGCAAATTTCGCGTATATCAACGAAGCCGCTACTGATGACGATATGAAAGCTGTGGGAGAAGCATTAGGTAAACTCTATGCATACCCATTAACAGGTGTTGTTCGCAACAATGCAATCGCCTTGGAGGCGTAAGATGAACACGCTAGAAAAAGCGTTACAAATTATTCGTATCGCCGTGATTCTGATTCGATGGTGGAAACGTTAAGGTAGGATAAGACCTTTAGACAGGCGTTCCATCGTATGGGAGGTACACGGGAAGGAAATGTATATAGGAATGGTACCAAGGACTTATCACCACCTTGCCTACTAGGGGCAGGGTGGTGTTTTTATATGTTAGATACTAGAGTAGGTGTGTCATGGAGTGTGAGATACGCATGCAAAGAACCTGAATCATAGGTATATTGACTCAGGTTCTAGGATATGGGGTATGGTGAGACAGTATGATATAAATGATTAATTCTGTACGATTATATGCGTTGTTGCACTAGAGAAATTGCTTTTTTATATTTTTTATGCATCGCCTGGCGAGAGATTCCGTACTCTTTTGCCAGTTGGCTAATGTGTTTCCCATGATATAAAATGTCGATGAGGATGCTAGCATAGATAGGATCTACTTGGGAAAGAGCCTCTATTAATGCTGCTTGCTGCAAATGATCCAACGCTTCCTTTTCGGTGCTGTTCGGAGCGGGAAGCTCGGATAGAGGATCTGACTCCTCTTCGTTCTGGATACACGTGGCCTCGTGGGTCCATTGGGTGCGCATACGTCGAAATAGATTCATTTCACAATAATGGATACGAGATTTTACAAATCCAGAGAAAGGCACTGTACCTGTTGTATCATATGTTTGTATGGCTTCAAGAAAACATTCCCACAAGGTAGCTTCTAATTCACTTTGAATTGTTTGTAGCTGACTGACATGGGAGTATTTTGTAATTAGAGGTACATAGCGGTGACAGAGTACAATTTTAGCGGACGGATATCCTGTTTGTACTAATATCACGAGCTCTTCATCTGTGTAAGAATCATATCCAAGATCAGGTGTCATGGTATTCAAACATGTGGTAATGTATGATGCTTTCATACGAACCTCCTTTGAAAGATGATATGTCTTACCATACCTACTGATTGTTACATACGTATGTAATTTGTAATATAGCTAACATGGAACCAGATATCTGTTAGTTAGAATTATAAATCAAGGAATATAAAAAGTCACCCTTTAAATTAATAAAAATTGTATAAATATCAAATTGGCATAGAGGCTAGGAAATCTAGGGGGACTATACTGTTTAGGTCTATATCTATAGGAATAGCGCTATAAAATGAGTATAATGAAGTATTATAAGGAATGTCGGTTCATTTGGTAGAAAATGATAGAGTATACATGGTGAGTTATATACCGATAGATAGAAATAAGTGTAATTTTTATACTATTTCTATTGGCTAGGAACATAAAAAACTGATACAATATATTATATAGAAATAGCTAGATATGATATTTTTAAAAAAGATATAAACAGCGTTACGTGTAGTTACTATGAAAGTAGTTCGTATAGAAATATATAAGAAAGGTTTTAGCATGAAAGTAAACACAAAAGCAACGATTACAAAAGAAGAAACTGATGTTATTGAACATTTAAAAAACTCCTATGATGAATTAGTATATCCTTCAAAATCCTTTGGAGTAACCTCTATCAATAGTTTAGAAGCGAAGGCAAAGTTATGGGGCCTAAATCCAGTTCCAGCGAAAGAGGCTCGTGTCTTAGAACTGGGCTGTTCTATGGGAGGCAACATTATTGGTCAAGCTGTGTATCATCAAGAGGCGTCCTTTGTAGGGGTTGACCTCAGTGGATCTCAAATTGAAATCGGTAATGAAATTATTAACGCCATAGATTTAAAAAATGTAAAACTTCTGGAACAAGATATTTTAAAAATTGATAAAGATTTTGGTACATTCGATTACATCATTGTCCATGGCATTTGGTCTTGGGTACCAGATGTGGTAAAAGATAAAATTTTAGAAATTTGTAATGTGAATTTATCGGAACGAGGGGTAGCCTATGTTTCTTATAATGTATACCCAGGTTGGCATCGATTGGGCCAAGTGCGGGAGATGATGCTCTTTGCTACACGGTATGATCAGGATATGGATTTATTACCTCGCACAGAAAAAGGGATTTCCTTCGTACATCATATGAATGAACTTATCAAAGGCTCTAAGGATGTGGTACCTAAATTAGGCTGGAAAACAGATAGCTTTGATTCTGCCTTAGATCATAAAACATATTATATTGCGCACGAATATTTAGAGCCTATTAATGACCCTGTATATATAACGGATTTTATTGACCGCGCTAACAAACATAAATTAGTCTATGTAGCTGATACGGATTTCCAACTGTCTGCTATTACATGGATGAGAAAAGAACGCAGAGAATTAATCGAAGCGATGTCTGGTGGAGATTGGAATACAAAAGAACAAATTCTAGACTTCTATTTCGATACTCAATTCCGTCGTTCCTTATTATGTCACGAGTCTCAAGCTCATTTACTACGTCATAATGAAGAGTTTTTAATTACCACTCTTGATTCTCTGTATTTCGGTATGGTCAATAAGGGTAAGGAACTACAGGATACAACAAATGTGGTAGAACAAGCCATTGTTAATCAATGTCGTAAAGGAGAAATGTTCACCGTTGCTGATTGCAAAGAAGAACTGAAACAATTACAAGACGGTGTAGAGTATGATAAAATAGAATTATACAGTATGTTGATTCGGTTCTTGTTGTGTGGATTTATTGCGCCTGTGACGGAGAAAAAAGAAATCCACACATTCAAAGAAGGTGTATCTACAGTGCCAAAAGAGATGGCTAATTATGTACAAACTGTTGTGGATCGAGGTGGATCCAGATTTATTAACATCTCCGATTTGTACAATGACAGCATTACAGGATTTAATTCCGCTCATGTGCTGATGATGAAACAATTAGAAACGCCAAAAACGTTAGAAGAGCTATACAAAGTAGCTGATAAAATTCTGAAAGTGGATGAAACAAAACCATCTGGTGAAGTGGTGCCACTAAAAGGTCGTACTGTGGTAGATAGTACATTAGATGATTTAGGTCAGCTTGGGTTCTTGCGTAATAATTAGGACTATTTGCGGTCCACTTTGGGACTAGTTGCCAAAAAAATTTCATAATTTCTTTAGTTGTAACCGTAATGGACCTATACATGTATTCATTAAAAAACTGTACTCCCCTATCTATGTGACATGGGAGTACAGTTTTTTGTGTTATGAAGGTATCTAGGAGTAGATAGCAGTATAGTGGTCGATCTATAACAAAGGGGAATCGCATGGCGACTCCCCTTGTTCATAGTGTTATTGTAATTTTTCTAATAAGGTTAATAAGAACTTAGATACGGTTGTGACTGATGGTATATGTAGTCGTTCTTTTGGTGTGTGGGCTCCTAAAATTGTGGGACCAAAGCTCAACATTTGTGTGTTTGGTAATTGTGCTTTTAGTAGGCCACATTCAAGGCCAGCATGAACGGCTGTTACATATGGGTCGATACCGATGACTTCTTTATAAAGTGCGACAGCTTGTTCTTCTAGTTGACTGCCACGCTCGTACTCCCATGCTGGATAACGACCTTGTTCCGAAGCGGTGAATCCATGAAGGGTTGCTAGTGTCATAATGCGATCTCGTAGATAGGCTAATTGGCTCATTGTCAAGCTACGAACAGAGATTAACACGTCGATATGTGTCGCATGATCTTCTACGATGGCAATGTTATTACTTGTTTCTACGAGGCCGTCCAACTTTTTACTCATTCCAAATACGCCATGTGGGGCTAAATACAAGAATTGGAGTAATGCTTGCGATTGTGTAGGGGCGAAGATGGTACTAGGTGTATCGCAAGGAGTGATATGAACTTGGAAATCTGGATCTTGTGGTACCAGTTCATGACGAATAATGTCGATAGTTTCAGACAGTTGACGTTGCATAGATTCCACGTGTTTGGTTTCACATAAGAAAGTGGCTTCTGCTGTACGTGGTATTGCATTGTGTTTCGAACCACCTGCAAAATGACTGATGTAAATAGATGCTGTATGATTTGCTTCATGGAGTAATCGGCCTAAGATTGCTAAGGCATTGCCAAATTGGCTACCAATTTCGATGCCAGAATGACCTCCATGTAATCCATCAACTGCTATGTGAAAGGCTGTTAGACCAGCTGGTGTCGATACAGGATTAGTCGGTAAAGTAAGGTCTAAGCGACAACCACCAGCACAAGCGACAATAAATTCATGTTCTTGTTCTGTATCGATGTTGAGTAAATAGGTTCCGTGTAGACGGTCACCTTTTACGACCATAGCTCCGTTCATACCAGTTTCTTCATTTGTTGTAAATAAGCATTCTAGTGGTCCATGAGGAATCGTTGGGTCATCTAGAACAGCTAGTGCCATTGCTACAGCGATGCCATTGTCGGCCCCTAATGTGGTTTCGTTGGCGTGTAACCATTCGCCTTCTTCGATAAGTTCAATAGGATCCTTGGCAAAGTCATGAGTAGAGGTAGCAGATTTTTCTGCCACCATATCGATGTGGCCTTGCAAAATGATTGGAGGATTTTGTTCATAGCCTGGTGTGGCATTGGCGCGGATGATGACATTGCGCTCTTCATCTTGCTCTGCGTCTAATCCTCTATCTTTTGCAAATTGCATTAAAAAATCACTAATGCCTTGTTCGTTACCAGATTCACGAGGAATTTGGCTGATTTGTCGGAACCAATGCATGACACTGGTTGTGTATGTTGTGTCTGTCATAGTCTTTACCTCTCTAGTATAATGTATGATATTGATAAATTAACTATACTCTTTTCTAAGAATAGGGTCAATACATGATGCGAAAATATGATGGATACATGTGATGAACGTATGCGCTGCAGGATAGATTTTTGTAGTATAGGTATAGATACTTTTAGGGTCTAGGATGGTATAATAAAGATACTGATGTGCGGGGAGGATACTGTATGAATGTAAAAAAAATTATGATAATAGGAACTGGTGGTACTATTGCGGGCACCGGGAATGGTGCTAGTGCCCTTACTGAATATAGAGCGGGATCGATTGGAGTGCAAGAATTGATGCAAGCTGTGCCTACGCTAGAAGGGTATGGACCCTTTGAAAGTATTCAATTTTCCAATATCGATAGTTCGGAGATGAGTCCCTATCGTTGGGTACGCTTAGCGCTACTTGTGAATGAAGTGGCTGAGCGAGATGATATAGGTGGTATTGTTATTACCCACGGCACAGATACGATGGAGGAAACTGCGTATTTCTTGCAATTGACGGTACATACGAAGAAACCGGTTGTGATGACTGGTTCCATGCGTCCTGCTACAGCGCTTAGTGCAGATGGTCCAGTAAATTTATTGCAAGCGGTACAAGTGGCTCGCAGTGAAAGTGCAAAAGGCCAAGGTGTATTGGTTGTCATGAATGGTTATATCGATAGTGCTCGTGAAGTAGCTAAGTTACACACAACGGATGTAGGGACCTTCGGGAATGCGCAACTGGGACATATGGGCTGTGTGCAAAATGGAAGGGGGTATTTATATTATGCACCTTGTCGCACACACACGAAAGACAGCGAATTTATCTTGCGTGAAGAGGTGGAGCTACCGCCTATAGGTATTGTCAATTTATATGCTGGGTTGGACCTAGATGTGATTGATTTTATAGCACAACGGTCTAAAGGTTTGATTATAGGTGGTTTTGGCCATGGTACATTGCCACAATCTGTACGTGAGGTGCTAAAAAAAATTACCATTCCCAAAGTGCGGTCATCCCGCATTGGGAATGGTATTGTATCTAGCAATTCATCGGATGCGAAAGAGGGATTAATCGTTAGCGATTCCTTGTCCCCTGTAAAAGCTAGAATCTTGTTGATGTTAGCATTGCAGAGGGAACGAAGTCGAGAAGACTTAGAACGGATATTTGCTAGCTATTAGATGGTTGAAAGTGTTAAAAACGATAAGTAACCGTTGCACAAGTCTAGCCCTCTAAACTGCATAAAGATATGTATCAATGATGTGTAGCGTTACTTATAAATATATACAATTCGTGGAAATCGGGGGGGGGGTAACACTACTTAGGGGTGCACAACACTTTTATTTTTCTGTACAATGGAAGTATATGAATGCATAAAAATATGCATAAAGGTGAGTGTGTATAAGGAGGAATTTTGTTGTGCAATCTAGACATGTATTACAACTATCCACTCTTTGGGCAATAATTTCTGTGTGTGCTAGTCCAGTATGTGCGAGCCCGGCAACAAATCCAGCCGGAGAAGGTCCTGGTATCGCTATTGGTGCCGGCACTATTGCCGGCCATGAAGGTGTGGTTGCCATTGGTAAAGGTGCTTATGTATACTATTCTGGTCGTTCTGGATCTAAGAATATTGATGGAGATATTGCGATTGGCGAAAAAGCTAATACTTGGAATCACCATGACCAATCTGGCTCGATAGCGATTGGTAAATATGCTCTTGTAGAAAATACCGCTAATAGATTAGATAAAGTATTTGCTTTTAAACAAATGGATTTTGATAAATTTGGTTTTGGCAGCCTTCCAAAAAGCCCAGATAGAGTCGTTACTGGTGTTGCGATAGGTAATAATACCTATGTTCGTACTGGTGGCACTATGATTGGGTCTCATAATTATCGTGGTAAAATTGGCGATATTGAGGTAAGTACGGAGTCTCAACGTACTATCAAGCCTACAGGGGCAGGTGTCTATTCTACAACTGTTGGTGCAAATAGTTTTACGAACGGAACTGTAGCCACTAGTACAGGGGCTCTTAACGTAATTTCTAGTGACTATGATAGAAATGATGCTAGTAAAGCGCCTAAAAACTTTGGCGCTACCATCAATGGTACCTTGAACTCCATTGAATCAGCAACAACTACTAATACAAGCGCTGGTATTGCAAATGCCATCGTAGGCGTAGCGAATAAAACAGCCAATAGTAATGGCACCTTAGTCTTTGGCGCAGGTAATGAAATCACCAATTCTATTACAGATATTAATCTATCCCCATTAGTTAGTGGTTTTGGAGGCCCCGATTCTGTGACAGACATGTCCAAGGTTCTAAGAAAACTGGTTAAGGATAGTAATTCTGGTGGTGCTACTCTTGCTATTGGCGGAGGAAATAAAGCTGATTATACGTTGCGCACTGCTATGATTGGTGTTAATAATACGGTGACTGGTACAGAAGCAGCTGGTGCTGCAGACAACTTTGTAGTTGGTTTTAACAATACTGCTTCTAATGTAATTGGCACCACTATCATCGGTACGAATCGTAAAGCCACAGGTACTCATAATTCTATTATCATTGGTTCTGCTACAAAGGAAACTGAAACCACTGCTAGCGATAGTGTAGCCATTGGTAACGATGCCAATGTCACAGTGGACGGCGGTATTGCCTTAGGTGCTAACTCCGTTTCTAGTCGAGATCTGACTAAGGAAGCTTCTGGCTATGATTGGTCTACTGGCACCGCTTCCTCTGACACATCTTCCACATGGAAACCGACAAATGCCGCTGTTTCTATTGGTGATGGTACTACTGTAACTCGTCGGATTACCTCACTTGCAGCCGGCTCCGAGGATACAGATGCGGTGAACGTAGCACAATTAAAACGAGTGGTAAATCATGCTGATGAACAAGTTAGAGTTATTAATACAAGTATAAATGCTCTGGGCTCAAGAATAGATACGGTGGATTCAAGAATAGATACACTAGGTTCAAGACTAGATACACTAGGATCAAGAATTGATACAGTGGGAGCTGGAGCGGCCGCATTAGCTGGATTACATCCAATAGATTTCGACCCAGATGCGAAATGGGACTTGGCGGCTAGTTATGGCAAACATGAAAGTTCCCATGCATTTGCCGTTGGTGCTTACTATCGTCCTAATGAAGATATGATGTTGTCCGCTGGTACATTACTAGGTAACGGGCATACCATGTTTAATGTTGGTTTTTCAATCAAAGTAGACGGTGCCAAACGAATCACAAAATCTCGCGTTAAGCTAAGCGAAGAAGTACTTGCTTTGCAACAAGAAGTAGCTGAACTAAAAGCTATGTTAGGATTACAATCTAGCACTAAAAAAGATTAATTGCATACAAAAATGTTTATACAAAATGCTGTGGAAATATTTACTTTCACAGCATTTATGTATATATGGACACGTATAAATTGTATGTTATTAAAGATGTTTCTAAAGATAGCCATGTTGGACAAAATATGGTACTGCAATATAATTATGGTTCTATTGCCTTATGGATATAATTTTCTAATGCTCTTTCGATGGCGGAACGCACTGCTTTTGCCAAGGTATCGCCGAATTGGGAGAACGTGCCTGAGTCTGTGAGGATTTCTCCGTTTGGGTCGATGGTCATGATGACACCGTCTGTGGATGTGCCTGTAGCTAGTTGTCCAGATAGGATGCTAGTGATTCCCTTGGATTGGAGTGCTACGGTTTTTGCTTCCGTTATAGTCAGCAACGATTTTGTAAGTGCTCCGTCAGTGAGGGCACAATTTGTAAATACTAATAGATTGATGGTGCCCCCAGAGTGGAAGGTGCCATCTTTTTCATGGTATGTATAGCCATCACCTGCGCGATGTGCTGTTTTTTCAACACCTGCTGTAGCAATTACTTCTATGATGATAGATCCTTCTGCTTGGCATACATAGGCATGACGGTTCATAGAGGCACTCGTTAATAAGGCGGTACAAAAATGGATTGGCAAGTCTAATTGCACGCATTCTTTGGCAAGATAGGCAGAGGTAGATCCGCCAGGTAACTCACTTTCATCGTTGACGAAAAAGGTAAGTTGCTGATTTCGTACGGCCATGACGTGGTGCAACCCACCATTGAATGGACTGGTGCTAATGGCATAGTAAGGCATGTCATAGGTAATAGTAATAGCTGAGCTATGGATATCTACATAACCACCGCATTGTAATAGATTTGGTGCATGATAAGGGTTTTGTTGAGTTTGCATAGTGACTCCATACTACTAGGGTTTCTAGTTACGATTTGGGTATATAGTATTTCTTACGATATGAGTTCATAAGAAAAATTATTGTATAATATTATGACCTCTGTAATTGAGTGGGTCAATGTGTATAGTATATCATATTTTAAGGTCCCTAGCTTTCAGAAAATCCAGAAGGATGGTGACATATAGTGGGACATATGCCTGTTTAGGATGCGTAGAATCTACTTGGATGTAAATAGAGGACGGTATAGGTGCAATCATGGTATAATACAATGATTAAAGTAGAACGCTTGTTAGAAATGGATATATCATTTTGAAAGGAGTTAGTATGTTAGTAGCAGAGGAAAAAATTGTGGAGTCTACGGCAGCAGGTGTTGACAAGGTAGCTGAGCACGTAGAAGATAGTATTACGTTTATCGACCATTTACAAACCTTGGCAGTGGAATATTTGCCAAGTATTTTGTTGGCTATCGTTGTATTTGTGATAGGTCGTTATTTGGCGATGTTCATTAGAAAAATAGTCTTACAGGTTATGAACCGCGCGAATTATGATGCCACAGTACGCAGCTTTACGGGACAAATTATTTATTATGGGATCTTGTCCGTCGTTATATTGTCTGCTCTATCTATGCTGGGGTTTCCAACGAATAATTTTTTAGCTGCCTTTGGTGCTTTTGGTATTGCTATTGGTTTAGCTTTACAAAATAATATGTCAAATTTTGCTTCTGGGCTGCTGATTTTAATCTTTAAGCCTTTTAAAGAAGGTGATTGGATTTCTGTGAATGGTGTGGAAGGGGCTGTGAAAGAAATTCATTTCTTCAACACCGCTATTGCCACCAAAGAGAATCGGATCGTGTTCATTCCGAACTCTGCCATTACTTCTAATAATCTGATGAATAGTAATTATGAGAGTACTCGTTATGTGACGTTCATATTTGGCATTGGATACGGTTCAGATCATCATCGTGCCATTGAGGTGTTGAAAGAGATTTTTCAGCAAACTGGAAAGGTGCTCAACATGGATACCCTTGAAATTGGTATTAAAGAATTTGGTGATAATTCTGTCAATATTGTAGCCTATCCATTGATTAATGCTGAAGATTATCGTGATGTGTACTATGGGGTTATGTCCGATGTGAAAGATCGCTTTGATGCGGAAGGTATCGATATTCCATATCCACAGAGAGTGGTTCATATGGTGAAATATTAATAACAATACCAAAGGTAACGGGCTACCCTCTTATATAACAGAGGAAGTTGATGCATAGTTGTCAGCATGTCTCTGTTTTTGTAATGTATGTGAGAAGAACTGTATTAAAGTGGAACAAATCTTAGTATAATACATATATAAGATACTATAGGAGGAAAGGACAATGAATGAGAGCCACTTTTTTGCCCTCTTAGGGCGCATGAAATATATTCAGCGTTGGAGCTTGATGCGCAATACAGAAGTGGAAAATTTACAAGGTCATAGTTTAGAAACTGCTATGATTGCCCATCAATTAGGAATACTGCGAAATACATATTTTAATGGTGCGTTAGATGTGAATCGCTTGGCAGTGCTAGCCATGTACCATGATGTGAGTGAAGTGTTCACGGGGGACATGCCGACGCCAGTGAAATATTTTAACCCTAAGTTGCGTGCTCTCTATGGAGAAGTAGAGCAATTGGCGAATGAAACTTTATGGCATACGTTGCCAGAACCAGTGCAACCAGCCTATGAAGAAGTATTGGTGTCTATGCCAGAGGAATATGAAGTGTTGGTGAAAGCAGCAGATACCTTGTCAGCGTTTATGAAGTGTGTTGCAGAAAAAGCGGCTGGCAACGACGAGTTTAATGCAGCTTTTGATACGATTCACAAACGATTAGTGAACATGCAATTGCCAGAAGTAGATCTATTTTTGCAAGTCTATATCCCTAGCTTGACGAAGTCTTTAGATGAAATGAATGTGTCTTTTGCCAAGTAGTGGGAACTGCCTATTCCGAATCGTTTGATGAGGGATGCTAGGCCTAGACATTGTAGAGAGTTTTATGAGTAGATATATTGACGATACTGCATACTTTCACGTATACTAATACTATATGGATAATAACTAAGAAGAGGAAAAATCTTTTGAACGCATCACAGAGAGCATTGGGTTGGTGAAACAATGCATGTACTAGAAAGAGGGTAGCCTCGGAGTTGGCATGGTGAACTAGAGTAAGTGTGCCCGCTGATCAGCGTTAACGATAATGAGTGATTGCTACGGCAATAATCTAGGTGGTACCGCGGAAGTATAGACCCTTTCGTCCTAACGGACGAGGGGGTCTTTTTTGTACGGGTAAAGATTAAGTTATACCTTATTATAGTTTATGATGATTATAATGAGGTGTGGATATGAATTTGTTAGACTAGCTTTAGGAATAATATACATGTAGATCTCATCAACGAGGTATTAATATGGAAGATTATAATGTGGAATATAAATTAGATATTCCAGAGAAACAAAATAAACTAAAAGCTGAAATCGTAGCATTTTTAAATAGCGAAGGTGGAAATATTTGCTTAGGTGTTAATGATGATGGGACGATTAATGAATCCATCACATTATCTAAAAAGCAGAAGTGGGAACAGATGATATCCAATTGGATTGTGAATGGATTTACACCAAATGTGGCTCATTTAATATATGTATACCCGAATGAAGTCCCTTTTAGAATTAAGGTATTAGAGGGAGATGATAAACCTTATTTTATTAAAGAAGGAGAAGGGTTTAACTCAAAAGGCGTATATATAAGGGTGGGAAGTACAAAGCGAGTCGCTAGTTTTGAAGAAATTCAGAGAATGATTTTACAAAAGAAGTCTCATGAATTTGAAACTATCAGTATAGGTGAGACAAAACTAACTTTTACTTATATCGAGCAGAAATTTAAAGAAAAGGGGATACAGTTTGATCCATATGCATTATCTTTGATTGGAAAAGATGGTACGTATAATAATGCTGCATTATTATTAAGTGATCAAAATTCTAGTATTAGTAAGTTTGCAGTGTTTCAGGGGATAGATGTACGAGTATTTCTTGATAAAAAAGAGTTTAAGGGCTCTCTTGTAAAACAGATTGATGATATTCTTTATTTTGCAAACCTATCGAATCGTAAAAAGATTACTATCAGTGGTAAACCTGAACGAAATGAATATATGGACATTCCTAGTGGTGCGCTACGTGAAGCAATTGTCAATTGTTATTGTCATAGGGATTATACATTAAGCGGTGATATAAAGGTTGAATTCTATGACGATAGAGTTCAAATCTATTCACCGGGTAGCATTCCAGATGGACTAACACTTGATAATATCAAGATGGGAATGGTAGCAAAGCGAAATAAAATTATTGTCAATGTATTGGATAAAATTGATATGATAGAAAATTATGCATCAGGTGTACGTAGAATTTTTGATGATTACGAAGGTTTTGGTAAACAACCAGTGTATAATATATCTAATAATGGTGTTGTCGTGACTTTATACAACAGAAATTACGATATTTTTCAAAATGACACCAAAAATGATACTAAAAATGACACCAAAAATGACACCAAAAAAGAATGCACAAAAAAAGGCGTGGAGGAGAGTGTAGATACGGTAAAGAACAAAAATAAAGATATCCGTATCGATACACTTCTTAAGTTGATAGAGGAGGACCCAACAATAACAGATGTTATTTTAATGAAGTTGTTAGGTGTATCGAAATCTACTATTCGACGAGATATTACTTTTTTGAAAAAGCTTGGTAAATTAGAATATAAAGGTAGTGCTAGATCCGGATATTGGATTGTAAAGAAGTAACTACTTTTTAAAATAATTATTATATCCAAAATAGGAGGACATATGAAAGAATATAAAAATCTCACAACTTACAATCCGAAGGAGATTGAACAACAATGGTACACATATTGGGAAGAGAAAGGTTATTTTCATGAGGAAGTGGACACAAATAAAGAGCCTTTTAGTATTGTGTTGCCGCCACCAAATGTAACAGGTCAATTGCACATGGGTCATGCCCTTGATAACACCTTGCAAGATATTTTGATTCGTACGAAACGTATGCAAGGTTACAACGTATTGTGGATGCCTGGCACAGACCACGCAGGGATTGCAACACAAGTAAAAGTAGAAGAAAATATCATGAAAACAGAGGGAAAATCTCGTCATGATTTAGGTCGTGAAGAGTTTTTGAAACGTGTATGGGAATGGAAGCAAGAATACGGTAGCACCATTGTAAAACAAATCCGTAGTTTAGGCGCTTCTTGTGACTGGACGAGAGAGCGTTTTACCTTGGATGAAGGCTATCATGAAGCAGTATTAAAAGTATTTGTAGCATTGTACGAAAAAGGTTTAATCTATCGTGGAGAACGCATCACTAACTGGTGCCCTAATTGTTTGACAGCCTTATCCGATATCGAAGTAGAACACGAAGATGAAAATGGTCATTTGTGGCATATTAAATACCCTGTTATCGGGGAGGAAGATACATTCTTAACCGTAGCTACTACACGCCCTGAAACAATGTTTGGTGACGTAGCCGTAGCGGTGAACCCTAATGATGAGCGATATGCCCATTTAGTAGGCAAAGAATTATTGCTTCCATTCGTGAATCGTCATATCCCAATCATTGCCGATGAATACGTAGATCAATCGTTCGGTACTGGTTGCGTAAAAATCACTCCAGCTCATGACCCTAATGACTTTGAAATGGGACAACGCCATAACTTAGAAAGTATCGTGGTGATGAACCCAGATGGCACCATGAATGCAGGAGCAGGTCACTTTGTGAACATGCCTCGTGAATTAGCGCGTAAACAAGTAGTGGCAGAATTAGAGGCGCAAGGTTTATTAGAAAAAGTGGAAGACCATGGTCACAGCGTAGGTCATTGTTCCCGTTGTAATACAACAGTAGAACCTATGGTGTCGAAACAATGGTTTGTATCTATGGAGCCATTGGCAAAACCTGCTTTAGAAGTGGTACGTGACAAATCCATTGAATTTGTACCAGAACGTTTTACCAAAACCTATACCAACTGGTTGGAATCTATCCGTGATTGGTGTATTTCTCGTCAATTGTGGTGGGGACATCGTATCCCAGCTTGGTACTGCCAAGACTGTGGAGAAACCATCGTAACAGCAGAAACGTTGACGGAATGTCCACATTGCCATGGTAAAGTAGAACAAGATCCAGACGTATTAGATACATGGTTCAGCTCTGCGTTATGGCCATTTGCTACAATGGGTTGGCCTGAAAACACAGAGGAAGTGAAACATTGGTACCCAACTAGTGTTATGGTAACAGGCTACGACATCATCTTCTTCTGGGTAGCTCGTATGATTTTCATGGGCTTAGAATTCAAAGAAGAAATTCCTTTCAAACACGTATTCATTCATGGTTTAGTACGCGATAGCCAAGGTCGTAAAATGAGTAAATCCTTGGGCAATGGTATCAATCCATTAGAAGTCATCGAAGAATACGGTGCTGATGCGTTGCGCTTTACTTTGGTAACGGGTAATACACCGGGGAACGATATGCGTTTCTACATGGAACGTGTGGAAGCAAACCGTAACTTTGCCAACAAAATTTGGAATGCCTCTAAATTTGTGTTGATGAACTTAGAGGGCTTTGATGAAAGTTTCGTACCAAGTGCAGAAGATTACACATTGGCAGATAAATGGATTCTAGAAGAATACAATAAAACAGTCACAAACATTACAAATAACCTTGATAAATTTGAATTAGGGGAAGCGGCGAGCGCGGTGTACGATTTCATTTGGAATACGTACTGCGACTGGTATATTGAATTAGCGAAACCTCGTTTATACAACAAAGAAGGTGGTCGTGACCGTCAAACAGTACAATACTTATTGGTATCCATCCTTCGTCATATGATGGAATTATTACACCCATTCATGCCGTTCGTAACAGAACACATTTGGCAACATTTACCACATGAAGGGGACAGCATCATGGTCGCTCCATGGCCAAGTACATTATCCATGGAAGGCTTCGGCTCTGCAGCAGCTCATATGAATGTGATGATGGACGGCATCAAAGGTATCCGTAACATGCGTGCAGAAATGAATGTACCAATGGGCAAACGTTCTGAAGTGATCTTAGTGCCTGCTACCGAAGAGTTGAAAGGTATCTTAGAAACACATGGCGATTACTTCCATACCTTAGGTTGGGCTGAAAAAGTAACGGTACTTTCACCAGATGCACCAAAACCAGAAAATGCCACTGTAACAGTGGTAAACGGTTTAGAAGTGTACTTGTTGTTGAAAGATTTAATCGATGCAGACAAAGAAAAAGAACGTATCGCCAAAGAGCAAGCTACAGTATTGAAAGAAATCGCCCGTTTAGAAGGTAAATTGAACAACCAAGGATTCTTAGCAAAAGCCCCTGAAGCGGTGGTAGCGAAAGAAAAAGAAAAATTGGAAGAATACAAACAAAAACAACAAGCTTTGAACGAACGTGAAGAGTTCTTAAAAACATTAGCATAAGGAGATCCATCATGAATTATACGGAAGCGATTGCCTACCTAGAAGAGGTAGCCTCCTTTGGAATTCATCCAGGATTAGAACGGATTACGGCTCTATTAGAAGAGTTAGGAAATCCACAACATACATATAAAACGATCCATGTCACAGGAACGAACGGTAAAGGGTCTGTTTCCACCTATATTACTTATGGATTGTATATGAGCGGTCTCAGAGTGGGGACATTTACGTCCCCGCATCTCCAATCCTATACGGAACGCATGCGTGTGAACACGGCCTGCATTACGGAAGAGGCCTTTGCTGATTTGATTGAACGTGTCAGCAATGCTGTGAAAGCCGTTATGGACCACGGTGTAGAAGCACCTACACAGTTTGAAATCTTAACAGCTGCAGCATTCTTGTTTTTCCAAGAACAAGGTGTAGACTACGCTGTCATCGAAGTTGGTTTAGGTGGATTGTTGGATTCTACCAATGTGATCACTCCAGAAGTGGCTGTTATCACAAACGTGACCATCGACCATCAGGCGTACTGTGGAGACACGGTTGAGGAGATTGCTCGTCATAAGGCAGGTATAATCAAGAAAGGTGTGCCTCTTGTAACAGCAGCCCAAGGGGGAGCTCTTGATGTGATTAAGGAAACGGCAAAATCATTAGGTGTAAAATACCATGTGTTTAACGAAGATTTTACCATCGATAGTCGTAGTGCCATGGCGATGGGACAAATGATTACTGTAAAAGATAAAGCAGGCCATAAAGACATGCTCTTCACATCTATGCATGGTATCCATCAAGCGTTAAATTTAGCTTGTGCAGCAAGGGTGTTGCAAATCTTGAAAGACAAAGAACCAGCAGTAAGTGAAGAAACCTACCGTGAAGGTTTAGCTCGAGCTACTTGGCCGGGACGATTTGAAACTTTCAAAGTTCATGGACGAACCATCATTTTAGATGGAGCCCACAATGCGAGCGGCGCAGAAGCTTTTTCCATGACATACAATGAACTGTATCCAGACCAACCAAAAACAGCGGTGTTATCGATTTTAGAAGATAAAGATGTGTCCACCATGGTCAGCTATTTAGTGGGACAAAAAGACCGAGTAATTACGGTGCCAGCCCCTACACCACGTGGCATTGATCCAGCACAATTGGCAAAACAAATGCCGGTCCAAGCAGACCCTATGGAGACCATCCAAGCGGGGTTAGACCATGCCATGAAAACAACGAAAGAAGGCGATATCATCGCTGTGGTGGGGTCCTTATACATTCTTGGTGACGTGCAACAATGGCTCGCCCAAGAAATGGGGCATTAATGGATGCCCTACGTAGACTATCTGTAGACCAATGGATAGTCTACCTCCTCTATGGGGCTACACTGTGTATTCCACTGATTCCTATAGGTGGTAATGTACTTGTCATCTTGGCAGGACTATTGGCTTTGCTCTTCGATAGACAGCGATTTTCTGGGTCCCTACATTGGTTGCAGTGGACCGTATTGGCCTATATCATTTGGACAGGGATATCTATTATAAATTCTGTGAATGTCCAATGGTCGGCTATGAGTTGGGGCTATCATATAGGTATCTATGGTACGGTGTATTGGTTAATGACCTATTATATGAATACAGAAGAACGGCGCAAGAAGTTTCTCTCCTTGTTTTGTATCACTGGTGTCCTCGTTTGTTTAGGTGCGGCCTATCAGTACTTTTATATGATATCTACGCATATCCATGAGTGGGTGGATAATGTTCACTTTCCAGGGCTTATGCGTCGTATGTATGGAACCTTACAGAATCCGAATTTGCTAGGAGAATATTTGTTGTTTGTTCTATCTATAGGCGGTTTAGGAACAATACAAGTTCTGAAAGAGAAAGATTGGAAGCGCTGTAGTAAAATGGGTTTAGCTCTACTCATTATGCTCTTGTGCTTAGTACTCACCTACTCTAGAGGTATGTGGCTGAGTTTAGCCGTGACAGTATTTGTAGCCGGGCTTTGTGTAGAGCGCAGATTATTATATGCGTTGTTGGTAGTGCCATTGGTATTATTCTTTTATCATGGAGAAGTATCCAGTCGATTGTGGTCCTTGTTTAGTGGACAAGATACATCTGTTATGCTTAGATGGGCTCTATGGGATAGTACCATGTACATGGTGGAGGACTTCCCTGTGTTTGGTATCGGTTGGGATGCGTTTTGGATGACCTATCCAGACTATAATTACTTTATTCAAGACCCAACGGTGATTATTTATCATGCCCATAATTTATATTTACATGTGGCAGCAGAAACAGGGCCGATTTCGCTATGCTTGTTCTTAGCTATTTTATTGGGACATAGTCGTAATATGCAAAAAGGTAAGTCCAGAGGGATTCCGTATCGATATGGGATGACATTGGTGACTGTTTCTGTATTAGTGAGTGGTCTCTTTGATCATGCCCTATATAGTCAACAAGTGAGTCTCGTATTATGGCAACTATTGGGATTTGCCATGAGTGTCATAAGAGATTAATCGTAATAAGAGAATAGTACAATACGATCTAAATGCATTAAAGTTTATATAATATATTCATTATATGGACTATCTTATTTTGAATGTGATTGTCAAAATATAGTATGATGAAGGGAAAGAGTGTATCGATGTATAGAATTTTGATAAAATATAGATACAAGATAGGGCGCTTTCCCAATCATACTAATGGTTATAATGGCAAATAACCATTAGTTATGAATAATATAACGATAAGATATGCATAAACATAAGTAGATAATCTAGATAGGAATAACTATATCGAAAAAAGTTGGGCTGCTACAACAATTATAGATATAGGTAGATAGAGGGTATAACAAAAAGTTATAGGCCCTCTATTTTTTTGTATTTCGTATGCCTATTATGCATATATTTGCACAATAAGGTTGACAATGTGATGAAAAATCGGTACTATTTATGAGAATTAACAAATATCACATTTTAAGTATAGATTACAAAACACTAACGTTTTAGTTATAATAAAAAGCAATCGCATAGTGATTGGGTACTATGAGTGGGAGTATGTAACTGTACTTATCTTGTGACACAGCTGAATAAGTCATTCAAACTAAAGGAGATGGTAGTATGATCGACATTTTAGATCGCGTGCAAGGCGCAGCGTTGCAAGCAAAAATTACTACAGCAGAAGAAGCAGCTAAATTGATTAATCCAGGAGACCATGTAGGTATCAGTGGTTTTACACCATCTGGTTACCCTAAAGCAGTGCCATTGGCGCTTGCGAAACGCATGGAATCAGACCCTTTCCAAATTGATCTTTGGACTGGCGCATCAGTTGGTGATGAAGCAGACGGAGCGTTAACTCGTGTGAACGGTATTCGCCGTCGTTTCCCATATCAAACAAATAACGATACACGTAAAGCGTTAAATAGCCAAAAAATTCGTTACATTGATATGCATCTTAGCCAAATGGCTCAACAAATTCGTTATGGTTTCTTCGGTGACACTGACGTAGCTATCATTGAAGCGGTTTGCATCCGTGAAGATGGTGGTATCGTTCCTAGTACATCCGTTGGTAACTCTCCAACATTTGTTAGCCAAGCTAAAAAAGTTATCGTAGAAGTGAACGTATCCCAACCAATGTCCTTGGTAGGTATGCATGATATCTATGAACCACAAGATCCTCCATACCGTGAGCCATTCCCAATCAAAGCGGCTGGCGATCGTATCGGAACAGATTACATCCCATGTGACCCTGCGAAAATCGTAGCTATCGTTCCATGTGATGTACCTGACACAACTCGTCCACTAGCACCAATCGATGATGATGCAAAAGCGATGAGTCAACATTTGATTAACTTCTTCTTAGAAGAAGTTAAAGCAGGTCGTTTACCTGAAAACTTATTGCCATTACAATCTGGAGTAGGTTCCGTAGCAAATGCGGTTGTGTCTGGCTTGGCTGAAGGTCCTTTCACAAACTTATCCATTTTCACAGAAGTTATCCAAGATGGTATGTTGGACTTAATCGATGCAGGTAAAGTAACAGATTGTTCTGGTACAGCATTGTCCCCATCTCCAGATGGATTGAAACGCTTCTATGACAATATCGACAAATACAGCAAACACATTCTTTTGCGTCCGCAAGAGATTTCCAATAACCCTGGATTAGCTCGTAGACTTGGTGTTATCACTATGAATACAGCTATTGAATTCGATATCTTCGGTAATGTAAACTCTACTCATATCATGGGTAGCAAAATGATGAATGGTATCGGTGGTTCCGGGGACTTCACTCGAAATGGTTATATCTCCATTTTCTGTACGAACTCTGTGGCAAAAGGCGGAGACATCAGCTCCATCGTTCCTTTTGTATCTCACATTGACCATACAGAACATGATGTACAAGTATTCTGTACAGAACAAGGTATTGCCGATGTTCGTGGTTTGGCTCCAATTGAAAGAGCATACAAGATCATTGAAAACTGTGCTCACCCAGACTACAAACAAGAATTATTAGATTACCTCGAAAGAGCTATTGAAAAGACAAATGGCGCCCATACACCTATCTTATTAGATGAAGCTCTTTCTTGGCATAAACGCTTCACTGAAACAGGAAGCATGAAAAAACAAGGTTAATTTTTTAGGAGGATGATGACATGGCTAATGACAACTTAAAAGCCAAACTTGCTGAATATGAAGCAGCGTACGCTAAAAACTGTGAGAAAGTACCTGCACGTCAAAACTTACCAGAACAACCGGTATACACACCGCTTGATCTAGAAGGTTTCGATTACGAACGTGATCTAGGATTCCCAGGATTCTATCCTTATACTCGTGGCGTTCAACCTACAATGTACCGTGGCCGTTTCTGGACAATGCGTATGTATGCTGGTTTCGCAACTGCTGAAGAGTCCAACAAACGTTACCGTTACTTAATCGAGTCCGGTGCAACTGGTCTTTCTTGCGCATTCGACTTACCAACACAAATCGGTTATGACTCCGATGACGCTATGGCTGAAGGCGAAGTTGGTAAAGTAGGTGTTGCGATTGACTCCTTAAAAGATATGGAAATCTTGTTCCAAGGTATCGACTTGGGTAAAGTTTCCACTTCTATGACAATCAATGCTCCTGCATCTGTACTTCTTGCTATGTACATTGCAGTTGCTGAAAAACAAGGTGTACCTTCCACTGAACTTCGCGGTACCATTCAAAATGATATTTTGAAAGAGTACGCAGCTCGCGGAACTTACATCTTCCCTCCAAAACCATCCATGCGTTTGATCACTAATATTTTCGAATATTGCTCTCAATATGTGCCAAAATGGAATACTATCTCCATCTCCGGTTACCATATTCGTGAAGCTGGTTCCACTGCTGCGCAAGAAATCGCTTTCACAATTGCTGATGGTATTGCATACATCGAAGCAGCTCTTAAAGCTGGTTTAGAAGTTGACGATTTCGCAGGTCGTTTATCCTTCTTCTGGAACGCACACAACAACGTATTAGAAGAAGTTGCGAAATTCCGTGCATCCCGTCGTCTATGGGCACATATCTTGAAAGAACGTTTTGGTGCTAAAAAACCTAAATCCATGATGTTACGTGTACATACTCAAACAGCTGGTTCCATGTTGACTGCACAACAAGTTGATAACAACATCGTTCGTGTTGCTCTTCAAACTGCAGCTGCTGTAATGGGTGGTACTCAATCCTTACATACTAACTCTCGTGACGAAGCATTGGCTCTTCCAACTGAAGCATCTGTACAAATCGCTCTTCGTACACAACAAATCGTTGCTTACGAATCCGGCTTAGCTGACGTAGTTGACCCATTGGGCGGTTCCTACTATGTAGAAGCTATGACAAATGCTATCTATGAAGAAGCTAAAGCATACATCCAAAAAATCGACGAAATGGGTGGCGCTGTTGAAGCTATCGAAAAAGGTTACATCCAAAAAGAAATCCAAGAGTCTGCTTATAAATGGCAAATGGAAGTGGAATCTGGCCTTCGTACAATCGTAGGTGTTAACAAATTCCAAGTAGAGGAAAAACCAGTTGAAGGTCTTCTTCGTATCGATGCTTCTGTAGGTATCAACCAATCCAAGAAAACACAACAAGTTCGTGCAGACCGCGATCAAGCAGCAGTTGATGCAGCGTTAGCAGCATTGAAAGCTGGTGCAGAAGATGAATCTGTAAACTTGATGCCATTAATCTTGGCTGCCGTTAAAACATATGCTACATTAGGTGAAATTTGTAACGTATTGCGCGGCGTATTCGGTGAATACCAAGCTCATTCCACTTTATAATTAATCGAACCTATTTGGAGGTATAACATCATGGCAGAAAAACGTATCAGAGTAATCGTAGCAAAACCAGGTCTTGATGGTCATGACCGTGGTGCAAAAGTAGTAGCACGCGCACTTCGCGATGCTGGTTTCGAAGTTATCTACACAGGTCTTCGTCAAACTCCAGAACAAATCGTTGAAGCGGCTCTTTCCGAAGACGTTAACGTAGTTGCGTTATCTCTTCTTTCTGGTGCGCATAACACATTGTTCCCTAAAATCGTTGAAATGTTGAAAGAAAAAGGCATGGGCGATGTATTAGTAGTTGGTGGCGGGGTAATTCCTGATGCTGATATTCCTGGCTTGAAAGCAGCTGGCGTATCTGCAGTATTCACACCAGGTACTCCAACAGCTGATGTAATTGAGTTCATCAAAGCTAACGTAAAATAATATATTTGAGCTAGGCTCGGGCATGCATGTTCGGGCCTAGTCATCTATAGAGTAGGGCGGTGACAATATGGATTTAATTAAAGAATTATTAGAAGGATCTCGTCTTGCTTTGGCACGGTCCATAACGGCTGTGGAAAATGAATATGATAATGCCATTGACATTATGAAAGCCATCTATCCACGTACTGGTAATGCTCGTATTTTGGGTATTACGGGGGCTCCAGGAGCTGGTAAAAGTACGTTGACAGATAAAGTTGTCAAACATTATCTAGAACAAGGTAAGCGAATTGGTATCGTAGCTGTTGACCCAACGAGTCCATTCTCAGGTGGTGCTATTTTGGGTGACCGCATTCGAATGAATGATTTAACATTGAATGAAAATGTATTTATTCGAAGCATGGGCACACGTGGCAGTCTAGGTGGATTATCTAAGAAAACAGCAGACGTTGTCAAATTAATGGATGCTTTCGGCATGGATCTTGTCATCATTGAAACAGTTGGTGTTGGTCAATCCGAAGTGGATATTGTGAAAAATGCAGATACCACATTGGTAGTACTAGTACCAGGTTTGGGTGATGATATCCAAGCGATTAAAGCGGGCATCTTAGAAATTGGCGATGTGTTTGCCATCAATAAAGCAGACCGCGATGGCTGTGATAAGCTTAATGTTGAAATTGAGATGATGCTAGATTTAGATTCTCGTGAACTTGATTGGAGACCACCAATTAAGCGTACTATCGCTAGCAAAGACGTAGGTGTTGATGAATTAGTGGAAGCACTAGATGAACACTTTGAATATCTAGAAGATAGTGGAGAATTAGCAGCTCGTCGTGCTGAACGTACACATGATGAGTTAGTAGCTATGATCAATGAACAAATTATGCGTTATGTACATGAACATGTTGTAGAAAGTGATGCTTTCAAACAAGATGTAGCAGCCGTAAATAATAGAACTAATGACCCTTATAGTGTTGTTAACGCGGTGTTAGAAAAGTCTTTAAAAAGATAATTAAAAGAATGAAAAAAATCTAATATCGTGGTATCATATAAGTAATCGAAAAGTGATGCATGTCACTTTCGAGTTGCAGCTCATTTGAAAGGAGAGTTATTATGGCATTCAAAGTATTACAAGTGGACCACATCGGTATCGGTGTATCCGATTTAGCAGCAACAAAAGAATTTTATAAAAACGCACTTGGTATGGAACACCTTCCAGAAGATGAAGTAGTAGAAGAGCAAAAAGTTAAAGTAAGCTTCTTCCCTTGCGGAGACGCTGAACTTGAGTTCTTAGAATCTACAACTCCAGATGGCCCTATCGGTCGTTTTATCGAAAAAAATGGTGGTCGTAATGGTATCCAACACGTAGCACTTCGTGTAGATGATATCAAAGCAGCTATCGCTGATTTAAAAGCTAAAGGCGTTCAATTAATTGATGAAGAACCTCGCTACGGTGCTGGTGGATCTGCTATCGCATTCCTTCACCCAAAAGCAACTGGTGGCGTTTTACTAGAACTTTGCCAACGCATGAAGTAATCAACTGTATCCGTAATAATCCTATGGAGGTGTAAAATGGCAACAGTTCAGGAAAAGATTGAATTATTGCATAAAAAACTGTCCACTGTAAAACAAGGTGGCGGTGAAAAACGTGTAGAAAAACAACATGCTAACGGCAAGTATACTGCTCGTGAGCGTATTGCGAAATTATTCGACGACAATAGCTTCGTTGAATTAGATCAATTTGTTAAACATCGTTGTGTTAACTTTGGTCAAGAGAAAAAAGAATTACCAGGTGAAGGCGTAGTAACTGGCTATGGTACTATCGACGGACGTTTGGTATTTGCTTTCGCTCAAGATTTCACAGTAGAAGGTGGTTCCCTTGGGGAAATGCACGCTGCTAAAATCGTTAAAGCACAACGTATGGCAATGAAAATGGGTGCCCCTATTATCGGCATCAATGACTCCGGTGGAGCTCGTATTCAAGAAGCAGTAGATGCGTTGGCAGGCTACGGTAAAATCTTCTTTGAAAATACAAATGCTTCCGGTGTTATCCCACAAATTTCTGTAATCATGGGACCATGTGCAGGTGGTGCGGTATACTCTCCAGCATTAACTGACTTTATCTACATGGTAAAAAATACATCTCAAATGTTCATCACAGGTCCAGCGGTTATCAAATCTGTAACAGCAGAAGAAGTAACAGCAGAAGATCTTGGTGGTGCAATGGCACATAACCGTGTGTCCGGTGTAGCTCACTTTGCTACAGAAAACGAAGATGATTGCTTAGAACAAATTCGCTATTTATTGAGCTTCTTACCAAGCAACAATATGGAAGATACTCCATTAGTTGATACTGGTGATGATCCAGCTCGTGAAGACGAAGGTTTAAATACTTTACTTCCAGATAATCCAAACATGCCATACAACATGTTTGACGTAATCAGTGCAACAGTTGATAATGGTGAATACTATGAAGTACAACCACACTATGCACAAAATATTATTACTTGCTTCGCACGTTTTGCAGGACAAAGCGTAGGTATCATTGCTAACCAACCACGTGTAATGGCAGGTTGTCTAGATATCAATGCATCCGATAAATCTTCTCGCTTTATCCGTTTCTGCGATGCCTTCAATATTCCTATCGTAAACTTTGTTGACGTTCCAGGCTTCTTGCCAGGTACAAACCAAGAATGGGGCGGTATCATTCGTCATGGTGCAAAAATGTTGTATGCTTATTCTGAAGCTACAGTACCAAAAATTACTGTTATCACTCGTAAAGCATATGGTGGATCTTATCTTGCAATGTGTTCCCAAGACTTGGGCGCTGACCAAGTATATGCATGGCCTACATCTGAAATCGCTGTAATGGGACCAGCTGGTGCTGCAAACATTATTTTCAAGCGCGATGAAGATAAAGACGAAAAAACTGCTAAATATGTAGAAGAATTCGCAACTCCATACAAAGCAGCAGAACGTGGATTCGTTGACGTAGTTATTGAACCAAAACATACTCGTCCGGCAATTGTAAATGCCCTAGCAATGCTAGCTAGCAAACGCGAAACCCGTGCTCCTAAAAAACACGGTAATATCCCTCTATAATACGAATCAGGGACATACACGTGGTTGGTTATGGCCATCAATATGACAATGGAGGAGAACTTAATGAATAAAACTACCAATGCACAAGCTGCTAATAAAGAAACAGAAGTAGTAGCAGTTATCATCAGTGCAATCGTTGCAATGGGTTATTCGCAAAATCAAATTGCATCTATTCGCCCAGTAGTAGCTAATTCTTGGCGATTAGCTGGTCGTTTAAAGGCCCTATAAGCTAGCTCAGCTTATGAAATAATTTCATTACAAATAGGTAATTCAGGAGGAAGTTATAATGAAAAAGTTCAATGTTACAGTTAACGGTACAGTATATGAAGTAGAAGTAAACGAAGTTGGTGGTGTAGCTCCAGTAGCAGCTCCAGCTCCTAAAGCTGCAGCTCCAGCTCCTAAAGCAGCTCCAGCAGCGGCTCCAGCAGCAGCGGCAGCTCCAGTTCCAGCAGGTGCTCAAACTGTTGATTGCCCAATGCCTGGTAAAATCTTGTCCGTAGCTGTTACAGCTGGCCAAGCAGTTAAAAAAGGCGATGTTCTTTGCATCTTAGAAGCTATGAAAATGCAAAACGAAATCGTTGCACCACATGATGCAACAGTAGCTGAAGTTCGTGTAGCAGCTAATCAAACAGTAGCAACTGGCGACGCTTTAGTTGTATTAGGCTAATCAAAGCTTATCTGGTGATATAAATAATGTGATTTGTAGTATCGCCAATCACATCAGTAGTAGGAATAAATATGCCTACTATATATATGATTGTACTATGCCTAGGTAATACATAGTGTTACCTAGGCTTGTTACAAATATGGCAGGATGACTATGAATTCATATAAGAAATATATAGTTGGTATGCGCTTTACATAACACGTAATCTTGTGTTTATTTTTATTCTCCATGAGGTGGAATCATGATACTATCAGATGAAGCAAAGGTATTTACGTGCATTTGTATGGCGCTTTTTATTTGTACTTGTACCGCACTTCTCATAGGTGAAGAGCGGAAATCAAAATGGTTTCAGAAACGAACCACCTATAGTTTTTTTCTCCGTCGAGGAGTACTAGGAGAATGGTTACATTTCGGATACCCTTGCACAGTAGAAGGGTATGGAGTGACGGCTATTATGTTGTGCTTGATTGGCCTATCATCCTATATTATATGGACAGTATTGTGATGTATTAAACGGTTGATATTAGGCATATTTTTCTTGGAGAGGAGTTGACTCTTATGGATCCGGCTGTACTGACATTAATTGTACTGGGTATCATGGCCTTACTATTCGTAACGGAAATTATACCTCTTGCAATTACCTCTATCGGAGGTGCTATGGCACTTGGGTTATTGGGTATTATACCCATGAAACAAGTATTTAGCGGTTTATCTGATAGTACAGTAGTGTTATTTGCTGGTATGTTTATTATTGGAGCAGCCTTGTTTCATACAGGTTTAGCTCAAAAAATTGGTATTACAGTGGTAAAAAAAGCAGGCAATAGTGAAAATGGACTTATGATTGCGTTAATGCTTGTCACTGCATTTATGTCCTCTGTTCTTTCTAATACGGGAACAGCAGCAGCTTTATTGCCAGTTGTGATTGGTATATGTGCATCTGCTAAGATTCCTGCATCTCGTCAATTAATGCCGATGGCATTTGCGGCTGGTATTGGTGGTATTATTACACTAGTAGGTACACCACCCAATATTATTATTAATGGTGCCTTAGGGCAAGCTAAACTTCCTCAATTTGGATTCTTTGAATTTGCATGGATAGGGATTCCTTTGACAATCGCCTTCATGCTATATATGGTGACTATTGGTAAACATTTCCTTCCTTCTCATGATGGAAATGCAAAAGCTGAGGTCGCACAAGAGGTCGATGCTAATGATATTTCGAATGATCCTAAAAAAATGTGGTACTCTGGTATCATCTTGATTGGTGTTGTTCTATTCATGGCATTATCTACAACGTTGAAAAAAATCGGCATTGATGTGCCTTTACATTTGGCAGCCATCATTGGCGCTGTATTAGCGGTATTGACTGGTTGTTTGAAAGAAAAACAAGCGTATCAATCTATAGATTGGGTAACAATTTTCTTATTTGCAGGCATGATGCCTGTAGCTTCTGCAATGAATGATTCTGGTGCAGGTCAAATGATTGCTCACGCTGTGGTGGATATTATGGGAGATAATCCTAGTCCGTACTTTGCAACAGCGATTTTATTCTTGCTATCCTGTGTATTAACACAATTTATGTCTAATACGGCATCTTGTGCATTATTGGCTCCTATTGGTATTTCTATTGCACAAGCTATGGGTGCCAGTCCACATGCTGTATTGATGGCCATAGGTGTAGCAGCCTCTTGCGCATTTGCTACGCCAGTGGGTACGCCACCGAATACGATTGTGTTGACGCCAGGGAATTATAAATTTATGGACTATGTGAAAGCTGGCACGCCACTGATTGTTGTATGCTTTATCGTAAGTTTAGTGATTATTCCTATGGTATGGCCATTCAATATGCCATAACAGATATCATACTGGATATGAAAGATACATAACTATATAGTATATACAAGGGCTGACAAGGAATCGAAAGTATATGATTCTAATGTCAGTCCTTTTTGTAGAGATAATTGACTTAAATGTGATAGAATATGATTAGGAACCTTGGTATAGGTAACCTGTACTAGACTAAGAACAAGAGGGTGAAGTTGTGAGACCTACATATGTAGAAATAGATACAGCACAAATACGAAGTAATTTACGAAAAATTAAAGATTGTTTACCAGAATGGTGTACGAGCACTGCCGTCGTAAAGGCTAATGCCTATGGTCATGGTAGTGTCATGGTAGGGCGTATTGCCGTTGAAGAAGGTTATGAATCATTAGCGGTAGCCTTTCCAGAAGAAGCGATACCATTGCGCGCAGCAGGGATTACTGTGCCTATCTATTTGCTAGGGCTGACCTTACCGCAGTCCTTTGATTTAGTTATTGAGGGAAACTCTAGGCCTGCAATTTGTGAGTCTACTGACCTAGAGGCACTTAATGAATGTGCCAAAAGGCATGAAACAATAGTAGAATGTGCCATTGCAGTTGATACAGGTATGCATCGCATCGGAAGCAAACCACAGGATGTACTAGCATTTTTAGAACGTGTAGAATCTTATGAGTATCTTCGTGTAGATGGGTTCTTCTCACATTTAGCAAATGGTGATGCTGCGGATCAAAGCCATGCTAACTTTCAAGTGGAACAGTTTAGACAAGTGGTAGAAACGATTCGAGCTCATCGAGATGAGGCGTATCGGTTTTCGTTAGCAAATAGTGCTGGATTGTTAGCTGTTGCAGATAGTTTGTTTAATGATGCTCGGCCGGGGATTATTCAGTATGGGATCATGCCATCTATGGATGTACCCAATCGCTTAGGGTTAAAACCAGCCTTAAGTTTATATAGCAAAGTCGTTCATGTGCAACACTTACAAAAAGGGGCTTCTATCGGATACGGTAGTACGTATACAACGGCAGGAGAAGAAACGATTGCAACAATTCCAGTAGGGTATGCCGATGGATACCCGAGGTCTTTGTCTAATAAAGGGTCTGTACTCATCCATGGCACACGATGCCCGATTGTAGGGCGTATATGCATGGATCAATTTATGGTAAAAGTCCCGAACCATGTTCAAGTTTCACCAGGTGACAGTGTAGTGCTATTGGGAAAACAAGGGCAAGAAAGTATTACTGCCCTAGAATTAGCCTATTTAGTGGGAACCATTCCGTATGAAATCTTCTGTAATTTTTCGGAAAGGGTACCACGGCATTATATTTAGATAGACGGATATTCCATATATGAATGGGTTTGTAGGTCTCTATAAAAAGAATATGCTAATAAAGCAATATAAGGATGCTCTATGTAGGACCTTCTCTTGACGAGAGAAACTACATAGAGCATCCTTGCTATATTTTGTATGTATGATAGGTGTATAAAAACTATGGTAATAATCCTATTTATTGGCTTTCATAAACAGGAGAGCTAAATAAGGAACGAGCTGCTTGTTCGATGTATAGAGCTGTATTAGATTGATTCATAGTATATAAATGAATACCAGAGACGCCTTCGGTTACCAAGTCTACGATTTGATTTAATGCGTAGGCAAGGCCGGCATCACGAAGAGCGATAGGATCGTGTTCATATTTATCTAAAATTGCTTTGAATTTGCGTGGAATAGCTGTTGCATTAGATGTAAGTAAGCGCAATGCTTGATTGCGGTTGATGATTGGCATTACCCCAGCTAAGATAGGTGCCTCGATACCTGCGAGGGCACATTTTTCTTGGAACTCATAGAATACATTGTTATCTAAGAAGAACTGTGTTACTAATAATTCACAACCAGCATCTACTTTTTCTTTTAAGTATTTAATATCTTGCAGTTGACTTGGTGAATCTGGATGTACTTCTGGATAGCAAGCACCGGAGATTTGAAAGTGAGGTGCATATTCCTTGACGAAATGTACAAGCTCTGTAGCATATTTGAAATCTCCTACTGGAGGTAAGTCTTCTAGAATGTCACCACGAAGAGCTAATAGCTTGTGAATACCAAGTTCATCGAGTCTATCTATAACAGATTTCACTTGTTCTTTTGATAAATAGATAGCTGGTAAATGTGCTTTCGTAGGAATGTGCAATGTGTTTTGTACATAATTAGATAGTTTTATGGTTGTTTCTTCAATGTTACGTTGTTTATTACTGCAAGTAACAGAAATAAATTCTGGTTTTAAGCTCTTTAGCTCATCTAGGACAGTAATAATTTTTTCGTCCCCCACTTGTGTGTTGGGAGGAAATATTTCGTATGATAAGGTTGGTCGTTTTTGTTGTATAGATTCGCTCATGGCTGATGTCCTTTCTTGTAATCAATATGGTCTATCATACCAATTTTTATATATATAGACCAATTCTTAATATATATGAATTGATATAGCTTAAAACTATAATGAATAAGGATATTATATATAGCTAATTTTATATCACAGATACTAGTATATAGACATATTTTGTCATATATTTTAAAATATATCTTGACGGTAGGTATTATTTTTTGTATTATGTATATACTAAAAAAACCAATAGTTAAAGATGCCATTAGGCGCAGAAAATTAAGTTATACAATGATGTACCTAACGTGTAAAGTAACGGACTTTATTCGTTAGGTTTTGTTTACTTTCATACAGGAACCTTGTATGTAAAGAACTTCATGAATAGATATAGAAAAGGCAAAAAACAATGAGAATACAACAATTACAATATTTAGAAAAAATTGCAGAGAAAGGATCTATTAATGAAGCGGCTAAGGAGTTATACTTATCGCAACCAAGCTTGTCCAATGCGATTAAAGAGTTAGAACATGAAATGGGTGTTCAACTATTATTACGGACAAAATCTGGTGTTACCTTGACCCATGATGGTCGAGAGTTTATGATATATGCTCGCCAAGTATTAGATCAAATTCAATTATTAGAAGAACGATATAAATCCAACACAAAGAGAAAGGAACATTTTTTTATTTCGGCTCAGCACTATGCTTTTGTAGTCCATGCTTTTGTAGAGTTAATTAAAAGTGTTGATACAGATGAATATCAATTTGGATTAAGAGAAACAGAAACGCAGAATATTTTTGAAGACTTGGCTACCTTTAAAAGTGAAATAGGAATCTTGTATTTAAATAATTTCAATCGTCAAGTTATGGAAAAATTATTCAAAGAATATAAGTTAACATTTCATCCTCTGTTTGAAGCGGAGCCACATGTGTTCTTATGTAGAGAGCATCCATTAGCTAATCAAGAAAAGATTACACTAGAAGACTTGGAAGACTTCCCGTATTTGAGCTATGATCAGGGAGAAGATAATTCTTTCTATTTTTCAGAAGAAATTTTGAGTACATTAGATAGAAAAATGACCATCAAAGTATCGGATCGGGCTACGATCTTTAACTTGATGGTTGGTTTAAATGGATATACGATTAGTTCAGGCATTTTGAGTCGTGAGCTAAATGATGACAAAATTATTGCGATTCCTCTTGATGTAGAAGACACGATGACAATGGGCTACTTGATGCCACATATGTTGGAACCGAGTGCGATTGCAAAAAAATATTTAGAATTGCTGAAAGAGCATATTCGAAACTATGGTTTTGAGATTATTGAAGAGAAGAAGAAATAATACTCTGCATGATACATAAAGCAATAGAAAGAAAAGGATACTGAACGAAAGTTGTTCAGTATCCTTTTTAATATATAGATATAATTTCTGATGAATTAATATCCTTGGTAGTTTTGGTAGCCACCTTGGAATCCTGGATTACTTGGATATAATAATTTAGCTTCTTCAATCACACGGAATGTATAGTTAGTGTTATATTCGTTCACCATGGAAGGAATACGGAAAAGGTCGATGAGAGCCCATATACCAAATCCACCAAATGTAATATAGAATAAAATATTTGTTAAGGGGCGACCAATATAGAAATAATGAGCTCCTAGCAAAAAGAAACAAATATAGGCAATAAAAGTTTCTTTTTCACTACTTAATTTTAGAGTGACATAATTTTTTTGTTCAGGTGTTAGGTTGTTAAAAAACGGATAAAATTGTGGTTGCATAATGGACCTCCCTACTACAAGAGAATATACTTTTTATTATTATAGCATTAATTGAAAGAAAGTTCATAATATTGATTGAGTTTTTGTGTTTTGAGAATAATTATTTTTAATACACATAATAACGGAGGGTAATATGTTGGTGAGAAATGTATTAGTTTTGCAGAAATATGCCTGGTAACTGCTTTAAAATTGATGGTAGTTCCAGAATATGTATGGTGATTGTTAACGAATTAATAACCTCATGTTATGCGATGGTGAAATTTAGTTATAGTTCATAAAGACCGTTCTATTCTTTCACAAAACAGTTTATAATCAAAGTATAACTTTATATTTGCCTTACTGGTGCCGCAAGGCTTAATAGGGAAGCTTGGTGAAAAGCCAACACGGTCCCGCCGCTGTAAAGGGGAGCGAAACTTCATGAAACGTCACTGGGAAACTGGGAAGGCGAAGTGTAGCGAAGATCCTGAGTCAGAAGAACTGCCGTAAGAAGCATGTCGTTAGATCCGCGAGAGACGGGTAGAGATGGTTTTGCGCTAAGTGCATACGCTAAGTCATAACCACCGTCTTCTATTGAAGACGGTTTTTCTGTTTTAGAAGGTAATATGGTTGTATCTTTTACAGAGAGGCTATGTAAGTTTGTGCGCCATAGGATTGGGTAGGGTATACCCAACGTGTAATTGTTTATTTTATTTTTATTGAGCTGCAAGTGTATTATATAAACGGTTAGAGTCCTATAGTGTCACGAAAATATATAGTATATATGGTTTGTATAAGGGAACGTATGCCTGTGTGGTCAAAGAAAGGAAGCTAGACTATGGGACAAGACAAGCATCATGAACCACAAGTTCACGAAGAACAGTTTGAGTTACCAGATGTATCGTTTGATGAGTTTTCTATCCCTACCTATGAGGACTGGAAAACGACGGTAGAAGGTATCTTAAAAGGAAAAGATTTCCAAAAAAGTATGTTTACAAAAACATATGAAGGAATTACTTTACAACCAATGTATTGGTTGAGCGACCAAGAAGGATTGACTCAGAATTTGACATATCCTGGTCGCGATAGCAATTTGCGGGGAGCGAAAGCGAGTGGATATATCCACAAACCTTGGACAATTGCACAACGTTGTGATGGAAAAACGATTGCTGACATGCACGACATGTTGCAATTTGAATTAGATAAAGGTAGCACGGCTATCAGCTTTACGCTAGATAGTGCTACTCGAAAAGGACAAGATGCTACGACAGCTGATGCTAAAGACGTAGCTGACGTAGGGGTATCCTTGTCCACTATAGAAGAAATAGAAGCGTTGTTAAAAGGCATGGATTTAACAACAAAAGAATTAGATGTTCGTACAGGCGCTAGTAGTGTATGCTGGGCGGCTGCATTACATGCACTTTGCGAATCGCAAGGGGTAGATGTGAAATCATTGTCCGGTATGATTGGGGCAGATCCAATTGGTACTTTGGCACAAGATGGACATTTACCACGCCCTATGGATGAATATTTCGATGATATGGCACATACCATTGCATGGGCCAATGCGCATGCACCACAATTACGGACAGTTCTTGTCGATACAGATGTATACCACAATGGTGGCGGTAATGATGTACAAGAATTAGGGTTTACTATGTCTACAGCAGTGACATATTTACGTGCGATGGAACGCCGTGGTATTGATGTCAATACATTTGCGAAGCAAATTCGTTTCCATGTAAGCGTAGGTGCTAATTTCTTCATGGAAATTGCTAAATTACGTGCTATTAAAATGGTTTGGGCACAAATTATTGAACATTGTGGCGGTGATGAAGAAGCGAAGAAAATTAACTTATTCGTAAGTACATCTCACTTCACACAAACTGTATTCGATCCATATGTAAACTTGTTGCGTGCAGGCTCTCAATCCTTTTCTGCTGTAGTAGGTGGTATGGATGGCATGTTCGTACGTCCTCTTGATGGATGTATTCGTCCAAGTGATGAATTCTCTCGCCGTATTGCTCGTAACATCCAAATTATGGAGCAACAAGAGTTCAACTTCATTCAACCAGTTGACCCAGCAGGTGGTAGCTGGTACCTTGAACCATTAACACAAGAATTGACTGAAAAATCTTGGGCATTATTCCAAGAATTAGAAGGTAAAGGTGGCATTTTAGAAACATTAGTATCTGGTGAAACACAAGAAGCTGTAGATACTATTTTACAAAGCCGCTTTAAAAACTTGGCTACCCGTAAAGACCGAGCTGTAGGTAGTAATATGTATCCTAACATGACAGAAGAACTACTAGAAGTACCAGTGGTGGACTTCGATGGTTTACGCCAAGCTCGCGTAGCAGCATTAGCTAATGTAGGCACTGCAGATGCAGCAGAGTTGGCTCTTAAAAAATTACAAGAATCTGATTTCAGTGAACTAGGTTCTTTGGTAAGTGCTGCGTATACTGCATTAGTAGCAGGCGCTAGCTTTGGACAAGTTTTTGAAGCCTTAGCAGATGGCAGTGAAGGTGTGACAGTGAAAGCAATTTTATCCCACCGTTGGACAGAACAATATGAAGAATTACGTATGCGCACTGAAACTTTCAAAGAAACACATAATGGGGATAATGTTAAAATCTTCTTGGCTAACATGGGTCCAATTCCTCAACATAAAGCGAGAGCGGACTTCGTTACTTCTTTCATGCAAGTAGCTGAATTTGACGTGCTTACCAATGATGGATTCCCAACTGTAGACGAAGCAGTAGCAGCTGCCTTAGCATCGAATGCAGATGTGACAATCGTATGTTCTACTGACGATACATATCCAGAATTGGCACCAGCAGTGACAAAAGCAATCAAAGCCGCTCGCCCAGCTATGAAAGTATTCTTGGCAGGGGCGCCATCTGCAGAGTTGAAAGAACTTTGCGATGCAGCAGGTATGGATGATTATATTAGTGTACGCTCCAATTGCTATCAAACATTATTAGCAATGCAACGCGAGAAAGGAATGATGTAAATGATTCCAGATTTTAGAAATATTCCTTTTACTCCGGCTAGCCCAAAATCTTCTGACTTAGATGCTTGGAAAGAGCAGTTAAAAGCTGAAACCGGTAAATCCTATGATGAAAACTTCATTCGTACTATGGAACAAATTGATGTAGGTCCAGTGTATGATTCCTCAATTTATGATCAATGTAACCATTTACAATACGTAGCAGGTATTCCTCCGTATCTTCGTGGACCATACGGTACGATGTATGTACAACGTCCTTGGACAGTACGTCAGTACGCAGGTTTCTCCACAGCGGAAGAATCCAATGCCTTTTACCGCCGTAACTTAGCGGCTGGTCAAAAAGGTTTGTCTATCGCCTTCGACTTGGCCACACACCGTGGCTACGACTCTGATCACCCTCGTGTAGTCGGTGACGTTGGTAAAGCCGGCGTTGCGGTAGACTCTATCTTGGATATGGAAATTTTGTTCTCTGGTATTCCATTGGACCAAATGTCTGTATCTATGACAATGAACGGCGCCGTATTACCAGTTATGGCCTTTTATATCCTAGCTGGTGAAGAACAAGGTGTAGATAAATCTGTTATGGCAGGTACGATCCAAAATGATATCTTGAAAGAGTTCATGGTGCGTAATACTTATATTTATCCACCAGCAGCTTCTATGCGTATTATCGGTGATATCTTTGCCTATACATCTAAATACATGCCTAAGTTCAACAGTATTTCCATTTCCGGTTACCACATGCAAGAGGCAGGTGCTACAGCAGATATTGAATTAGGTTACACATTGGCCGATGGTTTGGAATACTTGCGTACTGGTGTGGCAGCAGGTCTTACAGTTGACCAATTCGCGCCGCGCTTATCCTTCTTCTGGGCAATGGGTAAAAACTATTTCATGGAAATCGCTAAAATGCGTGCAGGCCGTATGTTATGGGCTAAAATTGTTAAATCCTTTGGTCCAAAAAATGTTAAATCTATGGCATTACGTACGCACTCCCAAACTTCTGGTTGGTCTTTAACAGAGCAAGATCCATTCAATAACATCACTCGTACTTGTATCGAAGCGATGGCAGCAGCCTTGGGTCATACGCAATCCTTGCATACGAATGCGCTTGACGAAGCGATTGCATTGCCTACAGACTTCTCGGCTCGTATTGCTCGTAATACGCAGTTGTATATTCAAGATGAAACTAACGTATGTAAAGTCATCGATCCATGGGGCGGTTCTTACTATGTAGAATTCTTGACTAACCAATTGATCCGCAAAGCTTGGGCTCATATTCAAGAAGTTGAAGCTTTGGGTGGTATGTCTAAAGCGATTGATACAGGTCTTCCAAAAATGCGTATTGAAGAAGCGGCAGCTCGTCGCCAAGCGCACATTGACTCCGGTAGTGAAAAAATCGTCGGTGTTAACTACTTACGCCTTGATAAAGAAGATCCATTAGATATCTTGGAAGTAGACAATACAGCTGTACGCTTGGCACAGATTGAACGATTGAAAACATTGCGTGCTAATCGTGACAATGACAAAGTACGTAGCTGTTTGGATGCCATAACAAAAGCGATGGAAACAGGAGAAGGAAACTTGCTTGAATTAGCCGTAGAAGCAGCTCGTGCTCGTGCGTCTAAAGGTGAAATCTCTGATGCAGTAGAAAAAGTATGCGGCCGTCATAAAGCGATCATTCGCTCTATTTCTGGTGTATACAGCAGCGAATTCAGCGATGACGATGTAATCACAGAAGTACGCAGCATGACTGAAAAATTTGAAGAAAAACATGGTCGCCGTCCTCGTATTTTCGTAGCGAAAATGGGTCAAGATGGTCACGACCGCGGAGCTAAGGTAATTTCTACAGCCTTCGCAGATATGGGCTATGACGTAGATATCGGACCTTTATTCCAAACTCCAGAAGAAGCAGCGAAAGATGCCGTAGATAATGACGTACATATTGTAGGTATGAGTTCACTCGCAGCTGGTCATAAAACATTGATGCCTCAATTATGCGAAGAACTAAAAAAATTAGGCCGTGAAGATATTATGGTTGTTATCGGTGGTGTTATCCCAGCTCAAGATTATGATTATCTCTATGAGCATGGTGCAGCAGCCATCTTCGGACCTGGTACCATCATTCCAGTGTGTGCTAAAAAAGTTCTCGAATTATTAGAAGAACGCTTAGAAGAGGAAGAATAATCGGTCATATTCGAATCGGTGAAAGGAGGGTGTCTTATGAGTGATGATACCTATAAGCCTTCTTGGGTTCCTGAGGAGAAAGATGATAAATTTGCATGCCGTGTTATGCGTGGCGTGGACGGTGGTCATGATGGGATGGATGCACATACCCATGCACTACAAAAACCGGTAGCTCCTAAAGTAGTAAAACGGAAAAAACTGACCGTTGATGACTATGTGGAAGGGGTACTGGCTGGTAATCGAATGATTTTATCTCGTGCTATCACATTAATTGAAAGTAATGCAGCATCCCATTTTGAAATGGCACAACAAGTCATCCAACGTTTGTTGCCGTACACAGGCAAATCCACCCGTGTAGGGATTACAGGGGTGCCTGGGGCTGGTAAATCTACTTTAATTGAAGCATTGGGTACAAAATTATGTCAAAACGGTCATAAAGTGGCTGTTCTTGCGGTGGATCCATCTAGTACAGTGACAGGCGGGTCTATACTAGGGGATAAAACGCGGATGGAACAATTGTCACGGGAGCCGAATGCATTCATTCGTCCATCCCCATCAGGTGGTACCTTGGGCGGTTTGACTCGTAAAAGTAGAGAAACCTTGCTGTTATGTGAAGCGGCAGGGTACGATACAATCCTAGTAGAAACCGTGGGGGTTGGTCAAAGTGAGACTACAGTTCGTTCTATGGTAGACTTTTTCTTACTAGTAGTACTCACCGGTGCTGGGGATGAATTACAAGGCATGAAAAAAGGCGTTATGGAATTGGCAGATGCCATTGTCGTAAATAAGGCCGATGGAGATAACTTGCAACGTGCCAAAGTGACGCGCCAAGAATACGAACGCATTTTATGGTTCATTCGCGATGCCACAGAACAATGGACAACCCATGCGTACACATGCTCTGCTTATACAGGGGATGGTATCATGGAATTGTGGCAAGGGGTTATCGAAAAATTTATGGAACAATGTCAAGGCAATGGAGTGCTACAAGCACGTCGCCGTGATCAAACCTTATCGTGGGTATATTCCATGGTAGAAGAACATTTACAAAACTTGTTCTATCGTGCACCAGAAATTGTAGCTTGTCGAGGTGGTATCGAAGATGCTGTCATCGAGGGGCGTTTGACACCGACTTTGGCAGTACAACAGTTCATTACTACTTTCACACAAACAGCATTGGGAGACCAGGCTAAGAATGTTCCGTTATTTGAATTGAAATAACATAGAAACAGGAGGGGAAACTCTCCTGTTTTCTGCATGAATAGGCGAAATCCTAGTAGTTCTTAGGGTATATGGATTTTGAAAGATATAAAATGAAAAATATATAATAAAAATCTACATGTGTGATAAAAGTAACATAAAAATGATATAAATGTACATAATCAATGGATGTGTAAAATTTATTTAGAACTTAAAAGAATAGCAAAATAAATGGCTTATAGATTTCTTTCCACAAAGCCAATTATTTGTTATAATATGACGGAAAGTTAATGAATACATAACTAGTATTGTTTACACTATGTGAGGTGCATAATAATGAGTTTCGAAAGTCGATTCCAACATCTTGATCGCCGTGCCCCAATTGCTGAGGATAATGTGGCGATTATTCACGATTTAGAAAAATGTAAGAACTGTACTCTTTGTCGTAAAGCATGTGCTGACACTATGAGCGTACTTGACTATTATGATTTGGAAGCAACAGGAGATAATCCTATCTGTATCCAATGTGGTCAATGTGCGGTAATTTGCCCATTCGGCGCAATGTACGAACGTACAGAATTAGATAAAGTAAAAGAAGCCATTGCAGATCCAGAGAAAATCGTTGTTATCCAAACAGCGCCAGCTGTTCGTGTGTCCATCGGTGAAGAATTTGGGTTTGAGCCTGGTACATACCAAGAAGGCAAAATGGTAGGTGCTCTTCGTGCGTTAGGTGCTGACTATGTAGTTGATACTAACTTCGGTGCTGACTTAACTATCATGGAAGAAGCAAACGAACTATTAGAACGTAAATTACATGGTACAGGTCCATTGCCACAATTTACTAGCTGTTGTCCAGCATGGGTAAAATTCTGTGAAACATTCTTCCCAGAATACGTACCACATATCTCTTCAGCTCGTAGCTGTATCGCTATGGAATCTGCTATGGTCAAAACATATTTTGCAAAAAATATGAACATTGATCCTAAGAAAATTGTATCCGTATCCGTAGCTCCTTGTACTGCTAAAAAAGCAGAAATTCGTCGTCCTGAGCAAAATAACGCGTCTCGTTACAGTGGTGAAGACTTGGGTCCAGATACAGATATCTGTATCACTACACGTGAATTTGCACAATGGATTCGTGAAGCAGAATTAGATTTTGCCGCAGTAGAAGACTCTGCATACGATAAATTTATCGGTGCTGCTACTGGCGGCGGGGTTATCTTCGGTAACACTGGTGGTGTTATGGAAGCGGCTATGCGTGCATCCTATAAATTCATTACTGGTGACGAACCATCTCCAGCGCCACTTCTTAACTTAACAGATGTGCGTGGTATGGACGGTGTGAAAGAAGCAACCGTAGAAATCGGTGGACATACAATTAATGTGGCTGTTTGTCATGGTGGTAAAAATATCCGTGAATTCTTGAATGAATTGAAAGCATCTGGTAAGACATATGATTTCATCGAAATGATGGCTTGCCCAGGTGGCTGTATCGGCGGTGGTGGACAACCACGTGCAAAATTACCAGTTGCTAATAAAGTAAAAGGTGAGCGTATCGATGGTCTTTATAATTGGGATTCCAACATGAAGCTTCGTTCTTCTTATGAAAACCCTGAAATTAAAGATGCGTATGCTAATTTCTTGGAAAAACCATTAGGACATATTGCTCATGAATTATTACATACTACGTATGTAGATCGTAGCGGTGACTTAGGGGCTCGTAAAGACGTGACTCCTGAAACATGTCCAACATCTCCAAAATTTAAAAAGCCGGAATAATTTAGTTAGTAACTTCAACTCCGGTGAGTCAGCGAATGTGTAAGTTGGTTTGCTGCTGAACGAAGTTATTATATAGTCATCTAAGCATGACAACATACTGCAAGACGAAAAGACTCTTATGGGGATCATCCCATAGGAGTCTTTTCTATTCTATTCCATCTCGGGGACTCGGTGCTATGTGGAACAAGGGAAGAGCAGGGCATGTGATCTGACTCCATTTGTAGCCTGTGGAGTATTTCTAACAAATGGAAGAGCACGGCACATTCCTCCACAAACTGATCCTACGGTAGGTTTGCTCCGGAATATGCCGCACTCTTCTTCGTTTGTGTGATGTAGGAGCAATATATTCACAGGCTACTACTTAGGAAGTTTGCTCCAGACTATGTCGTGCTCTTCTGGTTTGGCCTGTATAGGACTAAAGCCCCAAGAGATGATCTACGAATGAGGGCAATTCTAGGAGATGGATATTTGTTGTGATAAAATATAATTAGATATAAATTGAGAAGTATATGGCTTGTTAGATGTTCTATAGAGAGAATTGGTGGATATAAATGAGGATAAAAGATACTTTCAATCCATATAAACCTATGACTGCAAAAGATTTTTGGAGAAGTCTATGGTGGATTTTTTTGTGGGGCTGGGGAGTAGGTATACCTGGAGCTATTTTAGAAAAAAATGGAGTAAGTCTTGAGGTTTTAATTGTAATAGCATTATTGTTTGTAGGTGGTATACAGTATATGTTGTTTCTTTTTATTATCAAACGGTTTAGATTTATGCAGATACCACCGATTTGGGCGATTTTTATATTCATTCCTCCTTTTAATGGATTATGCTTTATACTAGCTGGATTTAGTATTAATAGTAGTCTTTTTAGATTTCTTAAAAAGTTAGTACTTCCACTAAAAGAGGTGGATCATGCTTGAATTAGTTAAACTTGCACTTCATACATTGCATGATTATGGTGCTGAAACAGAAGATGCTTTGTTTTTATTTTATCATTGCATAGGGTTGATTCCGTTATGTGTGTATTGTTGGAAATATAATTACGAACGCTATACTGTTTTTACAAATGTAGTGATTCATCTGTTGCGTACGTTGTTGTTCATTGTAGCTTTTTTTATATATGTTCGCTATGGTTTTACAAATTATTTGATAAAGTGGAACTCTTTAGTACTGATTCTATATACGATTGTAGGATATTATTATTGGACACATAAAGAGTTATTGTATTGGTTTAATTCGACAGCGCGCAATATTTTAAAATATATTTTTTATAGTGCTGTTTGTATTGAAAGTATATATATACTTATTAAATGGTGGAATGTATAAATTTTCTGCTAGAATATAAAAAGAGAAAGGGGAATATCCATTGGCACGTATAGTTTCTATGGAAGCGATTTCGGAAAAGCAGTATAGGTCTTTGCATATGGAGAATAGTGCGGGCCATAGAATGATGATAGAGTTTGATGGAAATCATATTGATACTTGGGATGATATATACAAGGTTGTTAAGGAAAAGTTACTCATTGATGAAAAGATTGTTAACTTGTATCATTTGGAAGATATCCTATTGTATGGTAATGCTAAAGGAGTGGAACCCGTTCGAGAACTCTATATCATTTTTAGAAATCTGGATATAGCGATGAAAAGAAAAAGTGGAATTCTAGGTTATTTGAGGGACATATTTTCTTTTAATATGCATAGAGATTTAGATGCTCTATTGGTGTGGACGTTTTTTGCTGGTAATGTTATGCCTAGATGGGCTGTTGAAACAGAAGCTATGGAATCTTGGTCATCCATACCATTAGAGCTGTGCAAGTTATACTATGTGCAAGAGACTTCTTGGACAGAAACGATAGATCCGCCTCATAATGAAATTATTTATTTGGAAGAATCAGAGTATGATTTGTTGCGAGACAAGATAGTAACTGATGAAGATACATTTGTAGTGGACTTAACAGATGCACAGGATACTGAGGTGTTTATTCATGCCATGTCTAAGTATGTGAATGGTAAGATTAACTCTTTGGATGAACTAGAACGATATATGCTTAGAGGGTTGCGCGATACGACAAAACCGAAACAAATTGTGTTTTTCTTAAAAGACTTTCTCTCTTATTGTAGAAATGAGAGTAAGAGTTATGATGATGTACCACTTAGAGTGGGCTTGAGTTTTATAAAATATTGTATATGTTATTGGTTTTATGAAAGTACGCCTATACCAGAATCATGGAAAAAGGAGTTTACCTTGTATGTGACTGAAGAGTGGTAGAAGGAGATTCATAAATAATTGAGGAACTTTTTTAGAAAAATAGTGTAAAAAAGTTCCACAATGTTAGAATATTTTCAGAAATAAGAGCAGTAGTTGATGTAGTATACATAGAGGTGAAAGTGATTTGATAGACCAAAAGTATATAGAACGTAGGAAATATCCTATATTGGTGATGAGACAAGTTGAGGGATATATAGATTCCTATTATGAACGGATAGAGGGGATTAAGCTAAGAGAAAATCCTGCAGCAGTGATGGATAATCTTCTTATTAAAATTGTGGAAGATAGGCCTAATCAGAGAAAATATGTGTATAGTTTTTATGCTAATCATATGGACATAGCAAAAGCTGACATGATGATTCTTCATGAAATGTGTTGGGATAAAGCAATCGATATATGTACCTTGAAGAATGATAGTACGTTGAGGAATCATGTACGAAAGGTAGGTCATGGAGAAGGCGTACCTACCATTACTGACTCTTTTTATAAAATTGATGTGGAGAAAATACAAAAGGTTCATGATCTAGCTAGTAGGTTGCTTCATCAAATATCAGTAGATGAAGAGAACGAGGAGATCGAAGCAAAGTGGTTTTATGTAGAAGTTTATCAATCTACTAATGCTGGATATCTATCAGGAGGAGCTTGGATTTCACATGGTATTTTAGAAAAAATATATAAGGATACAGGTTGGGAAGAAGCGAAAGGCAAGGAGCTGACACTTGATGAGATTATATGTATTCAATCAATGTAAGGTTTCACAGATTATGATTTAGAAACTTAATTGATAAGAACTTCTTGCTCAATATTAGAGTAGAATACACAATTAGAATCTACCCCATCTTTTAGGCCTGTACTCTTGTACATTTTCCGTGTTGGGTGTATAATAGTTTTTATCTAAAATACAAATCAGTAAATATTCATATGATGTGAAGGGCTAGAAGGATGGATATACGTATACTTTCACGGTTTTCACAGGTATGGAATAATAGGAGGACAGTATGGCAAAGATTGATATGAACAATTTAGATTTTAGTTATAAAGAAACGCCATTCCGTTATGTGTCTAATTTCAAAGATGGTCAATGGGATGAAGGCGGTTTAACGGGTGAGGCGAATGTTGTCCTCAATGAATGTGCAGGTGTATTCCAATATGCGCAAACGATTTTTGAAGGTTTGAAAGCATATTACACAAAAGATGGTCACATTGTGTGTTTCCGTCCAGATTTAAATGCTGAGCGTTTGTATAACTCTGCAAAATATCTTGTAATGCAACCATTCCCAACGGATCGTTTTATCGAGGCAGTGAAAGAAGTGGTAAAAGCAAACCAAGACTTTGTGCCTCCATACAGCACAGGTGGTAGTTTGTATCTTCGTCCATTCTTGATGGGTACGAACAGTGTTATCGGTGTGAAACCAGCAGATGAGTTCCAATTCCGTATTTTTGGTACGCCTGTAGGGGATTATTTCAAAGGTGGTGTAAAGCCATTAAAAATTCAAATCTCCGATTTTGACCGTGCAGCACCACATGGTACAGGTCATATTAAAGCAGGCTTGAACTATGCTATGAGCTTGCATGCGTTAGAAGCAGCGCATGGAGCAGGGTATGCAGAGAACATGTACTTGGATCCACAAACCCGTACAAAAGTAGAAGAAACTGGTGGAGCTAACTTTATTTTCATTACTAAAGATGGTAAATTAGTAACGCCTAAATCTGATAGTATTCTTCCATCCATCACACGTCGTTCTTTGATGTATGTGGCAGAACATTATTTGGGCATGACGGTAGAACATCGTGAAGTGTACAAAGAAGAATTGAAAGACTTCGCTGAATGTGGTCTTTGCGGTACAGCGGCTGTTATTTCTCCTGTTGGCATGGTGCATACAAAAGAAGAAGATATCTTCTTCCCAAGCGGCATGGATGAAATGGGCCCAACATTAACAAAATTGCGCGAAACATTATTGGGCATTCAACATGGTGAAATTGAAGCACCAGAAGGCTGGATTGTTCGCATCGTATAATAGAATACTTTTACAATGACGTAAACGCATGGTTACCTTAGGGTAGCTATGCGTTTTCTTGTAAGAATACATGTATACATAAGTAAAATGTATTGAAATATATACTAATTTTTGCTAGTATAGTATGCAGTTCTATATTCTATAGAAAGATAACTATCATATATGACTGCTATAAATTGAAGTTATGTTTTATGATAAGAGTCTAATGCTGAAAGAAGGAAGAATAAAAAGGCATATACTAATACAGTTCATAGTTGAACTGCTATACGTATAGTCACTAAGCATAGGGGAATAAGAACTTTCAGTATATGTATACCTAGTGTTAAGTACACTAGTATAGTCATAGAGAGCCTACAGGAGGAGAGGGTTATGATGGAAATGAGTACCATTGCAAAACAACATGAGGAGCAACGCCATTTGGAAGCAAATGGTTTGTATAGCTCTCAATTTGAAAAAGATGCATGCGGCATGGGATTTGTGGTGAATATTAAAGGTAAGAAATCCCATGATATTATCGACGATGGCTTGCGTATTCTTGAGCGTTTGGAACACCGTGGTGGTGCTGGCGCCGATAAGGATACTGGCGATGGAGCGGGCATCTTAGTACAAATTCCACATGACTTTTTCCGCCGTGAGTGCGAAGTGTTGGGTATCCATTTACCACCAGTTGGCGATTACGGGGTAGGCATGGTCTTTGCTCATAAGTACGAAACATTGCGGAATGAGCAAAAGCGAATCTTAGAAGAGGTAGTTCGTGAAGAAGGTCAAATCGTATTGGGTTGGCGGGAAGTGCCGGTAGACTCTACAGCAGTTGGTCATGAGGCGGCATTGATTCGTCCTTGGATGATTCAAATCCTCATCGGTAGAGGTCCAGATGTGACGAACCAAGCGGAGTTTGAGCGCAAATTATACATGATACGTAAAATTGCAGAAAAACGTATCGTTCCATTGAGCAAAGAAATGAGTAGTGATTTCTACATTGCTTCCTTGTCTTCTAAGACAATCGTTTATAAAGGTATGTTGACACCAGTGCAATTACGTAACTTTTATCTTGACTTGAACGATTTAGATTTCACCTCTGCCTTGGCGATGGTGCATTCCCGTTTTAGTACGAATACATTCCCAAGTTGGGCGCGGGCTCATCCTAACCGTTATTTAGTACATAATGGGGAAATCAACACCATTCGTGGTAATGTAAACTGGATCAATGCTCGTGAAGGTAAAGCAGAGTCTCCGTTGTTCCCCGATATTAAAAAAGTATTCCCTGTTGTTGACGATACAGGATCTGACTCTGCCATGTTCGACAATACCCTTGAGTTCTTGCATATGACAGGTCGTAGCTTGCCACATGCGATTATGATGATGATTCCAGAACCGTGGGAACGCAATACCTTGATGAGTCAAGAAAAACATGACTTCTATGAGTTTAACAGTTTCATGATGGAACCATGGGATGGACCTGCTGCGATGGGCTTTACTGATGGTACTGTTATCGGTGGTGTTTTAGACAGAAATGGCTTACGTCCTGCGCGCTATTATGTGACTGCTGATGATCGCGTGATTATGGCATCTGAAGTAGGTGTTGTGAACGAAGCAGACGATATGATTCGTGCTAAAGGGCGATTAGAGCCAGGTAAAATGCTCTTAATTGATACAGAAGAAGGTCGTATCATTTCTGATGAAGAAATCAAACAACGAGTAGCTACAGAATTGCCGTACCATGAGTGGGTGAAAGAACATGTGATCCACTTGTCGGAAATTCAACAAGCTACGGAAGATAGTATCCCAGAAGTGGGCGACTTGCTCATGCAGCAACAAGTATTCGGCTATACCCAAGAAGATTTGGTGCGCATGATTATCCCAATGGCAAAAGACGGAAAAGATCCAGTAGGTTCCATGGGTGCCGATGCACCATTGGCGATTCTATCTGACAAACCGCAAATGTTGTACTCTTATTTCAAACAGCTATTTGCACAAGTGACAAATCCAGCTATCGATGCTATTCGTGAGGAAATGGTGACCTCTACACGAGTGATGCTTGGCAATAGCGGTAACTTGACGGATCCTAATAAAGTGGGCACATACGCAGTATCCATGCGAACTCCTATTATGACGAACCAAGAATTGGCAAGTATTAAACAATTGGACTGCCGTCGCATGAAATCTGTGACATTGCCTATCTTGTTTGATCCAGCCAAAGGTGCAGAAGGTATGAAAGAATCCTTAGATCGTCTGTGTAAAGATGCAGAGGAAGCAGCTCGTACCGACCAAAATGTGTTAATTTTGTCTGACCGTGGCGTGGACGAACACCATGCGCCAATCCCTGCGTTATTGGCAGTAGCTGCAGTGCACAATCATTTGATTAACACCGTGTTGCGTACAGAAATGGGATTAATTTTAGAATCTGGGGAACCTCGTGAAGTACATCACTTCTGTACACTCTTAGGCTATGGTGTAACGGCCATTAACCCATACGTGGCATTAGCAACGGTTCGTGAGCTACAAGCAACCAATCGTTTGGGGGATCTCACACCAGAAGAGGCAGAAGCCAATTACATCAAGGCCTCTGTGTCGGGTATCATGAAAGTGATGTCGAAAATGGGTATCTCCACTGTACGCAGTTACCATGGGGCACAAATCTTTGAGGCATTGGGATTGAATACGAACTTTATCAGTACCTACTTCCCGAACACACCGACACGTATTGGTGGTATTGGCTTAGGTGGAGTAGCTCATGAAACCTTAGAGCGATTCCAACGAGCTTTCAAAGAGGATGTGAAAGTTCTTGAACCAGGCGGTTGGTACGGTCCTATGAAAGATGGGGAAGAGCATTTATTCAATCCAGATACGATTAAGTTGTTGCAAACATCCTTAATCGAAGGGGATTACAATACATACAAAGAATACTCCAAAATGGTTCGCAATGATTACCATGTAACTTTGCGGAGCTTGATGGAATTGAACTTCCCTGTGGGTGGCGGCATTCCTGTAGAAGAAGTAGAACCAGTGGAAGACATTGTGAAACGCTTTAAAGCAGGCGCTATGAGCTATGGTGCGATCAGTAAAGAGGCGCACGAGGCCATTGCTATAGCTATGAACCGCTTAGGATCTACATCGAACTCCGGGGAAGGTGGCGAAGATACAAGTCGCTTTGTTCTCGATGCTAATGGAGATAATCGCAACAGCGAAGTAAAGCAAATTGCTTCTGGTCGTTTTGGGGTAACTACAAATTATTTGGTGCACGCAAAAGAATTGCAAATCAAATGTGCGCAAGGGGCAAAACCAGGTGAGGGTGGTCAATTACCAGGTAAAAAGGTATATCCAGACATTGCTAAAGCTCGTCATTCCACACCAGGGGTAGAACTGGTATCTCCGCCACCACATCATGATATTTACTCTATTGAAGATTTAGCAGAGTTAATTTATGACTTGAAATGTGTTAACCCAAGTGCAGCGATTTCCGTAAAATTAACGTCTGAAGCTGGCGTAGGCACCATTGCCGCAGGGGTAGCCAAAGCAAAAGCAGACAGCATCCTTATCTCCGGTTATGATGGTGGTACTGGTGCAGCAGGCCGTACGTCTGTGAAACATGCAGGTGTGCCATGGGAATTAGGTCTTTCAGAAACACATCAAACCTTGATGTTGAACCGTTTGCGTGACCGTGTACAGCTCGAAGTAGACAGTAAACTCATGACTGGTTATGATGTGGCAATCGCAGCCTTGCTAGGGGCAGAATTGTTCGGATTTGGTACCTTGCCATTAGTAGCTGTAGGCTGTCGTATGGCGCGGGTTTGCCACATGAATACATGCCCGTACGGCGTGGCCACACAAGATGAAAAATTGCGTGCTAAATTCACAGGTAAACCAGAATATGTGGAAAACTTGATGAAGTTCATCGCCCAAGAATTGCGCGAAATCATGGCTCGTTTAGGCATCCGTAGTGTGCGTGAGTTAGTAGGTCGTATCGATTTAGTGCGCCAACGCTCCCAAGACGATAATTTCAAATTGTCTCGTGTAGACTTGAAACGAATCTTGTTTAAACCATACACAGATGCATCTGTGGGACATTTGCATAGCATAGACCAAGACCATGAATTGGACCGCACCTTAGATATGAAAAAATTACTTCGTATGTGCCGTCCTGCCTTGGATGATCAAAAACCAATTCGTGCCAAATTGGCTATCAGCAATGTGAATCGTGTGGTAGGTACCTTGGTTGGTGGCGAAGTAGTTCGTCGTTACGGTGAAGCAGGCTTGTCAGAGAATACCATCAAATTGAACTTCGTTGGTTCTGCTGGTCAAAGTTTCGGTGCTTTCATTCCGAACGGCATGACATTAGAACTGGAAGGGGATGCCAACGACTATCTTGGTAAAGGTTTATCTGGTGGTACCATCATTGCGTACCCACCAAAAGCAGCTACCTATGAGGCGCATGAAAACATCTTAATCGGTAACGTGGCATTCTATGGGGCTACCTCCGGTGCTGCCTATATCAACGGCGTGGCAGGGGAACGGTTCTGCGTTCGTAACAGCGGTATCACAGCTGTTGTAGAAGGCGTGGGCGACCATGGCTGCGAATATATGACTGGCGGTGAGGTCCTTGTCCTTGGCCGTGTGGGCCGTAACTTTGGGGCTGGTATGTCCGGTGGCTATGCGTACGTCCTTGATCTAGATGGACGTTATTGTAACACAGGACTTGTGGAACTTCGCAAAGCTAGTGAAAGTGACTTAGCACGGATTCATGAGCTAGTACAACAACATGTATTGCATACGAACTCGAAACAAGGTCGTCATATGTTAGAAAATTGGGTACTGTACAAAGATCGTTTTACAAAAATCGTGCCAACAGCTTACGAAGAAATGCAACAAAGTATCGCTCATTTCCAAGGTGAAGGTATGTCATTAGAAGAAGCACAATTAGCAGCATTCAAAGCGAAATATATGAGTGGAAAATAGATTATTATTAAGGTATTTATAATAGAATTTTACGCTCAAATTGAATAGGTACTAAGAAAAGAGGAATGGAACTGATGATGCAGAGCCATTCCTCTTTTGGTGTGGAGTTCATAGGTATATGGTTGTAATAGAATCAGCAAAAATTACCTTTACAAATAGTAATTATTGATATATACACTCAATATGGTATGGATATCGATACCTATATAAATTTATATTATATATATAAATGCTGATATAACACAGAAAAATGATTGGCATATATGATAAAGATGAAGAAAAGATGAAGAAATTATTGACTTTCATTTTCAGTATTGATATAGTTAATATGAAAATATTGCAAAGGTTTACAATAGACAAGTAAAAGTGTGTGTAGGTAATAAATTGGTTTCTTTCACTTGTAATAGTAGTCAAACCTTGCAAGGTATCATAATGTAGTATACGGATATGTGTGTGTCTGTATGCGAGTAAACTTATTTTTGAAAGACTATGAGGTGTTAGGATGTATCAAAGAAAGACAGGTAAGCACCTACTATTATACGGTGCAATTATGACATGGATGGGTATGTTCCATGGTGTAGCAGCAGACAATGCCGTATACGTAGAAGCAGATAGACTGAAAGCGGCGGAGCAATATGAAACGCAGCATACGACGATCATTACGCAAAAAGATATTGAAGCAAAACAGGCTAAAAATGTAGAAGATGTAGTGTTCCATGAAACGGGTGTATCTCGTACCGTAGATGCGATGGGTCGTGTAGGAGTATCCATTCGGGGTGCAGACCCACGCCATACATTGATCTTAATTGATGGACAACCCGCTATTGGTGAGTTTGCTAAATATGCAGGGCAAGGTGATGAGTTGATGCGCCTGGGGGCAGAAAATTTAGATCACATTGAGGTGGTCCAAGGGGCAGCCTCTGCGAAATACGGTTCGGGTGCTATTGGTGGCGTCATCAATGTAGTAACGAAGAAACCGACAAAGAAGAGCGGATTTCAATTTAATGTAGAATCTTTGCGCACAAAAGGTGACAACGGGTCTATGCCATACTCTAACTTCTTTATGCGTGCCGACACAGGTAAAATTGGCAATATCAATATGGCTATTTATGGTAGCAAACGTGATGTGATGCCTGTGTATGCAGTGAACCCAAGAAAGCGTGTGGAATTAGCGCATGACGATATGACTGTCTTTGCAAAGAACTCTTTGCGTTACTTTGGAGAACAATCTAATATTGGTATGAGTGCCCATTGGCAAGCGAATAAAAACCATGGGGTAGACATTCGTGTGGACCAACATAAAGAAGAATTGCATCGTTTTAATAAAGGGTCTAACTCTTTAATGGCCCCAGAAGTGCAATTTAAACGGAGTATCAAACGGAACCAATATAGTATCGGTTGGCATGCGAAAAATCAAGAAAAAATCAATTGGGACGTAGAAGTGAACTACGCGAAATTGAAAGAAAATGATGTGACTTTAACGAATACAGTAGGTCATGTACCCTTCTTTGGTGCCAATGAATTGAATCAAGTGGATACTATTGACCATTCCCAATTTGACGTGCATTCGGACTTTCATATTGCTGTCAATGATAAGCATTTCGTCAATACTGGATTTGGTATCAAAAAAGAAAAAGGCAGCGGTAGCCGTTTAAAAAGTGCGCCTAAAACGACAAAACAGTTCATCAATCCATGGGATTATGATAAACATCTGAAAGAAGATCCAGTCACGCATGAAGTGGCCTCTCGCGTGGAAGATTATCCGATTGAAAAGGACGCAGACGGCACGCCATATTGGAACCGTTTGAAAGAGTGGTATGGCTATGAAAAAGGGGTACAAGGTAAGGATTATTTACCTTCCTTTACCTATGAAGAATTTTTCAGCCAAGAACATGCCTTTGATTTAGTGGACAATGTACCAAAAGAAATCGAAGGTTCTCACATGAATAGTAATAACCGCATTTCTTATTTCTTGGATCATACTACGTCCGAAACGAGAGATCGTTTTAATGAGTTAGTAGACAAATTGTATGAGCAAAATCCTGAGATTAAAGCTGCCAATGCAAGTGAATCCCGTATTAGGCAAAGTACCATCGTGTATTACTACTATACGGGCAAGCCTATGGAAATCAATGGTAAATCATACGATGTGAAATTGAATAATGTACAATTCAAAAAAGGCGATGCCTTACACAATCGTGTGACGGTAGGCGAAGCAGATATTCAAAAAGAATATGTATATGTACAAGATGATTGGCAAGTGAATAAAAACACCACGATTACGCCGATTGTGCGTCTAGACCACAGCAGTCTATTCGGTAACAATTTGACTTTTAATGTAGGTATGCTACATAACTTACGTGGGGATGTGCATACTCGTTTGAAAGCGAATGTTGGCACTAGTTATAATGAGCCAGGTATGGGCGAATTGTATTATAACTGGGAAATGTATTCTGGTAACCCATTGAGTGGTGGACTTGGTGGCGGTACGGCTCGAATGGGGTGGTACTGGGTTGGCAATCCTGACTTAAAACCAGAAAAATCCATCAATGTGGATGTAGGTTGGGAACATGAAAATAAAACGACATCCTACCGTGCTAGCGCCTTCCACAATCGTATCCGTGATTACCATTCCATTTACTTCACAGGTCATTTATTAGACTTCTATCCAGAGTATAATGAACGGACGCATTTGGGGTCTGAAAAATATCAACATGCTCCAGACATGATCTACAGCTTCAAAAATATTGGAAAAGTATCTATTACAGGGTTAGAGGCAGAAGTTAAACATAACTTTAATAAAAAATGGTCTGGTAAATTAGGATATACCTTCTTGCATACTGAGAACCAATCGGATCCAACCTTACCGAAACAATTGTTGGATAAACCACAGCATAAAATTGATGTAGGCATCAACTATGATGATAAAGATTCTGGTTTGCATGCATCTTTGTATGGTAATCTGTATATGAACATGTTGGATAGTCGTTCCTTAGCAGGCAATGGTAACTTCATCGATTCCTATGGCCCAGCAGAGAATGAAAATCCTAATATTTCCCATATTGATACATACTTTAAAGAAGGTAAAAAGCAAGAGTATCAATCCAAAACATATAGTGTATGGAATTTCATTGTTCAAAAATCTTGGGGCAATGATATGAAAGCCTACATTGGTGTAGACAACTTGTTTAATTACCGTGATGATGACCGAGCTATGCAAGATCGTGTATATCGCGTTGGCATTAACTTTAAAATTGGCAGTGATGGACATGTTCACAAAGTATTACAAGATCAGTCCGGTAAAGAAGTGGCAAATATTGATTTAGGTCCAGTAGACTTTGCTAAGTTTATCACGACACCATTTGGTGAGATTAGTAGCTCTGATTTGAGCTTTGCTGGGGACTACAAATGGCGTACGCACTATATGGAAGGTCAAAACCGTCCTGATGTAAGAACTACGTTAACATCTGCTATTGGTTCTGCTATGAAAAATATGCAAGATCCATCTGAAAACGGTTGGGAACAAAAAGTACAAATCGGCGTAGAAGGTCGTATTAATGATAAAACGGCGGTGGAAGTTATCACTAGCGCCAGCGGTCATGCAGGCCATGCTACAGAAGATACGGTGGATACGAATCGAAGCTTACGCAAAGTGAAATTAGAAGAAGCGAATATCACAAGAAAAGAAAAATCTTGGGATTTCTCTGTAGGACGTTTACCAGAAAAATTAGGGGAAACTGGTTACTGGTTCAACCAAACTTTTGATGGGGTTCGTGCTGTTTGGACGAAAGATAATACGCAAGTTCGTGTCGGCTATGGTGATTTCTCTAGAAATACAGGCATTACAGATTCCGCGTATACGCAAATGTCCTACAAAACTATGGAACGTCCATTGACAGTGAATGAGTTCTTGAATAGTGTAGAAGGGTTGAAACTAACAAAACCATTTAAGCCAATGAACATAGCGGTTCGTGAAAAAGTGGGCGATGTAGCAGGTCAATACGAAACGATTCGTAAGTACTACAATTGGGCGAAACAAGCGTATCCAAACTACTTGAAGTCTGAGGAAACAATATACTATATCAGCATTCCAAAAGCTGTGTATGGGTATACAAAAACCTATGATCCAGCTACTGGAAAAGCACCTGAAAAAGTAGGAGAAGCAGGAGTTAAATACCTGACAGAAACGGGTACGTATCCATTCTATAGTACAGATACGGATAAATATGCTACAGCATCACAAACATTCCCTAGAACCATGTCGGCGGATTTATACCCATCATTGAATAAAGATATTTTAGGATATAGTTATGACGATGATGCACCGATCCAAGGCGATGGCAGTGAATTTGTGAAAAAATTCTTGGCAGAACGTGGAGCGACTTTAATCGAGCGGTATAATAAAAATATCAAAGAAGCTATCAAAAGTGCAGAAGATAGTGCCAAAGAGGAATATGGCTATGCAGTTGATGATTTAAAATCACATACAGCTTCTCGAGATGAAAAACAAAGAGACTTAGATACAGTAAATAAAAAATTGGCTGACTTTGTAGCAGCTCATCCAACAGGCCTAGGCACATTAGAAAGTTATCGAGGTAAAGAAAGTGCGAATGGCACTTTCACGGACGCAGAAAAAGAACATTTTGAGTTACTGAAAAAACAGGATTTATCATCTTGGCTTGTAGATTATTACAATGATAAAATTAAAGATGATACGGAGAATATCAACCGTCCTCCATTTACGGCTACCGATATCGTAGGTGGTACTGTGGATGAAAATGTGTTACGGGCAACCTTAGAAAAAGAAAATACATTGCCTGCTGACGGGGTTGATAATAAAGGGCTAGTAGCACCAGTAGCAGCCTATGCGAACAAAATCACTTCAGATTTACGATTTACTGAAAAAGGTAGTCTATTCCCTCGTGTACCATTAGGCGAAGCGACAGGCGTTCATGTGTTACAACAAGGCTATGTTCTTGATCGTGCAGAAGTGCCAAGTATTAAACGAGCTTTCTTTGTGGAAGTAAAACAACAAGTGAAACCTAACTTGGGCGTATCTGCATGGTACTTACATTCTCAAGGTAATCGTGATGTAGTTTTTGAAACGGCAAAAGAAACAGCTGGTGTTAAAGGCAATGAAACACATCGCTATCACCAAGTGGCCAATGTATTGGCTGTAGGCGCAAGATATACTCTTGGTAAGAGCGCAATGCTATCCTTTGACTATGGTAAAAACTTGTCCAATTTAGGTAAACATTTGAATGGTCAAACAGCATATGATTACAATGCAGCCACGAATGCTTTTGCTGTCTTGGGTCATAAAATAGGTAGCACTCCTACCTTCTGGGTAATGCGTGCACAAGTAGGTATGGCGGATATTGCAAGACCGCAAACCTGGTCTATGTATGCGGACTATAAACACTTTGAACATGGCTCTTTCTTCGGTGGCAATGGTACAAATGGTTTAACTGATCGTTACTTAGATGGTATTGAAAGCTTCACATTAGGTGGTTCCTATGTGCCGGCGAAAAACTGGGTAGTAGAAGCAAGCTATACATTTGGTGCAAAAGGTATCGGACAACGAGATACATTATTTGGACCAGAACGCTTTAGCTTAGGTAACTACTCTACCGTACAAATGACGTACAAATTCTAATGATGATTGTTGAATATAGCTTATCTTGTTAACGTAAGTAAACACACTAGTCATAAGAAATAACCGTTACACATAAGGGGCTGGAATAAAATAGCCCACAAATAAAATAGAGGAAAGTTGATCAAAAACTATCAACTTTCCTCTATTTTTTATATTTTTAATAAGCAAAAGGGTCCCGAAGGACCCTTTTCAGTATTTGATATTCGGCGAGACAAGTTATTCCTCATGACCTTGTAATTGCATGCCAGCCAACAATGTTTTTTCTGACTCTTCCATATGGATACGAGCAATATGTCGTGCTCGTTCTACATCGCGGTCAGAAATAGCCTCTACGAGTTGACGGTGTTCATCCCAAGTTTTAGCAAGGCGACCTGTTTGGCTCATAGATAAGGTACGGAAGCGCAAAGTCTGTTCCCGTAGATTATGAATCATTTCTACGAGGCGATCATTACGAGAAGCCTTATAGAGAATCTCGTGGAATAGAATATCGGCCTGTACGACTTTATCGAGATTTTTTTCATTCATGTAGTTGCCGATTTCTACAAGATGTTGTTCTAAGGCTTCGATTTCTTCGTTGGTAATACGTTCTGCTGCGAGCTCTGCGGCTAATTCTTCTAAGATAGAACGAAGCTCAAACACTTCTGTTACATCTTTCAAACTCATATCTGCTACATAGGTGCCACGGCGTGGAATCATCACCACAAGACCTTCTTGTTCTAAAATGCGAATAGCCTCACGAATAGGAGTACGACTCACACCGAGTTCTTCCGCAAGAGGGATTTCCATCAGCCGTTCTCCAGGTGGTAAGACGCCATCCCGAATGGCCTGACGTAGGGCATCGCTAACGATTTCACGAAGTGGTTTGTACGCATCTAAACGGATGGGTTGTAAACGTGGTACATTCATGGTAAGGCCTCCTTATCATGTGTTTTCGTAATTAATGAAAGCCAGTTATGACCAGCTTTTTTGATTTCTTCTTGTAATCGAATTGCATCTAGTGCTTTTTCTAATAGTACCACCATAGTCGGGCCGCTACCAGTCATAATCGTAGGGAATCCACGATCTAAGAAAAACTGCTTACATGCCACAAGCTCTGGATGTATAGGAAAGATTAACTCTTCAAAGGTATTGTCGCTGGATGTGAAAGCCTGACGAAAGTCTTTGGCTTTCATATGGGCGGTAACAGTATCCATCGTGTCCGTAGTGACACGAGAAGATCCAGAGAAACGACCATACGCATCTGCTGTGGAGATACTAATTTCTGGTTTCACAATGAGGAGCCACTGCGCTTGTCCTGTAGGCAATGATTCCAAGATTTCACCACGTCCCGTACCGCGAGCAGTGCCGCCTTTTAAAAGGAATGGTACATCAGAACCAAGTTTGGAAGCCATGGTCAAGAGTTCCTCATCAGTTAACCGAAGGTCCCAAAATTTGTTAAGACCTAATAGCATGGCAGCACCATCACCGCTACCGCCACCCATGCCAGCACAAGGCGGTACACGTTTCAATAAATGGATGGCTGCACCTTGCGTACAGCCTGTGTACTCTTGCACCATGCGGAGAGCTTTCATAGCGATATTACTTTCTGTATAGGGGATCATCTGAGCCATATAATAAGGAAGTTCAGGGGCATCACCGGAGAATACCATAGAATGGTGGCGTGCAAAATACAGAGAATCACCTAAAAAAATAGATTGGAAAATGGTATCTATATCATGGTACCCATCATCGCGTTTACCCGTGATGGCTAGGCCCACATTAATTTTACTAAAAGCGCGTTGTTCCATATAATTCGTTCACCTCAGTAGATGTATTAAATTAATTTGCATATATTTTTTATTATACCATAAATTAATACAATACATGGTAACAGAGAACACAACCCTCTTGCCCCCTGAGGAGGGCCATCACGAGTAGTAGCCTTGTGGTGTTTTTTACTACTTAGATCAGAGCAATCGTAGAAGAGTAGGACATACTCCGGAGCAAACCTACCGGAGGATCAGTTTGTGGAGGAATATGTCCTACTCTTCCATTTATCTAATATAAAAGCACCACAGGCTACATAGCGGGATAAGTGACGACCTACCGTAGGATCAGTTTGAGAAGGAGTATGTTACGGTCTTCCTTTTATCTAATATAAAAGCACCACAAGCTACATAGTGTAAGCAGTGACGATTGATGGAAAATATGATATTCTATTGTGTAGCGGCAATTGGAAAGGAAGTGACTGTATGACTGATGAAGAGTATATGCGTGAAGCCTTGGTAGAGGCAAGGAAGGCCTATGATATGGGGGAGATTCCCATTGGAGCTGTATTAGTGCATGAAGGTAACATTATTAGCCGACATCATAATCGTCGTGAAATCGATCATGATGCAACGGCCCATGCAGAGGTACTCGTGATTCGTGAAGCAAATGCCTTACTAGAAAGATGGCGGTTGACCGGTTGCACGCTTTATGTTACGATAGAACCATGTCCCATGTGTGCTGGAGCTATTATCAACAGTCGCATTGATCGCGTTGTGTATGGCAGCAGTGATTACAAGGGTGGAGCGGTAGAATCTTTATTTAATGTGTTGTCACATCCTAATTTGAATCATGAGCCAGAGGTTCTGGCTGGCGTCTTGCAAGAAGAATGCAGTCAAATTATGAAAGACTTTTTTAAAGAGCGCCGTCGTATACGGAGAGGTACTCAAGTGGCTGAAGAGTCCGCACTCGAAATGCGGTAGGTCAGGAAACTGGCGCGGGGGTTCAAATCCCCCTCTCTCCGCCAGATAGAGAGCATATGCCTTTGGCATGTGCTCTTTTTATGTATAAGATGCAGGATAACTAGCACAGTATGTATAATATATAACTGAGAACTCTATCGATATAAATGCTAAAAATACTCTGATTTTAGAATAGAAATGCATGAATACCGGAAAATATATAGTTTCCACCTATTAACCTATGAAATAAATAGGATATTGACCGTATAGGGATAGAGTGCTATAATGTTGCATGTTATAACTTGCAATAGAAGTAAGTACAAAAAGAAGTTAGAAGGACTATAGAGTGGTCTAGAAAAGGAGGAGTAATTGTATGGATATACCATTTTTTCAACAATTTCTCATGATTAGTGATCCTATGACAATAGGAATATTGGTATTATTTGTGATTGCCTTGGGCTATGTGTACTTTTTACAAAGACGAAATATTCAGTTTGGTACATTAGTTATGATTGCTACATTAATTGGTGCTATTTTAGGCGTTGCAGTACAGTTTATTGCGGGATTCCCGAATAATCCAATGGATGTAGTGTTTATCAAAGAAAGTACAAAGTGGTTCTCTCTTATCGGGGGCGGATTTATCGATTTAATTCGAATGTTAGTCATTCCAGTGGTTTTCATTTCTATCGTATATGTTATCTTGCATATGGATAAGCATGCGAACTTAAAACGATTAGTATCCTCTACAGGTATTGTAGCACTTGTCATGGTAGGGATTGCGGCGATTGTAGGATTAGCCTTGGGATCTTTCACAGGACTAGGTGATGGTACATTAGGTGCTGCTGGTGATTCTAAAATGCGTGAAGTAAAACCGGTTGTAGATACATTACGTGCTTTGATTCCGTCTAATCCAGTGAATGCGATGGCCCAAACAAATGTTATCGCCATTGTTGTATTTGGTGTTATCATCGGTGGTGTAGCGCGTTTAGTAAAACAACATGGTGCTAGCGATTTAGCGATTTTTACAAAACTATTTGATGAAGCGTACACATTGATTTTCTGGGTTGCCGACTTCATTATTGGCTTGATGCCATACGGTGTCGTTGCCTTATTAGCGACTACATTAGCACAAAAAGGATTTGGTGCGATTGCAGATATGGGATTATTCATCGTCCTAATTTATGTGGGTGTGGCCATTATGTTAGTGGTACAATCTATCTTGCTCATTCTATTTGGTGTCAGCCCATTGATGTATTTCCGTAAAGCGAAAGAGGCATTAATTTTAGCTTTCACATCTCGTTCCAGTATGGGTGTCTTACCATTAACAGTGGAAACGTTAACGAAAAAATTGGGCGTTAACCCAGCGACAGCTAATACGGTAGCGAGCTTTGGTACGACAGCAGGTATGCAAGGTTGTGCAGGTATCTTCCCGGCCTTATGTATTGTCTATATTGCTCGTGTATCTGGTGTACCACTAGACTTTACGATGTATGTTATGAGTGTTATCGTCATTGCTATTGGTTCCTTAGGTATTGCAGGCGTTCCTGGCACAGCTACGATGGCTGCTTCTGTATCCTTATCTGGTACAGGTATGGGTGGATTCTTTGGGTCCATTTCTCCAATCTTGGCGGTAGATCCGATTTTAGATATGGGGCGGACTATGCTCAATGTAAGTGGTTCCATGACGAATGCTATCGTAGTAGATCGATTACAAGGGACCTTCGACCAAGAAGCATTTAATGATACAAAAACCATTCGATAAAATACGACACACTATATAGTACGCATATATAGTGAAAGTAATACGAAGTATATAAAAGACTGTGACTATCTGCTGTATAGATAGTTACAGTCTTTTTGTATGAGTATGTTTCTTGTAGGGTACAAGTTAGACAATTATCTATTAGTATATATAAAATAAAAGCCTCTATCGATGGATAGAGGCTTTTATGATAGTAGGGAGCATATCAGTAAGGGGAGAGTGCGTATGCACGCTTAAAGGGGCGTATAGAGGGCAATTACCAACGGTCAACACCTAAATGATGCTCCATGCGGCGCATCATACGAGCAAATGCATCATCTTCATCCTTTTTTTGATCTTTCTTTTCTTCTATCATAGGAAGGGTATTGCTTGTTGTGATGATAACAGTATCACCAAAGGTATGATAAGAATGACCGCCCACTCGTTTTGTTTGTGAATAGCTTTCATCGTAGGAATATGGATCGATGCGATCTTTGTGAAAGAAATCATCCTTGTTATATTCACGAACACCTGCATTGTAGGCATCAATAGCTGCCCTTTTTTTAGTAATTAAAGATTGGATAATAGCATCTGTATCTGCCAAATAGTTTTCTAGATCTTTTTGGTACGCTTTCATATCTTCAGAGGACGCCATTTTAAAAGACATTGGCTTGTGGTCGCTTTGGAAATTTGGATAATTCATAGAGGAAGCAAATGCGGAAGAACCAATCGTCATAGCTAGTGTTGTTAATAGTAGTGCACGTTTCATAAGTGTCTCCTTCTCATCAGTTAGTGTTTAACATATAGTTAGGTGTATCGTAGTGTTTACCATCACTTGGGGATACGTTGGGAATAACTACGAATAGGTTTTTATATACATGTATATGTAGTATATATTTAGGGGGGTAGACCCTGCACCTAAAGTATAGACCAAGAAGATGAAGATAAGATGATGAATAGTGAAAGATAATTATATCTTCTACTGGGAAGTCAGGGAGGGATATATACTTTGGCATGCAAAAAAGCGACTGTTTTCACAGTCGCTTTAGTATACCTATACTAGATCTAACCCACTTGGGAAATGATGATGTAACTTGACCCACTTGGGTAAACCTTATTACTACTTAGTATATTGCATATGTAAGATACTTATCTTTAGAACTACTTAGTTCCTATCGTTATTGCTGTGTATCACTTGATACAAATCTATAGAGCTTATCTAAGAAACCACTTGGTTATAGATTAGATAAGAGTTTCTCCGTGTTGGGAGAAGAATGCTTGTGGATGAGCACATACTGGGCAAAGTTTTGGAGCTTCTTCGCCGATGTGGATGTAACCACAGTTAGCACAGATCCAAGCAACTGGTTGTTCACGTTTGAACACTGTACCACCTTCAACAGATGTTACAAGGTCAAGGTAACGTTCTTCATGACGAGCTTCGATTACGCCAACTTGTTCGAATAAGTAAGCGATTTTAGCGAAACCTTCTTCTTTCGCAACTTTAGCGAATTCTGGGTACATTACAGTGTGTTCGTAGTGTTCACCAGCAGCAGCATCTTTTAAGTTGATAGCTACGTCAGAGTTTACATCGCCACCATGTAACAATTTGAACCATACTTTAGCATGAGCGGATTCGTTGATTGCTGTTTCTTCGAAGTAATCAGCGATTTTGTTCATACCTGCTTTACGAGCTGCACTTGCGTAGTATGTATATTTACGATTAGCTTGAGATTCACCAGCGAACGCTGCTTGAAGATTTTTTTCTGTTTGTGTACCTTTTAATTCTGGCATTTTCTTTCCTCCATGTACTTTACATAGCTTTTAAAATAAATACTTATTTGTTTAACGGGAACAATCACTTGACTGATTCCCTATTGATTTCGTTACTTAACGAATAATCATTGTTGATTACATTATAGACTATGAAAATGAGAAATGCAAGTCTTTTTTTAGAAAAATTTAAAAATTTTTTGTAAATGATAAAGTCTCTCAATCGGCTTAAATAAAGGGCTTGCCGGTTATTAAATCCCTAAAAAATAAAGGGGATTATACAAAATAGAAATTGAGAATCGAACTCATAAACGGAAAAGGAAATGATAATACATAGAAAAGGCTCTATATAAAGGGTTTCTATATAGCAAAATGTAGTGTAACGATATGGTTTTGTGATGAGAGACAAAATATGATAGGAATATTTGTCAATGTCTTGAGAGCTGTAGGGTAACTGTAGAGAAATCTATTGCTAGATGGTATACTATATTCATACTACACAGAATAAAGGAGGATCCTATGGGATTTGTAAAATATCAGGTAGGTGATGTGGTGCAAATGAAGAAGTCTCATCCTTGTGGTAGTACGAATTGGGAAATCAAACGAACTGGTGTTGATTTCGTGATTGTCTGCCAAGGATGTGGACATCAGGTGATGATACCTCGTCCAAAATTTGAAAAAAGTGTTAAAAAGATACTATCGAAAGTTGCATCCAGTGATATCGAGTGAGATCGCGGATACTCATTCATAAGGGCTGCGATGTATTGTGATAGATATTGTGTGTTTGGGAGGTGTGCGCATGGTAGATATGAGGACGTATGCAACTAAGGGTGGATGTGCTTGTAAAATTGGTCCCCACATATTGGCTGATGTATTACAACATATTCAGATGCCTAGCCATCCTGCAGTATTAACCAATGCTAGTGGGATGGAAGATGCAGGTGTATATCGTATTAGTGATACGCAGGCACTTGTGCAAACAGTAGATTTCTTTACACCTCCCGTAGGTGATCCGAGGGTGTATGGTCGTGTGGCTGCTTGCAATGCACTTAGCGATGTATACGCCATGGGCGGAACACCGATTTCCGCGTTAAATATGGTGGCGTTCCCTGTGGCCCTTGTGAAAGAAGGGATACTTTCAACGGTGTTAGAAGGTGCCAATGAGGTGCTAGAGGAGGCTGGAGTAGCTCTATTAGGTGGCCATAGTGTAGAAAATGAAGTGCCCCTCTTTGGGATGGCTGTGACAGGGCTTATGAATCCTCAGTCGATTTGGACGAATGCGGGGGCCCAAGTAGGTGATGTATTGATGATTACAAAGCCTATTGGAACAGGAATTATGAATACGGCAGATAAGGGTAATTTATTTCCTCAAGGTGCACAAGAGGCTATAGATAGCATGTGCACCTTAAATCGAGGAGCTCGGGATGTGGCTGCAAGGTTTACGATTCATAGCTGTACGGATATCACGGGCTTTAGTTTGTTAGGCCATATATCTGAAATGGCGCGAGCCAGTGAAGTATCTGTGGATCTGTATGTAGAGGCATTACCTCTGTTCACAGATGTACAAGAGGCAGCTCGTATGGGGTTAGTCCCTGCGGCAACGTATGGAAACCGTAAAGCCTTATCTAGTACGGTAGAGTTTGCTAGTGAGTTAGATACGGTGTGGAGTGATATTTGCTTTGACCCTCAAACATCGGGAGGATTATTGTTTGCTTGTAGTGAGGATGAAGGAGAAAGGTTGCTTTCAGAATTACAGGTAGCAGGAATCAGGCACGCCGCCATCATAGGTCGTGTGAAACAGAAGGAAAGGGAGTATATATATGTCAAATAAAGAAGTTATGTTAGATATGCGTGGAAAGGCGTGCCCAGAGCCAGTGATAGAAGCAAAAAAAGCGATGGATGCGGATGGCACTACCTATGTGAAAGTCTTAGTGGATAATGATGTGAGCCGCGATAATGTGGTGAAATTAGGGGAATATAGAGGATACGAGAATCATGTGCTCGAGCAAGAAGGTAATTATATCGTTGTCTTAATTCCCCCAACGGTTGTTACAGAGGAGTTGGCCACTGCTAGTGCTTTGGATATCCAAACGTCTAATGATCTGGATGATTTAGATTTGGAAGATATTTTCGAAAATGAATTTGCTGCGCCTTTGGGTAAGGTGATCACAAATACGACGATAGCAGGAGGAGATGCTCCTTTTTACATGACCAATGGAACAGGCAGTTTAGAGCGAAGCATTGCAGCCTATGAAAAAATGAAAGCAGAAAAAGCGGCTATGGGAGCTCCTATCACACAAGAGATGGAGTCTCCTGAGATGAAGATGCCAACGCCAGTCATGCCGGCTCAAGGGGTAGGAGATAAAGTGTTACTCCTAACGAAAGATTACTTAGGAGAAGGTAGTGAAGAATTAGGCCGCAACTTGATGAAATCTTTCCTCTATGTATTGACGGAAGCAGATGTAAAGCCGAAAGCGATCTATTGCATTAATAGTGCCGTAAATATGCTCGTAGAAGGATCGGAACACATTGAAAACTTCAAAGCGTTAGAATCAGCAGGGGTGACAATTGGTGGTTGTGGTATATGCTTAGACTTTTATGAGGTAAAAGACAAAGTGCAAGTGGGCACTGTTACAAATCTGTATGCTATCACAGAAAGCATGATGCAAGAGCCATTTGTTACATTGTAAATAGATGCGGGATGACATTGGCAGATAGAATTGGAAAGATTGAATGAGGTAGACGCACATGAACGTTTTTACGGTAGATAGTAAGAAGTCTAATACAGCTACAGATAAGGTATCACAAAAAGTACTCGTTCTATTTAGCTCTTACTACTTTGCAGATAAAGCCGATAAGGCTCTCGCTATTCATGGTGTCATTCATCAATTAATGCCTGTGCCACCAGAGCTATCTAGTGCCTGTGGACTTGCCATAGGCGTAGCAGAGTCGTATATGGAAGATGTGCTTAAAATATTCGAGGAACATAAAATAACCCCTTCTCATATGTATTATTATGAAAAGGGGAAAGAAATACTTCCATATGCACATGGATCATGTTCTATCTAGGGGATGCTCTAGAATTTGATGACTATTAAAAAAGCTAGGAATACTCCGCAGAGCATTCCTAGCTTTTATCGTTGTTATACGTTGAAACGGAAATGAGTTACATCGCCGTCTTTCATTATATAGTCTTTACCTTCTAGGCGAACGAGACCTTTTTCTTTGGCTGCATTTTGGCTGCCGCAAGCTTCTAAATCGTCAAAAGATACAATCTCTGCACGGATGAAGCCTTTTTCGATGTCAGAGTGGATTTTGCCAGCTGCTTGAGGTGCTTTAGTGCCTTCTACAATAGTCCATGCACGAGCTTCCATTTCGCCAGCTGTGAAGTAGTTGATTAAGCCCAACAAGGAATAACTAGCTTTGATTAATTTTGTTAAGCCGCTTTCTTCTAGGCCAAGGTCAGCTAAGAAAGCTGTGGCTTCTTCGTCGGATAATTCTGCGATTTCAGATTCAATACGAGCAGATACAACCACAACACCAGAGCCTTCTTTTGCTGCGTATTCTTCTACTTGTTTTACAAATTCGTTGCCAGAGTAGTCGGATACTTCATCTTCGCCTACGTTGGCTACATATAAAGATTTTTTTGCTGTTAATAAGGTTAAGTCTTTTAAGATGTCTAGTTCATCTTCTGTTAAGCCTTGGGCACGAACAGGAATAGCATCTCCTAATGCAGCAGATACTTTTTCTAAAATAGGTGCTTCAATACGAGCATCTTTGTCGCCGGATTTTGCTAACTTAGCAATACGTTGTAAGCGTTTATCTACGCTTTCAAGGTCAGCTAAACATAATTCTGTATTGATGATTTCAATATCACGAACAGGATCTACGGAACCCGCCACATGTGTGATATTAGGGTCATCAAAACAACGAATTACTTGTGCGATAGCATCGACTTGGCGGATGTGGCTTAAGAATTTATTACCTAAGCCTTCCCCTTTGGAAGCGCCAGCCACAAGGCCAGCGATATCTACGAAACGCATAGCAGCAGGCAAGATGCGTTTGGAACCGAACATCTCAGCCAACACAGCTAAACGAGCATCTGGTACGTCTACAACGCCTACATTTGGTTCGATGGTACAGAATGGATAGTTCGCCGCTTCTGCGCCGGCTTTTGTAATAGCGTTAAATAATGTACTTTTTCCTACGTTTGGAAGGCCAACAATGCCTACTTCTAAATTTGTGCTCATGGTATCTCCTTTTATATCTTGTATAGCCCTAAGGCGATAGTATAGTGTGTTATACACTTAATATGTCATGTAAAAGTTCATATGGGGCTGAGTCAGCAAGTGCTAGTTGTGTATACTTGCCTAGACAGGTAGCCTTCATTTATGGATAAACGGTATAAAACGCACCTATGAGATAGGTGCGTTACGCTTGTCTATGCCAATATTATAACTAATATTGTAAAAGTTGGCAAATATCACTTGTGGCACAATGAAAATTTTGTGGCGTTCTATGCGCTAGTTAGCAAAGGAGAGTCCACGGCATATTCCTTCACAAACGGTATTGCATAATGTTTGTTCAGGAACATACCGTGGACTCTAAGCGTTTGTTAATTTTGGAAAAAAGAACGCCAATAGATGTATATTGTACCACTGCGTTCTAGGGAAATGGGGCTGTGGGTAGCTAAAAAGCACAGATTTGTGGTCTGTGCTTTTTGTATGTGTTATATATATTATAGATAATGTGCACGTAATTCTTCAGCAGATTTTGGGGATAACCAAGCTGGTGCGATGTCGAATACTGTGAAAGCACCACGGCCACCATGTGCTGCTAAGCGATGTACGCCACGAGCGAATGCTACTAATACAGCACCAGTAAATTCAGGGTTAGAATCTAATTGTAAACCGAATTCGTAGATGTGTTTTGTACCTGTTGTAGTTTCGCCGCTGCGGATCACAAGACCACCATGTGGGATGCCTTTGTGGTTCGCATCTAATTCTTCTTGGGAAATGAATGTTACAGTTGTTTCATAGCCAACGAAGTAGTTAGGCATTGTTTTGATTTCGTTTTCAATGCGAGCTGCATCAGCGCCTTCTTCCAATACTACATAGCATTCACGAAGGTGAGAAGAAGTAGCTGTCACTTCTGGTGTTTCACCATTGCGGATAGCGGAGATGATTTCTTGTTTAGGTACAGTGTATTGACGAGCGTCTGCTATGCCTTCGATGCGACGGATCGCATCGGAATGACCTTGAGATACGCCACGACCCCAGAATGTGTAGGAATCGCCTTGTGGTAAGATGCTTTCAGCGTACACACGTTGCAAGGAGAACATGCCAGGGTCCCAACCGCAAGAGATTAATGCTGCAGTGCCAGCTTCTTGTGCTACTTTGTGAACGTTTTCAAAGTGCTCAGGGATGCGAGCGTGTGTGTCGAAGCTGTCGATCACATTAAAATGAGCTGCAATAGCTGGAGTTTGATCGATTAGGTCTGTTGCACTGCCGCCACATAATACCATCACATCAATTTTGCCTTTGAAAGACTCTACTTCTTCCATAGTGTAGCTAGGTACGCCACTTACTGTTTGTAAACCAGAACGACGAGAGAATACACCGACTAATTCCATATCTGGTTGTAATGCTACAGCCGCTTCTACACCGCGACCAAGGTTGCCGTATCCAACGATACCAATACGAATGTTGCTCATTGTTACTTCCTTTCGTGAAAGTTGATACTTTCATTAATATTAAATACTATTGAACTGTAATAGGAGATTACAGTATATGATGAAATGAGGGGCTGTGCCCATTGTTTTTCGCATGTATCATTATAGCGAAAAAATCCCATAGAGAAAAGGGGAATTTTAAAATTGTAATGTTTTAATGCGATCCACAGCACGAATGGTATTTTCACGGCTGCCGAAGGCAGTGAGACGTAAATAGCCTTCGCCTTCTGGACCGAAACCAGAACCAGGAGTGCTCACAATGTGTACTTTTTCTAGTAATGTATCGAATAAGTCCCAGCTACTCATGCCAGCAGGAGCTTGGATCCAAATGTATGGCGCATCTACACCACCAAATACAGTAAGACCAATAGCCTCTAAGCCTTCACGAATGATGCGAGCGTTTTCCATGTAGTAAGCGATATGCTCCTTAATTTGGGCACGACCTTCTGGTGTGTAAACAGCAGCAGCACCACGTTGAATGATGTAAGGAACACCATTGAATTTTGTTGTTTGGCGACGATTCCACATTGGGTTCAGCGGAACACGCTTGCCTTCTGCGTTCTTGGCAGTTACTTCATGAGGAACTACAGTGTAGGCGCAACGAGTACCAGTGAAACCTGCCGTTTTAGAGAAAGAACGGAATTCGATGGCCACTTCACGAGCGCCTTCGATTTCATAAATAGAACGAACTGTATCTGTGGATGTGATGAAAGCTTCATAAGCGGAGTCGAACATTAAGATCGCTTCGTTATCTTTACACCACTGTACCCATTCTGCCAAGCGCGCACGGCTTAATACGGTACCAGTTGGGTTGTTAGGGCAGCAAAGGTAGACGATATCTACTCGTTCTTTGGGGAATGCAGGAGAGAAGTTGTTCTCTGCGTTCGTTGGCAGGTACACTACTTTTTCATAAATACCGTTGATAGCTTTGCCAGTGCGACCGCCCATGACATTAGAGTCAAGGTATACTGGGTACACAGGGTCAGTAATAGCGATGATGTTGTTTTCAGAGAAAATTTCCTGGATGTTGCCCACGTCAGACTTAGCTCCGTCGGACACGAATATTTCATCCGGTTGGATTGTGATACCTAATGGTGCATAATCTCCTTCAGCGATGGCATTGCGCAAGAAATCGTAACCTTGCTCAGGACCATAGCCTCTGAATGTATCGGCAGAACCCATTTCTTCCACGGCAGCATGTATAGCTTCAATGACAGCTGGCACAAGAGGGCGCGTCACATCACCAATACCAAGACGAATGATGTCTGCTTCAGGGTGACTTTCTTTGAAAGCTTCTACTTTACGAGCAATATTAGCAAATAAATAAGAACCTTGTAGGTTTTCATAGTTTGGATTTACAGTAGCCATAAGATCTCCTTCTTTTACAAAATAATAAAGATACATGTATATAAAGACATCGAAGCGGTATGTATATTTCAGCATAATAGATATGTGTATATGCCGTGAGTTGCTTATGCAGACACGCAAGACGAGGAACATTTATATATAGATGTAATAATTAATGAATATAAAAGGGCGTTGAATAGATCCCTTAAATTACATTTCTATATTCTATAGTATTTATAAAGATATGTCAAAAGCAAAATGGAGGTATAGCGTGCTGTTATACTAGTAAATTCACCTATAGCTGTTTCGGTTGGTACCATATGTTTTGTACCAATGGTTGTGTCTAATTTACCTGTGTATGTCGTTATCACATAAAAACGAGGCTGTTCATGGAACGCCTCGTCACTTAAAGGGTTAAGTTTTAATTAATGATTTTAGAATGACATGTTCCGTACATTGCGTTGGACTTTACGTAATCGATACATATAGCAGAGTGCAGCTGAAGATGTACTTGTTAATAATCCAATCCAAACGGAGTAAGGCCCGAAGTCTGTGAATAGGTAACAAAGGTAGGCAACAGGTACAGTCACCCCCCAATAGGTGCCGATAGTAATCACAGAAACGCTAGTTACATCACGATAGGCTCGGAGAACGCCTTGTAAAGGAGTGCCTACAGCATCGATGATTGTGAAAAATACAGCATAAGAAATGAAACTTTCAATAAGGGGAATCATGTGATCTTCCTTAGTATATAGACTGGCTAAGAAGTCGATATGAGTGAAGGAATAGGTTCCAATGCAAAGGGCTATGAAAGCTGCTACACCACGAGTAATCCATGTGTAAGTAATAGCGTTTTGATATTGTTTAGCTCCTAATTCATAAGCGATGACAATGGTAGAAGCCATACTTAAGCTGAGGGGGAAAGAAAATGTTAATCCAAGGAAACTAGACGCTGCTTGATGGGCGGCTATAATTTCTGTGCCGAACTTTGTCATAGCAATCCCAGCAGCACTAAAAATGCTGATTTCTGCAAAGATAGAGAGGCCAATAGGAATCCCTAGAGCTAATTGATCTCGAATGAGTATCCAACTTGGTCCAGTGAAAGATGACCAAAACCGATATTGTTTGAAGTGTTTGTGGAATGTAATGAGCCCGAGAAAACATAGCATCATATACCAATAGGCGATGGCCGTTGAAATGCCGGCACCAAAGCCCCCCAGAGCGGGGATGGGGCCATAACCTTGTATGAATAGTACATTGAAAATAGACTGAAATAACACACTACTGCCAATGATGTATAAAGAGTAGCGAGTATTTCCGTGAGCATCGACAATGTAGCGGAATCCAGACATGATCATCATAGCTGGAAAGGCGACGCACATGGCGTTCATATATTGGATGCAAACAGATTTTGCCGCCGCTTCTAATCCTAATAGATCTAACAAAGGAAATAAACCAAGTAGGGTGACAAGTATAAGAACTGTTGCAAATGCAAGCCCTAAATAGATATTTTGCCACATGGTAGCAGCTACCGATTCAGTTTTTTTTGCCCCTAAGGCATGAGAAATAATGGGGGTCACACCAAGGAGAATTCCTGACAGACCAAAAAAAGCGGCGACCCATAAGTTGTACCCCACACCAATAGCTGCTAAATCTATGGTACTGTATTGCCCCGTTAATGTGACCGCTATAAAACTACCAACAATGATAGAAAATTGTGTAGCAATGACGGGGGCAGCTACAAGTAGGAAATGTTTAATCATAGAAAATAAAGATGTAGACATACTACCTCCCAAAACAAACTTACATAGTGTGTTATACTAGTAACCATACATTTTAAACTTACATTTATAAAATTTAATTTTATCATTATGATATCTAATTGTCTATAGATGTAAAGGGTTATTGTCTCTTAAAAGAACATGGTGTATAATGGTAACAATTCAGTTATATCAATAGATATAACGTGGTATATTGCATGGAAAATATAGGAGTATATAATTTTTGCATACATCTATGTTTTTAGTGCAATTGTCATGGTGGAGACACCAGAAAGGAGTTTTATGTTAGGAGCAATCATTGGAGATATGGCGGGCTCAATCTATGAGTTCAACAATATCAAAAGCCGAGAATTTGAGTTCTTATCAGAACGATGTGAGCCTACAGATGATTCAATTTTAACATGTGCTATTGCACGGGCTTTAATTGATGTAAAAGGAAGGGGGACACAGTTACAACGAGCTACTGTGTATCGTATGAAAGAATATTTTCTTTCTAATCCATTACCGATGGGAGGGTTTGGAGCTAAATTTTTTCAGTGGGGATTATCTGATGTGACAGAACCATATGGTAGCTGGGGTAATGGGGCGGCTATGCGTATAAGTCCTGTAGCGTATGTGGCAAACACAGAAGAAGAGGTCAAGTTACTGAGCCGTATTGTCACAGGTACGACCCATAATGATCCAGAAGGATTAAAAGGAGGAGAAGTGACGGCGTTAGCTGTGTTCAAAGCACTGCATGGAGCTACGAAAGAGGAAATCCAAAAGATGGTAAAATCATACTATCCTGGCGAGTACAGCGTGGAAGAACTACACAAGACGTATAAATTTGAACCAAGCTGTCAGAAAACTGTGCCAGAAGGAATGCAATGTTTCTTTGAGAGCGAAGATTATGAATCGGCTATTCGCAATGTAATGTACATCGGCGGTGACTGCGATACATTAGGTGCCATTGTCGGTGCCGTAGCAGGGGCGTATTATGGAGTTCCAGAATGGCTCCAAGAAAAAGCCTTATCCATGATGCCAGACTATATGGTGGAAGACTATAATGATTTCAAAGCTATGTATATGGACAAAGAAAAACCCTCTAAAGCTAGCGCTGGACACGCATACTGCCTTTGAGGGTATGATACAAGGGGCCGGAATCCCCTATACAATTGTATTGTACCATGTGAAAGGCAATGACGATAGAGAAAAATAGAATATGATAAAAATATTGGGGACTGCTCTTGTGTGAGTAGTTCCTATATTTATTGTTGATGCAAAAAAAGAACCTGCCCACCGGCAGGTTCTTTTTAGGATGATGATGTACGCCCATACAAAATCATGACAACTATATCAACACTTTGAGTGCTAATACCATAATAGTAAGTTCACTTGGCCATGATAAGGCGATCATCAATATGTGACGTATCCCATACAACGCATATCGTAGTAATAAAAAATCCTTTTTCTTGTATTTTGGAGTATCAGAAAAAGGCCTTTGATTCTCCTCCCTATCTCTCGTAGGTCAAGTGGTGAATGATGAATAGGCAGTTCTCCTGACTCAGCTTCAACGCGCCTCCAGCCTTCCCAGTTTCCCAGTGACATAATTTGGATTTGCTCTGCTTTACAGTGGCGGGACCGTGCCAGACTTTAACTGGCTTCTCTATTATGCTTTCGCACCTATTCCCAAATGTTTGATTGTATGTGTGTATTGTACTCTTTTGTTTTTTCTATGTCAAGAACAAGATGAAAGCATATGCTTATTTTGTAAGAACAGAGGCAAATATGTGACGTTTATTACAAAATGTAATACGTGGAATAGTGTTGTATAGTTAAACGATGTAGATAGCAAAAGCAATCACTAATATAATCAACAATAAGCAACCGCAGCCTACAGCAGAAGAGGCTTCCTCAGGGGTTCGCGTATCCACTGGATTAGGATTGTTAGCGGGGGGAGGTAATAAATTATAATTACATTTCGGACAATTCGTCCAAGCTTTGCGCATATGATGGCCACATTGAGGGCAGGTAGGTGTAAAGGGGATGGCATTGCTAGCAGTGCTACTGTCATTAGGGTAGCGTTTGTAGTGGGTGTAGGATATACCACTACCAGGAAGACCTACTGTTGTTCTTACGCCGTCTTTTCCCAAAGTAATTTTAGCGCCTCTTGGCCCGATACTTGTACTAACACCTTTCTTGCCGAAGTTAAGACGAATGCCAGGTGCAATCTTTAAGGTTCTTCTAAAACGAAATCCCATATGCTTACCTTTACATTAACATTTACAAGTTGGAGAGGTAGTGCCATCGTTACATTTCACCGATCCATTTTCAGTACAACCTGCTACACCACCGTGGCGAGAACAGCAACCTCGTTGGGTGATGAGTGTTCCATCAGTACTAGGTTGTTCAGAGGCGGAGAATACGCCTAGGTTAGATTGAAAGCCTAGGAATAGAGCCATAATTGTCAAGATACATAATTTTCTCATTGTAAAGACCTCCTTGTTGTCAGATGGTTGTCTGAGAGAATATCCCAACCATCTTCTAATACATATACATTTTCATACCCTTCGCGATCCATTATTTCGGCTAAGGCTATGGAATGTTCATCGTGAGGACAGGAACAAAATACGATGTATTTTTTCCTTTTGTCAGATGTTTTTAGGAAATTGTTGATAGTGAGTAAGTTTTGGGGGTTGACCCATATAGCTCCTACCATATCTTCGCCTAACAGTTCTTTAGCATGAGCACTGCGAATGTCTATGTAAGTGGCTGACATATCTAAGGTAGTGGTCGTTTGATAGGCGTAACTGGTAATAGAACAACAGATAGCCATAGCAAATACAAGAAAAAGTTTTTTCAAAGGAAATCGCCTGCTTTCAAAATAACACTAAGATGTTAAAGATGTAGGTGTACACCGTTTGAAATTCATAGTACTTATAGTATAGTACGTTATGAGAAATGTGACAATCCTTTCCCCACCCTTTTCTTGCTAAATGGATAGCATTAATTTATAATAAACGGTAACGATATAATGTGTAGTACAATGAAATATAAAGGATGATAAGATGAAGTATACAAGTACGCGTAGTCATGAAACGGTGAGCGAAACATTCGCATTGCTCAATGGATTGGCAAGTGATAGTGGTCTGTACGTGCCAGAAACATTTCCAGAGAAATGTCTTTCCTACCAAGATGTGGCAGACAAAAGTTATGAAGAAATTGCACTGGTGGTGTTGAGTAAATTATTTACTACTTTCACAGAAGCAGAATTAGAAACCATGATTCGCAGTGCTTACAATACAGTGAACTTTGATACGCCGGACATGGCGCCTATGCACTCTTTGTTGGAACGAGTGTCCGTGTTAGAGTTGTTCCACGGTCGCACTCAAGCCTTTAAAGATATGGCATTATCCTTGTTCCCATACTTGTTGGTGGCAGCAAAGGAAGCGGAAAAAGAAACGAAAGAAGTGTTGATCTTGACAGCTACCTCTGGTGATACTGGAAAAGCCGCTTTAGAAGGGTTCAAAGATGTGCCGGGAACGCATATTCAAGTGTTCTTCCCTACAGACGGCGTTAGCCCAATGCAACAAGAGCAAATGCAAAAGCAAGAAGGTGCGAACGTTAATGTAACGGCCATCGAAGGTAACTTTGATGATGCGCAACAATTCTTGAAACGTCTCTTTGTGGATGCTGATGTGGCGAAGGAAGTAGCAGAGAAAGGTGTGAAGTTCTCCTCTGCTAACTCTATTAATATCGGTCGTTTAGCACCACAAGTGGTGTACTATGTAGCGGCCTATGCGGAGTTAGTGAATACAGGCGCTATCCATGAAGATGAAGCGTTTAATGTAGTGGTACCGACAGGTAACTTCGGCAATATTTTGGCGGCTTACTATGCAAAACGCATGGGTATTCCTGTGGGCAAATTGATCTGTGCATCGAACCAAAATAATGTGCTCGCAGACTTCTTTAGTACTGGTACATACGATATGAATCGCCCATTTTATACGACCATCTCTCCATCCATGGATATTTTAGAAAGTTCTAACTTTGAACGTTTTATCTATTATGTGAGCGGTGAAAATGCAGAATTGACAGCACAGCGCATGAAAGCGTTGAAAGCAGAGGGAAAATTCTCTGTCACTCCAGAAGAACTACAAGCGGTGCAAAAAGAATTTGCCGGCGCTTATGTAGATGATGATATGACGAAAGCAGTTATCGAGCAAGTATACAACTCCTATGGCTATGTGATGGATCCTCACACTGCGGTGGCGATGGGTGCTTACATGAAAGAATTGGAAGCCCATCCAGAAGATGGTCATCGTCATACAGTGATTGCCTCCACGGCGCATCCTTTCAAATTCCCAACACCAATTTGTGAAGCTTTGGATATCAAAGTAGGTTCGACTCCTTATGAAAGTTTAGACAATATTTCGGCTGTGACAGGCGTGGGGTGCCCAAAACAATTGGCAGAGTTACAACATAAGCCATTGCGTTTCACTAAGGTGATTCCGAAAGAATCTATGAAAGAAGAAATTCTATCCTTTGTGGATACGTTCAAACAATAGGTGACCTATGGTACAAGCATTTTTCTTTTCCCTTATGTCATCCTTTGCATTTAGTATCATGAATTTATTCGTGAAACTTCTAGGCGATGGTATGCCTGCGGCAGAGGTGACATTTTTCAGAGGGCTCATAGGAACAATTGCCGTACTCATAGTGATGCGACAAAAAGGAATTTCCTTTTCCACAGAACATCGAGGACTATTAACCTTGCGAGGTATCTTTGGTGGACTAGGAAATTTGAGTAATTTCATTGCCTTGGTGTATATGTCCATGGCAGATGCGTCTATCTTATTCCAACTGTCTGGCATATTCGTGCTGATTTTCAGCAATATTGTATTGAAAGAAAAATTACCCAATGGATCTGCTAAATGGCTAGGATTGATTTTCTTGGCTGTTGTATATATGATTCAGCCTTGGAATTTATCAGGCTTGCATTGGTATTCTTTCATTGCCATTGCAGGGGCTGCCTTATCGGCGGCGGCCTATACAACGATTCGTACCATTAGCTTAAAAGGTGGACATAGTTCCTATGAAATCATGTTCTATTTCTTGGTGACCACCATGCTAGTAGGGGGAATCGTGATGATACCAGATTTTGTGTGGCCCAACGCAACGCAAGCGCTCTATTTAGGGATTATTGGTGCCATTTCCGTAGTGGCACAGTTCTTCTTGACTGGCGCATTTGTAGCAACGAATGCAGTGGTGGCACAATTTATGCAATATGTAGGGGTATTCTTTAACTCCTTCTGGGGATTTATCGTCTTCGGAGAAAACCTAGCTTTGGCAACCGTCATTGCAGGTATTATTATGTTTAGTTCATCAGTGATGTTGGCTCGTTTGAAAGAACAAGCTCGCGCACAGTAGTCAATCAAGAAAGAGGTATGACGATGAGTGAAAAATTATATCAATTTGGTCTAGTCGGTTTGGCTGTTATGGGACAAAACTTGGCCCGCAACATTGCCCGTCATGGATTCAGTATTGCAGTGTACAACCGTACACCACAAAAAACAGACGAGTTTGTAGCCAACTACAGCCACGAAGGGACAATCGGTGGAGCACATACTCCAGAGGAGTTTGTAGCGATGTTAGAAAAACCTCGTAAAATCATGTTCTTGGTGAAAGCAGGCCAACCTGTGGACGACATGATTGAAGCCTTCTTGCCATATTTAGACCAAGGCGATACATTAATCGACGGTGGTAACTCTCATTACCCAGATACAATTCGTCGCACAAAATACTTAGAATCTAAAGGTTTCCGTTTCCTAGGGGTAGGCGTATCTGGCGGTGAAGAAGGTGCCTTGAATGGACCAAGCTTGATGCCAGGTGGTAACGAAGCGTCTTACAACGAATTGGCTCCTATCTTTACAGCTATTGCAGCACAAGTAGCAGATGGTCCTTGCTGCACATACGTAGGCGATAATGGTGCAGGTCACTATGTAAAAATGGTGCACAATGGTATCGAATACGGCGATATGCAATTAATTTCCGAAGCCTACTTCATGATGAAAGAATTACTTCGCATGAGCGATGATGAAATCGGCGATGTATTTGCAAAATGGAACACAGGACTATTAGATTCTTACTTAATTGAAATCACTGCTAAAATTATGAAAGTCAAAGATACTGATGGAACTCCATTAGTAGAAAAAATCTTGGACAAAGCAGGTCAAAAAGGTACTGGTAAATGGACGAGCCAAGAAGGTTTAGACCTTGGCGTGCCAATCCCAACTATCGCCGAAGCGGTGTTCGCTCGTGCTATGTCTGCCTACAAATCTGAACGTGTGTTGGCAGAACCAGTGTTAGCAGGCCCTACAGAAGTTTTTGAAGGCGATAAAGAAGCCTTAGTAGATGCCATTCATTCTGCATTATATGCGTCTAAAATTTGCTCCTATGCACAAGGGTTTGCATTGATTAAAGCAGCGGCGAAAGAATATAACTGGAATATCAACTTCGGAGATATGGCCTTATTATGGCGTGGTGGATGTATCATTCGGGCAGCATTCTTAGAAGACATCAAAAAAGCTTTCACGAATAATCCAGATTTGAATAATTTGATGTTGGATCCATTCTTCGCAGAAGCATTGCAAACACACCAAGCAAAATGGCGTGAAGCGATCATTGCAGCGAAACGTTACGGTATCCCAACACCAGCTTTCAGTGCATCCTTAGATTACTTCGACTCCTATCGTCGTGGCGTATTGCCAGCAAACCTAATCCAAGGACAACGTGATTTCTTCGGTGCTCATACTTACGAACGCACAGACAAAGAAGGTACATTCCATACAGAATGGACAGACGCGTAAAACATATATAGATATGTCCATATAATTACGATGTCTGTTGGTACATCAGTGGTTGGATTTTGATAAGATATGTATATAACAAAAGTCCCTAGGAGTTACCTGGGGATTTTGTTATATATCGTAGGGTATACTTAAAAATTAGGTGACTTTAAGGAGTTAGAGCATATGAAGCATATGAGAGTGTTATTTACAACTGTTATAGTACTATTTATGATGGTTGTTTCGGGGTGTGTGAAAACAGAGACGGGAACCACGATTCATACAGATGGTAGTATTACTAACCGGATTAATATGCAGTTATTGCCAGTCATGGCAAAACTTAATCTAAAAGGCTTTTCACAAGATATTGAACAAGAGTTCCAAAAGCGAGGATATGTAACGCATCGTATTGAAAATGGTGTAGAAGGCTCTAAAAACTATTCTTCTATACAGGAAGCTGTAGCAAGTGGAGAAGCTATTTTCAATCCATCAAATAGATTTGGCGGGGTTCGTTATAAATCAGGATGGTTATATGATGTGTACGATCTTGATTTATCTATAAAGGCAGATTTCGATAGTCAGACTGATGCTTATGCAAAAGAAATTATTGATCAAATGGAGGTCACGTATCATTTAGATATTCCTAATGCAGTGCTTACGACAAATGCTGATACGGTTAGCAAAGATAGACGCTCCTTGACATGGGATATCAAGAAAGCTTATACACGTGGTGAAGGAGTGCCTATTAAAGCGACGTTTAAGGTGTATCATCCAATGGGGATTGCCATATTTGTTGGAACTATAATAGTTTTATTCGTAGTATCAATTATATTATTGGTACAGATTAAAAATAAACAAAATATATCTGAGGCGTATATTAAGAAAGTTCGTATTTTCGCTGGTGTAATGATGACGGTGGGAGCAATACTATTTTTGTTTGTATTTGCTAAATTTTTGCTTCCTCCTCATCTAAGTGAGCAGGATAAGGTAACTAAAGAATCGATCCGAGAGATGAAAGGTAGTAGTTGGAATTTAGTAAAACAAATTCCTGAAGCAAAAACTCCTGAAGAAAAAACTCAAATAAAGCTTGATGAATTTGCAAAACGATATAAATGGAAAACTCTTGGAAAATTATTGGCTACAAGTGAACATGATGATGCAGGATTTACAACTTTAGTAGAACAAGATGGGGAGAAAGTTATTGCCGTTTATAGTAAAGAACTGGATGAACTGGCTTTAATACGTAATGCTAGTCCTAAAACAGATGTCTTGAAACAATTTTTTATTCCCTCTAAATATGGAGCAGGTAGCCATAAACCATATGAACCGTTAGGTATTTTGTTGCAACGAATTGGTAAGCATCCAAAGGATATTACTGATACAAATGTATTACTTGGAGGGTTTGAAGGAACAGGCTTTTCGGCCAATATAGTTGTTTTATATGGTATCTCTACGGAGACTAAGAATATTCATAAATCGGGTTATTACTATGGGTTTATAAGACACGTTAGTGAATTTACACTTCCTAAATATGAAGTTAGAGATAAAGGAAATGTATTGTTAATTGATATTATGTTAGATCATGCGGAATCTTTGGTCAAAGATGCAGAACACAAGGGGCTGATGTAATATATACTTTGTAACTGCTTTGATAATCGAGTTGCGAAAGGCTTTATGTTATCTTCGAAAGGAGAATATCGTGAAATTATTATGCAAGATGCTGTTTTGTGCCTTATTAGGGGTTATATGGTTTAATGTAATGCATGTGGATGCACATTATTTGGATGAAGATCCAAACTATCGTTTGGTGTTAGTTGAGACGGATGAGAAGACATACGTTGATACATCATCAGTCCATCCCTTTGTTGATGAATATGGTAATAAAGCGTTTACCGTTATAACGGTACAAAAATTCTATGGAAATGTAGAAGAGAAGACACATGCTTTTTCCGTAGCTTCAGATGGTACAGTGTACTATAAATATATGAATAGAGGAGACTGGCAATCATTTATGTTCATATTAAATTCAACACGTGTTATGGATAATGATCTTGCGCAGGTGTTTTTCAATGGCTATCAATTAGCTTATGGAAAAGAGTATAGAAGATAAGTGAGTTTCTTCTAGGTAAGGCGATCAGGATATAGTTGGACTATTGATGGTCTAGTTGCATGGCTTACATGTGTGACATCATATTTTGAACCTAGCGTAGTCTCTTTGTGATAATAAAAAAGGGCTGTACCGACGTGTATTTCTATTACACTTCGTGTACAGTCCTTTTTATATGCTTTTTCGCATATAGAGTGCTTTTGTTGATAAAGTTCTTAGATTCTATAATAGTAAAGTATTAAAGAGAATAAGTTATGGGTTACACCATTTTGAGCGGTTCAGAGTTTGTATGCTTCTGCTAAGCAAAAAGAATAGCACCAGCTATTTAGATAGCTAGTGCTAAGAACTTTTTTATGAGCAGCCCTCACATTTGACAAAGAACCAGTTTTTAAGAGTGCAATGAACACCTTATACATAATTAAAAGCTAATTGTAGAATTTTGTCAACATCACTATTTGGCCATACTAAATGCATAACAGGGTCATTTGGGCTTAAATCATAGCGCCAATGATTACGCCCCATATTTAAAAAGCGCCAGTTTTCAATGCCAATAACTCGACCGTTGATGACATTTTTCACTCGTACACGTAGGCCCAATAAATTAGGACTCCAATTAATAGATTCAGTCATAACATAGGAATCGGTACGTTCTCCAGTTTTTTCATCTGTATACGAATACACCCATGTATCGACAGCATTTGCTTCCATAGGAGTTGCTATAAACATAAATCCAAATAGACAGACGATGGCTAACAACATACGACGTAGTTTCATAAGATGAGCTCCTTTGTATTTTAATATATATGAGTATTGATACGTTTTACCTATGAGAAGTTTATAACTCAATCGTTTCTCCAGGGGCTACGACAAGTCCTGCTTGTTTATGTTTCGCTTCTAATAGAGCTACGAAGGTAGCAGGTTCTCTGTCGATGACAGGCCATGTCTTATAATGGATTGGAATGGTTGTATTCGCTTGGATCCAAGATGCAGCTGTGACAGCATCTTCTACACCCATTGTGAAGTTATCTCCGATTGGTAATAGTGCATAATCGATGTCGCCGTGGCGATTGATTAATTTCATGTCGCTAAATAGTGCTGTATCGCCTGCGAAGTAAATGCGCTTGCCGAAAAATTCAATGATAACGCCTGCCGCATGTCCCCCAGGTACACCGGAACCGTGGAAAGCAGGTGTTAATCGGATGGAACCAAATGGAAAGTCAAATTTTCCACCTAGATGCATGGCGTGTGTACGAGCGCCTGCGGAAGCTGCCTTACCTGCTACCTCGGCTGTGGAGATAACAAGGGCATCGTTTTTCTTGGCAATTGTATCTGTATCGCCATAATGATCATCATGACCATGGGACACAAAGATATATTGGCATTGTATATCTTCTGCCTTGGCTATATCCCAAGTATTGCCTGTGAAAAATGGGTCACATACTAGTGTTACATCACTATTGGTAATTGAAAATGTAGCGTGACCATAATAGGTTAAACTTACTTTACTCATACGAATCCCTCCCTCTCTGTATGGTACTTTGATTATATCATTTGAGAAATAATGAGAGCAATCATAAATTTAATGTTTAGGGGGATAATAGAAGGTCTTCTTAGCTTTATTTATCTGTCATACATGAATGATACTTGTATAAAACAACTGATTCTTACAGATATGTGAGAGTCAGTTGTTTTTTATAAATGTGATGTCTTTCTTAGAAGAATGTTTTGGTATAAATGTTGACGGGGGGGGACATTATATATACTTATTGTATATTAGAGGAATATTTTGCTATCTAATAATTTAATAATATATAAGTATGGGAGTTCATAGTGATGATTCAATGTGAATGCTTTCATATGAATAAAGGGAGAAAAAGATGAAACAGTTTCCTGTGTTGGGTAAAACAATTACATTTTCGGATAATGAAGAGAAAACCGTTGAATTTAGACTTGCGTTTCGAAAGTTGGGATATATATCTGCTCAGTCATTTGATGAGGTTTATAAAAAGTTTGAAAACATAGATCAAGTGTATGCGTATATTGATGAAGTGGGGAAACTATTTATAAATACTGGTATTAATAAGTTGGTTGATTATTTAATAGAGTACGGCATATATGATGCAACAGTCGAGTCAATTGTAGAAAGTGATCGCTATGATGATATTTGTAGTGATTGGAATAATACAGTGTATTTTTTCTCTCGGGACTACGAAGAGTTACATCGGGAATATAATCAAGAAGTTGAAAGACGAAGCAATAGATTTGATAATAGAGCGAGAGTTGTTGGGGGAGGATTTGGTGTATCAGGTGCGTTGAAAGGAGCTCTTTTTGCTGAGGGTGTTAACCTAGCTACAGGAGCTTTGCATGGGGTTGTTAATTTTATAGGAAATGCATTAGATCGTAGTGCGCTAGAACGAAAAAAAGAAAAAATGTTTGGTAAACGTTTTTATAGAGAAGAATTTAAACGAGCCATTCACCTTACTATCAACTCATTGTGGATGCATCTTGTATCTATGTTAAAATGGAGACTTCCACTTCTATACCCAAGAGAAGAGCAATTTAACAAAGCAGAGAATCTTTATAAAAATTTTATAGCTCAAAAAATACCGGAAAATAAAAAGGCTGAAGTGTTATTTGAAATTATTCAAAATGATGTGGACTTTAAGGGTATATATGAAGAACAATGTTTATCTTTAGTAGATAGCAAAACACGAGATGAAATATTGGATTTAGGATTTTGGTTAGATAGTAATCTTGAAAGAACTGATTTATATTATGACTTGGAAGAAATGGGGATAGAAAACATTGCAGTTTCGAATGACCGGCAATTAAAAAGGGCATTAGACGGAGATGAGAGTTCTTTAAAAGTAATAGTGGAGGAGTTACAAGGGCAAGGAAAGTGTAATTTTATTTGTAAGATTTGTGAATCTATCCTTGATAAAGATATAATCAATTATTTTATTTCTGAATCATATCTGGAGGCACTAGAGAATGATGGGCAGTTTAATCGCATAAATAATACTTCTTATTTATCTAAATGTCTAAACTATATAGAATTTAACCAAAATGGAATTGATGAAAAAATGATCTATCTTTTAGCAAGAGCATATAAGATGGGGATAGGTCGATCTCCAACACCAGAGAAGGCTCTATCTTATTTTAAGCGTTTAGATGATCCAAATTCTAAATATGAAGTAGCTAGATTGATGCTACACATTGATTACCTTCAAGCTGAGACTGCCTTTAATATTTTAAAAGATTTAGACAATGTTGGTAGTGAAGAAGCAAAGACATATTTAGAAAAGATTAGACAGAAAGATATAAATATTGATTTAGCAGATGCTCAGTCGATGTTCAATTTAGGTGTTCTCTATAAAACAGGTGAATTATTCAATTATGATATAGTACGCTTACCTAATGAGAAGAAGAAAGAAGGCTATATTTACTGGGTAGATAAAGCAATTAATGCAGGGTATGAAAAAGCTAAGCCTATTTTAGGGCGAATGTATAGAGAAGATGCTATAGCTTTATTAAAAGATACGATAAAAAGCTATCAAGGAAAAGATTATAAAACAGCCATAGAACTTTTATTGAAGGCTTCATCTTTAGGGGATGAAGAATCAATGTCTTATATTCATGAACTAGAAGAAACTCAGGCATTATCTTTTTATAAGAATGATGGGGATGCTATTTTTCATTTGAGCCAAGCATTAGCTAATAGAAAAAAGAGAAATGTTAACAATAGCTTTTTTGATGTAATGTCAGCGACAGATAGTGAACAGTGGTTGGCAGAAGCAAAGGCAAAAGGATCTAGATTAGCTATAGCGTATGAAGAAATAATGATGTGTATAAAAACACATAAATTTTCTAATGAATTTGTTGAACTATTTGAATTAGAAGAATTCTTAAGAGACCCGTTAGTTCAAGCTTACTTGGCATATCAAGCCGCATTAGGAAACTATCAAGGTTTTACAGATACTATCATTTTTGAAAAACTAAATCATCCTGAAATTCAGAATGAAAAATCCATTTACTATGATAACAATGATTTTGTTACAGAGGGGCTCATACTTTGTTATGAAAAAGAGATTGGTACAAAACGTGACTTAAATAAGTTATTTAATTTGTATATGGAATACATGGGGTTAAATAGCTATCAGGAGTTAAATGAAATATATCTAATTGCTGGTTTAGGTGAGTTTGCATTAGAAAAATCTTATTCATTTGCTAAAGTATTGTTAGAGCAGAGTACAATTGAAAAGGATCAGGATAAGTTTAATGTGGCGATTCAATATATGATTAGAGCTCGAGATGAGGTAAGTTATCCTTTAGCTATTGAATGGTGTGCAAAAAATCAAGACATAGTGAAGACTTATGAGCTATACATACAGTTAGAACGTCAAAAAAATATATTTAGAGTATTGAGCGTTGTCGAAAAAGTAAAAGAGAAAAAGAAAAATGAGGAACTAAACAAAGATATAAGAGAACAACGAATAAAAGAAGCTGTAAAAAAATCGAGTGAAGTGCACAAAAAAACGAAGGTGGATGAATCTTATAATCAAACCTATCGAAGGTTGGACGAATGGAAGAGCAATCAGGTTGAGAGTAAAAAAGATAATATTATAAAAGAGATTATAAACGAGTTGGATGATGGAGAAGGGTTAAGTGTTTCTAAAATTATAGGAATTATTGGTGCAATCTTAATATGGGGAGGTATTATATGGAAAATAATTAGAAAGATTTTTTAAATATATATTGATTGCTTATGAAAGGATATTAAAAAAAATGAAGAAAATTTTCTTGCTATTAAGTACCTTAATTTTATTAGTGTGTTTAGGAGGATGTGGTGGAGATCCTGCTGATGTACCGATTGATGGAACATACAAAATCCATTATACCAATCCTAAGGATCACAAAGAAGTAAATATAGCGTTAGAAGTGAAGCATAAAAAAGATAATATTTATGATATTAACTTTTATAGTCTTGATGATAAAGATACTGACTTTAGCAGAGCTTATGGTATTAAAGATACTGCTGTTTGGGATGAAGAAAATAGAACTTTAAACTATGGTGGGGTTCCTTTATTGGTATTTTCCTGGAGCGAATATAATATTTTTAATCGTGCGCCACTTAGATGGATATTTAGTGTAGAGGCGTCTACTATGATGCAAGGTGAACGAGTAAAAGCGTATAAATAAAGGCAATAGATATTGCTAAGTGTTAATAAAAATTAAGGAGATTGACAATGTATGCAGATATTTCAATTCATAGTTCTACATTAGAGGTTATGATGCGTTTTCAGGATGGAAGAATCTACAAAGAGGTGCCTATAACAAATACGATTACTTATTTGCTGTTCTTTATAGAATATTATGAAGATGTTGATTTTGCCAGTGTTAAAAATAATGAGGAAGAAACACAACATTTTGTTCGAGAGTTTGAAGATGGAGTCAAGAATTTTCTTCAATTAGATAATTTTCTGACAAACGAAGGCGTTTACCCTAAGAATCAGTTGATGGAAACTATGGTTATAAGTGGTATAGGTTTAATCCATATGGGGGTATTGTTGGGTAGACGGTATGAAATGAGTCAGATAGCAAGAATTTTAAACAACAATTTTAAATATGCTACGGAGGAAGATAGAGAAAAATGGGAACCTAAGTATTTAGAGTTTTGTGATAAAGTCATGGAAACAATAGATAATGCGGACAATAAAAGGTCTGAATTAGAATTAAAAGAAAAAATGACTAAGTATGTTAAATGGGCAATTATTGCAATTATAATCTGGTATATCCTATTTTAGAATTTAAGTGTTTCAGCTATAAATATAATAGCGTAAGTGACTGATAATAAATCTTTCATTAGATATATTAATCAGTCACTTTTTATATACAAGATAAGTAGATACAAATGGGGTGTCTTTTATAAAGAGATAATTACTTACTAAATGTTGACGGGGGGGGACATTTTGTATAATCATTAATAAAAGTAGACCTTAATAGTTATTTGTGTATTAGGGGATAGAATTGTTAATAAGGAGGAAAACGATGGGTGGATTTTTAATGTTAGCAGCATTTGTGTGGTTTGTAGTGGGGCTATTTATTCCTAGAAAAGTAGCACCATTTTTTACAACTAAGCCTAGATTAAAGATTTTGGGAACTTCGTTCGTGATTGTGTGTGTTGGACTATGGCTTTCTGCAGGTCCGCAAGATGCGAAGCCTAAGGAAACAGGAACAACTACAAAAGTAGAAGCAAAAAAAGAGGATGAAAAAGAAACTAAAAAAACAGAATCAGAAACAAAGTCGGATACTACACATAAAATAGGCGAAGTAGTAAAGACAAAAGAGTTTGAATTTACGGTATTAAACAGAGAGATTATGCCACAATGGGTAGACGAAGACGGAGTTGAACACCAAAAACCACAAGGTGTATATGTAGTTGTTACGTTAAAGTATAAAAACATTAGTAATAATCCAGTAAAACTAGAGGGTGATGAAATAGGGATGGTCTTAGGTAATAATTCTTATGCATACTCTTACCGAATTGAACATGCTAATCAAGATTATTTAGATATGGTTAACCCTGGTGTGGAACATACAAAAAAACTATATTTTGATGTGCCGCAAGATGTAGCTAATAGTAAAGGACTAGCATTTATAGTTGGAGGAAGTGCATTGCATCGTACAAAAGATCAATTTATTTCTTTAAATCCATAATTGAAAGAAAAGGATAACCGATATGGGAACATATAAATGTATTTCCTGTGAAGCATCAATTGTAGCTGACTTTGATAAACAGTTGAAGAAAGGTATGATGAAGAAATCTGAAAAATACCTTTGCCCTATATGCTTCAAAAGTAGAAATCTAATTAATATGGAAATTAAAGATTTGGAGTATGAGGAATTGCTTTCTTTATATAAAAAGAAGGAATGGGTTTCTCCGGAAGACTTTACGGTGACACATCGAGTGCATCGTGTAGCACCAGGTAGAATGGATAATGTATATATAGAGGTAGATGAAAAGAGAGGCCTCATTAATGTACCTTTATTAGATACAGGATTCTTCAGCGATACCATTACAGATTATATAGTGCCGTTTGAAAATATAGTAGACTTTACTATCATAGATAATGGTAACCAAACGGGTGTTGGTAGCAGTTTGATTGGAGCTGCAGTAGGTGGACTGCTGTTTGGTGAAGCCGGTGGAATTATTGGCTCGATGTTACCAGCAAGGACGGATAATCGCCAGTGTAAAATGCTTCAAATTAAATTAATATTAAATAGCATAGGAGACTCTCAAAGGTATATTAACTTTATAGGTGAGCACTCTGGAGTGCCATCCCAGTCTAGAGCGTCAAGTGATTTTAAGGCTATTTATAAGGCATTAGAAGAGTGTGCTTCTGTTCTAACGATTATATTGAAAAGAAATGCAGAACGTGTAAGGGGCAAAGATAAATCTGTAATAACTACAGAAGATTCTAGAGAGAGTGCTAACGTTGACACAAATGATATCATAGAAAGTATAAAAAAATTAGGGGAGTTAAAAGATATGGGGATCCTTACGGAGAAAGAGTTTGAAGATAAGAAAAGAGAGTTATTGTCTAAGATATAACAGGGAGAATTGATATGAAAGATATAGCAGGAATCTTATTTTTAGCAGGTGGAGCTTATGCATTTGCAAAAACATTTTTTGGGCATAGATTGCCATTATCCTTGCAAGAGAATGCGGGATTGAAAATTATGGCTCTAATGTTTGCGAGCTTTATATTGATGTGGCTTGATTATTAATATAAGATAAAGGGGACTGTGATAAAATGTAGTTAGATTGCATTTTAGTTACAGTCCTTTTTTGTAAATAAACTGAATGTCCAGTAGAGTACTGACGGCCTATCTCTCTCTATGGTATAATATACAGGACATGGAGGTATCTATGAAATTAACACATTTTGATGAAGGTGGTAACGCGCATATGGTGGATGTGTCTCAAAAAGATCACACAGAGCGCGTAGCTGTTGCAGAAGGTTTTATCACCCTCAGTGAAGAGGCGTTCCATATTGTAGCCAGTGGGAATGTCAAAAAAGGCGATGTATTAGCGGTGGCACAGTTGGCAGCCATTATGGGGGCCAAGCAAACGTCAAACCTGATTCCCTTATGCCATCCTTTGGCATTGACGAAGGTCAGTGTAGATTGCTCATTAGTAGAAGAAAAACGAGCCGTCTGCATTCGTAGTACTGTGAAAACGACAGGTCCTACAGGAGTAGAGATGGAAGCTTTGACAGCTGTTCAAGTTGGCTTGTTGACAGTGTACGATATGGTAAAAGCCGTCGATAAAAGTATGACTATAGGCCCAGTATACCTTGTGGAAAAACAAGGTGGTAAAAGTGGCCATTTTAAGCGATGAAATGGTAGGTGGATGATGGAGATTGTATTAGTAGAACCGGAAATACCTGGGAATACAGGCAATATTGCAAGGCTTTGTGCGGCCAATCATATGACACTGCATCTAGTAGAGCCATTGGGATTTTCTTTGGATAGTAAATACTTAAAACGAGCTGGGTTAGACTATTGGCATTTAGTGGACGTGAAAATACATAAATCTTTAGAGGAAGTGTATGAACAATATAAGGGTCGTCGTTTTTGGTATGCCACTACAAAAGCGGCTCATACCCATGCAGAAGTGCAATATGAAATTGGGGATATGCTGGTGTTTGGTAAAGAAACAAAAGGTTTGCCAGAAGAAATTATTGCAGCCAATCCAGACACATGCATTCGTATTCCTATGATTGATGAAGCAAGGTCATTAAACTTGTCTAATGCAGTGGCCATTATTGCCTATGAAGGCATGCGCCAACTGGGGTTCCCAGATTTGCAGGCGGTTGGGCCAGGTGTATCGATAGAGGTATAGTGCATATAATAACAGATAGTGTATGACATACATGGTGTTATTTTTTGTATAGCACAGTATGATACTGCAATATATAAATATAAGTTAAATAGATATACTTTCAAAAGAAAATACATATTGAAAGTATATCGGAATGATATCCTAACAGGATTAAGGAGGAACTATGAATTACGATATAGCTTATGAATTACAAAAAGCAATGCGCGATAGCGAAGAGTATAAAGAAATGATGGCAGCTCAAGAAGCGATTCAAGATGATCAGGCTGCCAAAGGCATGGTAGAAGAGTTCATGTCTTTGCAAATGCAATTGGAATATGCAAAAATGGCTGATGTCCCTGAAGCGGAAGAATTATTGAAAAAATTAGAAGGATTATTGCCAATGGTGCAAGCGAACTCTGGTGCTAATGCATACTTAACAGCCCATGCACGTTGGACGCAAGTAGCAAATGATGTGTATCGTATTATTAGTGAACCAATCACAGAAGGTATGAAAATTTTAGAAAAGGCAAACTAATATGAATACACTACTTGAAGCGTTGCGGCAAGCTGTTTCTGCAGATAGAATCCAAGTAGATGCAGAGTTAGCGCCGTATACGACCTTTCAAATTGGCGGTCCCGCAGACGTGTTAATTCTTCCTCGTTCGGTGAAAGAATTACAAGCTATTATGCGTGTACTGCATAGCCATCAGGTAGAGCCTTTTGTATTGGGATTAGGATCTAATGTGCTCATCCAAGATGGTGGAATGCGTGGCGTTGTGCTTTGTTTGAAAGAATTACAAGAGGAACAACACCGTAATGGTACTACGATTATCATGAGTGCGGGGTATACGTTGAAAGAAGTGTCCGAATACGCCCAACGTGAAAGCTTAAGTGGCTTGGAATTTGCCATTGGCATTCCAGGTAGCTTAGGTGGAGCTGTATTTATGAATGCTGGTGCCTATGATGGCGAAATGGATCAAGTGGTAACTGGCGTAGATGCGGTTGATATGCAAGGAAACTTGCACCACTATAATCGAGAAGAATTACAGTTTGCCTATCGCCATAGTCGCTTTCACGAGAACCATGAAATCATTGTTCGTGTGACCATGGAATTACAGGAAGGAAATCCTGAGGATATCCAAAACCGTATGGATGAATTGACGGAAAAACGAGAGTCTAAGCAACCATTGGAGCATGCCAGCGCAGGGTCCACGTTCAAGCGCCCACCAGGGTATTATGCAGGTACCTTGATTGACCAAACAGGTTTGAAAGGGCTATCCGTAGGGCCTGCAGAAGTATCTATGAAACATGCTGGATTTGTGGTGAATCGAGGCGGCGCTACAGCCAATGATGTGCTCGGTGTAATTCATGAGGTCCAAAAGCGGATTCATGCAGCTCATGGGGTGCAGTTGGAACCAGAGGTGCGTATTTTGGGGGAAGCCCAAGAGCGAACTAGTTCTGTAGTCACCGTTGTAAGAGCTCAAGAGGTAGATATTCCAGCGCTGTCTAAATTATGTGCTGATACTTTTAGAGAAACTTTTAGTCATGACAATACAGAAGAGGAATTACAAGCCTTCTTTGATGAGGCCTATAACCATGATGTGTTGAAACGTGAGTTGGAACATGATGAGAGCGAAACATATCTAGCTTACGTAGATGATGTGTTGACAGGGTATTTAAAAGTGAATTGGGGTGATGCACAAACAGAGCATGAATTAGAAAATGCTTTTGAAGTGCAGCGAATTTACGTACTGAAAGCATACCAAGGATATGGTGTGGGCAGAGCGTTATTCGATAAAGCTATGCGCATTGCTGAGTCAGGCGATTTTGCTTGGGCTTGGTTAGGCGTGTGGGAGAAAAATTATAAAGCTCAAAAATTCTATGGACGTTATGGATTTGAAAAGTTCAGTGAGCATCAATTCGTTGTGACACCGGATAAGACAGATACAGATTGGCTGTTGAAGAAATCCTTGCGATAAACCTTGACATGCACCATAGATTTTGAGTATAATATTTCGGTAAGCAATTTGTACGGACTTCCACTAGCCCCGGAAGGTGGCAATTGCTTCTGTTAATACATTCTTGTTATTAGGAGGAAAGCAGCATGAAAACTACATTTATGGCCAATGCGAACAATATTGAACGCAAATGGTATGTTGTTGACGCTGAAGGTAAAACTTTAGGACGTCTTGCTGCCGAAGTTGCTAAAGTTCTTCGGGGCAAACATAAACCAACTTTTACACCACATGCAGACACTGGTGACCACGTTATCGTTGTGAACGCAGAAAAAGTGCGTGTAACTGGTAAAAAATTATTACAAAAAGAATATTTCCGTCATTCTGGATATCCAGGCGGATCCCGTTTCACTACACTTGCTATGATGTTGGAAAAACATCCTGAACGCGTAATCGAAATGGCAGTTAAAGGTATGCTTCCAAAAAATAAATTGGGTGCACAACAATACCGTAAATTGAATGTATATGCTGGCGCTGAGCATCCACATGCTGCTCAAAAACCAGAAGTGTTAGAGTTAAATATCCGTTAATACCGGGAGGAGGAACAAATAATGGCAGTAGCACAATACTACGGCACTGGTCGTAGAAAATCTTCCGTTGCTAGAGTTCGTCTGGTACCGGGTACAGGTAAAATCACTGTAAACAAACGTGAATTAAATGAATATTTTGGTCGTCAAACTCTTGAGTTAATTGTTAAACAACCATTGGTGTTGACAAATACTTTAGAACAATACGACGTTGTGGCAACTGTTGCTGGTGGCGGCCCATCCGGTCAAGCTGGTGCAATTCGTCACGGTGTGTCTCGCGCGTTATTAGAAGTAGATGGCGAACTTCGTCAATCTCTTAAAAAAGCTGGCTTCTTGACTCGTGACCCACGTATGAAAGAACGTAAAAAATACGGTCTTAAAAAAGCTCGTAAAGCATCTCAATTCTCCAAACGTTAATATTTGGCGATTGCAAATCCCAGTACCTTTATGGTACTGGGATTTTTTTGCATTTTAATAATGAGAGTTATTGAAAATAATATCCTTTTAATGTATAATAATGATAATGATAATGAAAGAAAAATCCATCCTGAGGTATATATGAAAAAGGTAGAAACGCACAAAGGTAAACGTTGGAATGTTGCCGTTACACAAGAAGCAATTGAAACAAAATTGACCTCTGGATTATCTGTACATCCCATAGTTTCTCATTTATTGGCAAATCGCGGGATTACAACGGTTGAAGCAGGTCAAACATTTTTATATAGTACAATGGACGATTTGTTGGACCCTTTCACATTAAAAGGCATGCGAGAAGCTGTGGAAGAGATTGAAAGGGTGTTAGCATCTAATGGATCTATTGTAATTTATGGCGATTATGATGTGGATGGAATTACGGCTACATCGTTAATGTATCGCTTTTTTTCGCGCTTAGGTGCCAATGCAAGCTATTACATACCGGAGCGACAAAGTGAAGGGTATGGCCTTAATTTAGAGGCTTTAGAATATTTGATTCAAGAAAAAACAGATCTAATCATATCTGTAGATTGTGGGATTAGTTCCTATGATATTGTAGAAGCTGTACGCGATCGAGTATCTATGATTATTACAGATCATCATACAGCACCGCCTCAAATTCCACGAGCTACAGCAGTTGTGAATCACAAACAACCGGATTGTCCATATGAGGACAAAAACTTATCTGGTGTTGGTGTTGCTTTTAAAGTGTGCCAAGCTCTGTGGAAACGCCGCACTGGTGAAGAATATGGTGATGATTTAGATATTGTAGCATTAGGTACCGTAGCAGATGTGGTACCTCTGGTGGGAGAAAATCGTATTATTGTCCGCGAAGGGTTACGAAAAATGACGGAGAGCCCTAACTTGGGAATTAAAGCTCTGATAGAAGTGGCAGGTTTGACGGGAAAAGCTATTTCTGCAGGACATATAGGATTCACGTTAGCACCAAGGTTAAATGCGGCAGGTCGAGTGACCCATGCCACAAGAGCAGTAGAATTGTTAATTACAGATAGCTCGCAAGAAGCAATGGAAATTGCGGAAGAACTACAAGAAACGAATGCAGAGCGACAGCAGATAGAGAGAGCTATTTTTGAAGAGGCCTATCAGGCAGTACTAGCACAAGGGACATTGGCTGAGCAATGTATTGTGGTAGCAGGAGAAGGATGGCATCCAGGAGTCATTGGTATCGTAGCCTCTCGATTAGTAGAAGCTTTTTATAAGCCGACGATGGTCATCAGTATTCACGATGGCATAGGAAAAGGTTCTTGTCGAAGTATTGATAATTGTAATATTTATGATGTGTTGTGTTCGGCTAAGGATGTATTGATTCAATTTGGTGGTCATTCTCAGGCGGCTGGATTTAGTGTGAAGGCAGATCAGATTGATGATTTGAGGAATCGAGCGAGTGCTTATTGTCGTGAACATTTAGTAGATACCGATTATATTCCTATTATTGATATTGATGGCATTGTATCTAGTGAAGATATTTCGATTGATTTAATTGACCAAATCGCAACGTTAGAGCCATACGGAATGGGGAATAGTACGCCGGTGTTTGCTATTCCCGACATTGCCGTGCAGAATTTATATCCTATGGGCTTTCAAAAGAACCACTGTAAAATTGTACTGCAAGGTCAGCAAGGTCCTGTTGATGCCGTAGCATGGCAAGGGGAACATTATATGCAAGAAATTTTTGCAGATGATCCGGTGAAAATAGCATTTACTTTGCAGAAAAATGAATGGCAAGGAACGGTGCGGCCTCAATTAATCGTACAGGATATGAGTCCCCTACAAGAGCAACGGGAACAGTTGACTGTGGAAGGCCTCCGCAAGATGTATGTGGTAGTCAAGAATGTGTTCCGATCTCCTACGGCACCGAAATATATTGTAGAGCGGGAAGCGTTGGAAGGAAAACCTCGTGAGATGACACCTCGAGAAGTGATACTTTCATTAGAAGTATTTAAAGAGTTGGGAATTTTACAAGAAGAAGTCATAGAAGATGGACGTCATGTATATCGATGGATGCAAGTCAAACAAAAATTGGAATTGCATACATCATTGACATTTATGAATTATAGTCAGGAGGGATCATAATGGTAAGTACTATGAGTAACCTTCATGAACATACATTTAATAAAGAGCGTGAATTTGGACAGTTTATGGATCGGGTGCAATCGTATTTGCCAAAAGAAGATTGGCCCGTCATAGAACGTGCATTTGCATTGGCTGATAAGGCCCATGCACCACAAAAACGTGCATCAGGGGAACCCTATATTTTACATCCATTGGGAGTCGCAACGATTTTAAGTGAATTGCAAATTGATCGGTCCACATTGGTATCAGCCTTATTACATGATGTCGTAGAGGACACGGAAGTGACGTTAGAAGACGTGGAAGCTGAATTTGGTCCTGAGGTGGCATTCTTGGTAGATGGTGTGACAAAACTGAATCAGTTTCAATACCAAACGAAAGAAGAGCAGCAAATTGAAAATTATCGCAAGATGATTTTAGCTATGGCAAAAGATGTGCGGGTTGTTGTGATTAAGTTGGGCGACCGATTGCATAATATGCGCACGTTAAAGCATATGCGTCCTGACAAGCAACAACGTATTGCGCAAGAAACATTGGAAATTTTTGCCCCGTTAGCGCATCGCCTGGGGATCTTTAATATTAAATGGGAATTGGAAGACTTGTCATTCCGCTATTTAGAACCTGAAAAATATTATGATCTTGTTCAGCAGATGAGTGAAAAGCGGCAGGCTCGTGAAAATATCGTTAATGATACGATGGATACCTTAAAAAAGGCATTAGAGACAGCTCATATTGCAGCAGATGTAAAAGGGCGTCCTAAGCATTTCTACAGCATTTATAAAAAAATGAAAAAAGACAATCGTGACTTGTCTCAAATTTATGATTTATATGCTGTTCGTGTCATTGTAGATACAATTCCAGATTGTTACGCTGTATTGGGAACTGTACATAGTTTATGGAAACCATTGCCATACCGATTTAAAGATTATATTGCTATGCCTAAATCCAATATGTATCAATCACTACATACTACGATTATTGGAACAATGGGACAACCTGTGGAAATTCAAATTCGCACATGGGATATGCATCGTGTATCCGAATATGGTGTAGCGGCCCATTGGCGTTATAAAGAAGGTAATAAAGGTAAAGCAGAAGCTGACTTTGATGCCAAGGTAGGGTGGATTCGCCAAGTTTTGGAATGGCAAGATGGCAGTGATCCAAAAGAATTATTAAATGCTTTGAAACTAGATGTCTTTACGGGTGAAGTATTCGTATTTACCCCAAAAGGCGATGTGATGAAGCTACCGAAAGGGACGGTGCCACTTGATTTTGCCTATCGTGTTCACACAGATGTGGGGAATAAATGCGTAGGGGCTAAGATCAATGGAAAAATCGTTCCACTAGACTATGAGCTGCAAAATGGCGATATTGTAGAAATTGTTACGTCTAAAAATGGTAAACCTCGTTTAGATTGGTTGAATATTGTTGGTTCTACAGAAAGTAAAACCAAAATTAAAAATTGGTTTAAACGAGAAAATAAAGAAGAAAATATTGTTAAAGGGCGCGAATTACTAGAAAAAGAATCAAAGCGACTAGGTTACGATTGGAAAGAACTTACAAAGAGTGGGCGCTTAGAAAAAATCGGAAAATCTTTGAATGCCGGTGGTGAAGCGGAACTGTTTTCTGCCGTTGGCTTTGGAGGCCTCTCTGTTAATACTGTACTGTTGCGACTCATCGATATGCATAAGCAAGATGTTGCTAAAGAAGAGCAACGAAAAGATACGATGGCTGTTATCGATCGACTGAAAATACATCAAGGGAAATCGAAAAAAAGTAGCAGTGGTGTATTAGTTAAAGGTGAGTCAGGAGTCATGGTACGTATGGCCCGTTGCTGTAATCCTGTTCCAGGTGATGATATTATCGGTTATATCACACGTGGTCGTGGTGTATCTGTTCATCGTGCGGATTGCACTAATATTGGACATACACCTGATGATGTGAATCGTATGATCGAAGTGGATTGGGAAGGCGCTACGCAGGAGCACTTCCAAGTCAATGTGTCTGTACATGCCTATGATCGCAGTGGATTGTTGATGGAAGTGATGGCAGCCTTGTCAGAAATGAAGATTAACATATCTAATATCAATGCTAAAACAGATGATACGAAAGATGTCACAATCCACTTAATTTTGGATATTAAAGACCTATCGCAGCTAGACTATGTGATGACTAAGTTGCGACGAGTCAAAGATGTGTATTCTGTACATCGCGGAGGAAAAACATGAGAGCAGTAGTACAACGAGTGAGTTCTTCCTCTGTTACAGTGGAAGACACTATCATTGGCAGTACTCAGCAAGGGCTGCTAGTATTGCTAGGTATTGCAGATGATGATACCTTGGAAGATGTGCAATATATCTGTGATAAGGTAAGCCATCTGCGAATTTTTGAAGATGATAATGACAAAATGAACCTATCCCTTCTAGATATAGGCGGCGAGGTTTGCGTAGTGTCACAGTTCACACTCTATGGAGATGCACGCAAAGGACGGCGCCCCAATTTTATGAAAGCAGCAGCTCCTGACAAGGCAGAAGCTTTATACGCACGCACTGTGGAAGCTTTCAAAGAAAAGGGGGTTCCAGTGAGTACAGGACAGTTTCAAGCTCATATGGAAGTAGCTCTTGTTAACGATGGGCCTGTTACGATTTTGTTAGATAGTCATAAAGAGTTTTAATGGAGTGTACAGATGAAGTTATATTATATGCCCTTAGGTGCGTATGGGACGAATTGTTATATTGCTCATAATGAAGCAGATAATACATGCCTAGTAACGGACCCTGGAGATGAGGGTGAAAAATTAAAAGAAATTCTTGATAGCCATAATTTTAAAGTGACGGGAATTTTATTGACCCATGGTCACAGTGATCATATAGGGGCCGTGCAAACATTGGTAGATACTTATCATGTGCCTGTGTATATACATAAAGGTGATGCAGAGTATTTAGAAAGTGCAGAAGTAAATCTAAGTGCTCGTTCCGGTAGACATATAACTGTACAAGTTGATGATGTGCGCTATGTAAAAGAAGGAGATACGATTTCTCTGGGAGATACGGTGTTTACAGTCATAGAAACACCTGGACATACACCAGGTGGTGTATGCTATTATACAGAAGGCACATTACTTGCGGGGGACACCCTATTTCAAGGCTCTGTAGGCAGAACAGATTTTCCTAATGGAGATTTTGAGTTGTTAAGTAAAGGCATCAAGGAAAAGCTTTATACATTACCAGATGATACAAAGGTGTATCCAGGACATGGGCCGGAGACGACAATTGGTGAAGAAAAGCAGTATAATCCTTTTGTGCGATAGGTGATAGGATGGGAAAACAATCCATACAATATTGGCTGCGTTGCATCTTGCTAGTCTTAGCCACTATAGGAATCTCGATTGCCTTGCCTGTCGTTATGCCGTTAATAGTGGCCATTGTACTAACATTAATTTTGTGGCCTTTGGTAAATCTTACGCAAGAAGGACTTCAAAAGTATTGGAAAGGCTGTCCTAGATGGATTGCCATCATTCCTTCCTTTGTGATTGTCATCTTGTTATCCTTCTTGCTAGTACGTCATGTGATCGTGCCTGTGATTGGGGAATTAACAAAATTATTGGCAAATTTACCGTACGTACTCGACCAATTTGCTCTTGTGGTGAAAGGGCTACAAGGGGTGGATGGAGAAAGTATTATTCCTCATCAATTTGATGGTATTATCAACTCCACACTTATAAAAATTGGCAATTATGGCGTCGACTTAGCGCAGCGAAGTGTGCTTGCTATTGTTTCTTTAGCCAGTACATTACTGCAGCTATTATTGGTGCCAATTCTAACGTTCTATTTATTAAAAGATGGACGTGACATTAAAAAAGCAATTTTAGGAATTTTTTCAAAGCCTACCTCCACGCACTTGGAAGAAGTGGTAACAGATATTCATCGTACATTAGGTGGGTATTTGCGGGGTCAGTTGTTACTGGCAACCAATATGTTTTGCCTTACCTTCATTGTCTGTTATGTGTACGACCTACCATATCCATTGGTACTTGCCGTACTAGCAGGCATTGCAGAATGGATTCCTATTATTGGACCTTTCTTGAGTGCTGTACCAGCCATTATTTTAGGGGCTGTTATTAGTGGTCCTCTGGCTGTGAAAGTTGCCATTACATATGGTATTTTACAGTTGTTAGATGGACAAATTATCATGCCGAAAATTATGGGGCATGTCATAAAATTGCCACCATTAGTGATTATTACGGCAATTTTCGTGGGAGGCTATTTCTTTGGTATCATCGGTATGATGGTAGCAGTACCAGTTACAGCGACCACACAAATTGTAGCGAAACGCTTATGGTATTTTAATACATATTATAGATTACAGAAAGAGGAACATCATGGATAAAACAACAGAAGTACAAGCAACAATGGACAAATTGAAAGAGCGCATTAAAGATAAAAAGTATAAATTGACTACACAACGTCAAATCATTTTGCAAACATTCATCGAAGCAGAAGAAAAACATCTCAGCGCAGAAGATGTGTATATTTTAGTGAAAAAGAACAATCCAGATATTGGATTAGCTACGATTTATCGTACATTGGATTTGTTCACAGAGTTAGACTTAGTAAAACGTTTAGATTTTGGTGATGGTCGTAATCGCTATGAATTAAATAGTGATGAATTTTCTCATTTCCACCATCATTTAATCTGCGTAAAATGTGGCTGTGTCAAAGAATTTGAAGATGATATGTTAGAAACATTAGAATCTATCATTGCTAAAAAATTAAACTTCCATACTACCGATCATCAATTGAAAGTTTATGGTTTCTGTGGAGACTGTCACGAAGCTGCCAAAGCATTAGAAGCTGAAAAGGGTCATGAATAATACATACCACTATGAAGGTCCTGTTGAGCTAGGTTCTATCGTAGCTCATCAGTGTGGAGCAGTGGGATTATTCTCGAATAAAGAAAATCCAGACTTTATGATTCATGTAACATCTATAGACACTGCTGACCATATTGATGCTGTAGAGGTGAAGGTCTTTTGCCATACAGATGTTCAGTCGCAGTTGCATTGTGTTGATACAGCTGTACCATCAGAAATATATAAGGGCTATGTGCTAGTACGTTCTCTTTTTGGAGAAGATACTGTAGAGGGGCGTAAAGTCATAGGTCGTCAATTATTGACGCAACTGCGATTACTATTGGGGACTACAGAAAGTCTTTGGGGGACGCTCGTCGGTGTTAGACCAACAAAATTAACTCATAAATTATGGGACTCTTTGGGTTCGTTAGATTTAGTTCGTGATGAATTAGAAACAACGCATGGTATTAGTCCTCAGAAATGGAATTTATTGGAAACCGTAGCGAAGCAAGAACGACCCTATGTGGAGCAAACTACAGTGGCCCCTAAGGAAGTCAGTATGTACAGTGGGATTCCTTTTTGTGAAACTCACTGCACCTATTGTTCATTTCCCTATGGGCTCATCCAAGGGTATGGAAAGGTACAAGAGTTTGTTAGTGCCTATCTAGAAGATATAGCGAATATGGACGAATGCATTGCATATCATGGGTTAGGAGTACAATCCCTATATATGGGTGGTGGTACACCTACTAGTTTAGGCGATGGTGACTTTCACAGGGTATTGCATGCCTTGCAGAAGTTGATTCCGACAGGTCATGAGTTTACCATAGAAGCAGGTCGGCCAGATTCGTTAAGCCAGAGTAAGATTGCTTCTATGATAGAAGCAGGAGTGACGAGAATCAGTCTGAATCCACAGACAATGCAAGACGATATACTTCGCATCATAGGGCGAGGTCATACAGTACAGGATATCCTGACAATGTATGAACACATTGTATCTTCCATGAATTGTTCGATTAATATGGACTTCATTGCTGGATTACCACGGCAGAGCTTACAAGATATGGAAGAGAATCTGAAGTATATTGAGCAGTTACGGCCACATAATGTGACGATTCATACATTGGCATTAAAGAAGGGAAGCCCTTTGTATGCTAGCGCCTATGCACAGGAGATTCCTTCCGAGGATGTAGTGCAATACATGTTAGATAGCACTCATGAGGCTCTGTTAGGTATGGGATATATACCCTATTATATGTATCGCCAACAGTATATGGTAGGGCAAATGGAGAATATTGGCTATACCTTACCTCACTATGAAAGTATCTATAATATACAAATGATAGAAGAACGTCAGTCTATACTTTCCATTGGCCCTGGTAGTGTATCGAAATGGATTGGTGGTCAAGATTTTAGACAAAAGAAACAATATATGCCGAAAGATGTAGATACATATATACAAGACATGAATCGGTTATTGGAAAAACGTAATACATTAAGTAAAGAACATTGGAGGGACAGCTAGTGGCTATTCAAAAACCAAGAGGAACACAAGATTTATTACCAAGTGTTCTTGGCAATTGGTATTATATTGAAAATACAATTCGTCGATTATGTAAGACTTACGGATTTGAAGAAGTTCGTACACCTATGTTTGAAGAAACAGGCTTATTTTTGCGTGGTATTGGGGAAACTACAGATATCGTGCAAAAAGAAATGTACTCCTTTCCAACAGGGGATAAAAAAGATCAATCCTACACATTACGACCAGAAGGAACGGCTTCGGCAGTACGTGCCTATTTAGAAAATAAAATTTATGGTCAAGAATCTATTACAAAATGGTTCTATATTGGGCCTATGTTCCGCCATGATAAGCCACAAGCAGGACGCTATCGTCAATTCCACCAATTTGGGGTAGAACTATTGGGTACACAAGCGCCAAGTGCTGATGCGGAATGTATCTCTTTAGTATTGCAACTATTGCGTGATTTAGGTTTAAAAGATTTAAATGTAGAAGTGAACTCTGTAGGGTGCCCAACATGCCGCCCTGCATACAGAGAAAAATTAATTGCTTTCTTTGAGCCTAAAAAAGAAGAATTATGTGAACTTTGCCAAAGTCGTTTGTACAAAAATCCATTGCGCATTCTTGATTGCAAAGAAGAAAAATGCCAACAGTTAGCGGTGGGTGTACCAGAGTTAAGCGATAATCTATGTGAAGAGTGTCAAGATCACTTCCATCATGTAAAAGAATATTTGACGGCAGCAGGAGAGAAGTTTACCTTAAATCCACGCCTAGTTCGTGGTTTAGACTATTATACAAAAACTGCCTTTGAAGTACAGTATACTCCATTAGGATCGCAAAGTGCTGTTGCAGGTGGTGGTCGTTACGATGGTCTAGTAGAAGAACTAGATGGTCCACATACACCAGCTGTAGGGTTTGCGATGGGGATGGAGCGCTTGTTATTGGCTCTAGAAAAACAAGGTTTGTTGCCAGAGCAACAACAAGAAGATTCTGTCTTTGTAGTAGCCTTAGGTGAAATGGCACAGAAGGAAGCTTTCAGAATTACAAATGCCTTGCGCAATGCCTATGTGAAAGCAGAAATGGAAGGCTCTGGTAAATCTATGAAGAGTCAAATGAAGTATGCTAACAAAATTAACGCAAAATATGTTATTATAATTGGTGATAATGAATTAGCTGAAGGTAAAGTCATCTTAAAATATATGGATACGTCTGAACAAGAAACAGTATCCTTAGCTGAGATTACAAACCGTATAACTGAATTAGTGAAAGGAAATTAGAATGGAAACTATGAAAGGTTTACACCGTACTCACCATTGTGGGTTAATCGGTGCAGAACAAGTGGGAACAGAAGTGGTACTTTGCGGTTGGGTAGAGCGCCGTCGTGACCATGGTGGGTTGATTTTTATTGATTTGCGTGATCGCTCTGGGGTGGTGCAAATCGTGGCATCTCCAGATCACAATATGGACTCTTTCCATAAAGCAGAAGATGTACGTAACGAATATGTATTGTGCGTACGTGGCACGATTACAGAACGTGATGCAGCGGCTGTGAATCCAAACTTGCCAACTGGTAAGTTTGAAATGTACTGCGAAGAGTTGCGCGTATTGAATGCAGCGAAAACACCTCCATTCTATATCCAAGATAATATCGATGTAGATGAAAATATTCGTTTAAAATATCGTTATTTAGATCTTCGCCGTCCAGAAATGCAAGCGAACTTGATTTTGCGTCACAAAGTGACAAAAGCAATGCGTGACTTCTTTGATAATAATGGGTTCTTGGAAATTGAAACACCTATGTTGACAAAAAGTACACCAGAAGGGGCACGTGACTACTTAGTTCCATCTCGTGTGAACCCTGGCACATTCTATGCATTGCCACAATCTCCACAAATTTTTAAACAAATTTTGATGGTAGCTGGCTATGAAAGATATTTCCAAATCGTACGTTGTTTCCGTGACGAAGATTTGCGTGCAGACCGTCAACCTGAATTTACACAGCTCGATATTGAAATGAGCTTCATGGATCAAGAACAAATTTTGAATATGCAAGAGCAAATGATTGCCCATGTATTCAAAGCGGCACAAGATGTTGAGATTCCATTGCCAATGCCTCGCATGACTTGGGATGATGCGATGAACTTATACGGTTCCGACAAGCCAGATATCCGTTTTGACATGACTTTCACAGATGTAACAGACTGTGTGAAAGATACAGAGTTCAAAGTATTCCGTTCTGTTATCGACAATGGCGGTCAAGTAAAAGGTATCGTGGTAAAAGGCTATGCAGGTATTCCACGTCGTGAATTAGATGATTTGACAAACTTTGTAGGCATCTATGGTGCCAAAGGTTTGGCTTGGGCTTGCTTCAATGAAGATGGCACAATCAAATCTCAAATCATGAAATTCCTAGGGGAAGATACAGTTCGCAACATTGGTGCAACAATGAATGCAGAGCCAGGTGACTTGGTATTGATGATTGCTGATAAACCAGCTACAGTAGCAAAAGCTCTTGGTGAATTACGCCTAGAAATGGGTAAACGTCGTGGCTTAATTGATGAAAATAAATTAGCCTTCTTGTGGGTAACAGATTTCCCTATGTTTGAATACGATGAAGAAGATAAACGTTTCGTAGCGATGCATCATCCATTCACATCTCCACGTGAAGAAGACATGGAATTATTAGCTACAGATCCAGGCGCTGTAAAAGCCATTGCCTATGACATGGTATTGAATGGCGTTGAAATCGGTGGTGGTTCCATCCGTATTTACCAATCTGATGTACAAGAAAAAGTATTCAATGCGATCGGCTTAAGCACAGAAGAAAGTCGTTCTAAATTCGGCTTTATGTTAGATGCTTTTGAATATGGTGCGCCTCCACATGGTGGTTGTGCCTTTGGTTTAGACCGTCTTGTTATGTTGATGGCGAAACGTCAATCCATCCGTGATGTGATTGCATTCCCTAAAACACAAAGTGCATCGGACTTGATGAGCCAAGCTCCATCTGAAGTAGCGCCTAAACAATTGCGCGAATTACACATCAAAACAGATGTGACAAAAGAAAAATTAGTATAATCGAATTTGTCCAATAGAAAATTGTTATACTTGTAAGGAAAGGAACGGTGTATTTCTTCTTGAAATGGCCGTTCCTTTCTGCTATACTATGGGTAAAGAAATTCCTGCTATGTGCGTGTTATATCGCAGTTTTGAGCCAACATTTTAATTTAGGGATTCTCGCTCTTGTAAGGGCGCTCTGCCTCTACGAGGACTGTAAACTTACGAGGAGGAAACCCACCTGCCTTTGCAGGATCAAAACACGGTATGGATACGGCATAGTGGGGCTTTTATATAACCGCCTGATGGTGGTTTATTTTTTTTGCATTAATAAGAACATATAGACTATACAACTAGATAATTGTATAATGAAAGTACAGATAATAAAGGTATGTATGTTTGAGTTTTTTATGATTGTGTTTGTAAAATAGCAGTTTTGAAATACTACGAAAAACTTTAAATAGGGAGGTGTGAAGATGAATTTGTTTGAGAATATAGAATCGGTGGATCCCTTTGAGCCGTTGGCAGTACGCATGCGTCCAAGGACGTTAGATCATTTTTTTGGACAAGAGAAAGTAGTAGGTGAAGGGACATTCCTTCGCTCTATGATTGAAGAAGATACAGTGCCATCACTACTACTGTATGGGCCATCGGGAACAGGGAAAACAACACTAGCTAAGATTATCTCAGAATTAACTAGCAGTCGATTTGTTATGCTCAATGCGACAAATGTTGGGATTGGAGAATTGCGAAGCACAATAGAAGAAGCGGTACGGTTTCGTAACTCCTTACAGCAGCGAACGATTTTATTTTTAGATGAAATTCATCGCTTTAATAAAAGTCAGCAAGATGTATTGTTACCTTCCGTAGAAAGCGGACAAATTATTTTGATCGGAGCAACTACAGAAAATCCTTTTTTTGAAGTAAATCGCCCCCTATTATCTCGTTTGCGATTGATTACGTTAGAACGATTACAACCCATGGCCTTAGTAGCTATTTTACGACGAGCATTGACAGATACAGAATATGGTCTAGGCAAGAAAGAGATTGTTGCTACAGACGAACTGTTGGAAGATATAGGACGTTTTGTAGATGGAGATGCTCGCATGGCCTTGAATATTTTGGAACAAGTGGGGGCTATGGTTCGAACTCAAGGAGAAATTACTGTAGACATACTTGAGAAGGTGTTAGGTCGTAGGGTATACCGGTATGATAAAAAAGGTGATAACCATTATGATGTAATCTCTGCTTTTATTAAGAGTATGCGAGGTTCTGATCCAGATGCAGTATTGTATTATCTAGCACGCATGATTGAGGCTGGGGAAGATCCAGTATTTATTGCGCGGCGCATCATTATTTGTGCGGCGGAAGATGTAGGCTTAGCAGATCCACAGGCGTTGGTAGTGGCTAATGCAGCAGCGCAAGCCGCACAAATGGTAGGACTTCCAGAAGCACGGATCATTTTGTCGGAAGCAGCGTTGTATATTGCATTAGCACCGAAGAGTAACTCTGCCTATGTGGGGATTGATAGGGCCATACAAGTGGTACGGCATAAGGAACAGGGAGAGGTACCGATGCATTTGCGAGATGCCCATTATGGCGGGGCTAAACGGTTAGGGCATGGTATAGGTTATCGGTATGCACAAGACTATCCGAATGGGTATGTACAGCAACAATATTTGCCGGATAATTTAGCAGGTGAAACGATGTATACTCCATTGGACCGTGGCTGTGAAAGGGCGTTAATTGAACAATGGGAAGATAGGAAACAATCGAAATAATATAAACTCTCTGGAAATGTATTTGTACCAACTAATGTTGAGGTTTTTCGATATACTTTCATAGGTGAAAATGGTATAATTAAGTGCTAAGGTATATGATAGGAACGGAAATGTGGAGTGTAATATGGCTGAGGAAAAGAAAGGCAAACAGAAGATACAATCGAAACGAGCGAGCACAGGAAGAACCTCTAAGACGGAACGTAAGAGTGCTTCAAGCAACGTGAAGCCTGCGAATCGTACAGAAATAAAGGGGCTCCTAGTGATGGCTTTTGCTATTGTAGGCCTCATCGGTATGATGGGCGTCGATACAGGCACCTTGGGAAGTGTCATTAGCGGTATTTTTACCTATGGGTTCGGCCTAGGTGGATGGGCTGTAGCAGTATGGCTTCTCTACAATGGCTGGTGCTGGTTATATAAAGGAAAACTAGCTTCTGTTACGAGAAAAGGTCTTTTATATACAGTTGTAGTGCTAGTGGTTATGGTGCAAATGGTATTGTGGAAAGTACCTGCTGGTGATGAGTTAGCAACCACTGCATTAGCAGATAATGGAGGCGTCATAGGGGGCCTCTTTGGAATGCTATTCAGAAAGATCTTAGGTGATATGGCTGGCATTTTTGTAACGGCTGTTATTGCCATATTATGTATACTTGGGGTGACTAGGTTATCCCTTCGCCAGGGCCTTCATAAAGCGAAAGACACAGCTAGTATAGGGTTGGAAATAGCGCAAGAAAAGGCAAGTGAAACAGCGACGGCTATTCGTGAGCAAGTACATGAATGGAAAGAAGAATGGCGTGAAGAACGTCGTAAAGCCTATGACCGTGAAAAGGATATGCGTTACCCTAAAGACAAAGATACAACGTTTGATCTAGAATCCGAAGGATCTGTAGGTATAGAGGCAGAAGATGCTGATAGTACGTCAGTTACGACTGTAGTGGAGTTGGCAGAACATGGTGATGGAAGTATAGAGGATACTGCTACAGTAGAACCAATGCAGTCTAATACAGAAGTAATAATGGCTCCTAATCCTGTGGAAGACGATGATGAAGATAGCTATATTCCTGAATTGGAACCTCGTGAAGATGAAGTTACAGATGATTTCTCATCAAATGATACATCAGGAGATATCTATAGCACCGATGTAGATGAAGAACCGTATGGAACAGAGAGATCTACGACATTAGATCCTATCACTCCGCCATCATTTTTACAGACTACAAATTATGTAGAGCCTTTGGTGGAAGTGCCAACGATAGAAACAACAAAAGAGGATACTGCTGCTGTAGCGGTGAATACAGATGGAGTGGCTCGTCCACGGACGATTGAAAAGCCATACCAATACCCTCCGTTAACGATGCTTTCACAAGGAAAATCAAACCCTGTCACAAGTGAAGAAGTGGCGCATAATGCGGTATTATTGGAAGAAACATTAGATAATTTTGGCATTACCGCAAAGGTTGTCAATGCTACGCAAGGCCCTACGGTGACCCGCTATGAATTAGAGCCAGCAAAAGGGACAAAAGTAAGTCGTATTATGGGATTACAAGATGATCTGAAAATGAGCTTAGCCGCTGTTGATATTCGTATGGAAGCACCTATACCAGGAAAGTCTGCAGTGGGTATTGAGATTCCAAATAAAAATGTATCAGCTGTACATTTACGAGATGTACTTGACTGCGAAGAGTTTCAACAAGCCAGTGGTGGTATTCCGGTAGGCCTTGGTAAAGATATTGCGGATATGCCGGTTATAACGGACTTGGCTAAAATGCCTCATTTATTGGTAGCAGGTTCTACAGGATCTGGTAAATCGGTTTGTGTGAACACACTGATTTCTAGTATCTTGTTTAGCCGCAAGCCTGATGAAGTAAAGTTGATTTTAGTAGATCCTAAAATGGTTGAATTATCTGTATATAATGGCATTCCTCATTTGATGCTGCCCGTAGTGACAGATATGAATAAGGCTGCTGCAGTGCTTCGCTGGGCGGTCCGTGAAATGGATGCTCGTTATATGACATTGGCTACTGCTGGTGTACGTAATGTGGCAAGCTATAATAAACAAAACCCAACCAAAGCAATGCCATTAATTTTAATTATTATCGACGAATTAGCGGACTTGATGATGACAAATCCTGATGTGGAAGAGTCTATTGATCGTTTGGCTGCCAAAGCACGTGCTGCAGGTATCCACATGGTATTGGCAACGCAGCGACCGTCGGTAGATGTGATTACAGGTAAAATTAAAGCTAATGTGCCGAGCCGTATTGCTTTCACAGTGGCCACTCAAATCGATTCTCGTACCATTCTTGACCAAGCGGGGGCAGAACGCCTCTTAGGTCGTGGGGATATGTTGTTCAATCCAATTGGAGCGAATAAGCCAATTCGGATCCAAGGTGCTTTTATTTCTGATGAGGAAGTAGAAGAATTGATTGCTTTTGTGAAAGGCCAAGGGCAACCTGAATATGATGAGGCTATGATGGCTGAAACAGATAGAGGTGCTGAAACTTCAGATGCTGTGAGCACTGATGAAGAGCAGGATGAACTGTTAGAACGAGCTGTACAAATTGTGTTGGAACAGCGAAGTGCTTCTGCTTCTATTTTGCAACGTAGATTGCGTGTAGGCTTTTCCAGGGCTGGTCGTTTGATCGATACGATGCAAGATATGAAGATTATTGGACCACCTACGAATAGTAGTAAAGGTCGAGATATATTAATGGGAGAAGATCAAATTCGAGAATTATATTTCCCCAATTTTACAGTAGATTAGAGTAGTGTGCCATTTGCGTTATGTAGATGGCACCTATATGTATAGGAGGTTCTATGGCATCGATTGGCGAAGAACTTAGACGAGAGCGTCAACGACGCGGATTCACATTAGAACAAGTAGAAGATGTATTACATATAAAAGTAGCTTACCTTCATGCGTTGGAACATAATGAATTCAACTACATACCAGGAAGTATTTATACAAAAGGCTTTATCAAAAACTATAGTGAATTTTTAGGAATTGATAGTCGAAGAATGGTAGATGCTTTTAAAAATAGTATTGGTGAATCATTAACGATTCCTAAACGAAGAGTATCTGCTAAGGGACAAGATAAGTCAGATATAGGGCGGGAACAAGATATATTAGAAGAGCCAAAGCAACGATTGACGTACCAAGGAAGACGGGCGAGAAGACAACGTACATTGATGAAGGAACGTATTATTCTAGCGGTCTTGGTTCTCATCATTATCCTTTTCCTAGGTTGGCTATTTTTCGTGTAATACAGTATAAGGAATCGTATGAAAGAACAATATTTAATTACTACGAAAGCAGAAATGGATGCACGAGGGTGGGCAGAGTTAGACTTTGTCATTATTAGTGGTGATGCCTATGTAGATCATCCTTCGTTTGCACCGACTGTGATTGGTAGATTATTAGAATCCCATGGATATCGAGTGGGAATCATAGCTCAGCCCGATTGGAATGATGTGAATGCATTTAAAGTGTTGGGAAAACCAAGATTAGCATCTTTGGTAACAGCAGGCAATTTAGATAGTATGCTCAATAAATTTACGGCAGCCAAAAAGCATCGCCGTGATGATGGCTATTCTCCGGGAGGGGAATCAGGACGTCGACCAGATCGAGCAACGGTAGTATATGCAAACCGTATGCGAGAAGCTTTCAAAGGTGTGCCGATTGTTATCGGTGGTATCGAGGCGAGTTTGCGACGATTTGCACATTATGATTATTGGTCAGATACAGTGCGGCGATCAGTGCTCATTGATAGCAAGGCCGATGTCCTTATTTACGGGATGGGTGAAAAGCAAATTGTTGCCTTAGCAGAGGCATTGGATACAGATAAACTTGGTAAACAATTGCCGACTATCAAAGGTATTTGCTATGTGGACAATGAAGTCCCAGAAGGAGCCATTGAATGTCCTTCTTATGAAGCTATTTCCACAGATAAAAATATCTTTGCAAAGGCGTTTAAAATACAATTTGATGAACAAGATCCATACTATGGAAAAGCTGTTGCACAAGGTCATGGCAATCGATATGTAATACAAAATAGCCCAGCCTTACCTCTCACACAAGAAGAGATGGATCATGTGTATAGTTTGCCGTATACAAGAAAGTGGCATCCTATGTACGACGCGGCTGGTGGAGTACCAGCTTTGGCAGAAGTGCAGTTTAGTATCACCAGTCATCGTGGCTGTTTTGGCAGCTGCTCCTTCTGTGCCATCACAAGCCATCAAGGACGAATCATTCAAAATCGTAGTCATGAATCTATTGTAGAGGAAGCAAAGCGAATGACGACGATGGATGGGTTTAAAGGATACATCCATGATGTAGGAGGACCTACCGCAAACTTTCGTCATGTAGCCTGTGAAAAACAATTGAAAGTAGGAGCTTGTAAAGGAAAAACATGCGCAGCGCCCAAAGCATGTCCTCAATTAAATACAAATCATGATGACTATGTGAGCATTTTGCGTAAGGTCCGTAACGTAAAAGGTGTGAAGAAAGTATTTGTTCGTTCTGGACTTCGCTATGACTATGTACTAGATGATAATAATAAAGAGTTCGTAAAAGAACTGTGCGAGCACCATGTAAGTGGTCAACTTAAGGTGGCCCCGGAACATGTGTCAGAACATGTGACGACAATTATGGGAAAAGCGAATAAAAGTTACTTTTTAAAATTTAAATCTTGGTTTGATGAGGCGAATCGTAAATTAGGTAAACAACAATTTTTGGTGCCTTATTTTATGAGCTCTCATCCAGGATGTACCTTAGAGGATGCTATTGAATTAGCTGAATTTTTACGTGATCAAAATATGACGCCAGAACAGGTACAAGATTTCATTCCTACACCAGGTAGCTTATCGACTGCCATGTATTACACAGGGATTAATCCTCTTACAGGTGAGCCTGTGTATGTAGCTAAAAAAGGTAGAGATAAAGCTATGCAACGGGCATTGATGCAATATAAACGAGAAGAAAATTACGATCTTGTCAAAGAAGCCTTGCTGAAAGCGAATCGAAGAGATTTAATTGGGTTTGGGCCACTTTGTTTAATTCCGCCTAGATACATTAAGAGAAATTCATCCACATCAAGACAGCAACAAACTTTGCATGAAGGGAAACATGCTGGTAGTGGAGGGTCTCGAAAAGGAATGTCTAAAGGGGGACAAAAGAAAAATAGTGGTTCTAAAATTGGTATAGGTGTCAGGAAAAAGAAGAAGTAAAAATAGAGGAATTTCAGATATGTGTCGCTAATACTTATAAGGGGGTGAATCTATGAAACGAGTGCGGTTGGTGTGTATCTTTATAGCAGTCTTGGGAGGACTCTTTGGAGCAGGTCTATGGCTAAGTGAGATGAAGCAAGCCGCTGCAGATCATTTGGTAGTACCAACTCGGTCGGAACTGACTGTATATACAGATGGTGATCCTGATTTGATGATGGCTATTGGAAGAGCCTATGAAAAGGAAGCACAAGTCAAAGTGCATATGATTCCTATAGGCCAAAAGCAAATGGGGACTCGACTAGCTTTGCCAGAAGGAGAGCAACAAGGTGATCTAGTTATCTCTACAGTGCCTAATCTAGGACAAGGTGTTACTCATGGAGCGTTTCATAGATTGCCTGCTGATATTACCCAAAATGTAGAGGCTACTTTTCATGGGACCAATGAACAGTGGGTGGGGATATGGTATGATCCGTATGTATTTGCAGTCCATAATGATTTTTATAATGCTAAAGGAAAATACGTCAATACATGGTTTTCTTTGGCCTATACAGGGCCTTGGCGCATTGCAGTGACAGACTTTGTGGCTGATGAACGGGCAATTACATTGCTAAATACCTTTGGTGGTATTTATGGACAAGAAGGAGCTATATCGTACTTTGACAGTTTGCGACCGCACATTGTGCAGTATACAAAGGAATTACCATCTCCTGTGCGTATGGCAGCTATCGGTGATGTTGACATTGGCGTTGGTAGATATTCTGATGCCAAATTATATGAAGTTCATAAATATCCTCTGACTATACTCTATCCTAGAGAGGGTACGCCCTATGATATGATGGGGGTTGCCATTTTGAAAGGCACTACGAATGAAAGTGAAAGTAAAGCCTTTATTACATGGTTGCTTTCAGAGCGACTACAAGCCATATGGAAAGATAACGATGTGCATTATATAGCAACGATAAATACAATGGCATCTCATAAGGATAGGCAAGGGAATCCGTTAGTATTGTGGACCGGTGGTATTGCACAGGCAGAGGAAACAAAATTATTACGAGAATGGATACGACAAGTGCGTTTTAGAAAGGATACACCATGAGTAAGTTGTTAGGTTATATTAGTTTAGGTTGCGCCAAGAATTTGGTGGATACAGAGGTGATGCTAGGAGCTTTACAAGATAATGGCTATGAAATCACAGAAGAGTTAGAAAAAGCAGAAATTATTATTATCAACACATGCACATTTATCGAGAAAGCAAAAGAAGAATCGATTAATACTATATTAGAGGCTGGTCAATACAAGCAATATGGAGACTGTAAAGGTCTTATCGTGGCGGGCTGTTTAAGTCAGCAATACCAAGAAGAATTGTTTACAGAAATTCCAGAAATTGATGCCCTCATTGGTACAGGATCTTGGAATCGTATTATGGAAGCTGTGGAGGCTATTCAAAATGGTCAACGTATTTGTATCATGGATAGTATGACAAATATGTATGATGAAGGTATGCCACGGATGATGACCACACCGGACTACAGTGCATATGTAAAAATTTCTGAAGGATGTAATAATGGTTGTACTTTCTGTATCATTCCTAAGGTACGTGGGGCTTACCGTAGTCGTTCTATAGAGTCCATTGAACGAGAAGTGCAACAGTTGGCAGAAGCAGGTGTGAAAGAAGTGGTGTTGATTGCTCAAGATACTACCTACTATGGCGCAGATTTGAACAATGGTAATCCATTACTTTCAGAGTTGTTGAAACGATTGGCAAAAATTGAAGGTATCGAATGGATTCGTATGTTGTACTTATATCCTAAACATTTCTCTGATGAATTGTTAGAAACAATCATGACGGAACCAAAGGTGTGTAAATATATCGATATGCCACTACAGCATATTAACAATACTGTGTTGCAACGCATGAATCGTAAAGATACACGGGAAAACATTGTAGCCTTGTTACATAAAATCCGCAATCGCAGTGAGCATATTACACTACGCACATCTCTAATCGTAGGGTTCCCTGGGGAAACAGAAGAACAATTCCAAGAATTGGCAGATTTTGTAAAAGATATCCGATTTGATCACATGGGGGTATTTACGTATTCTCAAGAGGATGGTACACCAGCAGGTATGATGGATGAGCAGATTCCAGAGGAAGTGAAAGAAGAACGGTACCATACATTAATGGCCATTCAAGCACAAGTTTCAGAGGAACATAATCGCGACTTGGAGGGAACGATTCATCAAGGTATGATAGAATCTATCGATGAAGTGGAACCGGGAAAATTCCTAGCCCGTGGTCGTTTGCAAATGCAGGCTCCCGATGTGGATGGCAACATGTATGTAGAAGATGTAACAGGACTGTCTGAAGGCGATATTGTGACGGTAAAAGTATCACAAGGTTTTGCTTATGACGTGGTAGTAGAAACTGTATAGGATGGTGATAGCATGATCGTAGAATTAATCTCTACAGGATCAGAAATATTGCTAGGACATATTGTCAATACAAATGTAAAGTGGCTCAGCGAAGAACTGAACAATCGGGGATACTCTGTATCATACCAAACGACGGTGGGTGATAATCCTAATCGCATGAAAGAAGTATTTCAACAAGCAGGGAAACGAGCAGATATTGTGATCAGTTCTGGAGGCTTAGGAGCTACCCAAGGAGATATTACTCGAAAAGCTTTGGCAGATGCCTTGGGATTGCCTTTGGTATTTCACGAAGAAGCAGGTCGTGAGGTAGATTCCTTTTATGAGAACCAAGGACGGGTAAAACCTTACGAATCTGACCGAGATCGGTATTTACCAAAAGGGGCACAGGTACTACACAATCCAGTAGGGGTAGCACCAGCAGTGGTAGTGGAACAGGATAATACGGTATATATTTTGTTACCAGGTCCGCCATCAGAATTACAAGGAACTTTCAAAGAAAGTGTGAGTCCCTTTTTAGAACAACGTTTTGGACAGCAAGGGGTGATTTATTCTGAACGGTATGCTGTGTATGGATATCGTGAAATGCAATTAGAGACTTTATTGCAAGATTTGATTCAGAACCAGCAGAACCCAACCATAGCACTACTGATTAAATCAGGATATATTGAAATTCGTTTAACTGCAAAAGGGGAGTCAAAAGCAGACTGTCAGGAAAAACTAGGCCCATGGAGGTCTATCCTCTTAGAACGCTTGGAAAATATCCGTAGTTTAGACACATCGGTGTTGGAAAACTTTCACAAGGTGGCTCTAGAAGCAGGTATTACCATAGGAACTGCTGAATCTTGTACAGGCGGCCTAGTAGGAAAAACATTGACTGACTTAGGCGGTAGCAGTGGCTATTATCAGGGCGGTATTATTTCCTATGCGAATTCGGTGAAAGAACAAGTATTAGGCGTATCATCGGAGACATTGGCAACACATGGTGCTGTCAGTGAAGAAACAGCTACAGAAATGGTAGAAGGTGTATTTCGTGTATTACGTACAGATTATGCAATTGCGACCACAGGGATAGCTGGTCCAGGTGGTGGTAGTCAGGAAAAACCAGTAGGTCTTGTGTATATTGGTATTGGCACGCCCCGAGGTATTACTGTACATAAAGAAATATTTATAGGGGATCGTACTAGTATCCGTAACAGTGTAGCGGAACGAGCGATTCAATATGTATATAAAGAATTAATAGAAAGGTAGAACAATGGCAAAGGATAAAGCAAAAGAAGCAGCAATTGATATGAAAGGTGGATCTCAAGAAGATCGTATGAGAGCTTTAGAAGGGGCTTTAAAACAAATTGAAAAAGATTTCGGTCAAGGTGCAATCATGCGCATGGGCGAAGCGGCGGATAAAATGAACATTGAAGTCATTTCTACAGGCGTATTGGCCTTAGATTTGGCGGTTGGTGTAGGCGGATTCCCACGAGGCCGTATTATTGAGATCTATGGACCAGAATCTTCTGGTAAAACTACAGTAGCTTTACATGCAGCAGCGGAAGCACAACGCAATGGTGGCGTTGTTGCCTTCATTGATGCGGAACATGCCTTAGACCCTGTATATGCGAAAAAATTAGGCGTAGATATCAATAGCTTGTTGATTTCCCAACCAGATAATGGTGAACAAGGCTTAGAAATTACAGAGGCATTGGTTCGCTCTGGTGCAGTAGATTTAATCGTTGTGGACTCTGTAGCGGCCTTAACACCTAAAGTAGAGATTGATGGTGAAATGACTGATGCTCACGTAGGTGTGCATGCTCGTTTGATGAGTAAAGCATTACGTAAATTAACAAGCTCCATCAGTAAAACTAGAACAGTTATTATCTTTATTAACCAATTGCGTGAAAAAGTGGGCGTTATGTTTGGTAACCCAGAAACAACTACGGGTGGTCGTGCCTTAAAATTCTACTCTACTATCCGTTTAGATGTACGCAAAGGGGAAGCTTTGACTTCTGCGAAAGAACATGTTGGTAACCGTACAAAAGTAAAAGTTGTGAAAAATAAAGTAGCCCCTCCATTCAAAGTAGCAGAATTTGATTTGATGTTTGGGGAAGGAGTTTCTTATGAAGGTACATTGATTGACATCGGTGCCAATATTGAAGTCATCAAAAAGTCTGGTGCTTGGTATTCCTATAATGGAGAACGTATGGGTCAAGGTAAAGAAGCAGCCAAAGTATTCTTGAAAGAAAACCCTCAAATTGCTCAAGAAATTGACTCTATCATTCGTGATACATTAGCAGCGGAACCATTGAATGTACTTGGACATGACGATGAAGTCGATGCAGGCACTGATATAGTGGCAGCAGATATAGAATAATGGCATTCTCTAGAAGTGGTGATAAGGATTGGAATTTCTCTAGTGCTTTAGATCAGGCTTTGCGTTTATTGGGCCCCAGGTCTTTAAGCACTCTGGAATTACGACGTAAATTGTCACAAAGGTCCGTACCCAGTGAACTCATTACAGAAGTGGAAGAAAAATTAGTAGAGTTATCGTACTTGGATGATGATGAACTAGCAGAAGAAGCTTTGCGATCGTATATAGAGGCTGAAAAATATAGTACTTATTATATTCGTGAAAAGATGCGTGAACGAGGGTTGGACGTGTCCTGTATATTAGATGACTATGATGAATGGTCGGTGGCTGTCAATTTGTTAGACCAGCGATTTTCTATTTCTGATGAAAGTTTACTAGAAGCAATAGAGCACGGCGAAGCGGAGAAGCTGAACAAGAAAAAAATAATTTATTTTTTAAAGAACAGAGGTTTTGCTGTAAGTACAATTCAAAGTATATGTTATGAATGGAGCCCCTACCTTGAGTAGGGGCTTTATCTTGACATTCCACTGTGTATGGACTACAATTATAATAGCCTTAATAATAAGCAAAATAAAATTAAAAAAAAGCAAAATGGGCGAGAAACCGGGGAAGCGGATGTATCGACTTCTCCTTTTTTTATGCATGTAGGAGGTGAAAACGATTTTAGAATACAGCATTATTGCCGTAGTAATGGTATTAGTTGGTCTTGGAGTAGGCTATTTATTGCGACGCAATATTGCAGAAGGTAAGCTGAATAAGGCTGAGACAGAAGCGGCACGAATTGTGGCAGACGGAGAGCGTTTAGCAGAGTCTAAGAAAAAAGAAGCATTACTGGAAGCAAAAGAAGAAATTCACAAATTGCGCGCTGATGTAGATAAAGAAAATCGGGATCGACGTAATGAGTTACAACGTCTTGAACGACGCATATTGCAAAAAGAAGAGCAATTGGACAAAAAACTTGATAGTATCGAGCGCAAAGAAGAGTCCTTACACCATAAGGAACGCAATTTAGAAAAAGCAGAAGAAAAAATCGAAGCATTACATCAACAACAAATGGAAGAGTTAGAACGTATTTCTAGCTTAACCTTTGATGAAGCAAAACAAATTTTGCTTACAAAAGTGGAACAAGAGATTCGTCATGATACTGCTGTGATGCTCAAAGAATTAGAGCAACAAGCAAAAGAAGAAGCAGAAAAAAATGCTAGAGAAATTATCTCTATGGCGATTCAACGATGTGCAGCTGATCATGTAGCAGAATCTACTGTATCAGTAGTTACATTACCTAATGATGAAATGAAGGGCCGAATCATTGGTCGTGAAGGCCGAAACATTCGTGCTTTAGAAACACTGACTGGTATCGATTTAATTATTGATGATACACCAGAAGCTGTTATCTTATCTGGATTTGATCCAATTCGTCGCGAGGTAGCTCGCATTGCATTGGAGAAATTGATTGTAGATGGACGTATCCATCCAGCTCGTATTGAAGAAATGGTAGAGAAAGCTCGCCGCGAAGTGGAAACAACAATCAAAGAGGCGGGTGAACAAGCTACATTTGAAGCTGATGTACACGGTCTACATCCAGAAGTAATTCGTACGCTTGGCAGATTGAAATATCGTACAAGCTATGGTCAGAATGTGTTAAAACATTCTGTTGAGGTATCTCATTTGGCAGGCATGATGGCAGCAGAATTAGGCTGTGACGTTGTGTTAGCTAAACGTGGTGGTTTGTTACATGATATTGGTAAAGCCTTAACTCATGAAATTGAAGGATCTCATGTAGAAATCGGTGTAGATATCGCCAAGAAATATCATGAAAGTGCATTGGTACAAAACTGTATCGGAGCTCATCATGGTGATGAAGAGTTCAAATCTGTAGAGGCAGTGTTAGTGGCAGCAGCAGATGCTATTTCTGCAGCACGTCCAGGTGCACGCCGTGAAACATTAGAAAATTATTTGAAACGATTATCTAAGTTAGAAGAAATTGCAGAATCCTTTGAAGGCGTTGAAAAATGCTTTGCTATCCAAGCAGGTCGTGAGATCCGCGTGATGGTAAAACCTGATAAGGTAGATGATGTAGAAGCTAACTTATTAGTGCGTGATATCATAAAACGCATTGAAAACGAATTAGAATATCCAGGACAAATAAAAGTTGTGGTAATTCGTGAAACACGAGTCGTAGATTACGCAAAAAAATAATCTGCATAAGTGGTTGGAGCAGCTTCGGCTGCTCTAACTTCTTTTTTTTCAGAGTATATAAATTTTGCATATATATTGTGAAGAAAAAGAAAGGACCACAAGTAGGAGTTTTTCTGTTTATGTAGAATAGTATTAAGTAGGGAAAATTAAAATTTTGTAATCACTGTAGTCGATAATTCAGGAGAATGACATGAGCAAGTTTTTTAGCGATGAAATAATTGAACAAGTCAAAGATGCTAACGATATTGTATCTGTCATTTCTGAGCATATTTCACTTAAGAAAAAGGGGAAAAATTACTGGGGCTGTTGTCCATTTCATAATGAAAAGACGCCTTCCTTTAGTGTGACCCCTGAAAAGGGCTTTTTTTATTGCTTTGGTTGTCGTGAATCAGGTAATGTCATTAGCTTTTTGATGAAATATGATAACTTAACATTCCCCGAAGCTATTGAGCGGTTGGCGAATCGTGCGAATATCGCCTTACCAGAGCGCAATGTATCTACGGCAGAGCGAAAGCGCATGGCTCATAAAGAGTTACTCTATGAAGTCAATGAACTGGCAGCTACGTTCTTTCATAATTGCTTAGTAAAAACGGAATTAGGAAAGGAGGGCCTTGAGTATTTGTTGCGCAGAGGTCTTACGATGGAGACTATAGAGAAGTTTCGACTTGGCTTTGCTCCAGATGGGTGGGATAAACTGTATCATGCCTTTACAGGGCGTGGGATTGATGCCAATGTCCTAGTAGAACTAGGATTGTGTCGTAAGAATGAGCAGCAGAAAATCTACGACTATTATAGAAAACGGGTTATGTTTCCTATTATGGATGCAAAAGGACACGTATTAGGATTTGGAGGCCGTGTATTGGATGACAGTAACCCCAAATACTTAAACTCTCCCGAGTCAGAGATATTTAATAAGGGTCATCTATTATTTGCGTTTAATCAATCGTATCGTACCATTCGAGAAAGAAAGCAAGCCATTCTTGTTGAAGGGTATATGGATGTGCTGAGTGCTCACAATGCTGGCATTACCAATGTGGTGGCCTCTTTGGGAACGGCTTATACAAAAGATCATGGTCGTTTATTAATGCGTCAAGCTGAAGAAATTGTATTGGCCTATGATATGGATGGAGCTGGTCGCACTGCGGCAAAGCGTGCTATAGAACTGCTGCAAAATACAGAATTTTCAGTGAAAGTTTTATCTATGCCAGATGGTAAGGATCCTGACGAATATATTAAGAATCATGGGGCACAGGCATGGCAAGAATTGGTGGATGCAGCGCCTAGCGATTTTGAGTTTTTACTGAATGAAAGTTTAATACATCATGATACGAATTCACCAGAGGGAAAACGGGCTGTGTTAGAAGAACTATTTCCGTTTATTGCAGGGCATGAAAGTCAGGTGCGACGCGAGGAATATTTAAAAGCATTAGCCCTTCCACTATGGATGGATGTGAGTACGATTCTTACCTACTTTAGGCAGTTTGCTCGTCAGGGAAAAGTAGAAGTAAAACAGCAGGTGCAAGCGCCTAAACAGGAAACGTTTACCGATGAAGAGGAACTGCTGTATTGGGCAGGTAGGGATAAGGATATCTATGCACTAGTGCACCAATACATTAGTGAAGAGGACTTAACCAATCCTTTTAATATTACGTATTATAAAGGGATTGGAAAGATTGTTGAAAGTGGAGAAGAACTTTCAGAGGTGGCATTAGAAGCACAGTTAGATATAGAGTCATGGCACTTATTTGGTAAGTGGTCTGTTCTTATCGAACGGGAGATGAGAGAAGACATATTACATGGACTCATCCGCAGTGTACGTTTGAAATCACTGCGCAATCAGTATAAGGAACATAGTCGATTAGCGGATCAGTTAAGTCGATCCAATGATCCAAGATTTATAGAAGAATTACGCATATGTCAGGATTTACAGGAATTAATTAAACAGTGGTCCGCATAGAATGAAAGGAAGAGCATCGTGGCAAAGAAGAAAAAAGAATCGCAAGTGCAAGAAATTATAGCGATCCTATTGGAGAAAGCAAAGAAAGAAGGGGCTATTACATCTAAACAAATTTCTGATGCTCTTTCGGAGCAAGTGGAAGTAACAGCTGAACAACTAGATGGTATGTATGCAGTATTTAATAATTTAGGAATTGAAGTGATGCAAGAGGATGATCACGATTCTGAAGGTGATCTGCCGATCAATGAAGAATTATTAGATGAGGACATTGAAGTTGATGTAGATGTTGAACATTTGAGCAGCGATATCGATATCACAGAGGAAGATGAAGAGGAAGGAAAAGAAATCAACTTAGATTTGTCTATTCCTGAAGGCTTGAATATTGATGATCCAGTGCGGATGTATTTAAAAGAAATTGGTCGTGTACCTTTGTTGTCTGGTGATGAGGAAATTATTCTAGCACAACAAATCGAAGCTGGGGCTAAAGAAGATGCGACGTATCGAGAAGTTCGTTTAGGTGATACGGCAAAACAAAAGTTGATAGATGCTAACTTACGTCTAGTGGTAAGTATTGCAAAACGCTATGTAGGTCGTGGTATGTTATTCCTAGATTTAATCCAAGAGGGAAATTTAGGCCTTATTAAAGCAGTCGATAAATTTGACTACACAAAAGGGTATAAATTCTCCACCTATGCTACATGGTGGATTCGCCAAGCTATTACAAGGGCTATTGCGGACCAAGCGAGAACGATTCGTATACCTGTACATATGGTAGAAACCATCAATAAATTAGTTCGTATTTCTCGTCAATTATTACAAGATTTGGGCCGTGATCCAAGTCCAGAAGAAATTGCTGAGGGTATGGGAATCACAGTGGAGCGAGTTCGTGAAATCCAAAAAATTTCCCAAGAACCAGTGTCTTTGGAAACTCCAATCGGGGAAGAAGAAGATTCCCATTTGGGCGACTTCTTGGAAGATAAAGATGCAGTAGCACCAGATGATGCAGCTAGCTTTATCTTACTTCGTGAACAAATCAAAGAAGTGTTTACATGTCTTACTGAAAGAGAACAACAAGTATTGGAGCTTCGTTTTGGTTTGAAAGATGGTAAACCACGTACATTAGAAGAGGTAGGCCAATTCTTTAGTGTTACCCGGGAACGGATTCGTCAAATCGAAGGAAAAGCGTTAACGAAACTAAGAAATCGTGGTAAACGAGATAAAATCAAAGACTTCTTATAATTATAAAATTTTCAATATACTATATAAGGCGCAGAAATATGTCTGCGCCTTTCTTATGAGTGGATATATATAGTTATATAGAAAATACATTTTTTGTAAAAAAGGTCTTGCAATTTTGTTTGATTATGGTATAATCTTGTATAAATAAACAAAGAAGTTGTATATTTCTATGGGAGGTTATTATGTTTGGTATGAAGAAATTAGGATTAATCCTATGTACAGCTGTTCTTGGCGTTGGTTTATTAGCTGGTTGTGGAAGCGATACAAAAAAAGAAGCACAATTAACACAAACACCAGGGGTATTAAAAGTAGGTTCAGAAACTACTTTCCCTCCATTCGAGTTTGCTGAAGAAAATAGCAATAAGTACATCGGCTTTGATGTAGATTTAAGTGAAGAAGTAGCGAAGCGTTTGGGTTTGAAACTTGAGTTTGTGAGCATGGGCTTTGATGCATTGATTCCAGCGACACAATCTGGCAATATTGATATGATTGCAGCGGGTATTAATGCGACACCAGAACGTGAGCAAGCGTTGTCATTCTCTGATCCATATTTTAATGAAGGTGGCTTCATTACTATCGTTCGTAAAGATAACACAGATATCAAGAAAATGGATGATCTTGCTAATAAACGTGTAGGTGTACAAATCGGTACTGTTCCTGTAGAAATGGCAAAAGCAATTCCAGGTACAGATGTAAAAGAATTGGATTCCAATAGCAATATCTTCATGGAGTTGAAAGCAGGCACTATTGATGGTGCTATTCTTGACCAAGCAGTAGCTATGTACTACTTAAAACAAGGTGCTGATAAAGATCTTAAATTAGTAGGTGAAGGTACAAAAGCTCCTGGCACAGTATTTGGTTTCAATAAATCTAATACAGCATTACGTGATAAAGTAAATGGTGTTTTAAAAGAAATGCGTGAAGATGGAACGTACCAAAAAATTTATGACAAATGGTTCGCTAAGTAATTACGCTATGTAGCCTGTGATATTCTTAGACGGGCAGGCAAAGGAAAGAGCACGACATATTCCTCCACAAACTGATCCTTTCGGTAGGTTTGCTCCGGAATATGTCGTGCTCTTTTTGCATTTGTTTAATTTTGGTATAAGAAATATCACAAGGCTGCTACTCGTAGTTACACGCTCAGGGTTATTTCTTGTGATGCTATGTAGTCCGTGGGGCGCATTTATTAGTAAATAGAAGACCGCAACATATTCCTTCTCAAACTGATCCTTCGGTAGGTTTGTTCAGAAATATGTTGCGGTCTTTTTGTGTTTGTATAATTTAGCTAGCAAGGAACGCCATAAAGACTACTACTCGTAATGGCGTCGCTCATGGTTATAGTGTGTGTGCTAGTTTGATATATTCTCTGATGCGTTCGCAAGATGCGTGGAATGCTTCTTGTTCGTTTGGTGTTAGGTGTAGTTCTAAAATTTCTTCGATGCCGTTTTTACCGATGATGGCAGGGACGGAGGCGAAGACGTTATGTTCACCGTATTCTCCTTCTAATTTGCAAGAGAGAGGGAGAACTTTTTGTTCGTCGTGAAAGTAGGCTCGGATGATTTCTGTCACGGAAGCAGCGATGCCAAATTCTGTGGATCCTTTTCCGATGAGAACTAAGTACCCGCCATACTTCATTTGTTCAACTAGGGCATTTTCATCAAAAGTAGGGAAACGGTGTGGTAGTTCCTTTTGTAGTTCTTTCAAAGGTTTTCCTGATACAGTTACATGAGACCAAGGTACCATGGCGCTACCACCATGCTCGCCCATAGCATAGCAGGATAAAGATCGTCGATGTATGTTGATTTGCTCGGATACAAGACGTTGCAATCGTGCAGAGTCTAAGGATGTACCAGAAGAAATAATTTTATGTTTAGGATAGCCTAAATAGTCTTGTACATAGGCAGCTACCACATCAGCAGGGTTGGAAATACTGACGATGAATCCATTAAAACCAGAGGCTTTCACACGAGGTAGGAATTCACGTAACACTTCTACCGTAGCACCTAATGTATCTAAGCGATCTTGTTCTGGAGTAGGTAGAGGACCGGCAGAGATGACAAGCACATCGCAGTCACCAATATCCTCCGGCTCACAGGCGATAGCTTTCACACGATGTGGTAAATAGCTTACCGCATCATTTACATCCGTCGCTTGCGCAATGGCCTTGTCCTTATCAATATCTACCATATATAAATGATCCACCTCTCCTTGCGTAGCAAGAGAAAAGGCCACATGAGAACCTACATGACCAGTCCCAATAATCGCAACCTTGCGTAATTCCATAGACATAGTATTCCTCCTATATTGAAATATGAAAGTATTCAGTAATATGTAATAGAATAAAACTTTTATCCCCTTAGGTCAAGAACCAAGAACACAGTATACGTAGAAAATCTAGTCGCATTTTATAATAGTACATTAGACAAACGCAAAAGGAGCAACAAGTTTAGACATCCCAAGGGATGTAATGTGCCGTAGAATATCTAATAGTATTTTATCTTACTAAATAATGGAAAAATAAAAGAGCACACATGTTCAGATACCTCGAAGGAATACAGTGTGCAGTAGAACATCTATTGGCACTCCATGAAGATACATTACACAAATGTAAAACGAGCAACATGTTTAGACAGCCCAAGGAAGACAATGTGCCGTAGAATATCTAATAGCATTTCAGCTTACTAAATAATAGCAACATAAAAGAGCACGACATGTTCCGGAGCAAACCTACCGAAGGATCAGTTTGCGGAGGAATATGTCGTGCTCTTTCCTTTACCAGTAAATAAAAAAGATTTCATAGGCACACACAATGACGATTAGTGAGTTCTTGGCTTCGCATATGTAAAATAGCACAATAAGGCAATGGCAGAGCATATAGTCATGGTGATTCCCATAGGAATGGCTGTATGAGATCCTGCGATACCTACGATAGGTGATACGATGCCGGCAGATACCATGGAAAAGAAACCTAATAAGGCAGAGGCACTTCCAGCAAGATGTCCATACTCTGACATCGCCATAGAAAAACTAGCAGCACCAAATAAGGATACGGTACCTACTGTAAAGAAGAGAATGGTAGTGACCACAAGGAATGGCATATCTAAAACCATGGCCCCTAAGAATAGAGCAGAGCCAAAGAAAAGAATATATAAACTGTAGCATAATAGTTGATAGTCTTTGATCACATTGCTCAAGCGAGAGCTAATCATACTGGCTAGAATGATTCCACAGCTATTAATCCCAAAAATATAACTAAATTGTTGTGCATTTAGGTGGAAAATATTCTGATATACAAAGGAAGAACCACTGATATAGCAGAAAAAAGCACCGAAGGCAAAACATTGAATGCCGCATTGTCCTAGAAAAGCTTTGTCGCGCAATAAGGTCTTATAATTGTGAATCGCTTGTTGAAGGCCACCTTCCACACGTTGTGCAGGAGGGAGACTTTCAGTGAAGAGAAAAGATCCAATGAGGAGAAGCAAGGAGAAGCCAGCTAGGACAATAAAGATGAAGCGCCAAGTTTCATAGATTAGAATCTGACCGCCTAATAAAGGGGCAATAACAGGTGCCAATCCGTTGACCATCATCAAGGATGCTAATAACTTAATTAAAGCAGGTCCTGAGGCATGGTCTCGTGCGACGGCTTTGGAGATAACTACACCAAAAGACCCCGTCACACCTTGTAAAAAGCGACCTAATAATAGAATTTCAATGTTAGGCGCATAAGCGCATATAATGGTAGCTATGACACAAAGTAGATTGCCGATGATGAGAGGCTTTTTACGGCCCATCACATCACTAACCGGTCCGGCAAAAATTTGCCCAAAGGCAATGCCGATAGTCATAATGCCAATTGTCAATTGAATGTTAGAAGCTGATGTTTGCAACTCTCCTGGCATAATCGGCAAGGATGGTAGATACATATCCGTAGCTAAGGGAGTGACGGCCGTTAAGAGGCCGAGAAAAATAATTAATGATAGTGAAATAGAATTTCGCTGTGTCATGTAAAATCCTTTCTAATAATCGCATCATTGCGAAGTAATATTTTTTTGCCACGCCAAGCCCATGCTTTGTGTCCATAGGCAGCTTTGAATTCTTTATTAGTCATTGTTTCTAATGCACAGGGATCAATATAAGGCTCGATCGATTGAAATTCAGGAATGGGGGTCATCGGAATCTGCTGATTATGTGGGCAGACCTCTTGGCATACATCACAGCCAAATACTAAAGGGGTTTTTGCTATGATCGCTTCTTCCTTTGAAGTGAGATCTCCTTTGCATTGGGTGAGATAACTTTTGCAAGTTCTATAATCAAGGTGATCACCTTGTAAGGCTTGTCCAGGACATGCTTGCAGGCACGCCCCACATTGTAAACAGGTTTGTTCCATAGGGGTGTCAGCCGGCAGTTCTAGGCTCGTTAATATGGTACCAATCACTGTATAGGATCCCCATCGAGGATGGATAAATGTTTGGTTCCAACCATAGAAACCGAGCCCTGCTAGATAGGCTACATAGCGATCGGCTAAGGGGGAGGTGTCACAATGAATTTCGTAGGACTCCAATGGATACTTCTCCTGCAGTGCCTGTACTAGTTTTGTTAAATAGGACTGTACTACAAGGTGATAATCTTGTCCCCAGCAATAACGAGCCAGATTAGTCCTATCTGTTGTGGGAACATAGTAGGGAAATAGGCACACAATGGCAGACCGGGCTGATTCGATAGTGGAACTTCCTTGTAACCGTTCTTCTAGGGTACCTGCTGTAAAAGGGCAAGGATAGGGAGTATCCAAATGGTGGCTTGCTTCTATTGGCAATGGCCAAGGGGCAACGCCAATTTCCGGTATATGTAATTGTGCAGCTAATGCGTGTAAATCGAATTGTGTCATGGCTGTTGCGTCCTAAGAATGATAGATGATATATGTTGCCTGTGAAAGGAAACTTTCATATCTTAGTATTGTACACCTATAGATTTATATAAATCAATATAAAAATGACTGAGCATTCATATAAAGATATCATGATTCTATGAAAATACTATGAACTTTCATAAATAAGACGTATAACTAGTAAGAGAATTCATATGCAAAGGCAAGGAATACATGGTAATATATTAGGTGAGAATATATTGAAATTAGGAGGTATGGGTATGCTCATGTTTACGCAAGTGCAACAACCTAGTAGTTTGGAAGAAGCACATGCTTTATTAATAAAACAAAAAATGGCGCCTGTATTGGCTGGTGGTTGTTGGACACGATTGGGAAACCGTAAGTGGCCGATGGTCATTGACCTTTCAGGATTGGGTCTCCGATATATAGAAGAAGATGCTACAGAGTTTCGGATTGGGGCGATGGCTACACAGCGAGATGTAGAGGTATATGAACCGTTTCAAACATTTGCGAAGGGAGCATTTCCAAAGGCTGTGAAAGATATTTTAGGTGTTCAATTCAGAAATATGGCAACGATGGGGGGATCTGTAGCGGCACGGTTTGGATTTTCTGATATCATTCCTCTGTTATTAGCCCTGAAAGCAGAGGTGCGTTTGTTTGAAGGCGGACGTATGTCTGTAGAAGCATATCTATCCTATGGAAAACGAGATTTGCTCATTGAAATTATCGTACCAAAACAAGATGTGCCAGTGGCTATCGAAGCACTTAGAAAATCTACTTCTGATTTCCCGTACTTAACGGGATCAGCTCGACGTGATGACAGTGGGTATTCTGTCTATATTGGTTGTCGCCCAGGGAAACCAATACGAGCGGTAACTGCTTGTGACATATTGAATGAAAAGGGAATGAATGCACTAGAAGAAGCCGCTGAGGCTATTGAAGGTGAGGTAGCATTCCAAAGTAATTCTCATGCAAGTGCAGAGTATCGTTTAAGCATGGCAAAGAATATGTTTAAACGTTTAGTTAAAGAGGTAGACACATGGAAATAATGTTACAAATTAATGGAGCAAAGCGTAAGGTATATATTGAAACAGATGAAACCTTATTGGAAACATTACGCAATTTAGGCTTTTACAGTGTACGTTGTGGCTGCGATACGACGAATTGTGGTCTTTGCACAGTGTGGTTAGACGGAGAGCCTATATTATCCTGTGCGTATCCGACTTTCAGAGCCCCAGGTCATGAAATTACCACCCTCGAAGGTGTAGCAGAGGAGGCTGCTAAGCTAGCAGATTGTTTAGCGGAAGAAGGGGCCGATCAATGTGGGTACTGTACGACGGGAATGATGATGAGTGCCATTGCCTTAGGTCGTAAGCATCCGAATGCAACGGATGATGAAATTCGAGCCTATTTAAATAATAATTTATGCCGTTGTACTGGATATGAATCACATATGCGAGGCATTCGTAAATATTTAGGGGACCAATCCATATGAAACATTTAGGTAAAAGTTACAAGAAAAAGGATTCTGCTACCATTTTAAGTGGGAAAGCAGCCTACACAGAAGATTTCATACCCGCTAATGCGTTATGTATTAAAATATTGCGAAGTCCTCACGCCTTTGCAAAGATTGTCGATATTAATATTGATGCGGCTATGAAAGTACCAGGTGTAGAGGCTATCTATACCTATAAAGACGTGCCTAAGACTCGCTTTACCTTGGCAGGACAAAGCTATCCTGAGCCATCTGCGTACGATATGTTGATCTTAGATCAAATTGTGCGGTATGTGGGTGATGAAGTAGCGCTTGTGGTTGCTGTAGATGAACGAACTGCATTGAAGGCAATGCCATTAATTAAAGTAAAGTATGAAGTATATGAGCCTGTGTTAGATATTCATACAGCTATCGATCATCCTAGCGTGATTCATCCTGAGGAAGATTTACACTATAATTTTCCTGTAGGGGGAGATCCTAAACGAAATATTGCTTGTTCTTATAGTCATGTGGTGGGCGATGTAGAAGCGGAATTAGCTAAGTGTGATTACGTAGTAGAAGAGTCCTATTTTGACCAAGCGACATTGCAATCCGCTATGGAATCATTTAGAACGTTCTGTACGATCGATCAATTTAATCGATTAGTGATTACTAGTTCTACGCAAGTACCATTTCATATTCGACGCCATGCAGCACGAGCTTTAGGTATTTCTGCATCACAAATTCGAGTGATTAAACCTCGTATTGGCGGTGGATTTGGGTCCAAACAAACAGGATGTACAGAGTTATTTTCTGCCTTTGTCACATGGACATTGAAAAAGCCTTCTTACATCGTTTATGATCGTCATGAGGCTAACAATTGTTCTACTAGCCGTCATGCTAGGGACTGGAAAGTGCGTGTGGGGGCTACCAAAGATGGCATCATTCAGGTGATTGATATGGTGGCTGTATCAGACGCAGGGGCTCATGGAACACATGCGCTGACAACGTTTACAGCAGGAGAACATAAGTCCTTACCACTTTACAATAAGACAAAAGCGATCCGCTATGAATCGAATATTGTATATACGAATCATATGCCAGGAGGTGCTTTCCGTGGGTATGGTGCCACAGAAGCATTATGGCCACTAGAATGTGCAATCACCAAATTGGCTAAGAAGATGGATGTGGACGAGATTGAGTTGCGTTTGAAAAACTTAATTGAAGTAGGCGAAACGGCACAATCCTATGACCCAGGTGAAATATTGGAATCTGGCTTACTAAAAGAAGCGGTTCAGCGTGCAAAGGAAATGGCGAAGTGGGATGAACGCCCTAAATCTTGGGAAATCGATGAACGGTATCGAGGTGGCTTAGGAGTAGCCTTTGCCTTCCAAGGATCTGGCGTTGCTAATGTAGACTCTGCGACAGTAGAAATTCGTATGTTAGACGATGGAAGTTATATGCTGTTTACTGGTTCTACTGATATGGGACAAGGTTCTAATACGGCATTGGCACAAATCGCTTGTGAAACCTTAGGGTGCCCAATGGATATGATGGTTGTCTATGAAGCAGATACCGATGTGGTGCCATTTGATCCAGGCTCGTATGCATCCAGTACTACCTATGTAACGGGAACAGCGACGAAACTAGCAGCAGAAGATTTGAAAAAGAAAATTATTGCTGAATTTGCTCGTGTACTAGAGGTAGAAGCAAGTCTATTAACCTTTGATGGGGAGCGTGTATGGACAGAAGATGGTAATCATGCCATGACGACTGCAGAGTTAGCTCCTAAGCTTGTGAGTGGCGCTTCTGGTCATTATTTGAATGGGATGGCTACATGGGGTAGTGAAACATCTCCACCACCGTTTATGGTGGGCATTGCAGAAGTGAAAGTAGACACAGAAACAGGTAAAGTCACACCGGAATATTTCTATGCAGTGGTTGATTGTGGTACGGTTGTGAATCGTAATTTGGCAACGGTGCAAACAGAAGGTGGCGTTGTACAAGGGATTGGTATGGCCTTGTATGAAGAGATTCGCTATTCCTCTCGAGGTGTGTTAGAGACCAACAACTTCATGCATTACAAATTGCCTACACGGCTTGATACGGGTCGCATCCATGTAGATTTTGTAGAATCCTATGAACCTTCTGGTGCCTATGGCATTAAATCGATTGGTGAAGTTGTTATCAATACATCTTGTCCGGCTATACAAGGGGCTATACTGAATGCTACAGGAGCAGAAGTGACTACATTACCAATGATTCCAGAACGTGTCTATGTAGCATTACAGGAGAAATAAACCGATTCTGGGAAAGATAAGGAGTGCTATATGAAAGAAGAGCTCTTTTGGGAGTGCTTAGCAGGGCCAGGTATTATTTCCGTCGTAGGAGCCGGTGGCAAAACAACAGTAGTATCTCAACTAGCTAACTATGGAGTGTTTCATCATATTCCTACGATGGTGAGCACTACCACTAAAATGGGTTCTTTGCAAGTGCAGCCTTGGGAACCCTATTATGGAGATGATTTCTTACTGGGTAGTGCCTATGTACAAAAACAGATAGAAGAGAAGCGTATCGGTGCTTGGTTCAGGAGTCTAGCAGGTCATAAGGTGGTAGGATTGGAACCTAGGACGGTGGACGAGTTACATAGAGCGCACCCAGATTGGATGATTGTCCTAGAAGCAGATGGGGCCAAGAAAAAGTGGATCAAAGCGCCAAAATCACATGAACCAGTCATTCCTGAGCTAACACGGATGACCATAGGCGTCGTGAATCTGCGAGCCTTGGGAGCTCCTATTACAGAAGATGTTGTGCATCGTATAGAAGAGGTGTATCGTATCATCGATGGAGCACCAGGGGAAATAATTCAGCCAGAGCATCTTGTAACACTCATAGAACATGAGAAAGGGCTCTTTCAATATAGTCGTGGCCATAAAGTCATAGTTTGTACTGGCTATGACCAAAGTGATGCGGTACTAGTGGAACAGTTTTTAACGATATTACAACGAGTCCCACTGCAGTATGTACTCTTAGTCGATGGATATAGAGAGACGTTTCGTATACGGCAGGTGTTACCATGGTCCTAGGTTGTGTGGTATTGGCAGCAGGCTTGTCTAGGCGAATGGGACGGCCTAAACAAGGGTTGCCTTATAAAGGGCAAACACTGTTGGAGAGAGCATTAACGACCTATGCAGTCATGGCCCCATTGGCTGTTGTAGTGCCAAATACGATGGAACTTACAGCTTCGCAAGAGTCTATGATTCCTGTGTATAATGCACATCCAGAGTGGGGACAAGGACACTCTATACGATTGGGGGTAGAGGCCTTATTACAATGGGAACAACGTGAGGGTAAGAAGCTTTCAGGCATATTATGTGGTGTCATCGATCAACCTTTATTAGATGTGCAGGTCATACATGCAGTATGTAGAGCCTTTGAGAGCTTTCAGTCAGATAGGATCATTCTGCAACCGCAGTATGGTCCCCAGCAAGAACGAGGAAATCCCGTTCTATTTGGGCGATATTGGGCAGATGCGTTGTGCCAGATTCCTGAAGATCAGGGAGGACGCATCATCTTGCGAGGAGAGGGAGCCCCCTATGTAAGGCATATTTGGGTAGAACCAGATAGAATTTGGCATAGTGGTGTAGATATAGATACAGAAGAAGACTATGAGCGGATAGTACGCAAAGGAGGATATGATGAAACCAATCGTTCTCATCCGTAGTGGTGGAGATATAGCATCAGGGATTATCTATCGGTTATGGCGAGCAGGATATCCTGTTGTGGTCAATGAAATTGCGATCCCTACCATGATTCGAAGAGAAGTATCCTATGGAAATGCAGTGCATCGTGGTGAAATGATTCTAGACAGATTGCGGTCACGACATGTATTGTTACAACATGTGCAGGACTTACTCAGTACACGAGAGGCCATTCCTGTTGTGACAGAACCCTATGCAGAGGTGTTGAAGACAATACAGCCTACTATAGTGGTGGATGCTATATTAGCGAAACGCAATGTAGGTACAGCGCAAGATGATGCACAGCTAGTCATTGGATGTGGACCTGGATTTTCTGCCCCCAAAGATGTGCATGTGGTGATAGAAACGATGCGCGGACATAGTTTAGGACGTTGCATATATGAAGGAACTGCTATAGCGAATACGGGAGTTCCTGGTAATGTGGGTGGATATACTCATGAGCGTGTGATACATGCACCTGCAGAAGGCTTATTCGTAGCGAATTGTCATATTGGAGATATGGTAGAGGCTGGATCCGTCATCGGACATGTAGATACAGTACCCATCAAATCTAAAATTCGAGGTATATTGCGAGGTATTTTGGCCTCGAACATATTGGTCTCAAAAGAATTTAAGCTAGCAGATGTAGATGCTAGATGTGAGGAAAACCATTGCTTTACGATTTCAGATAAAGCCTTAGCTATTGGTGGTGGTGTAATGGAAGCCATCACAAGCTGGGAATTTGAACAAATACAGGAGTTATGTAGTGAATGTAATTGATGTAATATACGAACGTATGGGGAATCATGAACCATCTGTCATTGTCACTGTCTTATCAGGAGCAAGACAGGGTGATAAAGTAGTTTATAGCGAGACTGGTGATATTCTATATGGGACGGCTATTGAAGGGTTTACTATGCCTGAAAGAATACAACCACAATTATTTTCTATTGCACAAATGGAATGCTTTTTGCAACCTGTAGAAAAAGCTCCTGAAATTTTAATTTTAGGGGCCGGTCATGTGAGCCGTTGCGTGGCGGATCAATTTCTCTTCATTGGGTGCGGGGTCACAGTCGTGGATGATCGAAAAGAGTATTTAAAATCAGAGTTTTTCGATTCACGAGTACAACGAATTCATCTAGATTTTAAGGAATTACAGGAGCGATTACCCTTAGATTCTTATACGGGGATTGTGGTGGTTACAAGAGCTCATGAATTCGATAGTGTCTGTCTACACCAGGTACGTCATGTATTACCAACGTATGTGGGCGTTATGGGTAGCCATAAGCGCATTCATCATGCTTTTGAAGTATTGCGACAAGAAGGTTGGACCGATATGGAAGTAAATCAACTATATGGTCCTATCGGTCTTGACATAGGTGCACAAACTCCAGAAGAAATTGCACTATCTATTGTCAGCGAATATGTAGCAGTGGAACGACATCGAAAAGGACAATTTTTATCAGCGAAGAGGTATCAGGATGAAGTATGAGTTTGTAGAATATTTAAAGAAACATACATCGACACCATTAGCAGTGACAACGATTTTACATACACAAGGATCCACGCCTCGTAAAGCAGGCACTACGATGATTGTCCACACAGATGGATCTATTTTTGGGACTATCGGCGGAGGGCGCGCAGAAAACGAAATTCGATTGAGCGCTCTTGATGCGATGGAGCAGAAAGAATCATTTCGTCGTATCCATGTAGATCTCAATGATGATGTGGCAGTCAAAGAAGGAATGGTATGTGGTGGAAATATGGATGTGTTAATTGAAACCTACCATATATAAGATATAGGTTTACTAGAAAAAAATACCGATATAGGATACAATAAAAGGGTACATGTATGAGCATGTACCCTTATTTTGTATAAGAAAGGATAGGGATATCTATGCCATTTCAACTACAAACGACGTTAGAAACATTGCGTTTTTTAGACATAGTAGATATTGTATTTGTAGCTATTTTATTTTATTACCTCTATCGACTGGTTAAAAATACAAGAGCGTTAGGACTTGTGAAAGGTCTCGTTGTTCTTGTGGGGATTAACATCGTGGCGCACTTCATCGGTCTGCATGCAATCAGTTGGATTTTACAACAGAGTGTGGCAGTTTTGATGATTGCATTGCCCATCGTATTCCAGCCAGAATTACGTAGATTATTGGAACAATTAGGGAATGGAGGAGGTTTTTTCTCCACCCGATCGAAAATCTCCAAAGAGGAATTGACCTCTATTGTGAAAGAAGTAGTCATTGCTTGTCGCAGTATGTCCCGTCGTAAAATTGGAGCCCTGATGGTATTTGAGCGACGTATGAAATTAGATGTGTTGTCCATGCAAGGAACTCGAATTGATGGTCTTGTGACAAGTGAATTATTGATGAATATATTTTATCCTAAATCACCCCTTCATGATGGGGCTGTCATCATTCGAAATGGCCGTATTGAAACGGCAGCTAGCTTGTTACCTGTGAGCCAAAATCGAGATGTCAGTAAAGAATTAGGAACACGACATCGTTCTGCATTGGGGCAAAGTGAAGAAAGTGATGCTTTAGTGGTTGTTGTCAGCGAAGAAACTGGTCAGATTTCCTATGCCTTAGGAGGACAAATCCACCGTGGTGTTACAGAAGATACATTGCGCACCATTATGTTATCGTTGTTAGAACCAACACCAAGTGCTGTGAGTTCGTTACTTAAAATAAAGCGAGGTGAAGGTAAATGATGCAATGGATCTTGAGTTGGAAAAAGAATTGGGGTATTAAAATTCTTTGCCTAATTAGTGCGATTATCGTCTGGCTTTATGTCATGCGGGATCAAAATCCGGTCATTGAAGTAGCCTATACGGTACCGGTACAAGTGCAAAACTTAGATCAGAACTATTTGGTAGAAGGTATTCCTAAAGAAGTGCGTGTTCGTTTACATGGACCTCGAAATGCGATTTTAGATATTAACCCTAATATTTTAAAAGCTTATGTAAATATGAAAGATGCTCGACTAGGACAAGACAATGTGAGCATTCAATTTACTCCGCCTACAGGAACGTATATCGATAGTATGACTCCAGAAAATGTGACAGTTACTGTTGATGAATATATGGTAAAAGAATTACAGGTACAGATGCAGCCATTAGGCACGGTGCCGAATGATATTGCCATTAAAGATGTGAAAATTATACCTACCACCGTGACGATTGCAGGACCGGCACATCAGGTGTCAAAAGCAGCGTATGCGGTCATCCGAACCAATTTAGATAAGCACCGTGAAAGCTTTACAGAAGTAGGCGATATTTTAGCGGTTGATACAGCGGGCAACATTGTAGAAGGGGTAACAATTACACCAAAATCTGCACAAGTCCAATATGAATTGGAGCGAATTCGGATGGATAAAAAGGTGCCAATACAAGCGAATTTAGTAGGAACTGTACCGGCTGGATATATTGTGAAACGAGTTGATATGGAGCCAAAAGAATTGACCATAACAGGGAAAGAATCCTTATTGAATGCCATTGATGGAGTTAAAACGATAGATATTAACGTCAATGGTGCTACCGGTAACTTTTCAGGTAATTATAGTTTAGTACTACCAGACGGTGTGACGACTAGTACAGATAGAGTAGTTGTCAAAGTTGAGATTACACCACAAATGTAGGAGAGATATATGTTACGTATCATTAATTTTCGTATACCCGTACAAGAGGCAGAGCGATTAGAAGAATTAATTGTAAAAAAATATAGCCCTTTGCGGGGGCAAATCAAGACGATCCATGTGGTACGTCGAGCTGTAGATGCACGTAAAAAGCCGAATATTACCTTCGTGTATACATTGTTTTTAGAAGTGCAGAATGAAAATCAAGTATTTAAAAAGTTAAGTCGTCATAAAGATATTACGTTGATGGAACCAGAAATTCCTGAGCCCATACAGCTAGGGACAGAACTGATGCAACACAGACCTGTTGTGGTAGGTTTTGGCCCAGCCGGGATGTTAGCTGCGTTCTATTTAGCGCGAGAGGGTTATCGGCCCATCGTGCTGGAACGTGGACAAGATGTAGATCAACGTACATTAGATGTAGAAGCCTTTTGGAAACAAGGGATCTTTAAACCGGAATCCAATGTACAATTTGGTGAAGGTGGAGCAGGCACATTTTCTGATGGGAAATTGACAACCCGTGTCACACATCCACGCTTGCATGAAATTGCTACATATTTTGTTGAATTTGGTGCGCCTGAAGAGATTTTGTATAAGCATAAACCACATGTAGGTACAGATATTTTGCGGCACATGGTAAAAGCGATGCGCGAACAAATTATTGCTTGGGGCGGGGAAGTTCGCTTTGGTGCACATGTGACAGATATTATGACAGAGAACAATCGTATTACAGGAGTGACGATTAATGGTACAGAATCGTTGCCAGCAGATATTGTATTATGTGGTATTGGACATAGTGCTCGTGATACGTATCGCATGCTCTATGACAGAGGCGTACAGATGGAAGGTAAATCCTTTGCCATCGGAGTTCGAATTGAACATGACCAAGATGTGATTGACACTTCACAATATGGAGTACATTCCGCCGATATTGGTTTAGGAGCTGCGGAATATTCACTGGTCTACCATGATAAAGAGAAGGATAGATCTTGTTATAGCTTTTGTATGTGTCCAGGGGGGCAAGTAGTGGCTAGTGCCTCTGAAGAGGGCGGTGTTGTGACAAATGGTATGAGCTTATATGCTCGTGATAGTGGCATTGCGAATAGTGCCTTAGTAGTCACAGTGGGCCCAAGAGATTTTGGTGCACATCCATTAGCGGGGATTGATTTCCAACGAGAATGGGAAGAAAAGGCTTTCATCTTGGGGGGACGCAATTATCATGCACCGATACAGACAGTGGGTCATTTTTTAGAACGCACCGCTGATAATCATGTACAGCGAGAACACTATAGTTATGAGCCTGGTGTGACGCCAGCGGATATACGAGAGTGTCTACCTACTTTCGTAACAGATACATTAGCAGATGCATTGCCATACTTTGGTCGTCGTATTCACGGATTTGATGGGGATCAAGTGTGCATGACGGGTGTGGAAACTAGAACGTCTGCACCGCTTCGCTTGCTCCGTGATGAAGACAGAGTCTCTCTCTCAACAGAAGGATTCTACCCTATTGGAGAGGGGGCCGGATATGCAGGCGGTATCATGAGTGCTGCCTTGGATGGCGCAGAAACAGCCATATTAATTATGAATCGATACAGCCCTTTGAAAGGAGAAAATCATGAGTAGATTGTTTGGGACCGATGGTGTACGCGGATTGGTGAATGAATTCTTAACGCCAGAACTAGCCTATCATTTAGGCCGTGCGGCAGCATCCTATTTTGGGCAATCCATAGAGCGTCCAGTATTTTTAATTGGACGAGATACACGTATTTCTGGAGGTATGCTTGAAAGTGCATTGGCCTCTGGTATTTGTGCGGTTGGTGGCGATGTGATTGTTTTAGGAGAAGCTCCGACACCGGCTATTGCCTATTTAGTACGTCAAAAAGAATGTACAGCTGGTGTGGTGATTTCTGCTTCGCACAATCCATATCCAGATAATGGCATTAAATTCTTTGATGGAAACGGATTTAAATTGCCAGATGCGGTAGAAGATGAAATCGAAGAATTATGCAAATCCAGTGCCGATGATTGCTTGCCACGCCCTACAAAAGGAGATATTGGAACTATCCAATATCACCAAGAATGGGTACAAGAATATGTGGATTTTGTGGTATCTACTAGTGCTTCTCTAGAAGGACTTAAGGTAGTTTATGATGGTGCACATGGAGCAGCTTCTTATGTGGGGCCAACGATCCTTCGTCAATTAGGGGCGGAGGTCATTGCCATCAATGTAGAGCCAAATGGAACAAACATTAATGATAATGCTGGGTCCACACACTTAGAAGGGCTACAAGCAGCGGTGCTTCGTGAGGGGGCTCATGTTGGTATCGCCAACGATGGCGATGCAGATCGTTGTTTGATGGTTGATGAAAAAGGACAAGTCTTAGATGGAGACCAAATAATGTTGCTCTGTGGCTTGCACTTACAAGAGCAAGGCAAATTGAAAGATAACATGATTGTTGGCACAGTGATGAGTAATATTGGCTTTCATAAAGCGGCAGAAGAGCTGGGCATGAAGACATGTTCTACTGCTGTGGGCGATCGCTATGTATTAGAAAAAATGTTAGCAGAAGGCTATTCTATTGGTGGAGAACAATCTGGTCATGTCATTTTCTTGGACTATAATAGTACTGGTGACGGGTTATTAACAGCGGTACAAACATTGTCCATTATGAAAGAAAAAGGAAAATCTTTATCTGAATTAGCCGGTTTGATGACGAAGTATCCTCAATTATTAGTCAATGTACGAGTGTTGACGAAGGCTGGTTGGGAAACGAATACAGCTATTCAAGATGCCATTCGTGAAGCGGAAGAAGAGTTAGGTAGTAATGGTCGTATTTTAGTGCGTCCATCTGGTACAGAGCCTCTAATCCGCGTCATGGCAGAAGGTCCTGATCAAGAACAATTGGATGAATTATGCCATCGGATTGGTGATGTAATCCGCATCGAACAAGGAGAAGCATAAATGTTTCGACTTATTACAGATGAGGAGACCTATGAACAAGGGACTTGGTCAGATGTAGAAGCTGTACTACATCAAATTGTGGCAGATGAACGTGTATTTTTCAGTTTGTTTTGGGACTCCCCAAAAGAAAACTGCCACTTTGTCCAAGCCATTATGGATGAAGACCACCCGGATCAACTGAATCTAGAAATTGCTTTAGATAAAGATGGGTATAACTATATGTATGTGAAAAAGTATGTGACTATACCATGGTGTATGGATACATTGCAAAGGATGTATATAGAAAATCACTTACCGGATATGAGCGTTTGGGAGTTTGTGGGAGCCTTTCCACAACAATAGATATACGAAGAGGACAGTTGCGAATGTAGCAACTGTCCTCTGTTGTTTAGCTTTGTAACATACGTGGCTAAGAATATGTGATTATTGTGTAATTGGTGTTTGTAATAGTTGACTACCACTTTCTAAGCCTACTGGTGTAGGGCTAACTAGGTATAAACAGAGTACAATGAGTACAGTGAGACCAATGATTAACCAAGAAAATTTACCATTTTTGCTGAATTGATAGGTACCAGATAGACGAACACCAAAAGCACAGCCTACGGCGGCAATGAGAGAGGCTAGAGAGAATTGGTTTTCTACTACGAATAATACCATCGTACCGGCAAAGGCACCGATGACAGTAAACATAGGAACCATTCTTTCAAAAGGAGAGGAGAAATTTCGTTTAACTCCATAAATATAGGAAGAAATTTCTAATCCTAAGGCCCCTAACAATATGGAAAAGGATGGCCAAATAGCAGTCCAAGATTCACGCATAGCAGATCGTTTCTTGCCCGCATAATAGGCGAACCATGTAAGACCTAACATAGCGATTCCCACAAATAGGAAAAACCATTGCTCTGGAATATAGCGATAATTTAATACCCCCACAATCGTTCCTAAGATGGAAAGGGTGGAAGAAATATAAATTTGCTTTAAAGTGGGACGTTCTTCCTTAGGGATACGTTTGTATAGAGCGGCCCCTAACTCCAAGATGAAGAAGAAAATGAATAGACCAATCGATAGATGTGGAGAGACTAAGCTAAGTCCAAATGGAACTAGTAAAGGAATGATTAATTTCCAACCTGGGAAAAATGTTAAATCCTTAAAATCTAGTCGTACATCTTGTGTTTCAAGGGTAAATGTATTGTACAATGTGAACGTCAGCATAAACGAGATAACTTCCACAGGGGTAGCACCCCAATATAATAGGGTTGGCACTACAAGGAATGACATAGCAATCCCTGAGAAGCGAGCAATTAATGCGGATAGAATACCTAATGCAAAGTAAGGTAATAAAGCGATAATATAATCCATAATAGACTCCTTTTAATGATATATGTCGTTTCTTTTAGTATACGTTACTTTGCTGGTCAGGGCAAGGAGTTCAGGGTGTACTTTTCTTTTTCTTGGTGGCGTCCTTGATAATACGTCTAATGGTTTCGGGATGGCAAGCATAGTGAGAGGCGATTTCTGCAATCGACAATTGTTCATTTCTATGTAAGGTTTGAATATCATAGGCACAGTCACGAATACGACGAGCTTTTTGGTAGACCCCATTTCTGATTAGTATATTGCGAATCGTATGATAATTGGTGCCGTACGTAGTGGCGATGACCTGCAATGGTGTGTCATTTTGATAGGCAGATACAATGGATGGAATGGGGAGATCTTCTTTATTGCCTCGTAATGTGATGCCCGCCTCTCGTAATCGAGATGCGATGGTGGCAGCTTTTACATGATAGAGGTTGGCAATTTGAGTGGTGGATAGTTTATGTGCTGTGTAGAGATTGCATATATCTCTAATCGGTAAGGAAAGCCGTTTATGGCTGTGACGAAGGGGTATTCTCTTTGATTGTAGCAGATGGATTACAGTAGAAGGCGAGATGCGAAATTCTTTGGCAATGGTATAGGCACTATTTCCGGACTCATAGGAGCTGATGATAGCTGCAATGGGAAGGTCTTTATCAACTTGTGTTCGAGTAGGCTCTTTGATATGCCAGTCATATAAACGATTATAGATGGTTCGCGTAGACACATGGTAGTGCTGAGCTAATTGTTTGACTGAATGCCCTTGTTGATATAACAGCATCAGTTCCTCCTGAGGGATGGCAACCAACTTTGATTGTATAGGGATTTTGTAGGCGTGCAATCGTTGGCATACAGTACTTTGACTACAGTGTAATAGTTCTGCAATGGCTTTAGTAGATGTATGACGAATGACATATAGTTCATAAAGTAATTCATAAGGGATGGGAATGATAAAGCGTTGCTCTTTATACTGCATATAGGGGTACCTCCTAAATATATGTTGAACGTTAGTCCTTCTAGATACTTTCAGTATGGAGAAGGAGATGCAAAATGTCCACTGACTGTTAAGAGGGTATTGCATTATAAGGAAAGCTTGACTGACAATGTATATATTCAATGGTGTTGTGATGGGCGATTATCGTGTATAATAGAGAAAAAGATACCTATTTAGATACAGAATGAGTGCTGAGTAAAGAAGGTCTATTACATAAAGGAGATAGTATGAAAGATTTTGTTCATTATATTGCGATGCTACCGGCTATAGCTATCGCTATATCCATATTTAACTATGCGCAAGCAAAGATGGCAATCCGCTTGGGGGATATGACGCCTAAGCAGTGGGGACGAGATACGATTAACCCTTTTGCCCATATTGATTTGTTAGGAATTTTAGTGATGCTCATTGCTAGCGTAGGGTGGAGTAAGCCAATTCCCTTTTCGCCGTACAATTTTAAAAAACCACGCAATGCGATGATACAAATTGCCTTAGCTGGATTAGGTGCTAATATCTTAGTGGCATTTCTAGCTTATGTAGGCATGTCCATTGCTGTGCAAGTCAGTACAGTAAGTACTGGTTTACAAATGGTCATGTCCTATATCGTGACCTTGTGCATAGGCTTTGGGGTCTTTAACATGTTGCCAGTGCCAGGCTTTATTGGATTTTATGTGTTACTGCAATATTTGCCTTATGAGTGGCAAGAAAAACTATTAGGAGCTCAGTTGTGGTTCTTTATTGGTATTTTGGTATTGGGGCAATTTGGATTCTTAGGTGCTGTAATACGTCCAGTATTTGCAGTGATTTTAGGTATTTTTGAAACTATTGTTCAGTTGATTTTATAATATGTCCATATGCGTTTTGTGTATGTATAGATAGTTATTGCGATTAATTATAGAAAAAATTCATAATTAAAAATAAATATTGCTAGTGATTCTCACAAGGTGTAGAATGAAAGTATTATAAATTATATATTTCATAGGAGGGAATCCATCATGAAAAAAAGTAAGTTAGCAATTCTTGCATTAGCTTTAGTAGGTGCAGTTTCTGTAGGTACAAATGCGTCTGCCCATGGCGTGTGGTTTGCAGAACGTATTGATCAACCAACATTGGTATTAGGAGAAGGCCCTGTAGATAACGCATACGAACCATCCATGGTAAAAAGCTTTGAAGCGTATGATGTGGCGTATAATCCATTGGACATGAAGGTAATGCCTCATGAACACAATGTAACTATTGAGAAAAATGAAATGTTAGGTACTACAGCAACTACATTTGACTATGGCTATTTTACAAAAGATAAAGATGGCAAAATGCATAAAGCCATGATGAAAGATGTGCCAAATGCGGTGAAATCTACGCATGCTGTGAAATATAATGTAAACTATTGGAATGCGGCAGTAAAACCTGAACGTTTGAACATGCCGATCGAAATCGTTCCAAGCGTTAACCCATTAACATTGCGCAAAGGCGATACTTACGAAATTCAAGTATTCAAAGATGGCATGCCTTATGCTAACGCTCCATTAATCAAAGACGTTATCAATGATTTGACTAATGAAAGCCAAGCTGATGCACAAGGTAAAGCAATGGTAACAGTAGCTGCTAATGGCGTGAACGTAGTAGGCGTAGAAGTAGCATTCCCAACAGAAACAAAAGGTGAACAAACTAAATACTTCTCTAGCTTGTCCTTTACAATTCAACCAGAATAAGTCGCCTCTGGTATCGCTATGACATATCGTAGAATTCTAGTGGACTGATATAGCGAAAGAAAACGAGCAACATATTCCTTCTCAAACTGATCCTTTCGGTAGGTTTGTTCAGGAACATGTTGCTCGTTTTTGCATTTGCGAGATTGTAGAAAAAAGAACGCTACGAAGTGTCTACTCAATACGGCGTTCCTTAGGAAAAGTGCAAAATATTCCTCCGCAAACTGATCCTACGGTAGGTTTGTTCAGGAGCATGTTGCGGTCTTTTAGATTTGTGTATTTTGGTTAGAAAGGAACGCCACAAAGGCTGCTACTTGTAACTGCGCTCCTCGATAGGGGATGATGCTACAAAAATATAAACGATATGCAGAAAAATATGATATAATATGTGTATAGAAGAGTCATTGATGTGAGTTGGGCTTATCTCTTCCCAGTATGGGAGGAGGTGATTTCTATGAAATTTTGGAAAAAGTTGCTATTATTAGTAAAATTTTTAAAATTAATTATAGATATTTATCGTTTCTTTAACTAGAAATGACAAAGCCTAACGTAAAAGATAAGTGTTGGTAGCACTTATACACGTTAGGCCTTTCATCTTTTGTAGTATTGAGATGAGCCTAACGCCGTTCACACGTTACTGGCTCTTCTTGTTTATGTATATATTGTAGCATATGTTAAGAAAAAATACTACTTGTATCGTCATTTGTGATGCTATGCAGGCTGTGGCGTTTGTAACTGAATAGGGTAAAGGAAGACCGCAACATACTCCTTCTCAAACTGATCCTACGGTAGGTTTGTTCAGGAGCATGTTGCGGTCTTTTAGATTTGTGTATTTTGGTTAGAAAGGAACGCCACAAAGGCTGCTACGCCTAACTGCGTTTCTTGTGTGGAATCTCAAGGTATTCTAGTAAGCGTTTGATCGTGTCTTGTCCATCGTAACAGGTGTCGATGAGGTAGCCTGGTTCACGTAAAAACTCTGTTAAGCCTCGATAATAAAAATATTTTTTTCTATCTTCGATGATAAATGGGATTAGATTATGTTTGAGGCATTCTTTAAAGGCGATGAGTCTGCCTACTCGACCGTTTCCATCTTGAAAAGGGTGGATACGTTCAAAATGGAAATGAAATTCCACAATATCTTCAAATGAAATGTGTTCTTTGTTTGTATACCATGCTAATAAATTTTGTATATCGCCTGCTACTTGCTCAGGTTTTGAGGTTTCCCTACCACCGACTACATTCGGTCGTTTTTTGTAGTCTCCTACCTTGAACCAAGGAAGCGTTTCGTCTTTGGTGTTACTTTTTAATAGATAATGAAGATGTTTAATGATCTCTTCTGTTAATGGATCTTCCGCAATATCAATACAGTAATCGATGGCTCGGAAGTGGTTGATAGTTTCAATGATATCATCAACGGACAGACTCTCTTCCCCGTGAACAGTATTCGTTTCAAAGATATGTCTAGTTTGCTCTTCGTTCAACTTACTACCTTCTATATGGTTGGAGTTATAAGTCATGCGTACTTGGAGTTCGTGGTAGAGTCCACCAGAGATTTTATGGTCTTTTTCTTCTCGTAATTGTTTAAGGATGGGATTGTCAGACTCTAGTGTGTAGAGATCTGTTGGAGAGCAAGAAAAGTACTCACATAATTTGCGGATCACTGATGGTGAAAGCTTTTCTCCTCTTCCGATTTTCGCAATGGTTCTTGACGATATGTGAAGTAAATGTGTTAAGCTTGACTTACGTATATCATTCTCTTCTAATATTGTTATTAGTCCTTGGTAATTATACATATGCTACCTCCATAATCTTTACTTATCATATAAAAAAATAAATAAAAAGTAAAGATTTTGGGGCGAAAAGTAAAGATATACGACCAATAAGTAAAGCATAATGAAAGATTGTGCTATATATCTGTTCGTGACTCCAGCTACATACAAAGCATCTCTTCTCATGGTATAATACGATGTGATACAAGGAGGGCCTATGACGATACGAGATAGGATTATTGCCTACTGGAAAGGGCGGAGCGGTGATTTTGGTGCGCTACGCATGAAGGAATTACAATCGAAGTTAGCACCTCGTTGGTTGCGAGAGATTACTCCGCATATTAAAGACACTCACCAACGAATTTTAGATTTGGGGACGGGAACTGGCTTTTTTGCCTTTTTGCTAGCACAGCGAGGCTATTCGGTGACCGGTATAGATCTAACGGAAGATATGATTGCCGTGGCTAAGGCGCAAGCTATGGAGTTGCAAGATTCTCTGCGTGGGACTGTGGACTTTCGCTGTATGGATGCGATGCAACTAGACTTTCCTGACCAATCTTTCGATGTGATTCTGGCACGGAATCTGACATGGATCTTGCCAGATGTGGAGTCAGCCTACAAGGAATGGTATCGAGTACTTGCACCAAAAGGGGTGCTCATCAACATTGATGGCGATTATGGAGTAGAACTCAAAGTGCCCGTAGTGGCACAACATCACATTCATGAAGGGGTAGCGAATAAAACGATGCAAGAATGTATTGCCATTACAGAGGAACTTTCCATCAGTCGTATGGATAGACCTCATTGGGATGTGCACATGATGCGTAAGGCAGGCTTTTCCAGAGTGTATTTAGATATGGCCGTGAGCAGCCGTATGTATGATGAAGAAGATGAATTATATAATCCAGTGCCACTTTTTTCGATTGTGGCAAGGAAATAAGGAGTAACTATGCAAACATTTGAAACTTTCAAAGTAACAGAAAAAAATAAATTTGCTATGGCATCTGCGTTGGCGATGACTGATTTTACAAAGTGTTTTGAACCAGTACTATTTCTATTTGGACAATCTGGATTGGGTAAGACGCATCTGTTGAAAGCCATGGAGCAAGAGGCTGTGAAGCAGAACGCAGCTATCCGTGTGCGCTATGTGACAGGAGCGCAGTTTATGAAAGAATACAACGACAGCGTGACCTATGGTGAAGTGGCAGATTATATGGAAGAATACTGCAAATTACATTTGCTATTGGTAGATGATGTGCAGGACATTGTGTATAGTGATGATGAAGGCGCTAAGAAAATGTTTATGCGTCTTGTACTTGGCATGAAAGCAAAACAACGTCGTATGGCAGTAAGCTTTGATGATACATTTGACTCTGAAGATCGATCTGATGAACTACAAAATGAATTGACTGAGCATGTGGTAGCGTTTGTAGAATAAGATAGAAATCAGTTATTACATCGTATACAAAAGTCGTATAACCTATGAAAAGAGGCGGATTTCAAGGTATAGAAATCAGGTTTAATATCTGTTATACTTTAGAAGAAGAGGTTTCTATTGAGCGAGTGCTCAGGAGAGGAGATAAAGTATCATGGCTATTTCAGAAGAAGTACGACAACGATTTGCGGGAGAGTTTGAGAAGTTTCAAGCAGGGATTGAAGGTTTCTTTGCGAAAGAAATCGCTCCAAAAGATTTCAAAGGAATTGGCGGAGGATTCGGTAGTTATGCTGAACGTGGTTTTGAAAGTGCAATGTTGCGTTTGCGATTCTTTGGGTCGCGTATTCTTCCATACCAAATGAAATTCTTAGTGAATGCGGTGAAAAAATATAATTTAAAATATGTGCATTTCACAACAGGTCAATGTATTCAATTCCATCAATTGCAAGGTGAACAAATTTTGGAATTGTATAAAGAGTGTTTTGAACATGATATCTATAATCGTGGTACTGGTGGAGATAATTTGCGTAATGTAACAGCCAGTCCATTACATGGTGTGCATCCAGATGAACCATTTGGTGTTACTCCATACTTGCAAGCCGTTAGTGAATATGCAGTGTCCTTGATCGGCACATTAGCATTGCCACGGAAATACAAAATTGGTTTCTCTGTGGTAGATAATGAAGGACATGCTAACTATAAAGATTTAGGATTCTTGGCAAAAGAAAATGGCAAGTTCGATGTCTACGCAGGTGGCGGTATTGGAGGCGGATCAGCCTTTGGTGTCTTAGTAGATGAAAATGTAGATCCAAATGAAGTATTACATCATGTGGAAGGTATGTTGCATTTGTACCATGAATTAGGTGACTTTAAAAATCGTGGTAAAGCACGTTCTCGTTTCATTGCACAACGTTTAGGGGAAGAGGAATTCCGTAAAGCATACCATGAATATTTAGCAAAATCTAAAGCAGCCCATGATTTAACATTGTCAGTAGCTCCTTACGAAGTGAAAAAAGCAGGTACAACAACACCAACGACAGCCTTGGCAAAACCTCAAAAACAAAAAGGATTGTATTACATTCAATATAAACCATTGGTAGGTACACCACCGATTGATGTGTTCGTGAAGCTATTCGATTATGTAGGCGGTTTAGAAGAAACAGAAATCCGTATTTGCGGTGACGAATCTGTATACATCGTGAACTTAACTGGTGAAGAAGCAGATGCAGTAGCAGCTATTATCGGTGATACACATGCGAAAAATAAATTTGAACATACTGTATCCTGTGTAGGTGCTACGATTTGCCAAATTGGTTTCCAAGATTCATCTGGACTTGTAAAAGTCATTAAAGATACGCTAGAAGCAGAAGGCTTATCGACAGATAAGTTGCCACAATTGCATGTATCTGGTTGTCCATCTTCTTGTGGTACACACCAAGTGGGCACACTAGGGTTTCATGGATTTACAAAAGTAGTGGATAAAAAGCCTCAACCAGCTTTCAAAGTGTTCTTGAATGGTAATGGTGAATTAGAGGGTCCACGTATGTCAGAAGAAGTGGGAGTTATCACTGTGGAAGATATTCCTAAATTCTTCATTGATCTTGTGAATGCCTTAGAGACAGCAGGACAAGATTTTGACACATGGAAAGAACAAAATCCAACGGCATTCCAAGACGTGATTGCTAAGTATCTATAATATGTGTATAAAAACGTTCTTACTCAGGTAGGAGCGTTTTTATTTTTTTCATTACGATTCCCATCTATGTGAGAATGCTAGCTAAGAGTCTATGCATCCTAACCCTGATATGTTGATTGTATTGAAGAATTACGATAGATACGGTATAATTAAAGAGATATCTCAAGAATGAGAATGGGAACTTCATGTGGTATAGGCATGGAAGTTTTGTTCATAGAGTTGTATATATAGGAGAGTCAAATGAAAAAAAGTACACTAGCTTTAGTAGGTGCCATGGCGTTTGCTACGACTTTTGCAGTAGCTCCACAAGCACATGCTGAAATCAATGAATATTCTAATTTGAATGATAAAACAGTGGTGGTACGTCAACCTGGTCAATCTATGGTATTGTCTATGCGTGAAGTAGCAGGTATTTTCGTAGGCCGCTATGTAAAAGCTGCTGTTAGTTCTATTACCTTAGACCCATCAAAAGGTAACTACCAATATGTGGTGGTAGGGTATACACCAAAACAAAAAATTACCATTGATGTAGATGTAATTACAGGGAAAGTAATCCGTGAATTCCGTTCTAGCAAAGCAAAAGACGTAGCTTCTAAAGTGTTTAATCCATTGAAAGTGGTAGCACCAAAACAAGCAGAGGCAGCTGCTCGTGAATTAGTGGGAGAAGGTTCCTTCTCTCGTGGTTGGGAAATTAAAGCCGAGAATAATGAAGTACGCTACATTGTTCGTACACAGGCTAGCGATGAAAAAGAGTATAGTGTTATCGTAGATGCTGTGACAGGTAAAGCCTTAGAAAAAGGTGAGCCTATTGATTGGGCAAAAATTAGAGCTGATCGCTTGCGTAATGATGGGGTAGGTAAACCGTTCACATTACAAGAAGAGCCACAAGATGATGCAGCTGATCCTACGAAAACATTGAAATAGGTGATGTATGACGTATCAAAATATTATATTTAGTATTGAAAATAATGTGGCCACCATTACATTTAACCGACCAGAAGTGCAAAATGGATTCAATGTGCCTATGTGCCAAGAAATTCTAGATGCCATTCGGGTGGTGAAAGAAACGGATGAGGCCCGTGTATTAGTCTTCAAAGCAGAAGGAAAAGTCTTTTCTGTAGGCGGTGATTTAACAGAAATGAAACGCGCTGTAGAAGAGGATGATACAGAATCTTTGTTTGAGATTACTCACTTGGTAATGGAAATTTCTTTAGCCATGAAACATTTGCCGAAGCCTGTTGTGATGTGCACTGATGGTGCTGTGGCAGGGGCGGCTTTCAATATGGTGTTGGCAGCCGATATGTGCGTAGCCTCTACCAATAGCCGTTTTATTCAAGCCTTTGTTAATGTAGGATTAGCCCCTGATGCAGGTGGTATGTACTTGTTGAGCCGTGCTGTAGGTATCAACCGTGCTATGCAATTAGCTATGACTGGTGAAGCTGTAACAGCGGAAAAAGGTAAGGAATATGGTTTTGTCTATAAAGTGTGTGAACCAGAAATTTTGGAGCGCACCACGAATCGTTTGGTACAACGCTTGGCGAAAGGACCTGTTCATTCTTTCCGTGCTATGAAGCAAATGATGTGGGCTAGTTTCTTTACAAACTTTGAGGAATATGCGGAATTGGAAGTGAAAATCCAAAACTCCTTAGGGGCCACAGAAGATTTCCGAGAAGGTGTACGCGCCTTTGCAGAAGGAAGAAGACCTAAATTTAAATAGTACATCTGAGGATGCGAAAAGAAAGAGCTATTACGACTGAGTAGAGTCGATAATAGCTCTTTTTGTATGTAGAGAACATGTTCGTAAAACATATTCTATGCACATGTTATGTGTATCCACTAAGCAAAATGGATAGTGTAAAACAGGGTAACCCAATAAAAAAGAGGACCCTTCTAGAAAAGAGTCCTCATATATGTGATTAGCGGTCACCGTTAAAGATAGAGTTTTTAACGATAACGTAGTCAACTTTTTTGATGGCTTGTAGTGTAGTACCACCAGCGTAAGAGATAGAAGATTGTAAATCTTGTTCCATTTCTATCAATGTATCGAAGATACTGCCTTTAGATTGGATTGTAATTTTTTTGCCTTCTACGTTTTTGCGTTCCCCTTTTTGGTGTTCAGAAGCACTGCCGAAGTATTCTTTGTAAGTTACACCGTCAATAGTGACTTCTTTACCAGGAGATTCGATGTGACCAGCGAATAGAGAACCGATCATCACAAAGGAAGCACCAAAGCGAATGGATTTCGCAATGTCACCATGGTCGCGGATACCACCGTCAGCGATGATAGGTTTTGTAGCCGCTTTCGCACACCAGCGAACAGCGGATAATTGCCAACCACCAGTACCAAAACCAGTTTTTAGTTTAGTGATACACACTTTACCAGGTCCGATACCTACTTTTGTTGCATCTGCGCCAGCATTTTCTAGTTCACGAACGGCTTCTGGAGTGCCTACGTTACCAGCGATAACGAAGCTTTCAGGAAGTTCACGTTTAATGTGTTGAATCATTTCAATAACGCTATTGGAATGACCGTGAGCAATATCGATAGTAATATATTCTGGGCATAGGTTTGCTTCTTTTAATTCTTTTACAAATTCAAATTCCTCTGGTTTTACACCAATAGAAATAGATGCGAATAAACCTGCCTCATGCATGTCTTTGACAAAGTCCAAACGTTTTTCAGGTTGGAAGCGGTGCATGATGTAGAAGTAGTTTTCAGCTGCTAATTGTTTTGCCAATTTTTCATCAATAATGGTTTGCATATTAGCTGGCACAATTGGTAAACGGAATGTACGATTTCCAAGTTTCACAGTTGTGTCACATTCACTACGGCTAGATACGATACATTTATTTGGTATCAGTTGCACGTCTTCATAATCGAAAATGTTTGTAGTATTGATCATTATTTGTTGCCCCCTAAATAGACATAATTAGGATTAAGACATAATCCTTATCTATTATACATAAGTCCTTTCGAGTTGGCAACATAACTTATGCACTTTTGATATGATGAATGGCACATAGATTGATAAAGAGTAACAATTTTTGCAAAAGGTCTATAAAAAATGATAAAATAGAAATACTATAGAAAGTTGTTAATATCATGTGATTGAGCTTTCAGATTTTACATATACAGGTATCCATATAAAGGAGAAATACTATGAGTGCTAATAATTCACCAAAAAGTGCGGACAATACAAATGTAACAAAAAGAACACCTAGCAAAAGTTCTACCAATACACTGATGCTTGTTGAAGGTGGTTTAGTTATTGCGATGGCACAAATTTTAAGTATGTATGTGATTTACCAAATGCCACAAGGTGGTGCAGTCAAAGCGGCGAATCTAGTGCCATTATTGATATATGCCTATCGTTGGGGTGGTCGTGCAGGGATGTTGACTGGCTTAGTATATGGCATTGTTCACTTTATATTAGGGTTTAAATATTCCGTTCATTACCTCAGCATTATTTTGGATTACTTGTTGGCCTATGGTGCCATTGGTATTGCTGGATTCTTTGGCGGTGCAGGTACGGTGAAAGCCTTCTTTGGGGCTGTCTATGCTGCATTGACTCGCTTTGCAATTTCTGCCATTAGTGGTGTTGTAGTATTTGGTGCCTATGCGCCAGAAGGACAAAGCCCTTGGGTGTATTCCTTGTTATACAATGCTACGTATATGTTGCCAGATCTAATCATTAATTTGGTGGTATTGGCTGTATTGTATGTACCGGTGATGAAAGGCTTACGTCGCGTGAGCACCAATCATAGATAGTAGTAGCTATCTAGTAAGACATGATACGTATATAGGAGATATAGATGATTTCAGAGTTAGGAATAATTATTTTAGCGGGCGGGTTAAGTACTCGCATGGGAACAGACAAGACGAGATTGCCTTGGGGAAGCACAACCCTGTTGGGGGAGATGCTCCGCAAGGCGGTACTAACAGAATGTGGAGAGATTATAGTTTCCATTAACCGTGAATTAGAAGAATCAGAAGCACATATTTTAGAAGAAGCACGATCCTTTGGTCGTGATATTCAATTAGTACATGATCGCATTCCAGATAAAGGTCCATTGAGTGGATTGGAAGCTGCCTTTGCAGTAGGATCCAAAGAAGCATATATTGTAGTATCTGCAGATATGCCTTGGTTCTCATTCCATTGGTTGCCATCGTGGGAAGTTCATATTGATACATTCTTGCAAGGAGAATTATTGGCTATGGTTCCCTATGTGGGATTACAAGAGTATGAGCCATTAGCCGCTATTTATAAAGCGTCTATATTCTCTTATATTGAGCAAGCCTTAGAGGGTAATGACGTGTCCATGCATGGTATGCTAGAACAGATTCCTTACATGGAAATGGATATGATTGATGAAGCTGAATTGTATCAAAATGTAAATACAAAGCTTTCTTATAAATTGGCTCAAGCAAAAGCTTTAAATCGTGAACGATCTGTACCGATTGTATCGATTAGTGCAGGCCAGTCTAAATCGGGTAAAACAACGGTAGCAACAGCATTGATAAAAGCCTTATCAGAACGGGGTATCGTCGTAGGCATGGTGAAAAGTGATGGTCATGGATTTACTATGGATACGGAGGGAACTGATACTTGGAAAGCTACACAGGCGGGAGCAAAGGCCGTGGCTATTGCAGGGCCTAATGGGTATGCGATGATTGTCAATGATGAACGTATGCAACGTCAGCAGCAGTTGATTCGATTAGCCAATGAGATGCCAGTAGATCTAGTGTTCCTAGAAAGTCGCACCCATGGAGTGGCACCGATTATTGAGGTGGTTCGTACTGACCATGATGAAGCTCGTTTGCATCAGGTGGATGATATTGTAGCTGTAGTAACGGATGCAGACGACCGATTGGAAGGAAGTACTTTGTGTGAACAATTTAGCTTTAGCGATGATGATATGGAGCGGTTAGCAGATTGGATAACAAAGGAGTTATTATGATACCTGCAGTAACAGTAGAGGGAGCCTTACAAGAATTGAAGGCTCCTTTTAGTAAATATATATTGGAAACGGAGCAAGTTTCACTAAATGGATGTCGAGATCGAGTGTTGGCAGAACCTGTGGTGGCACAGATGAACTACCCTCCATTCCGTCGTTCTGCGATGGATGGTATTGCCGTTGCCTTTCAGGAAGGGGTCAACACGTATACCATCGTAGATACAATCGGTGCAGGAGAAACCTTTCAAGGCACATTAGCCAAAGGGCAAGGGATTGCGATTATGACGGGAGCAATGATTCCCGATACAGCAGATACTGTGATTGTGAAAGAAGCTCTCGTAGAGATAGATGCTAATCATGTACGAGTGTCCGGCAAGATTCAACAAGGACAACATATTTTGTTAGAAGGAGAAGATGTAGAAGTTGGTGAAGTGTTAGCGCCTAAGGGGACTCGATTAGCACAAGGGCATATGGCTTTATTTGCCAGTCAAGGTATTCAAACTGTATGTGTATACCGAAAGCCACGAGTACTTTTGTTGACGACAGGTCGTGAAGTGGTAGATGTATCGGATACGGTACAAGCGGGACAAATCTATAACTCTAACCGATATTTATTCCAAGGCGCATTAGAATCTCTTGATGTTGAGGTAGCAGTTGTTGCACATTTATCAGATGCGCCAGATGCATTGGAATTAAATTATCAAAAGGTACTTCAATTACTAGATGCAAATGGGTCTATTGATATGATAATTAGCACTGGTGGTGTATCCGTAGGCGATTTTGATACGATGCCTCAACTCTATGAACAACTAGGAGCTCGTACACTATATCGTCGGTTGCAGATGAGACCAGGAGCAGCTTCCTTTGGGGGCTGTATAGAAAGAGATGGGCATATAATATGGTGTATGGGCTTATCTGGGAATCCTACAGCCGCCTTGAATCAATTTTATATATTGGTTGCACCTATATTACAAACTCTATCTGGAGATACAGAAAGCAAAGCACCTTGGATATCGTGCTATTTAGGGGAAACTATAGATCGTAATCATCCTTGCGATCGGTATTATCAGGGATCTTTGCAATATGAAGAAGGGAAATGTTGGTTTTATCCAAACTTCGCTATGACATCGGGTGGAATAAAAAGCATAGCAAGTGCCACAGGGCTTCTAAAAGTAGCTAAAAATAGTGATGTTATGAAACAGGGAGAACTTGTAGAAGTGCTTTTATTTTCAAAGTAAGTGAGAATAAAGAATCAAAAAAATGAATAAATACCCTTGCTTTTTAACAAAATATCTTGTGTATATAGAAAATATTTGGTATAATCTTTCTATAGAATTATAAAACTAGGGTCTAGTAAAAAGAGACACGATGTGCTATCCAGTACACCAGTGCCTCTTTTTATATGGTCCATGTAAGGGTATTACTTTGAAAGAAAGGAGATTCTATGGCAGTATTAAAAAGATTGGGTCTATCCGGATGGATTGTTATCGGCCTGATTGCAGGTGTGTTGGTGGGCAGTGTAGCACCGGACTTTGCGAAACAACTGAAGCCTTTAGGTGATGTATTTATTCGCATGATTAAAATGATTGTAGTTCCATTGATTTTCAGCTCTCTCGTTATGGGGATTGCTGGTACAGGGGACTTTAAAAAGTTAGGTCGCCTAGGCGGTAAAGCAATTTTATGGTTTGAAATTGCTACAACTTTGGCATTATTCGTAGGTTTGTTTGTAGTTAATGTATTCGAACCAGGTGTAGGTGTTAATTTAACAGCTACTGGTAATGCGGTAGATATTGCAAATAAAGCAGCTGCGAAAGGTGAAATGGACCACGTACAAATGTTGGTTAACATCATTCCAACGAATATCGTAGATGCTATGGCTCGTGGCGATATGTTACAAATTATCTTCTTTAGTTGTATGTTTGCCATTGCCGCAGCTAGCATTGGTAAAGAAGGTAAACAAATTGTAGAGCTTTCCAAAGACTTGGCTCACATCATGTTTAAAGTAACGCACTATGTTATGTACGTATCTCCAATCGGTATTTTTGGTGCCATTGCCTATACGGTAGGTAACTTCGGTTTAGGTATGTTAGTACCGTTAATGAAACTTGTGTTTACATTATACGGTGGATTGATTTTATTCTTAGTGATCATCGTTGCTATCGCATCATTCCTTACAAAAGTAAACTTGTTTAAATTAGGTAAAGTATTGAAAGAACCAATCGTGTTGGCTTTCTCTACAGCAGCTTCTGAAGCGGCATTACCGATTGCGATGGAAAAGTTGAAAAAAGTAGGGATTCCAAACCAAGTAGTAAGTTTTGTGTTACCGTTGGGATATACATTTAACTTAGATGGATCTACATTGTATTCTTCCTTAGCAGTTGTATTTATTTCACAAGTATATGGCATTCCGTTCCCGATTGAACAACAATTGTTGATGGTTCTTACGTTGATGTTATCTACGAAAGGGATTGCAGCAGTACCGGGAGCTTCCTTAATTGTGATTGCGGGTACAGCAGCAGCCTTTGGCTTGCCGGTAGAAGGATTGGCATTAATTCTTGGCGTGGATCGTATCTTGGATATGGCTCGTACCGTATGTAACTTGTCTGGTAACTGCTTGGCGGCTGCTCTAGTAGGTCGTTGGGAAAATGAAGTGTCTGCAGAGCGATTGACATATTTAATGGAACATCCATTAACTGATGAAGAAGTAGATGCGATGGAACAAGAAAGCTTTGAGCACGTAGGCGAAGCCCACGAAAATGCAAAAGCATAAATACAAACTATCTAGATTGTATATCATCTAGTATAACAATATAAGCACCATGCTAATATAGAGCAGGCATGGTGCTTTTTTGTTGCCTATGGATAGATATTTTATGTCGAATTGTGACAATTATTAATAGACGAAATATAGGAAAACGTTGTATGATGATTCTAATAGACTTTTCTTTATCGTAGTACTAGTCAAAAGTATGAATTTACGAAGAGTGTCAATTAGTCGATGATATTGTATGCTCTATGCAAGTGCATGAGTGCGTATTGGGAGGGGAATATATATGTTAAATGATATTGAAATTGCTCAACAGGCAGAGATGAAACCAATTGTAGAGATTGCCAAAGGATGCCAACTTTCAGAAGATGAATTGGAATTATATGGAAAATATAAAGCGAAAGTTTCCTTTGATGCGATGGAACGTTTACAACATAAACCGAATGGAAAACTTGTGTTAGTGACGGCCATTACACCAACACCAGCTGGAGAAGGAAAATCGACTACTACCATCGGTTTAACACAAGCCTTACAACAAATTGGGGTGAATAGCATTGCCGTATTGCGAGAACCATCCTTAGGACCTGTCTTCGGTGTGAAAGGTGGCGCTGCAGGCGGTGGCTATGCACAAGTGGTACCAATGGAAGATATCAACCTTCATTTTACAGGAGATATGCATGCGATTACATCAGCTAACAATTTATTAGCAGCTATGATTGATAATCACATTTTCCAGGGCAATGCATTGCAAATTGATGTGAGACGCATTAGTTGGAAGCGCGTTATGGATATGAATGACCGTGCCCTACGAAATGTTGTGGTAGGTCTCGGTGGTCCTATGAGTGGTGTACCACGAGAAGATCATTTTATGATTACAGTGGCTTCAGAAATTATGGCTATTTTGTGTTTAGCTCGTGATTTAGAAGATTTAAAAGCACGGTTTGGACGAATTGTCATTGGTACGAATCTATCGGGCGAACCTGTATTTGTACATCAATTAGGTTGTGAAGGGGCGATGGCGCTTCTTATGAAAGATGCCATAAAACCGAATTTAGTACAAACCCTTGAGCATACGCCAGTGTTGATTCACGGTGGGCCATTTGCGAATATTGCTCATGGATGTAACTCTATTATTGCCACTAAATTGGGATTGAAGCTAGGTGATGTTGTCATTACAGAAGCGGGCTTTGGCGCTGATTTGGGAGCGGAAAAGTTCTTGCATATTAAATGTCATTATGGAGATATTTTCCCAGATGCAGTGGTGATTGTGGCGACGATACGAGCTCTAAAAATGCATGGAGGCGTGCTAAAATCTGATCTTACAAAAGAAAACGTGACAGCAGTACAGGAAGGCTTTGTTAACTTAGAAAAACAAATTGCCAATATGAAAGCCTTTGGGCTACCTGTATTAGTGAGCGTTAATAAATTTGCTACTGATACAGCTGCTGAAATCGATGCATTGTTAGCATTGTGCGAACGCCATGGTGTCGATGTGACACTGAATGAATGTTGGGAAAAAGGCGGCGCTGGTGGTATCGATATGGCGCAGCAAGTGATGCGTATATTAGAGAATACAACGACGAAACCGACTTTCTTATATGATGTGAAAGATACCATTTCAAATAAATTGACGGCTATCGTTAAAGAAATATATGGCGGTACTGGAGTTGTATTTACAAGTGCAGCGAAAAAACAAATTGCGCAATTAGAAGAATGGGGCCTTGCGGACTTACCGGTATGCGTAGCTAAAACACAATATTCTTTGAGTGATAATCCAGAATTATTGGGCGCTCCAACTGATTTCACAATTACAGTACAAGATGTGCGTATTGCCAATGGTGCTGGATTTATTGTGTGTCAGACAAGTAATATCATGGTTATGCCAGGCTTGCCAAAACAGCCAGCGGCCCTTGGCATGGATGTGACTACAGATGGCACAATTCAAGGACTATTCTAGGAGGTAATATGGAATTACATACAGTATCAGTGTTGGATTTTATTCGTGAACTGGGCTCTAGTGCTCCGGCTCCAGGGGGTGGAAGTGTAGCGGCGATGAATGGATCTACGGCAGCAGCACTCATCGAAATGGTAGCGAATTTGACGATTGGTAAAACGAAGTATGAATCTGTCCAAGAGGAAATGAAAACAATTCAAACCCAGATGTGTCAGGTGAAAGTAGACTTTATCCACTATATTAATAAAGATAGCGTAGCTTTTATGGAACTAATGGGAGCTTTCAAATTACCAAAAGAAACTGACGAGGAAAAACACATTCGTAAAGAAGAGATTCAACGTACCACAAAGCAAGCTGCCCTCGTACCATTTGAAATTGGTGTGTTAGCAGCATCTTTATTACCGCTGGCAGAAACAGTGATTGTGAAAGGCAACTCCAATGCCATTACTGATGGTGCCATTGCTGTGATTAATGCCAGAGCAGCTGTAAAAAGTGCATTTTTGAATGTTAGAATTAACCTTGGCTCTATTCAGGATCAAGAATTTGTGGATACCATGAATACACGGATGAGCAAGATTGAAGCAACATTGGATGAAGAGGAGAAACGCCTGTTAAGTTTGGTGCAATTATAATCAAAGGGCTTGCTTATGTGTATGAGAGGTACTGCCTTTTGTACGGTAAGAAAAACTAGTAAGTATGATGAAAAGGAGATCCTGAATGGATATTTTAGTAAACCCCATCGTGTTATCGGTGATTGCCATGTCAATCTTGTGTTTACTGCGATTCAATGTGTTGCTGTCAGTCATTGCAGCTTCCTTGGTGGCAGGATTAGCAGGTGGTATGTCTGTGACAGATACTATCGAATCTTTGATTGGCGGTATGGGTGGCAATTCGGAAACTGCATTTAGCTACATTTTGTTAGGGGCCTTAGCGATTGTCATAGGTCGCTCTGGGTTAGCTACCGTAGTGACGAAAAAAATTACGAATATAGTAGGCACAAAAAAGGTAGCTTTTACATTGCTCATTGCCTTTGTGGCGTGCTTTTCGCAAAATTTAATTCCTGTGCATATTGCGTTTATTCCCATTTTGATTCCGCCCCTCTTGGTGGTTATGAATCGTATGAAATTGGACCGTAGAGCGGTGGCGTGTGCATTAACATTTGGGTTGAAAGCGCCATATGTATCTTTGCCAGTTGGATTTGGCTTGCTATTTATGACTATCATAAAAGATCAAATGGTAGCGAACGGAGTAAATGTATCGATTTCCGATATAGCTTCTGTTATGTGGATTGGTGGCATATCCATGGTAGTAGGATTATTGCTTGCCATTGTGTACTATAGTCGAAACCGTGAGTATGAAGATATTGCGGTGATACAAGAAGAAACTACCGATGAAGTACCTCGTATGACAGCGGACTGTTGGAAAGGTCTTGCGGGAGCAGCAGTCGCTTTTGTGGCACAATTATATTTTAAGTCTTTGCCGATTGGTGCTCTAGCAGGTTTAGTTGTATTCTTTGCAACAGGTCTTATTAAGTGGTCAAAAATGGATGAAGATATTGAAGGTGGGATCCGCATGATGGGGACGATAGCCTTTGTCATGTTAATTGCAGCGGGCTATGCTAACGTTTTGCGTGAGACCAACTCAGTAGAACATTTAGTGTCAGCTACTGTATCTATCATTGATTCTAAGTTAATTGGTGCTATCGTTATGCTAGTGGTAGGCTTGTTAATCACAATGGGGATTGGCACTTCCTTTGGGACAATTCCGGTGATTGCTTCTATTTATATTCCTATGGGAGTGCATTTAGGATTTTCCGTGCCAGCTATCATATTGCTGATTGGTATCGCTGCAGCATTAGGTGATGCAGGGTCTCCAGCATCTGACTCTACATTAGGACCAACATCGGGACTCAATGCAGATGGACAACATAATCATATATGGGACACTTGTGTGCCAACATTTATATTCTATGACATTACCTTGTTAGTAGGTGGTGTTGTAGGAGCGCTAGTATTATAATATAAAAGGACTGCCACGCATTGGTGTGGGAGTCCTTTTGTATATCTTTTATGTCATCTACGTTGTATTAATCGTATTAGGAGTGCTGTAATGGAACTTAAGGATGTAATGACTACACAAGAAGCTGGAGAACGTTGGGGGATTCCTGCGGACTCTATCAAACAATGTTGTTTAAAGAGGTATGCTAACAAGCAGTTTACCGATGAGGAATGTCGCAAGTCGGGTAAATCATGGTTAGTCACAGTTGCTGGTATGTCAAGGCTATATGGAGAAGAGAAGCGTAAGTGATTTGGAAATAATATTAATACAATAGCAAGGAATAAAAATAATGCACGCAGTTTACAGATAGCTGTTTTAGCTAACTTGTGAAACTGCGTGCATTTTTCAAGAAATCAAGTAAGCTGGGGTCAAGCTGGAGTCAAAATGGGGTCAACTTGAAAAAGTTTAGTCAATCAATTTTAGTGTTACAAAACAAAAGAACCGCACTGTTGTGCGGTTCTAGGTATGGTGGAACACCAGGGGTTCGAACCCTGGACCCTCTGATTAAGAGTCAGATGCTCTGCCAACTGAGCTAGTGTTCCATAGTTGAATTGAAATTATGGTTTTATTATAGACCCATCATTCAATTTTGTAAACGATAAATTTAGAAATTACATAGGTAACTACTTGCTATTTACGCGGTTCTATGTAATAATAGAGAGGTCAGGAATTGCCTGGCTTTTTTAGATTGCATTTGACATAGGCTCCCACTTGTGGTAGTCTATATTAGTATGTTTATGATGTAATAGCCGTCTAGGCACTTTAAAGAGAGGTGTAAACTGATGCGTAACGCAGTAACTATGGCTTGTACTGAATGCAAGCAACGTAACTATCAGACAAACAAAAACAAAAAAAATAACCCAGATCGTATTGAAATGAATAAATTCTGTAAATTCTGTGGTAAACACACGTTACACCGTGAAACAAAATAATTATTCAGTTATTTGTTGACGTGAGGATGTGATATCATGGCAGTAACTAATTCCAAAGCTCAAGCACAACAAAACGGCAATGGAAAATTTGTTCGTGAAGTTCGTTCTGAGCTTAAGAAAGTAGTCTGGCCTACACGTAAAGAACTTGTGAATTATACGATTGCAGTATTCGTAGCAGTAATTCTTATCTCTGCTATTATTGGTATCGTTGACACAGTGTTTGCAGAACTTTTTAAATTGTTAAAGAGTGCTGTAAGGTAGGAGGCCTTTTTGATGGGAACAGATAAAAAGTGGTATGTCTTACATACTTACTCAGGCTACGAAAATAAAGTAAAAACCACTTTGGAATTGAAAGTTCAAGCTATGGGAATGGAAGATGTGATTTCTCGCATTTTGATTCCTATGGAAGATGAAATCGATGAAAAAGATGGTGTAAAAAAAGTAGTAAAACGCAAAGTCTTTCCGGGCTATGTGCTGGTAGAGATGGAAGTAAATGATGAATCATGGTATGTAGTGCGTAATACGCCAGGTGTAACAGGATTCGTTGGTTCTGTAACAAAACCAGTACCACTATCTGATTCTGAAGTAGCTTATATCTTAAAGTCTCAAGGCTTAGATCAAGAGCCAGTACAAAATCTCGACGTTGAAGTAGGAGAAACTGTCCGAATTACATCCGGTGCTTTTGAAGATAGGACCGGCGTTATTACTGAAATTAACCACGAACATGCAAAACTACGCTTAAATGTAGAAATGTTTAATCGTGAAACCCCAGTAGAGGTAGAATATTCTCAAGTTGAGAAGATTCTTTAATATATAATATAACTCTAACCTTTTTAGGCGGCCGGGAGGTTGCCAGTGGGAGGGGCAATTTCGCTCCGTTACCACCACATTTTGACGCAAGGAGGTGTAATCACCATGGCTAAAAAAGTTAGTAAAGTTGTGAAATTACAGTGCGAGGCTGGTAAAGCGAGTCCAGCGCCACCGATTGGTCCAGCTTTGGGTCAAGCAGGTGTTAACATCATGGGCTTCGTTAAAGAATTTAACGAAAGAACAGCTCAACAAGCTGGTCTTATCATCCCAGTTGTTATTACTGTATACGAAGATAGAAGCTTCACTTTCATCACAAAAACTCCACCAGCTGCAGTTTTATTGAAAAAAGCAGCAGGTATCCCAAAAGGATCTGGAGTACCTAACCGTGATAAAGTAGCTAAAGTTGGTCGCGATAAGGTTCGTGAAATCGCTGAACTTAAAATGCCTGACCTAAATGCTAACACTGTTGAGCAAGCTATGCGTATGGTAGAAGGTACTGCACGCAGCATGGGCATTGAAATCGTTGATTAATTAGCGTACGGTATGTGACTCACATATCGGTGGGAGGGACATCCCGTTACACCACATAAGGAGGAATAAAAATGGCAAAAGTAGGTAAGAAATATGCTGAAGCAGTAAAACTTATCGAAGCAGATAAATTCTACGAACCAGTAGAAGGTATTGAATTAGTTAAGAAAACTGCCACTGCAAAATTCGACGAAACAATTGAAATCGCTTTCAACTTGAACGTCGATCCTAAATACGCTGATCAACAAGTTCGTGGTGCCGTTGTATTACCACATGGTACAGGTAAAACTCAACGCGTACTCGTATTTGCGAAAGGCGACAAAATTAAAGAAGCTGAGGATGCTGGCGCAGATATCGTTGGTTCCGAAGAATTAGTAGCAAAAGTACAAGGTGGTTTCAGCGACTTCGACGTTGTTGTAGCTACTCCTGACATGATGGGCCAAGTTGGTCGTTTAGGTAAAATTTTAGGTCCTAAAGGCTTAATGCCAAACCCTAAAGTTGGTACTGTAACACCTGACGTAGCTCGTGCTGTTAGCGAAATTAAAGCAGGTAAAATCGAATACCGTACAGACAAAGCTGGTATTATTGCTTGTCCTATCGGCAAAGCATCTTTTGATGATGCGAAATTACTTGACAATTTCCGTACAATCGTTGATACTATTGTTAAGGCCAAACCTGCAGCAGCTAAAGGTCAATACATTAAATCTGTGACTATTAGCTCCACTATGGGTCCTGGCGTTCCTATGAACGTGTTTAAATTAACAAGCACTACTAAGGAACAGTAATTATATATGTTCTCTTAGCTGTAGACGGCTGGCATCATTTGATTTAATGAGGAAACTCGCCCGCTGAGGCTGAATCCAATCTATTATGGAATGGTTCTCGACCTCAACGTCTTCGTTGAGGTCGTTTTTACGCTAAGATAGTACATAGAAAATCACCAAAAATCTACAAGGAGGTATTCTAATGGCTGTCACTCAACAAAAACAAGCAGTTGTAGCTCAAATGAAAGAAACTCTTTCTGAAGCGAAAGGTGCTGTATTAGTTGGTTATAGCGGTTTGACTGTTGCTCAAGTAACAGATCTTCGTCGTAAATTCTTGGCTGAAGGTGTAGACTACAAAGTAATTAAAAATACTTTGACTCGCATCGCTGCTAACGAATTAGGTTACGAAGCTTTCTCTGAGCATTTAGAAGGTCCTACTGCATTAGCAACTTCTAGCACAGACGCTGTAGCTCCAGCTCGTATTCTTGAAAACTTCATTAAAGACACAAAAACTGAAGCTTTAACTGTTAAAGCTGGTATCGTGGAAGGTGAAGTTTTAACTGCTGCACAAGTACAAGAAATTGCAAACTTGCCGAACCGCGAAGGTATGCTTTCCATGCTTCTTTCCGTGCTTCAAGCTCCAGTTCGCAATGTAGCGTACGCAGTAAAAGCTGTTGCGGAAGCAAAAGACGAAACTGTTGCATAATAGCAACACAATTAACTAAGATAACATATATCAATAATGGAGGATATCAATCATGGCATTGAACATCGAACAAATCGTTGCTGATTTAGAAAACGCAACTATTCTTGAACTTAATGATCTTGTAAAAGCAATCGAAGACAAATTCGGCGTAACTGCTGCTGCTCCTGTAGCTGTAGCTGCTGCTGGTGCTGCTGCTGGTGGCGCTGAAGCTAAATCCGAATTCGACGTAATTCTTAAAGACGCTGGTGCTTCCAAAATCAACGTAATCAAAGTTGTACGTGAAGCTACTGGCTTAGGCTTGAAAGAAGCTAAAGCTATCGTTGACGGCGCTCCTGCTCCTGTAAAAGAAGGCGTAGCTGCTGCTGACGCTGAAGCTTTAAAAGCTAAATTAGAAGAAGCTGGCGCATCTGTAGAATTAAAATAATTGATTCGCTAGTCAAAAACCCCTTGAACACTTGTGTTCGAGGGGTTTTGTGTTATAATGATTATAAACAGTTGGAAGTAAGGTATGAACAGGAAGGAGAACAATACGATGATTATAGTTTTGAATATCTTTTGGTTTATAGTTGCTTTTATTTTTTCGGCGTTTATACTCGATCCATATTATCAAGGGCTATATCGTGTACATCATTTTGGAGAATATTTGGTAGAATGTGTGATTATTGCAATGTTAATGTTACTTCCTGCAAATATAGCTCGCAGAAAAGGACGTTCATTTAGTGCGTTTGCTATCTATGGAATATTGTTATGGATAGTTGCATTAATACATGCCATTATGATGTCTTCTGATAAGGTTAAGGCAGAGCCAGACAAATATAAGTCTTGCCCATATTGTGGAGAAACAGTACTTAAAGTTGCTACAAAATGTAAACATTGTCATGAAATGCTTGAATAAAAATTTGCAAAAGATATTAACTTGCGTGTTAATAAAAAGACGGGTATTGTGCCCGTCTTTTTATATTAAAACTCTTCGATATATGGTATACTTAATAAGTATGATATAGTTACAAAATCTATTATGAGGGCGGGGGGCTGTATTCACTAGCGTAAGGAACTATTGTCCTTTTAGTAGATTTATTATATATAGTAAAGATGATTGTAATCCAGTAGAGGAATATTATGAAAATTATTATATCCCCTAGTAAAACAAAAGATATAAAAGGAATTCCTAATGCTCCAAAGTTTGCACCCCATATGACGGAACGGATTGTAGAACATATGCAAGGTATATCAAAGGATGTCTTAGGAAAAGCTTTAAAAATAAAAGAGACTGTATTAGATGAGGTATATACTTTTTACCAAAACTATGATACTGAAGTGGAAGGTATGGCTGCACTTAGTTATGATGGCTTATCTTTTAAAAATTTTAATTACGAAGGTTTATCGACCGAGGGAAAAGCATTTGCTAACTCTCATGTATGGATAGGATCTGCCTTATATGGATTAGTATCCCCTAATAGTGGCATAAAAGGGTATCGTCTAGATTTAATAGACCCTGTATTAAAAGAGGAAAAAACAAATCTGTATGCTTGGTGGCAGCCATTAGTGGATGCAGCTGTAGCTGAGGAAGAGTGGATAGTCAATTTGGCATCTAAAGAATATTCCAAATGGATTCATCATCCTAAGTTAGTGACTATAGAGTTTTTGGAACATAGAAACGGTGTGTGGAAGCAGCTTAGCACATCATCAAAGCAGATGCGAGGCTCTTTAGTACATTATATATGTGAGCATCAAATTACTGAACTTTCAGAATTACCAAAAGAATTGAAAGGGTTTGTATTGGATCCATTACCAAAACAGTTAGATGGTTCGTTTACGCTAGTCTATCGTAAACAGGCATAAAAATGTTTAAATTAGATTTTGGGCACGTGATAGGATGTAGTAACCTATACGTGTTTATATAATGAATATATAGTATAAAAAAGTATATCTAATCAAGGTATTACAATTGAGGAACTATGACAGTAGATAGTATTTTAGAGAAAGACCTTGTTGGTAACGAGTGGTTAACAGAAGAAGAGTTACGATTTCTGATGACCGTTACTGATGAGGAAACATTGCAAAAGATTTATAAAAAAGCCTATGAGGTAAAAGCTGCTTACGTAGATAAGGTAGCCTATTACCGTGGGCTCATTGAGTTTTCCAATCGCTGTATAAAAAACTGTTTATATTGTGGCATTCGCTATGAAAACAGCAAGACGGAACGTTTCGATATGTCACGAGATGATGTGTTGAAAATGGCGAAATGGGCCTATGAGCATGAATATGGTTCTCTAACTTTGCAATCCGGTGAAAGAACAGATGAGGGCTTTGTAGATTATGTAGTAGATTTAATTCGAGATATTAAAAAGTTAAGTAATAATGAATTAGGTATTACTATGTGCGTGGGAGAACAATCAGAAGAAGCGTACCGACGTATGCGTGAGGCAGGAGCAGACCGATATTTACTACGGATTGAAACAACGAATCAAGAATTGTTTGAGATGATTCATCCCAAGGATGCATTACACTCTTTTGAGACTCGAGTCAATTGCTTGAAGTCCTTGCGAAAAGTAGGATTCCAAGTGGGGACAGGTGTAATGATTGGCCTCCCAGGTCAGACCCTAGATGATTTGGTGAATGATATCCTATTCTATCGAGATATGGACATCGATATGATCGGTATGGGGCCGTATGTGGTACATCATGATACGCCACTAGGCCAGCGCGCGTTAGAACTAGGTATTGACTCGCAAAAGGGCAAATTAGAACGAGTGCAGTTAGGCCTAAAAATGATTGCTTTAACACGCTTATTCCTAAAAGATGTGAATATTGCAGCTACAACAGCATTACAAGCATTAGACAAATTGGGTCGTGAAAAAGGACTTGCAGCAGGAGCCAATATATTAATGCCTATTATCACAGTGCCAGAACATCGTGCAAAATATTTACTATATGATAATAAACCATGTGTGGATGATAATGCAGACCAGTGTAAGGAATGTTTAACTCGCCGCGTGATGTCTATCGGGGACCGTGTGGGTTGGAAAGAACAAGGTAATTCACAGCATTATAAGAAACGAATTGTGAAATAGAAAGGAGATTATATGAACCTTTTAAATGAAATTTTACGCCATAATCAAGAATTTTTAGAAAGAAATAAGCCAGGCCATGGAGATATTACAGAGCCTGTTAGCAAAGTGCCTACAAGAGAAGTAGCTATATTAACTTGTATGGATACGAGACTGGTTAACTTTATGGAGCAAGCCTTGGGTATTGAACGAGGTCATGCGAAAGTAATTAAGAGTGCAGGGAACTCCATTTCAGGTGTGTTTGATAGTGTTGTGCGCAGCTTGCTTGTTTGTATTTATGAATTGGGTGTATCTGAAATTTTTGTTATCGGACACTATGAATGCGGTATGGCTAAGACTACTTCTGAAAGCTTAACAAAGGCGATGCTTAGGCGTGGTGTTGCGCCAGAAGCGATTCAAATGGTACGCCACGAATTAGAACATTGGGCTGATGGATTTTCCCATCCCGTAGATAATGTACAAGAGACAGTAAGTATGTTGCGAATGAATCCACTGATTCCAAAAGATGTAGCCGTTCATGGATTGATGATGCATCCTAATTCTGGAGAAGTGGAAGTTGTAGAAACTGGCTACGATTTATAAAAAGTGATTGACAAATAGTATCAATCTATGATATTCTTATTGAGTATCATGGAGGATTACTCAAGAGGCTGAAGAGGACGGTTTGCTAAATCGTTAGGTCGGGTTACCGGCGCTAGGGTTCGAATCCCTAATCCTCCGCCATGATCGAAGGGCGCATATGCTTAGCATATGCGTCTTTTTTGTATTGCATAGAGTTTGAGGATATAAGATCATACTATGCTCATCCTAATTATATATCTAGCATAGTTTGGTTGCATTTTATACAGATAGGAAGGGTGTATTTCGTGGGGGATACTGCAGAGTGTTCACTATGATTATCCGGTGCAATATAGATAAAACTTGTATCCTATAGTACATGAAACTATATCCTATGATATAATAATAGTATTATGTATATTATGCGAATACAGGGGGAAGACCTATGGAAGTATATTATTTACCAATACAAGAAGTAGATCAAGAATTAATTCATAAACGATTAGAGTTCTTATTACGTAAAATTGGCTTTGAAGAGATCCAATGCAAAGGTAAGACGGTAGCTTTGGTGCGCAATGATTTGCATAGTGACTATGTGGCCTATGAAACAGTGGTTGCCTATATGAAAGACCGTATTGAAGCAGAAGGTGGCACTGTGGTGTATATGGATGAGCCTTCTAGTGCGTATAAAGAGGTCATTGTGCCTGATGGAGAAGCGGTGAAAGTAGCTTTCATCGATGAAAGAGTAGCTACTTGCGATGTCATCATTACGGTGAACCATATTAAAGCGAATGAATATAGTGGATTCTCTGGTGCTGTGAACAATACTGGGTGGTATTCTGCAAGTTTGGAAGGCCGTCGTGAGCTTGTTGGGTTAACGGGTACAGAGCATCATAAAGCGGTGGCTGAATATGCTGCAGCAGCTACAAGAAATCGCCAACGATTCCATGTAGGGGTGGCCATGGATGTAGTAGCAGATTATGTAAACCAAGAAAAACTAACAGCTGCAGGTGCTACGAATGAAATCGTAGGTAATTTGGGTATCGTTGTATCTTATGATATGGTAGCTATGGACGAAGCTTTGGGTGATATTATCACGCAAGCTACACCAGTAGAAAATGGCGTATTGAGCACAGTGGAAAAACGTACATGGGATTATTTCAAAGATATTTCTCCAAATAGCGAATGGCAAGCCATCTTACTTCGTGCTGACCGAATGGGATTAGGTACACGCTCCTATGCTTTAGTGAAAGATGAAGAATTAATCTTTTATGGTGAAAAAATTTAATAGAGTTTAGTTAGATCAATAAATAGCTTTCGTACATTGTACAAAGAATAGATTCTATGACCAATAAAAAATCTCTAGTTTGAGCGAGTGCATGATGCATAGCTTCGACTAGAGATTTTTGTATCTAGAGGAGTAGGGGGGAGGTCAAAGAAGAGGCCTTAAAGAAGCACAAAAACACCCTAGGTGGAATCCTAGGGTGTTTTAATTTGCATTATTTATAGATCAATACAAAAAATCTGCCATACTAGATGGTGCTAACCCACTCGTGTGACGGAAATGGGGTGCTATCAATGCTAGATACGCCTTGTTAGTTTAGCCTATCCGTATTGAATCGCAATTACAGGCAAGGGTAAACATGCAACTATTTCTATTACCGAGGATAATACATAATAATCAGCACACCAATAATAGACACAACACCACCGATGATATCATATCGATCAGGAGTGATACCATCTACATAATAGCCCCATAGAATAGACAAGGCAATGAAGATGCCGCCATAGGCTGCATAGACTTTACCAAAAGGTGCCTCTTGTAAAGTAGGGATGATACCATAAATGATGAGGGTAATAGCACCTGCCAGCATATACCATGGGCTTTTATCGTCTTTCAGATAGAGCCATACTAAATAGCCACCGCCGATTTCGGCAATACCGGCTAGAATAAAATAAAATATTGATACAAGAATTTGTGACATGCTTGTTACCTTTAGAATAATTGGTTGTTAGAAGGTGAATTAAAATACATATTATAGGATTTATAGAAGCTGTATACAGCTGCCGTATAAGCGGCTGAGGGTATTAAGAGGGTAACTTTATTTGAAAAGAATGAATTGTCAGGCCGTGAAAAATTTTGTACTGAACCATCCAAATGATAAACATTTATACTATTCATTTTCGATTGAACACCCGAATTTTTTTTCTGCTCATTAATAATTAGTGCACTATTAGAGAATTTTTTCTTTAACATTTCAGAGCTACGGTTATAATCGTAGAAAAAAGTCATATCTGATTTGATAATACGATTTGCTTCATGTTCGACCGCGTATACAGTTGCATTGATGCTATAATAGGGCGGGTTATAATTTGTTACATTGATGGAAGGAACACTTACATATGTTTCAAAAGTTTCATCTGTATAGACATGCTTAAATTGTTCCGGAGAATTTCTCAGCTCATCTAATGAAATTGCAAAGGTTGAACTTGTAAAGAGCAAAAAGATTGCTAGTAAAAAGAATAGTTTTTTCATATTTGTAACTCCTTCATTACATAATAGATACATTGATACTTTCATTATATAAATTAGCCATGATAATTTCAACTGCCAGGCATAAAAAAAGCAACCAATCCGAAGATTGGTTGCTGTAGTATCCTATTATTTGGAGTACAATTCGACGATTAGTGTCTCGTTTACTTCGATAGGAAGTTCTTCACGCTCAGGAAGGCGAGTTAATGTACCTTGGAAAGCGTCAAGATTTTTTTCAATGTAAGGAAGTTCGAAAGAACGAAGTTCTTGGAAGTTCACTTTGAACATTTCGTTGTCACGGCTAGCTTCACGAAGCTCGATTACATCGCCAACTTTACATTGGTAGGAAGGGATGTCAACGCGTTTGCCGTTAACAAGGATATGACCATGGTTTACCATTTGACGTGCTTGACGGATGGAGTTACCGAAGCCAATGCGATATACAAGGTTGTCCAAACGGCATTCCAACAATATCAACATGTTTTGGCCTGTAACACCGTGCATTTTTTTCGCTTTATCGTAATAGCGTACGAACTGGCGTTCTAGCAAGTTGTAGTATGCTTTAACTTTTTGTTTTTCTAATAATTGAAGACCATATTCAGATAATTTCTTTTGACGTTGGTCTTTTTTTACACGTTTTAAAGCCTTCGCGTGACCGAATACGTTCACACCGAAGCGACGGCATAACTTAAATCGTGCTTCTCTTCTCGTTGCCATGTGATAATCACCTCATAGATTAATATAACTTTGCACAAAATCGTGCTTACTAATTATACCCTATGTGGTGAGAAAAGTCAAAACTCTATAACCATTGTCAAGGTGTATGAATGTGATATAATAAAAGATACAATATTAGTATTTCCGATAGGGAATGAAGTAAAGGAGATTCACAATGAATGTGTCCTATAATTTTCGAGAAGAATTATGTATTGATCATACACCAGGTGCAGGAGCCATCGTTATTTTTGGTGCCTCTGGAGACCTGACAAAGCGTAAATTGTTGCCAGCTATTTTTTCACTGTTTAAGCGAGGCCTACTTTCACCAAAGGTAGCGGTAGTTGGCGTAGCTCGTACGGCGATGACCCATGAAGAATTTCGTCAAGAGGTACAGACATCCATTTTAGGTACGCAAGAACCAACAGCAGAAGAGGCCGCATTTATTGAACGCTTTTCCTATGTAGCAGGACAATATACAGAAGCGTCTACCTATGTAGCATTGCGTGACGAGTTAGAGCGCGTCGCAGAGGCTCACTGTACAGGTGGTAATGCATTATTTTATCTAGCTATGCCACCAGAATTATTTGAACCTATTGTACGTGAATTGCATGGGGCTCAATTGTTAGAAGAAGTTGGATCTTGGTCTAGGGTTATTATTGAAAAACCATTTGGTCATGATTTAGAAAGTGCTATTGCCTTAGATGCGGCATTGAAACAATATATTACAGAAGAACAGACATATCGTATCGACCATTATTTGGGAAAAGAAACGGTACAAAATATTTTGATGCTTCGTTTCGCAAATGCTATTTTTGAACCGCTTTGGAATCGTAAATATATTGAGCGTGTAGAAATTACAGTAGCAGAAGAGTTGGGCGTTGAAAAACGTGCAGGCTACTACGATGGAGCAGGGGCTCTTAGAGATATGGTACAAAACCATATGATTCAAGTATTATCTTTGATTGCGATGGAGCCACCAGCAAGCTTTAATGCCGATGACTATCGTGATGAAATTGCAAAACTAATTTCTTCCATTCGTGGATTGCATCGCCAAAACTTAAGTGATATTTCAGTACGCGGTCAATATGTAGAATCTACCACAGAAGATCGCCCAGCAGTGGAGTATAGAAAAGAAGAGAATGTACCGCCTACATCCATGACGGAAACGTATGTAGCGTTGAAGTTATTCATTGATAACTGGAGATGGCGCGATGTACCATTCTATCTTCGTACAGGAAAACGATTGCCGAAAAAATCTAGTGAAATTGCTATCACTTTTAAACCAATTCCTCATTCTATTTTCAAACCGTTCCATGCGAAAGACTTTAACCAAAATGTATTGGTACTTCGCATGCAACCAAATGAAGGTATGGGGCTGTCTTTAGAGGTTAAATCTCCTGGGTCTAAATTGAGCGTAAATACGTTGGAGATGAATTTCTCTTATAGCGACTCTATGGCATTATCTGATATTCCAGATGCCTATGAAAGACTGATTTTAGATGGTCTATTAGGAGACCAAACATTGTTTGTTCGTAATGATGCAGTAGAAAAATCTTGGCGCTTATTTAAACCGTTGCTAGAAGCATGGGCACGTAATGATGAAGAGACACCATTGTGCTTCTATCCAGCTTTCAGTGAAGGTCCAACAGAAGCGGAAGAATTATTAGAAGGAGGATCCTGGCGATGGCGAGAGATATAATTCACTCATTTTCTACAGGAGATGATGTAGCAAAGGCAGTAGCTGATAGATTTATAACGTATACCAATGCATGTATTGCTGAAACGGGCTCCTGTGTAGTGGCTGTATCAGGTGGTACGACGCCGAATGCTTTATTTTCTTTATTGGATACAGATGCATATACAAATCATATTGATTGGGAGCATATTTTTTTCTTATGGGTAGATGAGAGATTTGTGCCGCAATCGAATCCAGATAATAATTTTGGACGAGCGAAAGATAGACTGTTTGGTAATATTATGGGCGCTGCTCATTACTATCCAGTACCAACGAATAATGGCACTGTAGAAGAAGCAGCCGATAAATATGAGCAAGAAGTCAAAATGGTATTAAAGCGAACGGAAAAAGAAACGATTGATTTAGTTCTATTGGGCCTCGGTGATGATGGTCATACAGCGTCTTTATTCCCTAAATCAGATGCTCTTTATGAACGGGATCGTCTGGTAGTAGCGGTAAAAGACGGAAAAGTCTGGGACCGTGTGACATTGACATTCCCGGTACTAGAAACGGCAAAATCTGTGTGGTTTACTGTGGTAGGACCTTCTAAAGAAGCAGCACTAGCAAGAGTTCTTCGTCAACGTGCAGAATATGAGGAGTACTCTTGGGAAGATCGTGTAGATCATTGTTTGCCAGGGGCAGTATTAACGCATGATCCAGTAGAATGGTACGTAGATGAATCGGCGTATTCTAAACAATAATTTTTGGATATGAGGTGATAAATATGTTTAATATGGGAATGCCAGAGTTAATTTTAATCTTAATCATAGCATTAGTTATCTTTGGACCGAAAAAATTACCTGAAATTGGCAAAGCCATTGGTAAAGGTATCAGTGAATTTAAAGGCGCTGTGAGTGGCGAAAAAAAAGAAGTGAAAGAAGAAGCAGTGAAAACTGAAACAATCGATGTAGAAGCGGGAGCTAAAAATAATCATAAACAAAATAATTAGGAGGAACTATGTGTAAAGATTGTGGCTGTGGAAGTACAGGTAATGTAACAACAAAATTATTTCATGTACCAGGTATGATGTGTGTGAATTGTGAAAATACTGTAAATGGTGCCGTTCGTGGTTTACCAGGTGTTTTGGAATCTACAGTAGATTTGAAAACAAAAGAAGTACGCATTCGCTTTGACCATACCAAAATTGATGAAGCTGCCATTCGTGCGGCCATTGATGCGACTGGTTTTGATGTAGAAGGCGTAAAAGATTATGTACATGAGCATGGTGGTATTTTAGGGGCTATCAAAAAGATATTCAAATGATACGTAAATTTAATCGAGAAGGATATACATGGGATGGCGTGGATACATTAGTATACAAGCAAGATAATAGCCCTTTTAAAGATGTGACTCGACAAGTCCTCTTCGATGGAGCTTGGGATATTCCGTGCCAATTTCGCTATTTTGAAGTGAAGCCTGGCGGGTATTCCACTATGGAACGCCATGAGCATACGCATATGGTGATGATCTTCCGTGGAAAAGGGCAATGTTTACTAGGCGATACCGTGGAAGACGTACAAGAGGGGGATATGATTGAAATCCCTAAGCTGATGGCCCATCAGTTCCGCGCCAATCAAGGTGACCACTTAGGATTTTTGTGCTTAGTCAATGTAGATCGAGATAAGGTGCAAGTGATTACACAGGAAGAACAAGCAATAATGAAACAAAATCCTACTATCAAAGCTTTTTTGGAAAGCGAATGATAGGTGTATCTAAGAACTGTATACATTAAAACATAAAGACATATAACGAGAAACATAAGCGATGCAACGATTAGTATCATATGGATACAATACAGTAGAGTCGCTTATGTTTTTTGTTGTCAGACATGAAAGTAATACAGTATAATCCAATTGTTTGTATAGTACCATACATAGGAAACGTATATATTCTTATAGTTGTGGTATATAAGAGGACAAACATATTATAAATTTAAGATAAATGACTTTTATTAGAGCGAAAGATTTGCTATAATTGTAAAGTTCTCATTTTTTTTAGAAAGTAGGTTACATATGAGTTTTATTCGTACTGTCAATCGCCTATTTAATGATTACCTAGCATGGATTGTGTTAGCTATGGCAGTTATCGCATTCCTAATGCCAGAAGTATTCATGGGGGCAGCGAAACAAACGGTTCCTTTGTTACAGTTGGTTATGTTCAGCATGGGCTTAACATTAACAGGGAAAGTATTTTTAGATGTCTTTAAACAACCGTGGCAAGTCATTTTGGTATCCTTGATTCAATTCTTGTGGATGCCACTGGCAGGTTGGCTAGTAGGAATCGTATTTGGATTCTCACCAGAAATCGCCTTAGGATTTATCTTGTTAGGAGCTGCCCCAGGCGGTACTGCATCTAATGTAATGACATTCTTGGCAAATGGTAATGTGCCGTTGTCCGTGTCTGCTACAACAGTATCCACCTTATTAGCGCCAGTGTTAACGCCGATTTTCATCGTGTTATACGCAGGGCAAACTGTAGATATTACATTCTGGCCAATGTTCATGTCTATCGTGAATATTATTGCTGTGCCAATTGCATTGGGCATTATTGTAAACTATTTCATCGGTTCTCGCATTGAACCTGTGAAAGAAATATTGCCAACCGTAGGTGCCGTAGCTGTATTGGTTATCCTAGCTGGCGTCACTGCCATTAGCCGTAATGATATCTTAGCTAATGGTGTGATGATTTTCTTAGCATGCTTGGTGCAAAACGTGAGTGGTTATGTAGTGACATATTTCATTTGTCGTCTGTTTGGTTCTACCGTACCAGATCGTCGTGCTATGCAAATCGAAGTGGCGATGCAAAACTCTGCCTTGGCAGCTAGCTTGGCATTGAAACACTTTGCCCCTACACCACAAGCAGCCGTAGCAGGCGCCGTGTTCTCCATTATCCACAACTTTACAGGATCTATCTTTGCGGGCATTTGTCGTCGCAATGATTCTAAAAGTACACACTAATCTGAAAGTTAGGGTACTTTGGGTACTAGTGCATTAGACAATTACATATCTATTAGAAACGTCATGTACTTTCATAGCTTGTTATAGGATGAAAGAATGTGGCGTTTTTACTTTACTAAGAAAGTGAATAAACAGATATGGCAGTATTGAGAGAAAATGTATTCTGTTGAAGCCGTGTTTGAAGAAATAGAAAAAGCGACAGACTGATTTACATATTGTATTTCGGGGATCTGTCGCTTTTTATTGTAAATTATATAAATTTTGGCTCTATACTAAATGTTGGGGCTACTCATATAAGAGTAGTCGCCAACATTCTTTTTTTGCAATAAAATAGACATATACAAACTCAA
>NZ_RQVD01000005.1 GCF_003992055.1 Veillonella sp. CHU740
AAAAAATTATATTCTATTTTTCTATTCATAACATAAACAATTACACCAAACAAAGATATATTCATAATTTATAAAATTCACGAAATATATAATATACAATTCGAATAATTTTTCCAATTGGATAATAATCTACATTTATTTGATTATATACATTTTGTGGAATCTATTTAAAATATCTCCTACAATATTAAATATTACAAAAACTCATTACAAGATACTGTAATGAGTTTCAATCTAAGCTTCCAACATTTGAAGGTAACACAAAACCCCCGACTTTCACAATCCTGTGAAAGCCGAGGGCTAATGAATTCAGTATTCGATTATTTGCGTGCCATAGATTTACGTACGTCGAAGGCAACCGCTACGACAATGATTAAACCTTTTATAATCAATTGCCAGTATGGTCCCATACCAACGAATGTTAAACCGTAGTTAATAACTGTAAAGATTAACACACCTGCGATGATACCAGGTACAGTACCGATACCACCAGTGATAGATACACCACCTACAACAGATGCTGCGATAGCATCTAACTCGTACATATTACCATAGTTGTTAGTAGCACCACCAGTACGAGCTGCTTCCAAAATACCACCTACGCCATACAAAGCGCCAGCAATAACGTAGATAATCACTAGTGTTACTGCTACGTTGATACCGGATACGACAGCTGCTTGTGGGTTACCCCCAATGGCAAACATGTTTTTACCAAGAATTGTTTTGTTATATACCACATACATAATTAAAGAAATCACTGCAGCGATAATAACAATGTATGGAATTGTCATAAATCCTAGGTCTAAAGAACCTGTACCAATTTGCGTAAACTCTGGACGTAAACCACCGATTGGTTGGGAGTTATTTGGTTCCATATCAAAATACAAGGAACAAATACCGTAGGTAATAACCATAGTACCTAATGTGGAAATAAATGGTACGATTTTTAAATACGCTACGATCACACCAGAAACTAAACCGATGATAGCACCCACCACGATAGCAATCACGATTGGTAGAATTAAAGGCAATTCTGGTAAATGTTCAAAAAACGGGCGTGGATAATCTGGCAATTGTGTTAAAGATGCAGACACCACAGCAGTCAAACCAACCACACGACCTGCAGATAAGTCACATCCTGCGGTGATCAAAATCATAGCAGAACCTAATGCAATGATAATACGTGGGGAAGACTGAATTAAAATGTCACGAAAACTTGTGACGGATAAAAAGTTCGGGCTATACATAGAAATAGCCGCTACTAGTACTACTAGTACCAAATAGATAATATTCTGGGAAAGAAACTTTCCTAATTTACCTTGGCTCATACGATACCTCCTAGACTAAACCAGCTGTTGCTAGTTCCATTATTTTTTCTTCTGTCGCTTCATGGGCATCCAAGATGCCACTCATATATCCATTACTCATCACCATAATGCGATCACTCATACCCAATAACTCAGGCATTTCTGAGGAAATCATGATGATACTTTTACCAGCACTCGCTAGTTCATTAATAATGGAATAAATTTCATATTTCGCTCCTACATCGATGCCCCGTGTCGGTTCATCCAAGAGTAGGATTTCTGGATTCGTATTTAACCAACGGGCAATCAATACCTTTTGTTGGTTACCCCCAGAAAGACTTTGAATTTTCGTTTCTGTAGATGGTGTTTTCACTCGCAAGGAGGCAACACCCTCTTTTGTATCGTCTAGTCGTTTATTGTCGTTTAACAATTTAAACTTATTCTCGTATTTTGGCAACGCCGCCATTGTCGTATTATCTACAATGGTGAGCATCGGGAAGATGCCTGTTGTACGGCGCTCTTCTGTAAGCAATGCCATACCCAATTTTTTCGCATCTCGTGGATGGCGGATGTGCACTTCCTTATCGTGCAAGTAAATCTTACCCTCTTGAAGGCCTCTGAGTCCAAATAATGCTTCGATAACTTCTGTACGCTGCGCCCCTACAAGACCACCTATACCAAGCACTTCACCTTTACGAAGAGAAAAGCTTACATCTTTAAAAGAGTGTGGGTGTATAGATGTCAAATTCTCCACGCGAAGTACTTCTTCTGATGGAGTATTTGTTTTTTCAGGGAATAACTGCGTCATTTCACGACCTACCATTCGTTGAATAATCAGGTCTGTAGTCAGTTCATCAGCATGCCAAGTTCCTATATATTGACCATCACGCATAATCGTTACTTCATCAGATATGCGTAGGATTTCTTCCATTTTATGAGAAATATATATAATTGCAACCCCTTTTTTGCGCAAGGAGTTAATGATTTTGAAGAGATGTTCTACTTCATCACTCGTTAAGGAAGAGGTAGGTTCATCCATAACAATAATTCTAGATTGGTGAGAAACTGCTTTTGCAATCTCAATATTTTGTAGCTTAGAAACAGATAAATCACCAGCTAATTGTTCTGGATCGATATCTACATCGATTTCATTAAACAAGGCTAGTGTGTCTTCTTTCATTTTTTTATGGTCCACAAATGTAAAAGGACCAATTTTTTTGGTTGGGAATCGACCTAACCATAGATTTTCCATAACATTACGCTGTAATACAGGGTATAACTCTTGATGGATCATGGAAATTCCCATTCCAAGAGCTTTTCGGGAATCTGTCATTTCTACTACTTCGCCATCAATGACAACGTCCCCTTGATCAGGCTTATAAATACCGAACAGGCATTTCATAAGAGTAGACTTCCCTGCGCCATTCTCTCCCATTAGAGCATGTACGGTGCCTGGTCGGACTTTGAAAGTGACATTATCCAAGGCCTTTACGCCAGGAAATTCCTTCGTAATTTGGCGCATTTCTAATATGTACTCGCCCATACATTTTCCTCCTACTAATCAGATAATTAAGGGGGCAAAATGCCCCCTTACTGCATTTTCTTATTTGTCACCTAAAATCTTATCCGCATTTTCTTTCGTTACGATTTCGTAAGGTACCCAAATATATTTACCATCAACAATTTCAAAACCTACATTATCTTTATTAGGTGTTTCGCCTTTAGCTAACACATAGGAAAGATTGAATACAGCTTGACCTTGTTTTTTAGCATTGTTTAATACTGTACCCAATAATGTGCCGTCTTTCAACGCTTGTACTGCTGGAGTTGTAGCATCAACGCCTACTACTGGAATGTATTTGCCATTTGTGAAGTAACCTGCTGCTTTCAACGCTTCGATAGCGCCTAATGCCATGTCGTCATTGTTACAGATAACAGCATCGATTTTGTCGCCGTAACGGCTTAAGAACGCTGCCATTTTTTCTTGACCTTTAACGCGGTCCCACATACCTGTATCACTAGCTAACTCTTCAACTTTCATACCTTCTTTTTTAAGGGATTCTACAGAGTATTGTGTACGAAGCACCGCATCTTGGTGACCTGGTTCACCAGTGATCATTACATAGTGGATAACACCATCATTGCTATGGTATGCTTCTGGATGTTTTTTGAAGTAATCTGCTAAGATTTTACCTTGCATTTCACCACTTTGTTCAGCTTTTGCGCCTACATAGTATACTTTGTCCCATTTAGCCATATCTTCTTTTAATGGTTCACGGTTTAAGAATACCAATGGAATATTAGCTGCTTTAGCTTTATCAATAATAACGCCTGCTGCTGTACGGTCTACAACGTTAACGCCGATTGCTTTGTACTTCTTATTGATGAATAAGTCAATCTTTTCGTTTTGTGTTGGTTGAGAGTTTTGGCTATCTACGATATCCACTTTCGCTTTATCTTTAGCGGCTTTGTCAATTTCTGCACGAACGCCACTCATGAAAGTGTCATCAAATTTGTAAATAGCAACCCCAATTTGAGGTTTGTCACCGCTCGCTCCTTGATCGCTTCCGCAACCACCTAACACAAGTGCACCTACTGCTGCTGATGCTAGCAACGCTGCTTTCCAAGATCGTTTCATAATAATATCCTCCTTAATTAGATATCCTCTATACCTATAAGACTAGTTGTCTAGTCGTGGTACCTACCCTAACCAAGCTTCTTCAGCTCGTTTTGCACTCACGATATCAATCATTCCTAGCAATGTATAATAAGAACCATTGCCGGAATACTCAAGATTAATCGCGTGTGTCTTATACGAATTGCGTTCTAATACTCCTCTAAGTATAGGGTCCATCACACCTACTGCATTGCCCATAGCACTGCTTAAAATAATCCGTTCTGGATTAAATAAATTCGCAATATTCGCCAGTGCAATACCTAAGTAATGGCCTACCCGAGATAAAGCTTCCAAACACACTTCGTCCCCTTCTACTGCCGCTTCATAAATAGGCTCAACGCGAAAGGCTTTACTGGTCACTAATGGATTATCTTGTACCGATGTGTATCGGCCCTTTTCCATCTGTTCTAATACATAGGTATGAATGGAAGTTTCTGATGCAATGTCTTCTAAACGAACCTCATTGCCTTTTTCATCCAACCGTATCACACCATATCCTATTTCGCCAGCACTATCGTTCACTCCACGATACAGCTCACCGTGGTAAATCAAGGATACACCTAATCCATAACTAAATTTAAGGACAATTAAGTTATCCATCTCTTTACCACTGCCAAAATAATATTCACCCGTTGATAAACAACGAACATCGTTTTCTACATATACAGGCACGTGGAATCGTTCTTCTAAGATATACTTAAATGGAATATTATTCCACTTTCCATTTGGTGAGTAAATGGAAATTCCTTTACTAGAATCTACAGGTCCTCTCAAAACCAAGCCAATACTTTTGATTGCATAGTCTCCATTGAAAAGTTCCTGCATATCTTTATACATATGTTGCATAATTTCATCTGCCGTACATCCAATGATAGATGTCTCAGCCTGATATAAAATACGCTGACCCACCGTCGTCACATAATACACAATCGCATGGGTTCTAACATGTACAATCAAGATAGTTTCAATATCGGTATTAAAGCCCAACAACATCGATGGCCTTCCTAACGCAGACCGTTCTTGACGATCTTCATAGACCAATCCTTGACGAATCAAGTTCGCACAAATATTAGTCACTGTAGGAGGAGTGATCTTAGTCTGTCTAGCAATCAATGCCTTTGATACAGGGCCATGACGCCTGATGTAATTCAAAATTATTTCATCATTGCTAATCTGTGGCTTTACCATGATTCTATCTCCTTTACATCGAATACACCCCATCACCGATATCTGCAATGTATAGATTAGGGGTAACACCAATTTGTTTCTCGTACTCTTCTGGAAGAGCTCTCATAAACGCCTCTACGTGTTCATCTTTTACAAGAGCAATTGCACATCCACCAAATCCTGCACCTGTCATGCGAGACGCAATACAGCCCTCTTGTGCGCGTGCAATAGTAACAATCGTGTCTAATTCTTTTCCTGTTACTTCAAAATCTACTTGCAAGGATCTATGAGACTCATTCAAGCAATGAGCAATGCTGGTTAAATCAGCTGCTTCCAATGCTTTCATAAAGTCTAACACTCGTATATTTTCAGTGACTACGTGACGTGCTCTACGTTTCAAGACATCATCTGTAATAGACTCTAAATCTTCTAATGTAGCTAAGGATAATCCAGATACATCTTTATGCTTTTGAACGATTTCTAAAGCTGCATCACATTGGCCTTTGCGTTCGTTGAACTTAGAATCTACAAGTCCACGTTGTTTATTTGTATTCATGATAATCAATGTATAGCCATGCCAGTTTAAAGGAACTAATTTGCGTTCCATTTTTGTGCAATCTAATAATACACCATGGCCTTCCTTACCATGAGCAATAGCATACATATCCATGATGCCTACTTTTACACCTACGAAATGGTATTCAACATGCATGGCCATTTTTGCTAATTCTGTTCGATCAATCGGTGTCAATCCCAACTCTGAAAGCAACATATATCCAGTCAAATCTAGCATACATGCGGAGGAAGACAAACCTGCTCCTGCTGGTAAGTTACCATTAAAGTAAATATCCATGCCTGGTACAGTATGTCCTTTATCTTTTAAAAATTGGATAATTCCCAATGGATAGTTAGCCCAATCGTGTTCAATATTGTATTGGAACTGTTCGTTTACATCGACAATCACAGTTTTTTCCATGTTATCAGAGTGTAAACGTACTTTATTATCTTCGCGTAAACGAATAGCTCCGTGGATACCCACTTTTAATGCTGCTGGGAATACATGTCCACCGTTATAATCTTGATGTTCCCCAATTACATTCACTCGACCTGGAGCGAAATAACAGTGTACATCACCAGGACCCTCTCCAAAAAAGGAAAGAAATCGCTGTTGTAATTCTTCTTTAACCATTAGATTGTTCAACCTCACTATATAATTTGCGCAATTCTGGTGCTGTTTCTTCTACAGCACTTGTATTGGCTGCTGCCCATGCTCCCATTTCTGAAGATGCATAGTATTTGATTTTATTTGCTTCTCTGAATGGTGGGTAGAATTGAATATTAAAGTGATAATATTCTTCATGACCTTCATATTCAGAACTATTCACTGGATTTTGGTGATATACCATCATATATGGGAATGGCATATCGAACAAACGATCAAAGGCTTCCGTTAATGTTTTTAACATGTGTGCCAAGTCTTTCGTTTCTTTTTCATTACAGTCTGTAATGTAATTTATATGTCGTTTAGGAACTACGAACACACCATAGGGATAATCTGTAAAGAACGGAATATACGCCAAGAAGGAGTCATTTTCACCCACAATACGAGCATCCTTTTCCTTCTCTACTTGATTCATCTTACAGAATAAGCATTCTCCATGCTCATGATGATGATCTTTGGCACTCTCTAACTCTACTTGTAATTTTTGTGGTACAAAGGAGTAACCATATAATTGACCATGCGGATGAGGCATCGTTACGCCTACCGCTTCGCCTTTATTCTCAAAAGGATAAATATATTTAATCTTTTCATCTTTTACTAATTCGCTATGACGCTCTTTAATGAGGTTTAGCAATTTAACAATGTGTTCTTCCGATAGTTCGTAAAACTTAGCAGTGTGTTCTGGAGAATATAAGATAACTTCACATTTCCCATAGTTCTCTTGGCTTTTATAAAAGTCATTGCCATCTTCATAAGGTGCCTCTGGCGTTTGCGTCAAGGCAGGAAAATCATTATCATATTTCAACACATCATAATCTGCAGGGACTTTTTTGTTAATACCCGGACAGAATGGGCACCAATCCTTTGGCATCGTTGGGCGTGCTTTACGGTTTGAAGCGACCATTGTCCAAGTCCGCAATAAAGGATTCCAGCGTAATTCCGACATGGAATACCTCCTATCTATGGATTTATAATTTAATTACTATAAGGATAATTTTTTATATAGTTCTATTCTTTCATATTTTAACATTTTTTTCAATACTTAATTAAATAATAAGTTATGTAATTTACTCATAATCTGATGAGCAGCATGATTTTTATCACAATTTTTCCCTTATTAGACACAAAACCGGCGCCACATCCCCCTTCTCTCACTGCATTCTGAATGTTCGTTCAGGGGAATATGACACCGGTTTCTTGTTACTTCAGTATCAATTTATATAAAACTCTAAATACCCCATAGATTATGAGTAAATCATATGGGGCTTATTGGAAGAGGGCTAATATAGTATGACTAAATGTAATAGATATACAAGCTTTCCTTACCTATGAATAGTCTTAATAGGCACTATCCCACACTAAAAGAATGCGTCTTGTGTACCGCTTTGTTTGACTTCCATTTGAGCCCGTCGTTCATCTGTGATGAACGAATCGGTCTTCATGTTGAGCACATGTAGTAATCCTTTTAAGGAGTCCACATGTTTTTCTTTCGCTGCTGCGATAGCAACTTTGGCGCACACCTCAGAGTCATCGAGGGCATTATGATGATTAAAAGTAATACCTAAAAAGCCACCCAATGTATTGAGTCGATGGTTCACAAGATCTGGCCATACTTTGCGCGTAATACGTACGGTACAAGTATATTCTAAGTCCGGCCACTCTATATTGTAATGATCTAAGGTAGCTCGCAATACATCAATATCAAATTTGGCATTGTGAGCCACTAATAGTTTTCCTTTTAAATGATTGTTGTAAATAGCCGGCCATAATTGGTCAAATGTCGGTTTATTGAGCACCTCTTCTGGTTGAATACCATGGATGCCGATAAACTCTTGGTTAAACTGCATCACCGGCGGTTTTATCAAACTGTATCCGCGTTTTGTAATACGACCATCTTCTACGGTGACAACCGCCAAAGAGATAGCACTATTTTTACTTTCATTAGCCGTTTCAAAGTCTAAGGCTACAAAATTTAACATATATCCTCCTTCCACAGCCTGCTGGAGACTGCGGTCTATATCAGAAAAAAGCAGATGCACGTAACGGCATCTGCTCTTATTATATAGTATTTTTCAGCAAAGTGAAATCAACAGTTCTATTGAATTGCTTTCTCGAACACAGCTTTAATCAACGCTTTTGTTTGTTCGTAACTTTCACCTGGTTGTGCTTCATATTGTTTGTCCAAATCAAACCATAAATTTGGATAGTATTCATATGGATGTGTTTTGAACAATTCCACTGCGTCTTGGTCTTCTACCCAGTTAATTTTGATATCTTTGAAAGCAGGGTTTTCTGCTTGAAGTTCTTCAATAGCGCGGAATGCGTTAGCACAATATGGGCAATGATGTAAATGGAAACCTAAAATTTCTTTCATGTTATACTCCTTTCATCGAATCGATCTATTATATCGAATTTATTCAATTATAAGGTTAGTATACCACAAGAAAATGCATGTTACAACTATAGACCTGCTTGGTATGTCATCACCGTTATCCATGATGTGTGAATCCAACTAGGCACATCAAATGTGGTGTGCAAAACAATGGCTAAAAACATAGCTCCTGTAATCACTGTCGTTGCTCTGCTACTCAACATCTCATCAATTCGTTCTAACATAAGAACACATCCTCTCTCCTTAACAATCTATACCACTAATGAGTTCCATAACCGTCTATGATATAGTCATAGATTCTTTCAACTCATCATCTTATGATATATTCATATATACAAAGATATGAAACACTTTGTTACTTATGATATACTACTAGTATAAGGGAATTGAGAAAATTTACAAGAATCACTTTTTCTATTTTGTTATTTACAGAACATATATAAAAAAGTATCCAATATTGAACAAGTATCTCATTTTGTTTGATTCATATGTGTAAGGAGAAACGATGGATAAGCGACAAGTAAAAACTAGAAAAGCCATTTTTGATGCCTTTGTAAGACTCTTAGAACATAAAAGTTACAACTCTATCATTGTGCAAGACATTATTGATGAAGCCCTGATTGGGCGCAGCACATTTTATGCCCATTTTGAAACGAAAGAGGATTTATTAGAAGCTCTATGTCAAGAACTATTCTCGCATATTATCGATACTGCTTCAGACTTCTCTCATGCTCATGGTTTATACAAAAACAGCCATATCAAGGAGGCCATCTTCCTCCACATCTTGCAGCATTTAGAGGATAATGACAATAATATTTTAGGGCTTCTTTCCTGTGAAAGTAATGAACTCTTCCTTCGCCACTTCAAGAATAGTTTAAAAGAACTCATCCAAAGTCATTTTTTAAACAACCAAACATGTCCACATAATAATATCCCTCATGATTTCATTTCTAACCATATTGCAGGATCCTTCGTGGAAATGGTCCTATGGTGGTTAGAAACAAATCGCCAGTACTCTATCGAAGATATGTCACGGTACTTTTACCATATTACAGAGCCATTGATCTTAGAACATCAACACGAATAATTCCGTACATACAACAAGGCGCTACCTTGAGCAACCTCGCTCATCGGTAGCGCCTTGTTATTATAACATCAACTGTATACCTTTTTACTTATCATTATGATATTCTTCATAGTATGTGCCAACTAGAATATAAAGCATCCATCTACTATCGATTACGATACTTTGTAAAATAGCAACTTCATCAGAAATATACTACACCGACAAGGAAAACCGTTTTTTTGCTAACGGCAAGAACAACACTAAAATGATAGATTCTAATAGGTACGTGAGCACATAAGTCATCCATATGCCGTCATTACCAAATAGAGGGATAAGCAATTCTTGCATACCCACGAAGAAGATAACCGCAATAAACATCATATTCCGGACAGATGCAGTCTGACCGATACCATTGTACATACCATATAATAATAATCCTACTGCTGCACAGATAGGATAGAGCAATAGATAATGGGAATATTCCAAGGCCATCGTGTAAATCTCTGGTACTGAGGTCATAAGCATAATAGCATCGTTACGGAATAATCCTAACACCACTTCTACGATCACCACGTACACGGCTAAACAGACTAAGGAAATTTTCAAGGTATCTTTCCAAAGCACCAAGTCTCGTTTTCCAAAAGCTTTGCCTGTAAATACGCTAACCCCATTAGCCTGTCCATCTGTGAAGTATGCCATGATGAAGATAATCTCCAAGATGACTGCATTCGTGGCTAACACATCACTGCCCATAGCACTGCCTGCTTTAGCAAACAAATTGTTTATGGTCAATAAACAGAATGTACGAAGCATAAGGTCTGTGTTGACTTTCATGATAGATAGGAATGGTTTCACCTGTTTTAGAGTATTCCATATTTGGGACGTTAGGTCTAATCGGTCACGTACTAAGTACATAGCACCTAGCCCTACTAAGGATGCATAGACTTGGGAAATAAAGGACGCCCAAGCAACCCCTTTCACACCGAAACCAAAGCCAAATACAAAGAGAAATGATAGACCCATATTTAGCAAGTTCATAGAGATTTGCATAATCATTGTGGCACGAATCATCATCTGCCCCATGAGCCATCCTAATGTTACATAGTTGACCAGTACGAAAGGAGCTCCCCAGATTAAAATATCTGTATAGTCTGCCATCAGAGCAATCACCTCTGGGTCGGGATGCATAAAGCTTGCATAGTAATCAAATATCCAAGGATACCCAATAATAAAGGCCACGCTAATCAGCAAGGCAATGATGAGAGGGCGAAAAAAGCTTAAGGATGTACTTTCCTTCGATTGTTCTCCCAAAGCCTGTGCAGAAAATACAGTGGTTGCTACTCGCAAGAATCCAAAGAGCCAATACATATTGTTAAATAAGATAACTCCTAGGGCTACAGCTGCAATGTACATTGCATTGTCCATATGCCCCATAATCGCAGTATTCACGGCCCCTAATAAAGGTTGAGTCACCGTAGAAATCATAAATGGAATCGTCACTTTTAAATAGTCTTTATAGGTCAATCGTTCTTCCATAGTACCCTCATAAAAAAGAGGAGCCCCTTACGGCGCTCCCCTTGAAACATTCTATTTGCACACCTTTTGATACAATCATTATATCAAAAAGTATTCATGTTTAACAAATATCCATTATTCATAGATTTTGTACTACTTTGCAAAACAATCTATTCAGTTGTTGAATATTACTATCGCCAACTGATTACCGATCTAAGTTATAAACGGCACTCAATAATTGTTTTGTATATGGATGCTGCGCTTCTGCTAAAGCATCTCCACTGAGACGTTCCACTACTTCCCCTTTATACATAACCACAACATTATGGCAGAATAAATGGACTAATGCCAAATCATGACAGATAAATAAGTAGGTAATACCTTTTTCTTTTTGTAAGCGCACCAATAGTTCGATGATGGTATCTTGTACAGATACGTCAAGAGCACTTGTAGCTTCATCGCAGACAATAATTTCTGGCTCCAATGCCAAGGCTCTGGCAATGGCCACACGTTGCCGTTGTCCACCACTCATATTGTTCGGATAGCGACCAGCAAAGTCTTCTGGCAGGTCTACCATTTTTAACAATTCTTTAGCTTTTGCATCCACATCAGCTTTATTAATTAATCCAAAATTACGCAACGGTTCACAGATGATATCACGTACTTTCATCTTCGGATTAAAGGCAGCTGTTGGATCTTGGAATACCATTTGAATATGACGATAGTTTTGGCGCTTTTCTTCACCTTTTAATTTCGTAATATCCTTACCGCGAAACATAACCGATCCAGAAGTAGGTGCATGCATGTTCATGATTGTTTTTACCAACGTAGATTTACCACAACCAGATTCGCCTACGATAGCTAGGGTTTTCCCCTTTTCCACATCGATAGAAATACCATTACAAGCACGCAAAGTAGAACCGTCAGCTAAAGGGAATTCTTTCACAATATCTTGAATTTGCATTATAATCTCAGACATAGCGTTTCCCTCCAATTTCTGGCACTGCATTGAGTAATTGTTTCGTATACTCCGCTTGTGGGTTACGAATGATTTCCTCAGCTGTTCCATATTCTACGACAGCCCCTTGCTTCATAACCACAATTTTATCAGACATATGAGCCGCCACACCGATATTATGAGTCACAATAATCATAGATGTTTTATTTTCACGATTGATACGTAATAATTCTTCTACAATTTGCGCTTGTGTCGTCACATCTAATGCCGACGTAGGTTCATCTCCCAATAATAATTTAGGTGAGAACGTAATAGCCATCGCAATCCCTACACGTTGACGCATACCACCGCTGAGTTCAAACGGATAGGATTTCATAATCGCTTCAGGGTGTGGCAAGTTTGTACGGGCCAACATCTCAATCGCTTTTGTCTCAGCTTCTTGTTTCGACATTGTACTATGTAGTTGAATGAACTCTACAAATTGCTTTCCGATTGTTTGAATAGGATTCATCATATTGCCACTATCTTGGAAAATCATAGCAATATGATTGCCTCGTAGATCTAACCAATCTTTGGTTGAAAATGCCAATAGATCTTGTCCATCAAAGGTGATACTTCCTTCTGATACCCGACCTGTATTTGGCAATACGCCAAGCAGTGCACGGATAACTGTAGTTTTACCACTACCAGATTCCCCAACAATGGAAACAATCTCTCCCTCTTCCAAGGTCAAGTTCACCCCAGAAATTGTTGGCTTCGGATTATTTCCATAGGTAACTGCTAAATTTTTAATATCAAGTAACATATATATCCTTTCTACTTAGTTCTCAGAGATGCTAGTGAAAGTTACTATTTCATACATACAACAAGGGGAGGCAAAGTGCCTCCCGATTGTTGCGGACATCTGCAAAGGATTATTTTGCTGGTTTTACGTCTTTAGTCAACCAGTAGTAGTCTGTTGGGTACATCACTACATTTGTTAACCAAGTATTGTTGACGATGTTTGTTTTAGGGTAACCTAAGAACAATGCCGCACCATCATTCAATAAGATTTGTTGTGCTTCGATAATTAAGCTTTGACGTTTAGTTTTGTCGAATTCAACTGCTAATTGATCCATGATTTCATCAAATTTAGGGTTGCTGTAACCGGAACCATTTTGAGGATTTTCACCGTTCATGTTAGTTTTCCAGTACCATTTCAAGAAGATTTCAGGGTCACCAGTATTCGCTGTTACGATGTTGGAGATCAACAAGTCATAGTCCCCATCGATACCCATTTTATCGATTAAGTTATAGTCCACGGATTCGATGTTTACTTTGATACCGATTTTTTTCATGTCCGATTGAACAGCTTCTGCATAGATAGGAAGCTCTTGACGGCTGTTATATACTACGAAGCGCACTTCTAAGTTTTTGCCATCTTTATCTACGTAACCATCTCCATCAGTATCTTTCCAACCTGCTTCTGCCAATAATTGTTTAGAACGCTCAGGGTTGTACGCATTAGGGTCTTTCAAGCTATCAAATCCATAATCCAAGCTTGGTGGAATTGGAGCTTTACCAGGAATAAATGTATCTTTTAACAATACTTTGTTGTAGGATTCACGATCTGTACCACTGATGAAAGCAGCGCGAACTTTTTCGTCACCTAGTACACCTTTTTGGTTGATACGAGCTAATACAGTACGTAAGGAAGCAATTTCATCTACTTTAAATTTGCTGTCATTACGCATGGATTCAAGGTCGCCAGCACCGATATTAACTGCGAAGTCTACGTCACCATTTTGTAATGCCAACGCACGAGTTGTAGGGTCATCGATAGATGGGATTTCTACTGTTTTGAAAGGAACTTCACCATCCCAGTAGTTTTCGTTAGCTTCTACAACAGCTTTTTCTTTCGTGAAAGATTTCACTTTGTATGGGCCAGTACCGATAGGGCCTTCTTTTGCGAAGTCACGACCCGCTTTTTCAGCAGACACATCTACGATGATGAATAATGGGTCAGCTAAGAAACCAGGTACATTTGGATATGCTTTATCAGTAGTGATGATCAAGTTTTGACCTTCTGCTTTGATATCTGTGTATTTGAAGAATGTAGCAGCACGTTTATTTTTCTCGAAAGCACGCTCAATAGATTCTTTTACGGCTTCTGCTGTTACTTTGTTACCATTGGAGAATTTTGCTTTATCACTAATTTTGAAAGTCCAAGTCAATTTATCGTCAGATACAGACCAACTTTCAGCCAACCAAGGTTGCGTGTTCATTTTATCGTCAAATTTAGCCAAAGTTTCGCCAATACCATAGCGCATAACTACCCAACCGAAGTAGTTTTGTGTAGGTTCTAATGTGTCAGCGAAGTTTGTAACACCGAATTTTACTACACTTTTGTCTGCAGGTCCATTGTTATCGCTACCACAACCTGCAATCACACCTAATGCTGCTACGGCCATAACGCCAAATGTAGCATTACGAAGCCACTTTTTCCAACTTTGTTTCATCTTAAGTTCCTTTCTACAAAACTTGTTACTAACACATTTTAATGAGAGTCTGTACTACGAGGATCTAAAATATCTCGCAGTGAATCGCCCCACAAGTTAAAAATCGTTACGACAATAAAAATTGCCATACCTGGATATAACATTAACTCTGGTGACGATAAAATATATTGACGGTTCTCATTGAGCATTAAGCCCCATTCTGGTGTTGGTGGCTGTGCCCCAAATCCCAAAAAGGAAAGACCCGCAATTTCCATCATCATCGTACCGATGTCCATCGCCCCCGTAATCACGATTAAAGGCAATACATTCGGCAATACATGGCGCCATAAAATAGTAAATTGCTTCGTACCATTCACTCTAGCTGCCGCAATAAAGTCATTATGGCGAAGTTTGATGACTGCAGACCGTATAAGTCGTGCATATTTCGCCCAGCTCACCACTACGAGAGCCAAGATCGCATTGATGGCACTACCACCCATAATTCCGGCAATGGCGATAGCCAGTACCACTCCTGGGAAAGACAACATAATGTCTGTAAAGCGCATCAATACTAATTCTACTTTACCTCCAAAGAAACCCGACAAGATTCCTACTACTGTACCAACAACGGCTGTTAAGATAACAAGGATGATAGTCATGAACAAGGAAGTTTGTGTACCGTAAATAATACGGGAGAACGTGTCACGTCCCAATTTATCCGTCCCCATCAAATGCTGTGCAGAAGGTTTTAAAAATGCTTTCGACATATCTGCATTGAACGCATCATGCGGTGTAATATAAGGAGCAAATATAGCAATTCCCACTACAATAGCCACTAAGAGGGAATAGAAAGAGAATCGTTTATGCTGCAATATAAAGTCTTTCATCTTATCCCCTCGCTTTCAATCGTGGATCTAATATAGAGTACGAAATATCGACTAAGAAATTAATCACTGTGTACGCAAGAGCAATCCACAATACAAAGCCCTCAATGAGTGGATAGTCACGCATAGCGATGGCATAGACTGCCATTTTACCCATTCCTGGCCAAGAAAATACGATTTCAATCACCGCAGAACCAGCTAGTAACCAACCAATCCCCATACCCATAATTGTAATTAAAGGTAATAAAGCATTTGGCAACACGTGCTTCCACAGAATTTGAGACTCACTCATACCACGAGCTCTAGCACCCATCACATAATCTTGATGTAGCTCTTCAATGATCACAGTCCGTACTTGACGCGTAAACTTAGCAGCCATCACACCGGCAAGTGTAATTGCTGGTAAAATCAATGCTTTGAAACTAATCGTAGACGTCGCAATCGGCACCCAGTGCAATTTCAAACCAAAGATGTACAGTAAAATCATACCTAACCAGAAACTTGGCATCGATACATTCACAAAGGCAAAGAAGCGAATAATAAAGTCGGGCAGTTTATTCGCTTTCACCGCCGAATAAATCCCCATTGGTATGGAAATGAGCACATTCAATATAAAGGCTGATACTGCTAATAGTGCCGTCGCACCCAAACCTTCCGATAATTTTTCTGTAACTGCTTTTTTACCAGAATAGGAGGTTCCTAAATCACCTTGTACGGCACCTGCTACCCAGCGCACATACTGTTCCATGAATGGACGATCTAAGCCCATTTCTTTTCGTGTAGCATCAATCATTTCCTGTGACACAATGGTGTCCCCTGCTTCCAATACCATCAAAGCTGGATCCCCAGGAGCAATGTAGGTCAAGCAAAATGTCAAAAATGTAACCCCAATTAATGTGACTAGCAATTGTGACACCTTACTTAATATGGTTTTCAATCATCCACATCCTTTCCTTAATGTTAGTGAGCATACATTGATGTAATTAATACATACCAAAAAAAGAAAAACCACCCTTTGGGTGGATCTACATTAAGTTAGCAAGGGCTATAGTTTAGACAATCTTGCTCCATCTTGCCCATAACCCTATACAACTTTTAGCAATATCTTCCCCAAAATATTCTTCCCTTATTTAAGGCATTCATAGTCAATATCTACGCCCAACTATATTATAGATATTACATAAATATGTTAATTTCTTTTATCAAAATTGTCAAATGACTAATGTGAATATTGCAAGACATGGAATGCATGCTTGTTTGAAAGTGTACATTTATAGGCATTTATCTGTGATTTATATCATTTTCAATCATTGTTTTTACACAAATTGAAAAATATCTATATAGTAATTTTATTCACTTTGTATAATATTCATGATTTTCAAAGGTAGATATAAAAAACTTTCATAGTTAACCTGAATAACGACACAAAAAACACCTAAGAGGTTAGCCCCTTAGGTGTGTTATATTGTATTATGCAATTAAAAGAAATCATTTTTCCAAAGCCAATAGCCTGCCAGTGCCGCAAAACTAATACCAATGCCTATGACATACTCAAAACCATATGGAGTATCTGCAAATGGAACAGGCACATTGATGCCCCATAAACTAAATATCGCTGTCGGCACCGCTAACATAATCGTCATGGCTGCCAATAATTTCATAACTAGGTTTAAATTGTTAGAAATGATAGATGTAAAGGCATTCATCATGTTCATTAAAATATTGGAATACATTTCAACCATTTCCACGGCCTGCTTGTTTTCGATAATCACATCTTCTAATAGGTCTTCATCTTCTTCGTACATTTTTAGTAAGTATCGTACATCATCATGACGACGAATCCGCAAAATGCGTTCCATCACTGTTCCATTACCACGCAAAGCAGAGGTAAAGTACGTCATAGACTTTTGCAACTCTAAGAGTTGGAACAAATCTTTATTACGTGTTGTATGGCGCAGTTTCTTTTCAATATCATCGGTACGGCGATCAATTTGTTGCAAGTAACGTAAATATAATACGGCTGTGCGATACATGATTTGGAATAAAAACCGTGTCTTTTTATAAGTATAGAACGTCGGCATCTGATTGCTCAAGAATGGATAGAGCACTTCTGCTTCTTCTAAACATACAGTAATGAAAAAATCTTCTGTTACGAAAATACCTAATGGTACGGCATCATATACGTCAGATCCGCGCAGCACTGGAATATTAATAACGACAAAGATATATTCATCTTCAATTTCCACGTGAGACCGTTCTTCCGTATCTAAAGCGGCTTTCAATACATCCGTTGGAATCTGTGTCATCATATTGACGATAGCCAACTCATCGGGGTCTGGGTTCACCAAATTTATCCATGAACCTTTTGTAGCATCTTGTACAGTGGAATCTGTAAACAATTCCCCCTCTACGTGTTTGTGTACCGTTAACATGTGACACCTCCTTAACGTCTTAATAACCCTACCCTTTATCTTAATCAATCGAGGCCAATTCGTCAATTTTTTTATGATTTCTTGTGAAAGTTTCTAACAAAAAGGACCTAGCCTCATGACTAAGTCCTCTTTGCTGTATAGTTATTATGTAGTGATATGTACCTTGTATGACTACAAGGAGGGGGAAAATATCACAATGCCTCCTGCTTCATAGTAGGGCGTACATGCTAGCAGGAGGACTTATATTATTTACTGTAGAAAATACGAATAGAGTTCAAGATACAAAGAATGGATACCCCTGTATCTGCAAAGATAGCTACCCACATGTTGGCAAAACCAAATACGCCTGCTACCATAACGATGATTTTTACAGCAATAGCAAAGAATATATTTTGCCAAGCAATAGACAAAGTACGATCCGCAATACTTAAAGAACGCCATACAGACTCTAGGTTAGAATTCATGTATACTACGTCTGCTGCTTCGATGGCAGAATCTGCACCACTACCCATAGCACCACCTACATCAGCCCCTGTCAATACAGGCGCATCGTTGATGCCATCGCCTACGAACATGACAGAACCATGATCGTTGCGAAGAGATTGCACCACTTCTAATTTATCTTGTGGTAATAACTCAGCACGTACTCCTTGGATACCTACTTGTTGAGCAATATACTTCGCACTAGCTGCCACATCACCTGTGAGCATCACTGTTTGATATCCTTTTCCATTCATGCGACGAATGGCTTCCTTGGAATCAGCTTTTAAAGCGTCAGCGATGATGATACGGCCTACGTATTGACCATCAACAGCTACGAATACTTCGCTACCATACACATAATCAATCAATGGCGTTGCAATATTTTCTTTCGCCAACAAACGACCATTGCCGACTAATACAGTATGACCCTCTACGGTGCCTACCATGCCGTGACCGGAAATTTCTTTTACATCCTTGGCCGTAGTAAACTCTACCCCTCTACGTTGTACTTCTTCTACGATAGACATCGCAATTGGGTGTGTAGAAACAGCTTCTAAGGCTGCTGCATATTGCAATACTTCGTTTTCTGTATGCTTACCAGCTACTTCTACAGTTTGTACGTTGAAAGTACCTGTTGTGATGGTACCAGTTTTATCAAATGCAATCGCTTTCACACGGCTCATAGCCTCGATTGCTTTACCACCTTTGAACAAGATACCTTGTCGAGAACCAGCTCCAATGCCAGAGAAGAATGCCAATGGCACAGATAACACTAAAGCACATGGGCAAGATACTACTAAGAATGTTAAAGCTGTATAAATCCAATATTGCCATTCTCCTGTGAATAAAGGTGGTACCACGGCAACGATAATTGCCAATGCCACTACGATTGGCGTATATACACGAGAAAAACGAGTAATAAAACGATCAATCTTTGGTTTCGATGCTGCTGCATTTTCCACAGCATCTAGAATACGCATAACCATGGAATCTTTTAATTCATGCGTTACTTCTAAGACAATGCGACCATCTACATTGATGCAACCAGACATCACTTCAGTGCCTACCGTAGCACTCACAGGAACTGGTTCACCAGTTACCGCTGCTGTGTCGATACGTGTAGTCCCTTCTACAACACGACCATCCAATGGAATACGATCACCAGGACGAATTTCGATATGAGATCCGACTTGTACATCTTCTGGGTTCACCACCTGCACGCTGCCATCACAAGCGATTAAACGCACTTCTTCTGGGCGAAGATCCACTGCATCCATAACCGCATTACGACTGCGTTCTGTAGCACGTTCCTCAAAATAAATGCCCACTTGGAAGAACAACATAACCCCAACTGCCTCTGCATATTCACCAATGATTAACGCACCAATAGTAGCAATGGACATCAAGAAATTTTCATCGAACAGTTTACCTTTCATACCATTCTTAATTGCTGCCCATACAATGCGCCATCCTAGTATAACAAAAGTCACCACCATCAATGGAATCATATATTGCTCAGACACCCAATTGGTAAACTCTGCTACCACCATCACGATAGCGCCTATAATAATCCCCACTAAACTAGAATTATGCTCATGGTCATCCTCTGCTTGTTGTGCTTTTTTAGATGCACGCACAAATGGTACCACTACTACACCATCTTCCGTAGCATCACATACCGCTTGGATTTGTTCTTGCAAAGCATCCATATCTTCTACAGTAGATGTAATACGTAATTGCTGCGTACCAAGTGTAAATGTTGCTGCTGACACAGATTCTAGTTGATTTAATTTTGCTTCAATCACGCTAGCACAATTGGCACAATTCAAATTTTGTAGTTTAAAAATGCGTTCCATCGTATCTCCTTATAAATTATAATATGTAACCTTACTACTTGTTTTAAAGTTTGTTTTAACACTGCTTTAAAACTTGAGTGTTTGTTCATATGTTTATTATATCTATAATTTTCTATTTTGTCAACATATGATTGTATATTCATTTATATTTTTTATATTTTTTATCTTTTTTCATCTTGTATCGATAATAAAAAAGCAGGGTTATAGGACAAAATGAGTTCGTAGACTATGCCCCTACACGACAAAGAGGACTTAGCCTAATGACCAAGTCCTCTTCACTGTATAGTTATTATGTAGTGATATATGTCTTGCATAACTGCAAGGAGGGGAAGATATCACAATGCCTCCTGCTACATAGTTGGGCGTACATGCTAGCAGGAGGACTTATATTATTTACTGTAGAAAATACGGACAGAGTTAAAGATGCAAAGAATGGATACCCCTGTATCTGCAAAAACTGCCACCCACATATTTGCAAAGCCAAATACACCAGCCACCATAACGATAATTTTTACAGCAATAGCGAAGAAAATATTTTGCCATGCAATGGACAAGGTACGTTCTGCAATATTTAAGGAACGCCATACGGAATCTAGGTTGGAGTTTATGTATACTACGTCTGCTGCTTCGATGGCAGAATCTGCACCACTCCCCATAGCACCACCTACATCAGCACCAGTTAACACAGGCGCGTCATTGATACCATCACCTACGAACATGACAGAACCATGTTCGCTGCGAAGAGATTGCACCACTTCTAATTTATCTTGTGGTAATAACTCGGCACGCACACCTTGGATACCTACTTCTTGGGCAATATGGTTCGCACTGGATGCCACATCACCTGTGAGCATCACTGTATGATATCCTTTTCCATTCATACGACGGATGGCCTCTTTAGAATCCTCTTTCACAGCATCGGCAATGACGATACGACCTACATATTGACCATCAATAGCTACGAATACTTCACTACCATATACATGTTCAATGGTTGGTACCGTTACATGTTCTGTTTCTAATAAACGACCATTACCAACCAATACGGTATGGCCTTCTACAATGCCTACCATACCATGACCAGAGATTTCTTTTACATCTTTAGCCGTAGTAAACTCTACTCCTCTACGTTGTATTTCTTCTACAACGGACATAGCAATCGGGTGTGTAGAACCAGCTTCTAGAGCTGCTGCATATTGCAACACTTCGTTTTCTGTATAGTTACCAGTTACTTCTACTGTTTGTACGTTGAAAGTGCCTGTTGTGATAGTGCCTGTTTTATCGAAGGCAATGGCTTTCACACGGCTCATAGCCTCGATCGCCTTGCCACCTTTGAATAAGATACCTTGTTTAGAACCAGCACCAATACCAGAGAAGAATGCCAAAGGCACAGACAATACAAGAGCACATGGGCAAGATACTACTAAGAATGTTAACGCTGTATAAATCCAATATTGCCATTCTCCTGTGAATAGAGGAGGTACTACGGCAACGATAATCGCCAATGCCACTACGATTGGCGTATATACGCGAGAGAAACGAGTAATGAAACGATCAATCTTTGGTTTCGATGCCGCTGCATGTTCCACAGCATCAAGAATGCGCATAACCATGGAATCTTTTAATTCATGCGTTACTTCTAAGACAATGCGCCCATCCACATTGATACAACCAGACATGACTTCCGTACCTACGGTAGCGCTCACCGGAACTGGTTCACCAGTTACCGCTGCTGTATCGATACGCGTAGTACCTTCTACTATACGTCCATCCAATGGAATACGATCACCAGGACGAATTTCGATATGAGACCCTACTTGTACATCTTCTGGATTCACCACCTGCACGCTACCATCACAAACGATTAAACGCACTTCTTCTGGACGAAGATCCACTGCATCCATAACCGCATTACGACTGCGTTCTGTAGCACGTTCCTCAAAATAAATACCCATTTGGAAGAACAACATAACCCAAACAGCCTCTACATATTCACCGATGATTAACGCACCAATAGTAGCAACAGACATCAAGAAGTTTTCATCGAATAATTTACCTTTCATGAAATTTTTAATTGCTGCCCATACAATGCGCCATCCTAGTACAACAAAGGTTACAATTAATAATGGAGTCAGGTATTGCTCTGGCACCCAATTTGTAAACTCTGCTACCACTATCACGATAGCGCCTATAATAATCCCCACTAAACTAGAATTATGCTCATGGTCATCATCTACTTGTTGTGCTTTTTTAGGTGCACGCACAAATGGTACCACTACTACGCCATCTTCCGTAGCATCGCACACCGCTTGGATTTGATCTCGTAACATGTCTGTATCTTCTATACTAGAGGTAATGCGCAATTGCTGAGTGCCAAGCGTGAAAGTTGCTGCTGACACAGATTCTAGTTGATTTAATTTTGCTTCAATCACGCTAGCGCAATTGGCACAATTCAAATTTTGTAGTTTAAAAATGCGTTCCATCGTATCTCCTTATACTTTTACTTCGCCTTTATATGAATGTTTATTTATATATCTTGTGACGTTATTATATCGAATATTTTCTAATAGCCAATATATGATTACTTATTTATTATTGCATTTTTGCAAATGTTTTACAAGGATTTGAATTTAATTCTATCACCAACAGCCTATCATGTCACCACATACTACATATCTATTTTCATATAAATATGTAATATCTATAATTACAAACTATCTATATATGCTAAAAAATACCTAATGAAACATCCTTCAGGTATTTTTATATCAATACGCTCTTATTCTATTCCAAACGATGTGAGCATATTGATCATATCTTGTTGTGCAAGTACATTCAAAGCACTTGTCGGTTCATCGGCAATGAGCGCAAATATTTCATTCTTTTCTATGGAAAAGGACACAGAATCCATAACTTGTATGTATGACTAGATTAATGATCTTCTTTTACCGCGAAAATTTCACCTGTTACTGCATCAATTTTGATTTCTACGTCACGAGTCATTGTTTCGCCATCAATTTCATAATGAGCACGACCATGATCGGTATCAAATTTTACTTTTTCAATGCGATAGTCTGGATAGGCCGCTTTGAAAATTTCAATAGCCTTCTCCTGTGTGATTTGCACTTGTTGAGGCGCTTGTTGTGGCGCTACTTGTCCTGCTTGTTGTGGCACAGTTCCATTCGTTGTAGTACCTTGTGTACCATTAGCAACTTGTACTAGTTGAGGTGGTACACTTACAGCTGGAATTGTTCGCGTATACTGTTCTCTATCATGGTACCAAAAACCACCCATGATACCCGCAGTAACAACTACCCCTAAAACAAAAGAAAGTATTGCTTTTTTCATTAATTTGCTCCTTGCTCATTCTTTATTAACTATCTCGTCTATAACAATAGATAGCCCACAACGTACACACTTATAAAACGTCATAAATTTTATAATGCCCTAACACTTGTAAATAATCCGTCAAATTACGTACTTTCTCAAGCGCTTGCATCAATTCAACCTGTCGACCTTCTCCTTCAATATCCATGTAGAAAAAATATTCCCATGGTGTATGCATAGAAGGACGGGATTTAATATTCACCATATTTAGCTGATGGTCTTCAAAGACACGAAGGACTTTCACCAAAGCGCCTGGCGTATTCGGAGTTTGCACAATCATACTCAGTTTATGTGCATTATGAATCACCACATCCTTATGGGTAATGATGAAAAATCTTGTATAGTTTTCTTTAAAGTTTGCAATATCGGGAGCCAATAGTGTGAGGCCGTATAATTCTTGAGCGGATGCATTGGCTATGCATGCTTTTGTTACATCTCTAGTGTCACTGACAAACTTAGCACTCACTGCTGTATTACTCATAGGTCCCAACTGCCACGAACTATGGGTCGCCAAAAATTGAGAGCATTGCATGAGAGCTTGCTCGTGAGAATACACTTCCTCAATCGTATCTAATGTCGCCCCTGGTACACCTAGTAAGCTATGACTAATACGATGGCGCACTTCCCCTACAATGTGGATGTTCTTATCTTTAATTAGGTCCGTACTATCCCGTACCTCCCCAACAATAGAATTTTCAATAGGCAATATGGCATAATCGATACGCCCTTCATGAACAGCCTGTACCAACTCACGGTGACTTTGACATCGCTCAATTCGTTGCCCCTCTATAGACCCACCTTTTTCTTTATACTTTGAAAGTAAATTCTGTAACACTTCATAGGCATAGGCACCTGGCACACCCGTATAGCCTAGTACAGCATGATCCAGCTGTAAATCCGTTACTCGTTCATCTGCCATAGTAACTCCTTCCGTTCCCTATTTTTCAACATTGATATATGTAATCTATTATACATAAAAGTACACAATAAATTAAATGCAAAGTATAGCTTCTATATAGATACACCTATGCTAGAATATGGTTAATCGATTAGTAAATAGGTCTTCATCATAATTGACATGCCTATATTTCTGTGATAGGATGAACTTGTAAATGTATATCTAAAAGTGCGGAACTTTATCGTTGGTGCTCCCCACCATAGAATGCTCTATCATTCTAAAAACGAGGAACTTTACCGTTGGCGCGCCCCGCCATAAAATGAAGTATCATTTTTAAAGAGAGAACCTATAAGTATGGTGCCCCCCACCGTGGATATACTTTATTTGCAATGTAAGCCGGGATGTACCTCGGCTTTTCTTTTTTTGATAAAAGAGCATACATAATATTGTTGCAAAAAAACGCGGCATACTCCGGAGCAAACCTAACGATAGTAACAGTTTGTGAAGGAGTGTGTCGCGATTTTTACACCTTATATACTGCGAAAGCTTACCCTAAGTGCGCTATAACAGCATCAGTCATGCCTTGGGTATTCACTTTTGTGAATCCTTCGCGGTACATATCACCTGTGCGATAGCCCGCATCAAGGACGGCTGTTACTGCTTGTTCGATGGAGTCTGCTACCTCTGGTAAGTCCAAAGAGTAACGACACATCATGGCAGCAGACAAAATCGTTCCTAGTGGATTGGCAATGCCTTGTCCAGCAATGTCTGGTGCCGATCCATGGATTGGTTCATACAAGGAAGTACCTGTACCAATGGAGGCGGATGGCAATAAGCCAAGAGAGCCAGAGATAACAGCTCCTTCATCGCTCAAAATATCTCCAAATAAATTTGTTGTCACTAGTACATCAAATTGACCCGGATTCGTCACGAGTTGCATGGCTGTATTATCTACATAATAGTGATCCATGTTGATATCTGGGTTCGCTTCTGCTTTTTCTTTCGCAATTTTACGCCATAAACGAGAAGACGCCAATACATTAGCTTTATCTACGCTCACCACTTTGCCAGAACGTTTACGTGCTGTTTCCACAGCTACGTCCATGATGCGTTCCACTTCATAACGAACGTATGTCTCTTTGTCCCAAGCAAACTCTTCAGGACCTTCTCCTTGCGCTTCTTCCCGTTCCCCAAAGTAGATACCGCCCGTTAATTCACGAACGATGACGAAGTCAACGTTTTCTACCAATTCTGGTTTCAACGGAGAGAACTCCCGCAATGCTGGATAGATTTTCACTGGGCGCAAATTACAGAACAAGCCCAATGCTTTACGCAAACCAAGGATGGCTTTTTCAGGACGGATGGACGGATCTACATCATCCCATTTAGGGCCGCCTACAGCACCTAATAATACAGCATCTGCTGCTTGGCATGCATCGATAGTATCTTGTGGCAATGGTTCACCGAAGGAATCGATGGCTGCGCCACCAGCTTTTTTCTCAATCCAGTTGGCTGTTACACCTGCTTTGGCAAAGGCTGCGTCCACCACAGTACGCGCCGAATTTGTTATTTCTTCCCCAATGCCATCACCAGCAATTAGGACAATTTGTTTCTCACTCATCATATTACTCCTGTCTTGTTTTCGCAAAGTTTACAAGTCCACCTGCTTTGGCAATATTTTGCACAAATTGTGGTAAGGCGGTACCTTGATATGTTTCACCAGTCGTCATATTATGGACAACACCTGTGGCCATTTCCACAGCGATTTCGTGACCTTCTTGAATACGGTCCACCGCCTCACCAATTTCGATCACAGGCAAACCGATATTGATAGCATTACGGAAAAAAATGCGAGCAAAGCTATCTGCTACGATGCAAGAAATGCCTTTTTCTTTAATCACTGCTGGCGCATGTTCACGAGAGGAACCACAACCAAAGTTTTTGCCAGCCACCATAATTTCACCAGCTTTCACATTCGGTGCAAATGTAGTATCAATGTCTTCCATAGCATGTCCTGCTAGTTCCGCCATATCCGCTATGGCCAAGTAGCGTGCTGGGATGATTACATCTGTATCTACATTGTCGCCGTAACGCCAAATCGTTCCTTGAAAGTCTGCCATATTATACCTCCTCAGGGCTTGCTAAATACCCTGCTACTGCACTTGCTGCTGCCACATATGGGCTTGCTAAATATACTTCGCTGTCCACGTGTCCCATACGACCACGGAAATTACGGTTTGTGGTGGAAACCGTGCGTTCTCCTTCTGCCATAATTCCCATGTAACCACCTAAGCAAGGACCACATGTTGGCGTACTTACAGCACAGCCTGCTTCGATGAAGATATCCATTAAGCCTGCTTTCACAGCTTGGTTATATACATCTTGGGACCCTGGGATCACGATACAACGCACGAAGTCCGCTACCTTGCGACCTTTAAAAATTTCTGCACACATTTCTAAATCTTCAAAGCGTCCATTCGTACAAGAACCGATGATAACTTGGTCGATTTGAATGCGGTCTTCTTTCACAATATCTTTCATGTAATGCGTATTGGAAGGAAGATGTGGATACGCCACTACTGGTGTTAATTCGTCTAATTGGATGGTCACTACTTGGCAATATTCTGCATCTTCGTCTGCTGCAATCGGTTCAATAGGACGTGTAATGCGACCTTGGATATACTCCTCTGTCACTGCATCGTATGGGAATACACCACATTTACCGCCCGCTTCGATAGCCATGTTACAGATGGTCAAACGGTCTGCCATTGTCATATATTGCACACCAGAACCATGGAACTCAAGAGCTTTGTAACGAGCGCCATCCACACCAATTTTACCGATTAAGTCCAACACAATATCTTTACCAGAAATCCATTTCGCTGGTTTTCCTTCTAACACAACTTTGATCGTTTCTGGCACTTTGAACCAAGTTTTACCTTCTGCCATAGCAACCCCAGCATCTGTAGAACCAACTCCTGTAGCAAAGGCATTCAACGCACCATAGGTACAAGTGTGAGAGTCCGCGCCAATGATCATTTCCCCTGGTCCAATCAAACCTTGTTCTGGCAACAATACGTGCTCAATGCCCATACGGCCTACTTCAAAATAGTGCGTAATCTTATGTTGTCGTACGAAATCGCGCATCACTTTGGCTTGCGTAGCAGATTTAATATCCTTATTCGGTGTGAAATGATCCGGTACTAAGTAGATGCGGTCTGCATCGAATACAGGTTTACCGATTTTTTCAAACTCTTTTTTCGCTGGCGGAAATGTAATATCGTTCATCAAAATGAAATCTAATTGACACTCGATCATTTGACCTGCTTTTACTTCTGCTAGCCCTGCGTGACGAGCCATATTTTTTTCTGTTATGGTCATACCCATGACATTAACCCTCCTGGTTTCCAAACTCTTGTTCTAACTCTTTTGCTAAATAAATAGCGTTTACTGCATTAATATAAGCATTTACACTAGATTTTACAATATCTGTGCTCACCCCACGGCCTTGGAATCTGCGGCCATTATAATTGACTTTTACAACCGCCTCACCAAGGGCATCCTTACCCACTGTTACGGACCGAATTTGGAAATCTTCCAACACAAATGGTGTATTCACTAATCGTTCGATGGCTCTGAAAGAAGCATCTACTGGGCCATCACCGACAGCGGCGTCCATGCGTTCCCCACTCGGTGTTAATACACGAATGCTAGCAAGAACGTATCCATTTTGATCGGAATGGTAATCGTGTTGTACTACGTGGAATGCCTGCTCGTGATGCATAGTATCCATCACCAAGGCATAAATATCTTCATCGTAAACTTGTTTTTTCTTATCTGCTAAGGCTTTAAATTGCACGAACAACTCATTCACTCGTTCTTCTTCTAACTGAAAGCCTAGATTCACTAGATGATCTTCAAAGGCATGACGTCCAGAATGTTTACCCAGTACGATGGACGTTTTTTCTGCCCCTACACTAGCCGGTGTCATAATTTCATAGGTAGTTGGATTGTTCAACATACCATGTTGATGAATGCCAGACTCATGCGCGAAGGCATTAGCACCTACGATGGCTTTATTAGGAGATACGGCAACACCACAAAGTTTGCTCACCAATTTGCTAGTACGTGTAAACAAAGGTGTATCGATATGAACATCGAATGGATAGTGGTCATGACGAGTTTTGATGGTCATCACGACTTCTTCAATCGCCACATTACCAGCTCGTTCGCCTAAACCATTCATAGTACATTCCACTTGACGAGCCCCAGCTTCAATAGCTGCCAACGTGTTCGCATTCGCAAGACCTAAGTCATTGTGACAATGTACACTGATGATTGCCTTTTCAATGCCTTTCGTATGCTCTTTGATGTAGCGAATACGATTGCCAAATTCTTCTGGCGTCATGTACCCTACTGTATCTGGTACATTCAAGATAGAAGCTCCACCTTCGATAGCCACTTCAAAGACACGGCATAGATAATCTAGATCTGTACGAGATGCATCTTCTGCGGAGAACTCGATTTCATCGAATTTACCTTTCGCAAACTCAAGGATATGTTTCACAATCTCTAACACTTCTTCACGAGTTTTTTTCAATTTATATTCTAGATGAATATCGCTAGTAGCGATAAACACATGTAGACGACTGCGCTCTGCTCCTGCAAGTGCTTCTGCCGCTTTTGTCACATCATTCTCATTGGATCGAGCAAGGGCTGCGATAGTACATCCACGCACTTCTCTAGCAATCGTAGCTACTGCTTCAAAGTCACCTTCCGATGCAGCTGGGAACCCAGCTTCGATGACATCTAATCCAAGGCGCACAAGAGCTTGTGCAATTTCTACTTTTTCTGGTGTTTGAAGGGAAACACCTGGAGTTTGCTCCCCATCGCGAAGTGTAGTATCAAAAAAATAAATTCTGTTGTCCATGATTGTTCCTCTTTCTGATTAATCTATATCTGTTCATGTTTCTATTCTAACGAATGATTCTAAGAAAACTGAATATGTGGCCTCCATATCTCACCTTTGATAAAATCATTCCTATGGTGGTTTTGAGTACGTGACGCTGAAATTGCTTTCAGAGAATAGAAAAACGCCCCCAGAGATGACAATGCATCCCTAGGGGCGTTATATGTAACGTATTGGTTTCATAGAGGTTTTTACATTTTACATACTATAGTTCTAGTAGTACTACATCACAGATTTTTCTCTATCTTTTGTAGCGGTTCGTTCACAACCAACTGCATATTCTCCTGCTAGTAAACTATGCTTACAACTATCAGAACATTCTAATAGAGTCTACTTGTACTGTATACCTAATACAGATCTCATCGTAAAATGTAAGAACTTCACTGATTAACCTATGATACAAAAAAGCCCCTCAATGTGCCATGCACATCAAGGGGCATTATCATTTCAATAACACGGTCCCACCCTAGTTGGTTCTCACAGTTATAACGGAACTACCGTCGATGACTACTTGGTTTCACCATCGCTGCTCACAGGGGAGTTTCAATATAACCGTTCTACTACTTCGCACCAACCAGTAGCTCTCTGAAAGCAACTAACTATATCTTTATACCTGTTCATCGCATTTACTTTATATAACTGAAGACTATTCTATAGTATTTCGAGTCGCTTGTCAATAGACTCATGTGTTTTTTATTTTTATATATACACAATACAAATAGATTCTACTATATCTTACAATTCTTCCGCTTTATACTCAGTATATCCTTCATAGTAATAACTATGGTCAATGCCCTTCATATATACCGTTCTATCATCTATCCGATCCGTTAAGGCACTTTTTAAGAGATACTTGATTTCAATATCTTTAATAGGGCTTCGTTCCATAGCTAGTAAATAATCGTCTTTATCTACTAAACTCCAATCTACAACGAGATGTAGTTCTTGTTTCAGTATTAGGTCTAGCCAGATTCTCGCACTTCTTCCATTGCCTTCTCTGAAAGGATGTGCTACGTTCATCTCCACATATTTTTCAATAATTTCATCAAATGTAGACTGTGGCATGTTCTCTATACTTTCAAGAGCAGCCTGTAAATACATAACAGGCGCAAATCTGAAATTACCTTTTGCTATATTTACAGACCTAACTTTTCCTGCAAAGTCATAGATACCTTCAAATAAATATCTGTGTATCGCAGCTAATTGCGCAAAAGAACCTATAGGATACTTCTCTAATACAGTAGTATCAAACAGATCTAAAGCTTTCTTCTTACTAATCCGCTCTTCCTCTCTAGCAAGTTCTACAGAGTTAGTGATTCCCAACTTATTTTGCAATACCATACCATCACCACCTTCTAGCACAAAATATACAGACGCCTCTAATATTCATCATTTTTATAAAAATCTTCTAAGATATATATTGTCACTAGTTCTATAATCAAGTTATATACATCGTATATTTCAACAAGATCATCGTCATCTATTCATACAAAAGGACTGCACCCAGAATCTATTATATTCTGTTGCAGTCCTTTCTATGTTACATACCCACTATATCTTATTTTTTATTTTCAATGGCCGCTTTCACGAATCCTTTGAACAATGGATGTGCATTGTTTGGACGGGATTTCAATTCTGGATGGAATTGTACCCCCACGAACCAAGGGTGATCAGCTACTTCAACGCATTCTACTAGACGATTATCAGGGGATGTGCCAGAGATAATCAAACCTGCATCTGTCAATTGTTGACGATAGGCATTGTTGAACTCCCAACGATGACGATGGCGTTCGTAAATCAAGTCTTCGCCATATGCTTCATGTACTTTTGTACCAGGTACTGTTTTACATGGGTATACGCCAAGACGCATTGTACCGCCTTTTTCGTCCACATCTACTTGATCATCCATTAAGTCGATCACAGGGAACTGGCAGCTTTCATCAAATTCTGTAGAAGTAGCGCCATTCATATCCAATACGGAACGAGCAAATTCCATCACAGATGTTTGCATGCCCAAGCAAATGCCAAGGAACGGCACTTTGTGCTCACGAGCATATTGGATCGTAGAAATTTTACCTTCTACACCACGGCAACCGAAACCACCTGGTACCAAGATACCGTCCACATCTTTATATACTTCCGCTAGGTCTGTACCTTCTGCTTCTACTGCTTCAGAGTCAACCCATTTAATGTTCACTTTTGTATCTTCTACGATACCTGCATGGCCCAATGCTTCTGCTACAGAAATATACGCATCATGTAATGCTACGTATTTACCAACGAGAGCGATAGTAATTTCTTGTTTAGGATGTAAGATTTTATGGACCATTTCTTTCCATTCTGTCATGTCTACAGGACGGTCTTCTAGGTTCAATTTACGCACCACAATGCTATCCAATCCTTCATCTTGCATCATCAAAGGCACTTCATAGATAGTACTGCAAGTACGGTTTTCCACGATAGCATCTGGATCCACGTCACAGAATAATGCCAACTTATCTTTCATGTCACGAGAAATTTCTTTTTCCGTACGGCATACGATAATATCTGGTTGAATGCCAATACCACGAAGTTCTTTTACACTGTGTTGTGTTGGTTTTGTTTTCAACTCACCAGCTGCACTGATATATGGTACTAAAGTAACGTGGATATATAGCACATCATCACGGTTCACTTCTTTTTTCACTTGGCGGATAGCTTCCAAAAATGGCAAGCTTTCAATATCCCCAACAGTACCACCGATTTCTGTGATCACCACGTCTGCATTATCTTCTTTACCTACGCGGAATACAGCATTTTTGATTTCATTCGTAATGTGAGGGATAACTTGCACAGTAGATCCAAGATATTCACCTTTACGTTCTTTATTGATGACAGACCAATACACTTTACCAGCAGTAATATTGGATGTTTTACCTAAGTTAATGTCGATGAAACGTTCATAGTGGCCTAAATCTAAGTCAGTTTCTGCACCGTCGTCAGTAACGAACACTTCACCATGTTGATAGGGACTCATTGTACCTGGGTCAATATTGATATATGGGTCAAATTTTTGAATTGTCACCTTATATCCACGGTTTTTCAACAAACGTCCCAAGGATGCTGCAGTAATGCCTTTACCTAATGATGATACGACGCCACCTGTTACGAAAATATACTTTGTTGACATGATGCCTCCCTAATAATTATATGCTTCTGATTACATTTTTTCAGGAGCGGAAATACCTAAGATACCAAGACCATGTTGTAATACATGTGCCGTTGCTGTAATCAAGCCTAAGCGCGCTTGTTGCAATTCTGAATCAACGCCCATGATACGACCTTGTTTATAGAAAGAATGGAATAGACTTGCTAGATCGTACAAGTACTTCGCTATACGATGTGGAGCTTTATTATTAGCAGATAACTGAATTTCTTCTGGATAGGCTGCTAATTTTTTAATCAATTCCACTTCTTGTTCGCTTTGTAATGCTGTGAAAGATGTATTTGCCCAGTCACCATAGGCAATACCCGCTTCTTTTACTTGCCCAAAAATACTATGAATACGAGCATGTGCATACTGGATGTAGTACACTGGATTGTCGTTAGATTTAGAAGATGCCAAGTTGATATCGAAGTCCAATTGGCTATCTAAGGAACGCATCAAGAAGAAGTATCTTGCTGCATCTACCCCTACGTCTTCAATCAATTCATCCAACGTAATCGTTTCACCAGTACGTTTAGACATTTTTACAAGTTCTCCATCACGGTATAAGAATACCATTTGTAACAACAGAACTTCTAATTTATCTGGATTGAAGCCAAGTGCTTCCATAGCTGCTTTTACACGGGCAATATAACCATGATGATCAGCACCCCAAATGTTGATTAATTGTTTATAACCACGTTCGTATTTATCTTTGTGGTACGCAATATCTGCCGCTAAGTATGTAGGCTCTCCATTGTCACGGATAACCACACGGTCTTTGTCATCGCCATATTGCATAGATGCCAACCAGTAAGCGCCATCTTTTTCATACATTCCACCAGATTCTAATAACTGATTCACTAATGTGCGAATTTCACCGCTTTTATGCAAGCTGCGTTCGCTAAACCAACGATCAAAGCCTACTCGGAAATTACGCAATGTTTTACGTAAACCATTTAATTTTTCTGTTAAGGCAAATTCTTTAAAGAATGGAACACGCTCTTCTTCTGGCAATGCAGCGAAGAAGTCACCTCTCCAATTGATCAATTCTTGCGCTGTATCAATGATATCTTGTCCACGATAGCCAGACTCTGGGAACTCGTGTTTCATATCTAATAACTCTAAATAACGAGCATTTACAGAGGCCGCTAAATTATCGATTTGTTTACCTGCATCATTGATATAGTACTCAGCAAATACATTATATCCTGCGGCACGCATCAAATTCACCAAAGCACTACCGTAAGCAGCACCACGGCCATGACCTACGTGCAACAAACCTGTTGGGTTCGCACTGACATACTCAATTTGCACTGTATCTTCTTCACGAAGTGGCGCATTACCATACGATTCACCAGTCGTTAAGATATTTTTTAAAGTATCATAAATCACATCAGAAGCTAAGAAGAAATTGATAAATCCCGCTCCTGCCACTTCTGCACGTTCTAACCAATCATACTTCATATGAGAAATGATGATGTCAGCAATCGCACGTGGATTGGATTTTGCCACTCTAGCAGATTGCATCGCAATATTCGTAGAAAAATCACCGAACTCTTTTTGTGGTGGTACTTCTAATTGTGCCTCTGGATAGATTCCTTCAGGTAATTCGCCTTGTTCCAATGCTATCTGTAAAGCATCCTTAATGGCTGCTTTCAAAACTTCTTTCATGTCCATAATGTATATCCTCCCGAATCTCTACATACAATTGGTTATAGAATTGCCACTCCCCACCAACTGATATATCATATCCTAACAGAACATGGCCCTCGCCATCTTCTAAGTCTATTTCTAATTCATGTGTTAACATCGCTAACTCAACGGCACCATATGGTGTTTCTAGACTCGCCACATTCGTCTTGCCTAATTGGTATTCATGGCGCATAGAAAACTCTCCGGTCCGTAAAAGAACTACAGAATCTTTATACACCTTAATCGTCGTTTTCGTATTACCTAACCCAGTCACTTCACTTTCATCATAGATAATATGCTTGGCTAGCACCGTTTCATAATACTTACCAGAGGATACTAATTCCACCACCGTATCTTCTCCATCCGCATCACGTTGCGTACTCTTCACAGACACAATCACTCGTTTCATTAGCATACCTCCTCTCGTATACACATTATTTGTATCATTTAATTATATCACAATTTGCTGCAATGAGGGCGTCTTTTTGAGACCGTTCCATGCGTTTCACATGCTGCTCCATAGACTGGGCATCTTGCTTTCTTGTAAAAGCCGTACTCCACACTAGTGTCACTGGTCGTCGGCCTCTCGTATATTTCGCACCGCCTTTAATTTCGCCATTATGAGCTCGTATCCGCTTCTCTAAATCCGTCGTCCATCCTGTATAAAGAGAGCCATCTGCACACCGAACCATATAGGTGTAAAATTTTTCATCCATCTTACTCACCAGCTGGAATAGGGGCTAGTTCAACAGATTGGATCACCACAGGTTCTTTCGGAGCATCACGTTTATCTCTTGGCACTCGGCTAATCGCCTCTACTACATCCATCCCTTGTACTACAGTACCGAAGATCGTATGCTTATTATCCAACCACGGTGTAGGAGCTACGGTAATAAAAAACTGTGCATTTCCCGTATTAGGACCAGCATTTGCCATGGCTAGCACGCCCATTTTATTAAAGTGCAAATCATTACTCACTTCATCCGGTATGTTGTACCCTGGTCCCCCTTTTTTATTGTCTCCCCCTTGGATCATAAATCCATCGATGACACGGTGAAAGGTTAAGTTATTATAATACCCTTGTTCAATTAAGCTTTTAAAATTTTTCACTGTAATAGGAGCTTTGCTACCAAATAGGCGTACTTTGATATCACCTTTATTCGTATGCAAAACAGCATACTCATCAGCAATTGGTGTAGCATCAAACTTTGGCATCTTAGCTTCTACCTTTACATCTTTCGTCACATCTGATTTTGCTTGCTCAGCTGCATCAGTCCCACAAGCAGCGGTCACCACTAACGTGGCCCCTAAGACAGCACTTAGCAAGATACGTTGTATATTCATTAGTTGTCTCCATTTCTAAAATAAAAACCACCGTTAGATGAAACCTCTAACGGCGGTCTTTACTTATTGTATCATACTTGGAGCAGATGTGCAAAACGAATCTACCTTATCTCGCTAAGACTTGGCGAATAAAATAGCCACGTTCTCGCAAAGAACCATTCAAGTAAACAATCGTATTCGATTTTACACGGATCAAGTACAATGCATCATTACGTTCTAATAATTTTTCCATACCAATCTCGTGTAGCACTTTCGCATAGTCTTCATCATCAGGACCTAGCACAGTTGCCACACCTTGAATCTGAACACTTTTTGCCGTACCTGGACCCTCATAAGGATCAAACACAGTAAGTGATACATTTTTATCCTCTTCTAAGTGAAAGAACTTCTCACCACCTTCAGAAAAAATATCAATGTATCCACCATGTACAGTATACGATAAAGGAGTGCAACGTACACCTGTTTCACTATGTGTCGCTAACGCACAAGTATGATGTGCTTTCAAAAAGTCAACAATCTCAACATGCAATTCACGTGGGTCCATCTTTCTTGCAGTTGTATCCTTCTCTGTCCAAAAAGAAGCTGCCACTTTATAATCCATGAGTTCTCCTTTCAACCCCTGCACGAACTTACCTCATTCTATTATAGCACTAACAGGTATATCCATTTCAAGTACCTCAGAATAAATTTTGAAAATTATTCTTAATAAGCTGTACTCCACCAAAGTAAATTCGATACTTTCGAAGCAAACTAAGCAAAGTGCAAGTTTGCAAACGATACCACCACCCCATCCTGAGGAACGCAGTTACGAGTAGTAGCCTTGTGGTGTTCCGTAACTACCTAAATTACGCAAACGCAAAAGACCGCAACATGCTCCTGAACAAACCTACCATAGGATCAGTTTGAGAAGGAGTATGTTGCGGTCTTCCCTTGCTCTATTTAGTTACAAACGCTACAGGCTACATAACATAATAAGTAACGACCCTACCGTAGGATCAGTTTGTGGAGGAATATGTCGTTCTCTTCCCTTTGCTTGATTTAATTAAGAATGCCACAGGCTACATAGCATTACAAGTGACGAATTACGAGATACGTCACTCCCAACATAACAAAGAACGCCAAATAATCTATTTCACGAAGGCTCACTTTGCGCATAAATGTATGTTGTTGATTTCCAAATCCTCTAAGCTCCAAGGACAACGCCATTGTTTCAGATCTTCCTAAAGATTTCAGCATCAATGGCTGGATAACTGTCATATAGGATTTAATTTTAGTAATCCAGTTGCCCTCCAAAGACATACCTCGACACGCTTGTGCTTCTTGCACGGCTTTACTTTCACGTAAAAAGTCTGGAACAAAGCGTAGGGCCGCTGTAAACATAAACGCATAGGCATACGGGATGCGGCATTGTTGTACAAGAGCCACTGTCAAATCCTGTGTTTTTGTAGTTACAATGAGCATCATAAAAATCGTAGTCATCGTCAACATGCGCAATGCTGTCACAATCGCAGAATCCATAGACCAGCTACCCAAATACTGTACGATACCTAAAAAGGCAGAAAATCCGATCAAAGCAAATAAAGCTTTCCATTGACGGAATAGAATGCCACCGATAAGCATCAATAGCAACTCTACACCGAATAATGCTAAGAGTAATTCTGGAGTTTTCATAGCAATCGCTAAGATGGACACGAAGATAGTAGCCCAAATTTTTGTTAATGGTACAAATGTCATCGGTCTCCTCCTAACCTTTCACATACTCTGCATAACGCAATTCAAATTCTTTCATCGATTTACAATACCCTAGGCCTGGTACTGTTTCACTAAGCACCACGCTCGGTGGTTTCGTCAATCCCAGTTCCAATAAATCTTCACGGGTTGTAAATAGCTCTTCTGGTGAACCATCAAAGGCTTTTGTTCCATACCCCATAATGATCACGCGGGTGGAATATTCTGCCATAATTTCCATGTCATGTGTAATTAATAGTATGGTCAATCCTTGTTGTTGCAACTCTTGTAACAATGCCAACAATCCTTTTGTTTCTGTTCCATCTTGACCGCTCGTAGGCTCATCAAGAATCAACAATTTCGATTGCATCGCCAAGGCGGAAGCGATAGCTACCCGTTGCTTTTCTCCGCGGCGTAAGCCTAATGGATAGGATTCTGCTAAATGGGAAATGCCTACTCGGTCTAACGCATCTTTTACAATACTTCGTACAGTTTCTTTATCATATCCTAATTGTTCTGGTCCAAATGCTACTTCTTCTGCCACAGTTTGACGGAACATTTGACGATCTGGTTGTTGGAATACATAGCCGATAAAACGTCCTCTTTCAGAGGTAGGCATATTCGTAATATCTTTCCCATCATAGGAAATCTTACCTTCTGCAGGTGTTTCCAATCCAACTAATAAACGAGTCACTGTGGTTTTACCACAACCATTACGGCCACCTAATGTGATGAACTCTCCATCTCCTATGGTGAAAGTCACATCTTTCATAATGTCTTGTCCTGGTACATAGGAAAAGCGCAAATTTTCAACTGTTAACATATTAGCGTTCTCCTTTCATAAGACTAGACTGAGTAGATGTTAAGGATAACCAAGGTGTGTCTAAGGCAATTTCTTTCGCTGCTAAAGATTTATAGGTCACAAATAAAGATGGTAATGCATCTACGTATGTATTTGTATCATACATATATGACAATACGTCTTCTACAGAACTATCAATTTTCAATGTTCCACCATCGACTAATACCATACGATTTGCATATGGTAATACGGCATGTAAATCGTGGTCGATAACCACCACTGTAATACCATGGTCACGATTCAAGGACCCCACTAAGCGATACAACTCTTCTGTGCCTTCTGGATCTAAAGAGCTAGTAGGTTCATCTAAGACCAAAATAGATGGGTTGACAGCTAACACTGAAGCAATCGCTAACCGTTGACGTTGTCCGCCAGACAAGCTATATACATTACGATCTTCTAAACCTGTTAATCCCACTTGATCCAATACGATAGCCGTACGTTCTTGGATAGCTTCCGCTGTATAGCCACGATTTTCGAGGGCAAAGGCTACTTCTTCTGCCACCGTCATGGTCACTAATTGTGTATCATAGTCAGCCAAGACAATGCCAATATCATCTGCCACATCTGGAATCTCTAATTGTGTCACCGCTTTACCATTGATGAATACCATCCCTTCCATGGTGCCACCATAGAATTTAGGCACTGCCCCCGCCATAGCCATACAGATAGTAGATTTACCACATCCGGCTGGTCCTGTCACAACTAGGAAATCACCTTCATGTACCACTAAGTTAATATCTTTCACAGCATATTCGCTTTGATTGCCATAGCGAAAACTCATATGCTCAATGACGATAGGCGCTTTTACAGAAGGTACAATGCGCAAATCACTATGGTCACTGCTATCTGTCAATTGCTGCCCCTTTGCTGTTTGACGAGCTAACAATTTTTGCGCTGGAATGTACAAGAACGGCGCTACAACAGCATTACAAAGGGCTACCATCAATACCAATGGCCACATCGCATTCCAGTATACATTGCTAGGCAAACCTAAGATTAAATATAAGCATGTGATGAAAGCCCCACCAGAGGCAACGGTACTAACAAAAGCACTTAGAATTGGCATCAAATTGAGCTTACCAATTTTTAAATTGCACATATAATGCACCAATACAGCACATGTGAAAGCTCCCAATGGTTCACTCACAAGGTTGCCATATGGCAATGCCGATTTTGACGTGAATACATTAATCAAGGCTGCTACCAAACCAATGCCTAAACTTTGTCGAAGGGTTGGGCGCGTTAAGTTAATCGCCACGCAATACGTAGCAATGGTCCAGTTTGGCGTGACCCCTGCCACACTTGGCGATACTGCATGCAAAATCGTTCCCAACGCTAGCATGATAGTACTCACCGTTATCCAACGAAACTGACCACCCTGTACATGGGTATAACTCAGTTTCGACACATCTTTGATTTCTTTCATTCGTTCCTCCCTATCATCTTCTATATCACTTGTATCGTATATTCTAAAATACAATTATACTATTTTTTTATAATTCATGCTATTACTAACCCCAACATTTACATTCACTTCCTGTAAGGATTCTTACGATTCACCCTATCACTAAGGCAAATTTTATGTAGATGCAATTGGGTTAAAGCCATACAACACAAAAAAACCGCAACACTTTCTCCACTGAGAAACTATTGCGGTCTTTTTTATGTCATGGTCACAGCCATTTACCCACGGCTAGCTGCCAATAATTGTTTTGTATACGGATGCGTTGCCAATCCCAAGTCTTTTGATGCCAAGGTCTCGACGATAGCACCGTCTTTCATCACAATAATCCGATCGGTAAGCGCTTGTAAAACGCCTAGGTCATGGCTGACGAACACATAGGTAAACGGTTGCTCTTCGTAAACGTTTTGAATCAGTTCGATAACCCGCGCTTGATTGCACACATCGAGGGCACTCGTCGGCTCATCAAATAAGACAAGCTCAGCGCCGACTGCCATCATGCGGGCTAAAGCCAATCGCTGTAACTGGCCTCCGCTCAATTCATGGCGGTATTTCTTCCACACCGATGTATCTAATCCTACCTTTGAAAGCCACCATTCACAGCGCTCTTTCGCCTCTTGTTTTGTGCCTATCCCAAAATTCACGCAAGGCTCTAGCATAAATTCTCCTAATGCCATACGAGGGCTAATGCTGTAAAAGGAGTTTTGGAACATCACTTGCAAGGAACGATAAAGTTCTCTTTCATTTCCTTTCCATTGAGTGGTAGATTTTCCAAACAAAGAAAGGTTCCCCGAAGTTGGCTCTTCTTGCAAGGACAGCAATCGCAATAAGGTACTTTTACCAGATCCACTGCCACCGGCAATACCGATGCGCTCTCGTTCTTGCACGGACAAACTCACATCTTGCAGTGCTGTCACCGTTTCACCTTTGCGGGTATATAGTTTACTGACGCCTTGAACTTCTAGTATCATACTTTCACCTCCTGCAAGGACTGTAAAAGTAATTTCGTATATTCATGTTGCGGATTCGATAAGACCTCCTCTGTCTTGCCGATTTCCACTAACACACCTTCATGCATAATGCCCACCCGATCCGCCAATCTACGGGCTATCTGAATATTGTGTGTGATAAACAGCAACGTATTCTGCAACCGCTGTTGCACCTCTTCTAGGACTTTCACAATATCCTGTTGCACCAATACATCAAGAGCGCTAGTCGGTTCATCTGCAATCAGTAGTTGTGGATGTATGAGTAAACTCATAACGATGGCCACACGTTGTTGCATGCCCCCACTCAATTGAAATGGATAGGACTCAAGTAATGCCTTTCCTCGTGGTAAGGAAACAGCCTCTAGGAGGTTCAAAATATCGCCTTCATCGTAGGCCTTTCCATGGGAGGCTAAGATTACTTTCATCTGCTCTCCAATGCGTTTGAATGGGTTTAAATAATTACCTGGATTTTGATAAATCATGGCTATATGTACACCACGTACATCTTGCCATTCCTTAGGTCCATAAGTGAGCAAGTTATCTCCCCCATAGTGGATGGCTCCCGTTAGGTCTGCTTGTTCTAACAAACCTAAAAAAGCTTTCGCTACAGTAGATTTTCCGGACCCACTTTCACCAATGATGGCAAAGATTTCATTCTGTTTTAACGTGAAAGATACCTCTTTCACGACCTCTACTCCATCGTAAAAGACGGATAAATTATCTACGCTTACTAAATCTGTATTAGTCAATGGTACTATCCTTTGTCATTACATAAGAATCAAATTGGGGCTATTATTTCGCCCTTTACACATGCCTACCATCTTGTAAGGCATCACTAATGTAATTTAATAACACAACAGTGATAAAAATTGCTAACCCTGGATAGATCAACAGCCAAGGCGCTGTTTGCAAGAAATCTCGAGCATTCAGCAAGATAGCACCCCATTCTGGTGTAGGCGGTTGTACGCCAATGCCGATCAAGGAAAAGCTTGCCACCGTAATAATCGTGTCCCCCATATGTTGAATGATGACCAACAATAGAGTTCCTCGAAGATTGGGAATCATGTAGCGACGGATAATGCGCCACAAGGACGCCCCAGACATACGTGCTACAACCACATATTGTGCTTGTTTTTCCAAATTCACCAAATTCCGCGTAATCTTTGCGTATTCTGCCCAATGAGTTAGACACAGTGAAATAATAATATTTTCCACAGACGGCCCCAATATACCGATGCAGGCAATGGCCACGATCATGCTAGGGAACCCTAGTACCATATCGATGCAACGTGATCCCAATTCATCAATATACCAAGGGCTCATACTTAGCAAACCACCGATACAAATGCCAATGATACTGCTAATGGCAATGATGGATATGGCTATGAACAACGAATCTTGTCCGCCCCATAATATCCGTGAAAGTACATCACGCCCCAATTGGTCCGTGCCTAATAAATGCGTTGCACTTATATCTTGTAATCTAGCCCCTAAATTTGTCTCATTAGGGTCAAAGGGAGCTAAGTGAGAACCAAATAGAAAGAGTCCTATCCAAAGTATAGTCAGTAAAATAGCCCCTAAGAGCACCTTATCTTGTTTCCATATACGAATCATGGGCGCCCTCCATATCTTCTTTCAGGATGAAGTAAGTACATCCATATATCCACCGATGTATTGACCACCACATAGACTAGAGAAATCCATACGATATAACTTTGAATCACAACATAATCACGACTAATAATACCATGCACCATGAGTTGGCCCATCCCTTTGACAGAAAATACCGTTTCAATCACTGCAGAACCGCCCAACATAGCCCCGGTCGTAATCCCTAACATGGATAACAGCACAAGGCGCACTTGAGGAATAATGTAATCACGATAGATATATACGGTACGTATACCCATCGTTTTTGCTCCTATCACCGGCAACGATGCATACGCTTGCACCACTGCATTGCGAACACGACGAATATATAAGCCACAAAACCAAATCGCCAAGGTAATACTCGGCAACACGTAAGCACTTAACCCCTTCGTATTTGTCACAGAGAAAATAGGAATCTTCACAGCTAGCGCATATAATAACAACAATCCTACCCAAAATGCTGGTACTGCCAATGCTAGAAAGGATACTATACGCACCACATAATCGATCCAAGTATCTTTATAATGCGCTGCCAGTCCTCCTAAACCTATCGATAGGATACTGCCTAAACCAATGGAAACCGCCACCAAGGATAAGGTCCTTGGTAAAGCACTTTGCAACAAATCTACAACGGGTACATTCAGGAAGATAGACTGCCCAAAATCTCCATGTAACATTTGCCACAACCAACGACCATATTGTATATACCATGGATCATTAAGGCCTAACTCTTGTCGAATTTGTTCCACTAAAGCGGGATCTGGCGTCATACCTTGCAGATAAAACCGTGCCGACACTGGATCTACAGAAGACATTTGCATTAAGAGAAACGTTCCCAATGTGACCGCCAATAATACACCTACCATAGATGCCAATTTATATAATAATACCCGTACCATATCAATCCACCTTTCTTATACACATTCTCTCTTAAAGTATATAGGATAGGGGCTCTCTTTGTAAATATAACAATTTAATTTTATTCCTTATGTATGATTAAATATATAATTACAAAAGCATTTAGCAACTTATACACTTCCAATATATATCCATTTTTATGAGAATCATTGTCTTTTATCTAGGAATACAGTATACTATAGTTAGTCTTTAGTTTTTTTATAAGGAGGATATATGAAAAAATGGGTTGCACTAGCAATGACGCTGTTTGTTGCTATCGGTTTAATTGCTGGCTGTGGTTCTGATGAATCAAGCAAAAATGGCAAGCATTTGAATCTTGGTTTATATTGGTTTGGTGAAACATTGAACCCTACACATGAATGGGATGCGTGGACATTAACACGAATCGGTGCCGGTGAAACGTTGGCAACAGTAAGTTCAGATATGAAATTTGAACCTCAGTTAGCCGATTCCTGGGAAGTGGTGGATCCTTTAACATGGAAATTCCATATTCGAGAAAATGTAAAATTCCATAATGGTTCTATGATGACACCTGAGGCGGTAAAAGCATCTATTGAACGTACAATCGCTGAGAGCAAGCGTTCCAAAGAAGCTGTAAAGATAGACTCTATTACAGTGGATGGTCAAAATCTAATTATTAAAACAACAGAACCAAATGTTGATTTACTAGCTAGTTTAACTGAGCCTGCTTTTGTCATTGTAGATGTACAAGATACAACAGATATGGATAATGCGCCAATTTTGACTGGCCCTTACAAAATTGTAAAACATACAAAAAAAGAAGAAATTCAGTTGGATCAGTTCAAAGAATACTGGGGTGGAACACCTGCTTTAGATTCTTTAACAGTTAAAGATCTAGAAGATAATAATAAACGTGCTATGGCTCTACAGTCTAAAGATGTAGATATGATCCAAAAAGTAGATAGTGCTAATCGAAGTTTATTTGAAAAGGGTGATTATAACATCATTGAGACCGCAGGGGTTCGCACATATATGCTACAGTTGAATGTCCGTGAAGGCAATGTATTATCAAATCCAACCGTACGAGCAGCTGTCGCAAATATGATCGATTATGATGCATTAGCAAAAGTAATCGGTAATGGTGCCGTTACTGGAGGTGCGCCATTCCCTCCAACAGCCAACCTAGGCTTTGACGAACTAAAAAATAAACAACATAAAGATTTAGCTAAAGCAGATGAATTACTAAAACAAGCTGGTTACACAAAACAAGGTGCTACCTACATGAAAGATGGCAAACCATTACACTTAGTGTTAGCTCTTTTTGGTAAAGATAGTAGCGTTTACGAAAAACTTCAAGACGATTTAAAACAAGCTGGTGTTGAAGTCGAATTAAAACGTGTACAGGGTCCTGATGAATTACTAACTTTAGCTCCTAATGGTTTTGATATGGGAGAAACAAACTGGGTAACAATGTCCACAAATGATCCATATTGGTTCCTTAGCCTAGCTTTCAAAACTGGTGCCAAATCCAATCGTGGCGACTATTCGAATCCGAAGGTTGATGAGTTAATTAGTAAAATGACAACCACATTTAACGAAGAAGAACGCACAGCGATTGTCAAAGATATTCAAAATGTGTTGCTAGAAGATAGCGCTGGTTATTTCTTATACTATCCAAGTGCCAATGTAGTAACAACAAAACGAGTAAAAAATGTAAAAGTATTCCCTATTGACTACTATGTGATTACAAAAGACACCACCGTAGAATAAAGGTATGCTATATTCAGTTTCTTTCCTATAAGAACTGTATAAAATGTAACTATAAAAATAAAAAGAAACATAAGTGAGATACATGATATATAACTGATTTCAGGTATAACAAAGTAGCCTCACTTATGTTTCTTTTTTTATAGTTTTACTTTTCTCATCAAAATATCATATCTTTATGACGTAACAATGGTGTTAGATCAAAGTTAACACACTCGATTGATAGGTTTCCCTTGTAAAAATGCCACGATATTATCCATCACCATATGAGCTCGTGTGACAAACGCTTCTTGGCTCGCAAAGGCAATGTGCGGTGTTAATACTGTACGAGGTGCATCACATAATGGATGGTCTGTCGAAATTGGTGGTTCTACTTCAAATACATCGATACCAGCGCCTCTCAATTTGCCAGCTTTCAACGTTTTAGCCAATGCCTCATTATCTACTACAGGACCACGTGCCGTGTTGATCAATACCGCCGTATCTTTCATCATATCAATACGTTTCGCATCAATTAAATGGTGTGTCGCATCCGTCAATGGTACATGTAAGGATAGAATATCTGCTTCTCGTACTACTGTATCTAAATCAGCAAAGGTAACACCTTCCGCTACCAATCCTGGTTTGTCTGAACGATTGTAGGCAAGCACCTTACAACCAAAGGCTTTTGCAATACGAGCCACAGCACTACCAATGGCACCCGTTCCTACGACACCAAACGTTTTACCATATAGTTCGAATCCAGGGAACCCCTCCTTTGTGCCTCCTGTCCGTGTACGGCTATCGCAAGGTAATACATGGCGAAGTACAGAGATAGCTAACCCAAACACCAATTCTGTAACGGCTTTCGTCGAATAGCCTGCTGCATTGCTCACTACAATTCCTTTTTCACGGCATGCATCCAAATCCACATGGTCCACCCCTGTGAAAGCCACAGAAATAAACTCTAAGTTTGGACATTGGCGAATGATGTCACCAGACAAAGGTTGGTTCGCTAAGATAATAATAGATGCTTCATGGACACGGTCCAATAATTTAACTTTGTCTGTTTCTTTCGTAGTATGTACAACTAGTTCATAGCCTTGTGTCTTGAAAGGTTCTGCTAAGGATTGTAATAATTCTTCGGATACGCCTAATGGTTCCATCACAACAATTTGTTTCATAATGTTACCTCACTATATTCTATAATATGCAACTACTATGGAAGATTCCCTATGGTTCAAACTCATTAATTTGTCAAGCTGCGTACTGGCGCCGGAATGCGTCCGCCACGGCGAATGAACTCTTCCGAACTAAATGGATGTACTTTTATAATCGGTGCATATCCTAAGAGGCCACCAAATTCTACGATATCCCCTACCGTCTTATTCGGTACTGGAATAAGTCGTACCGCTGTCGTTTTATTATTAATCATACCAATAGCAGCTTCGTCCGCAATAATAGCTGAAATGGTCGCTGCTGAGGTATCTCCCGGTACAGCAATCATATCTAATCCAACGGAACAAACGCAAGTCATAGCTTCTAATTTATCTAAGGACAAACTGCCTAATGTAACCGCATCAATCATACCCTTATCTTCGCTGACAGGAATGAAAGCACCACTTAATCCACCTACGTGAGAGGATGCCATAAGGCCACCTTTTTTCACAGCATCGTTCAACAAGGCCAAAGCTGCCGTAGTACCATGGGTACCGCACGCTTCTAACCCCATTTCTTCTAGCACATGTGCTACAGAGTCCCCTACGGCAGGTGTGGGTGCTAAAGAAATATCGATAATACCAAATTGTTTATTCAATCTACGTGATGCTTCTTGTGCCACTAACTGGCCTACACGAGTAATTTTGAAAGCCGTCCGTTTAATCGTTTCTGCCACTACATCAAATGGTTCGCCTTTTACAGATTCCAAAGCATGTTTCACAACCCCTGGACCGCTAACACCCACGCTAATAGTGGTCTGACCTTCTGTGACACCGTGGAACGCACCTGCCATAAACGGATTATCTTCTACAGGATTGCAGAAAATGACAAGCTTCGCACAACCCAAAGCATCTCTATCTGCTGTAAGACGAGCCGTTTCTTTCACAATATGCCCCATTTCAGCCACTGCATCCATATTGATGCCTGCCTTCGTAGAGCCGATACCCACCGAGCTGCATACGATATCTGTCGTCGCTAGAGCCTCTGGGATGGACGCAATCAGTTTGCGATCCCCTTCCGTATACCCTTTGGATACTAAGGCGGAGAAACCACCGATGAAATTTACACCAACCGCTTTTGCTGCTTTATCTAAGGCACGAGCAATAGGTACATAGTTAGGTAAGTTGGAGGCCCCACCAATTAAAGATATGGGTGTCACAGAAATACGTTTATTGATGATAGGCACACCTAATTCACGTTCTAAATCTTCCCCTGTTTTCACAAGGTATTCTGCTTCTTTTGTAATATGGTCATAGATACGAGTGCACATACGATCTCCATCTTCTGAGATACAACCAAGTAAACTAATCCCCATAGTGATCGTACGCACATCTAATTTATTATTTTGAATCATCCGATTCGTTTCTAAAATATTTTCAATACTTAACATAGGTACCCTCGCTTATCCCACACGATGCATGCTTAAAAAGATGGCTGCATTTTGCGCTAAAATTTGAACTCCTAACTGTTCACCTTCTGCTGCTAATGCTTGTTGAATATTGCTAAGGTCGGCAGAATCACTGACTTCACACATCATAATCATGTTAAAGATACCATCCAAAATCGTTTGGTTAATGGATACCACATTCACTTCATTGTCCGCTAACACACGGGTCACTCCCGCAATAATACCTACTCTGTCTTGTCCTACTACTGTCACAACTAATTTCATACGTTCATCTCCTATATACTATGTATTAAATTTTAGTTTCATTATAAATTATAGTCATTCAAATTTCAACGAATAATTAAAAAGTCTTGACTTTCAGTATAAACTATGAAATAATAATACGATTTGTGAAACAAGGAGGTTCCTATGGCAGATAATCGTTTAATTGTAGCCTTAGATGTGTCCTCAATGGAGGCGATGCAGTCCATCGTAACATCCCTAGGCGATTCCGTCAGCTATTATAAAGTTGGCATGGAACTATTCTATGCAGCAGGTGAGCAAACTGTAGCCTATTTGCGAGACCACAATAAATCGGTATTTCTTGATTTGAAACTACACGATATTCCGAACACAGTGGCTCATGGCATTAAATCCTTAACACGGTTAGGGGCAAAGCTCATCACCATTCATAGCCAAGGTGGCAAGGTGATGATGGAAGCCGCTATGAAAGCAGCCAAAGAACAAGCTGCTGAACTGGGCATTGAACGGCCTAAACTATTAGCGATTACAGCCTTAACAAGCTTTGATGATGAAAATTGGTCCGCTATTGGTGGCTCTTTACCGATTTCAGACCATGTTGTGAAATTAGCAAAACTAGCCAAAGAGGCTGGTGTTGATGGTGTTGTGGCTTCCCCATTAGAAGCGAAACTAATTCGTGAAGCCTGCGGAGAAGATTTCTTAATCGTCACACCAGGTATCCGTCCATCGTTTGCCGCTACTAACGACCAAAAACGTATTGCTACCCCTAGTAGCGCTTTACAAGATGGGGCGTCTCGCATTGTGGTAGGACGACCAATTACACAAGCAGAAAATCCACAAGAAGCAGTTCGTTTAATTGTTGAGGAAATGGAGACAGTTCAAAAATGATGACAGAAGAGAATGTAAAACAATTATTAATCGACACACAAGCTATTTTAGAAGGACATTTCTTGTTAACATCTGGCCTTCACAGCCCAATGTATGTAGAAAAGTTTAATGTCTTATCCCATCCAAAATATACTGAACAATTATGCCAAGAATTAGCTCGTCGTTTTGAAGACCAAAATGTAGAGCTTGTGATTGGACCTATGACTGGCGGTATCTTATTGGCTCACGAAGTAGGTAAAGCCTTAGGCACTCGTGCTATCTTTACAGAACGAGAAAAAGGTAAAATGACATTACGTCGTGGTTTCCGCATTGAAAAAGGACAACGTGTTCTTATCGTAGAAGATATCGTAACCACAGGCGGATCCGTTCGTGAAGTAGTAGATGTTGTAAACGAAGCTGGCGGTGAAATCGTTGGCGTAGGCCTTCTTGTAAACCGCAGTGGTGGTAAAGCAGACTTTGGCGTACCAAACGAAAAAGTACAAGCCTTGTTGAACTTAACAGTACCAACATTTGAAGCTGATGCATGCCCACTTTGCCAAAATGGCACACCGATGACAGAACGTGGTAGTAAACATATTAAATAAAAGGCTCTCTGTCAAATGTTGGGGTATTCACCCTACGAGTCTTCTTTGGCACCAATCATATGTATGGTTGGTGCCATTCTTTTTGCTCAAAAGTAGAATACGTACTCTAAATCTACCAAAGTGGCGAAGTCCATAGCTTATCCGTTTTAATACTTTAATTTTGTTGTTAGTTCCTTCTGTGTATCCATTAGAATATGGAAGTAAGAATGCATTAGTTAATTGCGTCATCCATGCAGGAAATGATGTAAAGAAGTTATTAAATTCATCTAAGCCAGATGCTTTTACTAATTCCAACCAATGCGTTAAATGTGCAGCCATTCTTTGTTTACCATAGATTGAAAAGATTTTTCTAAAAGAAAGTTTTAAAGCATATGCTTTTCGTAAATCATCAGATATTCTGAGTATTTCACATAGTTTAATATGTTCGGCTTCCGTTAAATGGTCTGGATGCTTCATTAGTACACGTCGATTCTGTTTTAACATACGTGAATAAGCAGCCAGTTTATGTTGCTCACGCTTTCTAACTCGCTCTACCGCCCAATCTACAAGTCGACATACATGGTATCGATCACAGATAATATGCGCATGTGGAAATAGCGCCTCCATGATGCGCTTAAATTGTATGGACATATCCATTACAATAAACTTAACTTGTAGGCGATCCTTATGTTTAAATGATGCAAAATAGTGGATTAATGCTTGCGTATCACGTTTCGGTAAAATATCTAATATTTCATGTGTATCTGGATTAGTTAAATTAACTTGGTATTGGTAGCCTTCTGCATTTCCTTTAAACTCATCAATACCAATCACAGTGGGTAAGGTCTTGGGCTTAGGTATAGTGATCATAGAGCAATAACGTAATACTGTAGTAATAGATGTATCACACTCGTTAGCAATAGCTGTATAGGTTACACTTTCAGTAAGTTTATCAAATAGCATTCTAATATTAGTTACACTTAGTTGCATATGTTTTCGTACAAATGGATTGCTTTCAGCAAAAGAATGACCACAATGCGGACAAATATACCGACGCTGTCTGTATTTTCCAATTAGTGGGCCTCGTTGTACTTTTCCAAACTTTACAGTACGTATGCGGTAATCCTTAATATGCTTTGTGGTTTCTCCACACTTTGGGCAAATATGTGATGTTGCTGGTAATTCTATGTCAAAAATAAATATTCCGTCTAATTCATAGCTATTTGTAATATATTCTTGTTTTACATTATGTAAAAATTCAGTATAATCAGTAGTAGGCATATAAGCTCACATCCTTTCTTTAGGACTTTGACACTTTTATTGTAAAGCATGTGAGCCTTATATGCTTATTTTTTTGCAAAAAAATAATGTTGGAAGTGACACCGTAGTGGTGTCACCCCAACATTTATTATAGAGCCTAAACTAATTTGCATGATTAATTTTACACAATTGACTACATCGAAAAAATATGATATAGTATATTGTGTAAGCTATAATAATGTAATGTTTAATAAGGAGGTCATCTATGACAAAAGAAAGATTTAACATGTTAGTTGGTTCTATTGGTGCATTTATTGGTGTATTTGTATTTTTAGCCTATATCCCACAAATAATTGCTAATCTTCATGGTCAACCTAGTCAACCATGGCAACCATTATTTGCAGCAGTATCCTGTTTGATCTGGGTATTATATGGTTGGACAAAATCACCTAAACGTGATTATATTTTAATCGTACCAAACCTTGCAGGCGTTATTTTAGGTACACTAACATTCTTAACATCTTTCTAAGTGCTATAAGAAAAAAATAGTATTATTGTTATATAGTGAATAATAGTAAAGATATTACTTTACTTTATAAATATAAATGAGGTCGAATCGTATGATTCGGCCTTTTTTAGAGTGAAGTTTATATGTTAGATTAAAATATAGATAAGCGTTAAATCTGTTGTAATAAAAAAATAGTTTTTATGATAATAAATATTGATAATTAAATTCCTATTATAATGATTAGGATTTTATAAAATTGATAATTACAACATTCTCATTTGTTGAATATCATATTCAATTAATTAAATGAAAAGTAATATCAAAATACCTATAAACATAGGCTTTGTATACTAAAAATGAAAAAGTAATATGCAAAAATATATACAGTTTTTTATCATTTTCATTTGACTTTCAAAAAGAACTGTGTGATAATGAGAACATAAGTTGAGGCAAGTGCCTTTCTAAATGATAATAAAAAGTTCTGATCTATATTTTTATGGAGGTCCTAATTATGAGAGTTATTGCTGATGGTTGCATTAAATGTGGTTCTTGCGCATCTGTTTGCCCAGTTTCTGCTATTTCTGAAGGCGAAACTAAATATGAAATCAACGATACTTGCATCGATTGCGGTTCTTGCGAATCCGTTTGCCCAGTATCTGTAATTTCCGCTGAGTAATCACAAATTAAACGGCCCCTCATTGAGGGGCTTTTTATTTTGCCTAAATTTGCTTAACTTAGTATAATAGGACTATTAAGATATATATTATTATAAGGGAGTACAGCTTGTTTTATATTATACTAATTCTTTGGTTACTCTTAGATCAATGGACTAAATATTACATTATGAATCATTTTATGTTAGGTGAGTCTTTAGTGGTTATACCCAATGTATTTCATTTAACATATATTATTAATCGCGGTGCAGCATTTGGTATGCTTGCTAATCAGCGATGGTTTTTCTTACTGGTAGCGGTTATTTTGCTAGGCGCATGTGCATATTATTGGAAGCGCTTATCAAAAGGTCCGTGGACTTTACAGATTGGATCTGCTTTATTAGTGTCTGGTGCTATTGGTAATGGCATTGATCGTTACATGATTCATGGTGTGGTAGATTTTTTTGATTTCCGTATATGGCCTATTTTTAATGTTGCTGATATTGGTATCTGTGTAGGCGTAGCTTTAGTAGTCTACTATTTATTTACATTAAAAGATGATGATAAATAATTCATATATTATGACATATAATTAATTAATATATGATACTTAACTCATAGAGAGGTAGAGGATGAACGAATATATTGTAAATGCTGAGCAAGACGGTATGAGACTGGATGTATTCTTAACAGAACATATGGAAGGGTCTCGTAGTTATATTCAAAGTTTAATTAAAGGTGGTCACGTTACAGTAGGTGCTAGGTAGGGAAAGCAAATCTTAGACTTACACCAAATGCTGTTGTACGTGTAGAGATACCGGAGCCTGAATCTGTAGAGGTAAAACCAGAGGATATTCCTTTAGATGTATTGTATGAAGATCATGATATTATCATTGTAAATAAACAACGTGGTATGGTTGTTCACCCTGCGGTGGGCAATTATTCGGGTACACTTGTTAATGCATTGCTATATCATTGTAAGGATTTGTCCGGTATTAATGGTGAGATTAGACCTGGTATTGTTCACCGTTTAGATAAGGATACATCTGGTGTTATGATGGCGGCTAAGAATGATGCAGCTCATATAGGTTTAGCGGAGCAGGTAAAGGAGCATTCTGCTAAACGGACATATTTAGCATTAGTACAAGGTAATATTGTAGAAGAAAAGGGTACAATTAAGGCTCCTATTGGAAGACATCCTAAGGATCGTATGAAAATGGCGGTTGTCTTTGAAAATAGTAAGGATGCAGTTACTCATTTTAATGTGGTTGAACGATTTGGACATCAAACATTGGTTGAATGTAATTTAGAAACTGGTCGCACACATCAAATTCGTGTACATTTTGCTCATATAGGTCATCCTGTTGTTAATGATCCGTTCTATGGTTACTGTCGTATGGATTTTCCTATTGAAGGACAGGCATTGCACTCTAAATCTTTAGATGTAAAACATCCAATTACAGGTGAAAGTATGCATTTTGAGGCGCCTCTTCCAGATGACTTCAAAGCATGTATAGAGTTTGCTAAAACATATCGAGAAGATAAGCGTAAATAAGCGAAAAAATGAAAAGAAATCAACGAAATGTAAAGAAACGTAGACAACCGTAGACAAACGTAAATACATGCAAATGAAATAACTGTCTTATATTGTGGTTTACTAAATAATCTTCTAACTATATTTGTAAAGGGGCATAGAGAACTCTGTGCTATAAGGGCGTATATATGGAAAAGAAACGCTTATTGATGGATCAAGATGCTATTATGCGCGCGATTCGTCGTATTAGTCACGAAATCCTAGAACGTAATAAAGGCTTATCTAATGCTCTTATTGTAGGCATTGAACGACGTGGTGTTATTTTGGCAAAACGTTTGCAGGCCGAAATCGAACGCATTGAAGGTATTCGTATTGAATGTGAACCACTCAATGTTGCTATGTATCGTGATGATCGTGATGCTCGTCAAAAAGAGGGGGAACCCTGTACGATTGATACAACAGAGAAAACAATTATCCTCGTTGATGATGTACTTTACACAGGGCGCACCATTCGTGCAGCATTAAATGCATTGATGACATCTGGTAGACCTAAATCTATTCAGTTGGCAGTTCTCGTAGATCGTGGTCATCGAGAATTACCAATACGAGCAGATTATGTAGGTAAAAATATTCCTACTTCACATCTTGAAAGTGTACGGGTTGCTGTAACTGATTTAGATGGCGAAGAAGGGGTTACAATACAGGAATAACCTGTATTGTAACCCCTTTTTATTTAAATTAAGGCTCTCTGTCAAATGTTGGGGTATTCACCCTACGAGTCTTCTTTGGCACCAATCATAGTTATGGTTGGTGCCATTCTTTTTGCTCAAAAGTAGAATACGTACTCTAAATCTACCAAAGTGGCGAAGTCCATAGCTTATCCGTTTTAATACTTTAATTTTGTTGTTAGTTCCTTCTGTGTATCCATTAGAATATGGAAGTAAGAATGCATTAGTTAATTGCGTCATCCATGCAGGAAATGATGTAAAGAAGTTATTAAATTCATTTAAGCCAGATGCTTTTACTAATTCCAACCAATGCGTTAAATGTGCAGCTATTCTTTGTTTACCATAGATTGAAAAGATTTTTCTAAAAGAAAGTTTTAAAGCATATGCTTTTCGTAAATCATCAGATATTCTGAGTATTTCACATAGTTTAATATGTTCGGCTTCCGTTAAATGGTCTGGATGCTTCATTAGTACACGTCGATTCTGTTTTAACATACGTGAATAAGCAGCCAGTTTATGTTGCTCACGCTTTCTAACTCGCTCTACCGCCCAATCTACAAGTCGACATACATGGTATCGATCACAGATAATATGCGCATGTGGAAATAGCGCCTCCATGATGCGCTTAAATTGTATGGACATATCCATTACAATAAACTTAACTTGTAGGCGATCCTTATGTTTAAATGATGCAAAATAGTGGATTAATGCTTGCGTATCACGTTTCGGTAAAATATCTAATATTTCATGTGTATCTGGATTAGTTAAATTAACTTGGTATTGGTAGCCTTCTGCATTTCCTTTAAACTCATCAATACCAATCACAGTGGGTAAGGTCTTGGGCTTAGGTATAGTGATCATAGAGCAATAACGTAATACTGTAGTAATAGATGTATCACACTCGTTAGCAATAGCTGTATAGGTTACACTTTCAGTAAGTTTATCAAATAGCATTCTAATATTAGTTACACTTAGTTGCATATGTTTTCGTACAAATGGATTGCTTTCGGCAAAAGAATGACCACAATGCGGACAAATATACCGACGCTGTCTGTATTTTCCAATTAGTGGACCTCGTTGTACTTTTCCAAACTTTACAGTACGTATACGATAATCCTTAATATGCTTTGTAGTTTCTCCACACTTTGGGCAAATATGTGATGTTGCTGGTAATTCTATGTCAAAAATAAATATTCCGTCTAATTCATAGCTATTTGTAATATATTCTTGTTTTACATTATGTAAAAATTCAGTATAATCAGTAGTAGGCATATAAGCTCACATCCTTTCTTTAGGACTTTGACACTTTTATTGTAAAGCATGTGAGCCTTATATGCTTATTTTTTTGCAAAAAAATAATGTTGGAAGTGACACCGTAGTGGTGTCACCCCAACATTTATTATAGAGCCAGAAAATACTATAAAGTGCTTTCATATTAATTAGTATAAACAGGATCATAATCAGCAGGCACCGGAGCAACGATACTCACAAAGACAATATCTTCCGTTCCAGTATTTTTTGCACCATGACATTCACCCTTTTTAGATACTATAACTTGCCCCTTTGTAAAAGGCACCTCAGTATCCGGCGTTGGATAAAATACCCCTGTTCCTTGCAATACAACCCATATATCATCAGAATTATGATGATAATGCTTTGGTAAGGTTTGACCAGGTTTAATAACCCAAACTGAACCACCTGTGGAATCAGTTTGATAAAATGGCGTCCTAACAGCCTTCTCCAAACTTTCAACTTTCACAAGTTCCATATCAAAAATACGTTGATTACTCATAACACTCTCACCTTTCATCGATTAACAACTAACGAGTTCCAGAAGTATATTCACCCATATTTACATCAAGCACTGCTCTCACCGGTTGAACTAGGGAATCCTCATACTGCAATGTCCATTGCACATTTGAATCCAATTCCCCATTCTCTAGGCCGCTAATAGTATCACCATCACCAACAGGATTGTCATTTTCTAAAATAAAATACAACATATTATATGCATGAATCACTACATCATCAGGATTCATACCGTGAAAGTGATACTGCACATCAGGCAAGAATAAGGTGCTCATCCCCACCGAGTCAACCATCATATCGTCTGTACCTTGAATGTTAATGAATTATATCCTGCTTCGGATTTAATTCGGTCGAATTCGACTGAATTAAAATTTAGATTATAAACCTCCTCTCACCTTATACAAAATAAATAATATATTATTACCTAAATTATACAATAAATCTGGCTCTCTAGTAAATATTACATCATCTAAGATGAGCAGATAGGGCAGATATATTAACCGTTATATCCTTTAATTTTTAATGCTTCTACTAAACGACGCAATGCCACCATGTACGCAGCCAATCTTGGGTATACTTTAAACTCTTCTTGCATAGCCCATACTTCTTCAAAGCTTTTTTTCATGTTCTTCGCTAATTTTTCGTTTACTTCTTCTTCAGACCAGTAGAAGCCAGCTTTGTTTTGTACCCATTCATAATAGGATACCACCACGCCTCCGCCATTCGCTAATACGTCTGGCAATACAGGAATACCTTTTTCAAAGAAGTATAAGTCTGCATCTTTGGTTAATGGTCCGTTAGCACCTTCCAAGATTAATTTTGCTTTTACTTCTTTCATATTGGCTTCGTTCACTTGGTTTTCTAAGGCCGCTAAGTATAGCACGTCTACATCCAATAACAATAAATCTGGATTAGGGATTCTTGTCATACCTGGCTCTTCGTAGCCTTCTAAAGAACGGCCATGAGAGTTTGCATATTCGTAAGCTTTTTCTACATCGATGCCGTTTGCATTGTACAGAGATCCATGTACATCACCGATGGCAACGATTTTAGCACCTTCACGATGCATCAATAAAGCACCAACAGATCCTACATTACCAAAACCTTGTACAGCAATCGTCAAATCTTTAATAGATTTACCTTGTTTTTCCAAGTAGGAAAGTAATGTAAACATACAGCCACGGCCTGTTGCTTCATTACGACCTAAAGAACCACCAATTGCTAATGGTTTACCTGTTACGATCCCTGGTGTCCATTGACCAGTTAACGCACTGTACTCATCGACAATCCAAGACATGATTTGCGGATTTGTGTTCACATCAGGAGCTGGCACATCTCGTTCTACTCCAATGATAGGAGCAATTTTACGAACGAAACCACGTGTTAAACGTTCCAACTCTCTTTCACTTAGTTTTTTCGGATCTACCTTGATACCGCCTTTGCCACCACCATATGGTAAATGAGCAATGGCATTTTTGATGGTCATCCAAGCACCTAATGCACGCACTTCATTTTCATCTGCATCTGGGTGAAAGCGCAATCCACCTTTAGATGCGCCAAGAACGGAGCTATGTTGGCATCGGTAGCCAGTAAATACTTCCACATGTCCATCATCCATTTGTACTGGAATAGCCACGTTCATTTCACGTTCAGGGTGACGCAATACTTCATAGTCATTGCGTGGGATACCTAGTGTATCCGCTGCCAAGTCTAAAGTTTGCAGCATATTTTCATAAGGGTTGTAATTTGCCATAATACCACCTCGTTTTGAATATAAAAAGAATATGTATACCCTAATAGTATCACAACTATTCCCATATGACTATAGGCTTTCAAAAAAATCCTACTTAATTTATAGGTAAATTAAAATTTTAAAAATATTTTGTAAACATGTCTAAGTAAGATAGGAGTGCTCTCGTAGCAGGCTTGCAGATAGTAAAATAGCTGATTCCATCATCAATCAGATAGAATCAGCTGTTCTTTCGTATTGAAAAATTGTCGACAACTCAAGTATCCTGCTATCGCAATAGCAATGGATATGGTTGAAAAAGACATAAAGATAACAATAATCTGGTATTTAATGGCCTCCATAGGGCTCATACCTGCCAAGATTAAGCCCGTCATCATCCCCGGCAAAGACACAATACCCAATGTTTTCGCACTATCGATGGTCGGTTGCAAACTAAAGATAAGAGCTGCTCGCAAGATAGCTTTACAGGCCTGCATAGGCGTAGCCCCTAAAGCTAACTTAATCTGAATCTCTTGCTGTCGGCTCTTGAAGCTCGTTGTAATTTGGCGGAAACACAACCCCACTGCCACCATAGCCCCCGACATGACCATGCCGCCTACAGGAATCATTTGATACGGTGTAAAGGATAAGACATTTGCGCTCAACAATACCGCTAAAGTAATGATGGCACCAACACCAATACTAATACCTGCAATCCACGATGCACGCCGAATTCCTACGCCACGTTTACCTCCATTGATAGCGGCACTGATCAGCATCACCAACAATACGCCACCGGTAAACAAAGGATGGTCTGCACCAAAAATAAAATGCAATACATACCCTACTACTACAAGTTGTACCACCGCTCGCAAGGCACTGTGCAATATTTCTAGTTCCAGGCGCATCCGTTGTTGGTAGGACACGATAACAGCCATGGCGATAAGCACAGTTGCCATCAATAAGGATTCATTAGATAAGGCATTAAAGCTCCCCATGTAGCACCTCACAATCTGTAATAAGGCCGTCTTTCACAGTAATACGACGTTGTCCCATACGAACACTTTGCTCAGGATTATGAGTAACTTGTAATAATGTAAGTCCTTCTTTATGCAATTGCACCAATCCTTGTTCTACCCATTCTGTATTCTCTGTATCTAATGCAGAAGTTACTTCATCTAACAAAAGTATTTCCGGAGTAAACAGCAAACTACGGATCAGGCAAATTCGTTGCATTTCACCACCCGACAACTCCGTATTCGACTTCTCTAACAACTGTAAATCCATATGAAACAAATCAAATAACTCTTTGATTCTTGCTTCGTCAACAGAACGACCTCGCATGGTAAAAGGAAATGCTAGATTGCCTCGCACGGTTTGTCCGAATAAATAAGGTTGCTGAAAACAATAGGCTACTCGTTGGCGATATTCTGTAGGGGCATATTGGTCCATCGGTTGCCCCTGAAAATAAATAGTTCCACCCGTAGGAGATACCAAGGAACTTGCCAGTTTTAATATCGTACTCTTACCACTTCCAGAAGGACCTACAATAGTGATGCTTTCACCTTGTTGAACCTCAAAAGAAATATCTTGTAAAATCTGACGGTCATGAATCGTTAAAGAGATATGTTCAAAACGTAATATTGACATAGTGCACGCTCATTATAGAAATTATAAATCAATAACTAGTTCCACCGGGCAATGGTCAGACCCAAAGATATCCGCATGAATCTTCGCCTCTTGGATTTTATCAGCAATACTATTGGACACTAAGAAATAGTCAATTCTCCATCCAACGTTTCGTTCACGAGCTTTCCCCATGTAGGACCACCAGCTGTAGGCATCTACTGCATCAGGGTATAAATAGCGGAATGTATCCGTAAAGCCTGCTGCTAACAGTTCTGTCATTTTTTCACGCTCTTCATCACTGAAACCAGCATTTTTACGGTTGGTTTTAGGGTTTTTCAAGTCGATTTCTTGATGGGCTACGTTAAGGTCACCACACAGAATCACTGGCTTTTTAGCATCCAATGCTAATAAATACTCACGGAATGCCACTTCCCATTCCATGCGGTATTCCAAACGAGCCAATTCACGTTGGCTATTCGGTGTATAGCATGTAACTAAGTAGAATTTTTCATATTCCGCCGTGATCACACGTCCTTCTTGGTCATGTTCCTCAATACCAATACCATTCACTACAGAAATTGGTTTTTCTTTTGTGAAAATAGCTGTACCGCTATAGCCTTTTTTCACCGCACTATTCCAATATTGTTCATGGTTCGGCAAGACCATTTCAATTTGCTCTGGTTGTAATTTTGTTTCTTGTAAACAGAACATATCTGCATCTAATGCATCAAATGCATCCATAAATCCTTTTGTCATGGCTGCACGCAAGCCATTCACATTCCAAGAGATTAATTTCATTGTTAGTACCTCATAGTATTTAGTAACAAAAATATATATTGATTATATCATAAATTTTCGATATGTGCTTTCCAAATATATCAGATGCCGGCGGTAAGTTTTTGTTGGAAAATAAAAGTTTCTTCCTTTTTCTATCTGTTAAATTAATAGATTTCTCTAAAGAAATACTATAAAATTTTGGTATAATGTTAAGGCTGGTTTAAGAAATACGTAAAGGTTAATTTTCGAAAAACAACCGGAAAAATTAAAAATACGGAAGATTAGACAGAAATCTCTACCATCATCCACGCGGAAATAAGATTATATGAAATAAAAGGAGTACCCAATGACAGGAAACTATTCAGCACGTGAATACCGTGATAAATTATATGATGATCTTCATGTTCGCTTAAGCGATACAGTAATTTTGATGTGCGCGATTTTTATTGCCTCTATAGGTTTAAATATGAATTCAACAGCTGTTATTATTGGAGCCATGCTGATTTCCCCTCTTATGACACCCATTGTTGGACTGGGATTCGGCTTAGCTATTTTTGATACCCGTTTAATCAAGCAATCTCTAAATGTTTTATTGACTCAAGTATTAGTCAGTTTGCTTGTGTCAGCTCTGTATTTCTGGATTTCTCCCTTATCTTATGCAAGTAGCGAGTTGATTGCACGAACCTCTCCAACCATTTGGGATGTTCTCATTGCTATTGCAGGTGGGATAGCAGGTGTAATTGGTTCAAGAAAAAAAGAAGCAAACAATATCGTGCCAGGAGTAGCCATTGCAACAGCTCTGATGCCACCTATCTGTACTGCAGGCTATGGATTAGCTAATGGAAATGTACAATTTTTATATGGGGCTCTCTATCTTTTCTTAATTAACTGTGTCTTTATCATGCTAACCAATATTGTTGGAACAAGAATTTTGATGAGAAAATCTCCCTTACGCTCATTTAAAGAGCTAAACATTAAAATGAGAATTGGGTTGATATCCTTGATTGTATTATTAATTCTTCCAGCCACCTATTCAGCAGTCACGCTGACGATAGATCAGGCACGAAAAGAAGGAATCAAACAGTTTGTAGGAAAAGAGTTCACCAATCATACGGTCATTAGTCAAGTCTACAAGTCAAGCAAAAATGAATTGGTCTTGACGATTGTTGGCAATCCGCTTTCAGAAGAACAATTAGAAACGCTCCGCCAAAAGCAAGCCTCTTACGGTATTCAATCTGTTCATTTAAAAGTTAATCAAGTTAATCAAATTCATAATTCGACAAATTCGACAAAATTGGATAGTGAGACGACCAAAGAATTTTATGAAAATATTAATAAGTATATCGATCAAAAACTCTCTGAAAAAAATTCACAAAAAGATATTGTAAAAGAAAATGAAGAAGACAAGGATTAAGGGTATTGAACGTATCTCAAAAAAAGCAACGGATTTTCCGTTGCTTTTTTTGCATAGTTGCGATAGTCTTGCGAAACCAGAATCGCCCAATATACCAGTTACAAATGCCATTTTTACACGAATGAGAGATGACAACATGAATAACAGTCAACTCAATATCATGCTTTAATTTTAAAAAATTTCATCAGACTTTTAAACGACTACAAATCTATTTATTGTAAATGAATTTTATCTTTCCAATTCGCAATTTGCGTCATTTCTTCTGTAAGCACTTCTTTACCAATACGAATTTGACGTACTACGCACTCTGGTGCTGTACCACTGTAGTTACTACGTCCCGCTACGCAAGCTTCGATGGTAATGGCATCCAAGATATCCGCTTCAAAGTGATGCGAAATAGCTTTAAAATCTTCTACTGAAAGATCCAACAACACACATTCTTTTTCAATGCAATGTTGTACCCCTGCCCCTACGATAGCATGAGCCTCCCGAAATGGTACGCCTTTTTTCGCCAAATAGTCCGCCATATCCGTAGCGTTGGAGAAATCATCGTCCAACACTGCTTTTGTATGGTCTCCATTGACTTTCATATGACGTAACATGTCAGCTGTAATAGAGATAGCGAAATGCAATGTATCAATTGTGTCGAAAACGCCTTCTTTATCTTCTTGCATATCCTTGTTATACGTCATTGGCAGGCCTTTCATGGTTGTAAGAAGTCCCATCAAATGACCGTAGATACGACCTGTTTTACCACGTACGAGTTCGCATACGTCTGGGTTTTTCTTCTGTGGCATAATGCTAGAACCAGTGCAATGGGCATCGTCCAATTCGATGAACCCAAATTCTGTGCTAGACCATAGGATTAATTCTTCGCTTAACCGACTTAAATGCATCATCACTTTTGCCCCAAAGCTGAGGAATTCTAGCACATAATCACGATCGCTGACAGCATCCATACTATTTTCATAAATGGCATCGAAATATAACAATTCCTTCGTCATGTTTTGATCGATAGGATAGGTCGTACCTGCCAAAGCCCCTGCCCCTAATGGCATCACGTTGGCATGTTTAAAGATTAACGGCAAATTATCGAAGTCACGGCTTATCATGGAGAAATATGCCATCATGTGGTGGCTAAATAATACCGGTTGCGCCCGTTGTAAATGGGTATATCCAGGGATAATCACCTCTTTGTATTTCTCTGCTATTTCTAAGAAGGCTTGTTGTAAGTTCACAAGCTCTTCCCCCATGTGCACTACGGCCTTACGGATATACATGTGTAAGTCCACCGCCACTTGGTCATTACGGCTACGACCTGTATGGAGACGTCCGCCTGCCTCACCAATGGCATCGGTTAAGCGTTTTTCTATATTCATATGGATGTCTTCTAATGCCACAGAAAACTCGAAATCTCCTGCATCAATTTGCTGTTCAATAGCCTGTAAGCCTGCTACGATAGCATCCTTATCTTCCTTAGCAATGATCTGTTGCTCTGCTAACATTGTGGCATGGGCAATACTGCCTGCCACATCTTCTTTATACATGCGGGAGTCAAAGGAAATAGAGGACGTGAAGTCCTCTACTGCCTTATCCGTCCCTTTGGTAAAGCGTCCGCCCCAAAGTTTCGCCATTATTTTAAACCTGCTTTCTCTTTCATTAATGCATTGATTGTTAAAGGCAATCCGAATAAGTTGATGAACCCTTCTGCATCAGCTTGGTTATATACATCATCTTCTTCAAATGTTACAAATTCTTGGTTGTACAAGGAGTATGGAGACGTAGATCCTGCGCTGATAATATTACCTTTGTACAATTTCAATGTCACTTGACCTGTTACTGTTTGTTGTGTGCTGTCCACGAAGGCTTGTAAAGCACTCATCAATGGAGCAAACCACATGCCGTCATATACAAGTTCTGCGTATTTGTTAGCCACTAATTCTTTATAATGGTATGTAGCTCTGTCTAGGCAAAGGTATTCCAACTCTCTGTGTGCATACATGATGATCGCTCCACCAGGATTTTCATAAACACCACGGGATTTCATGCCTACTAACCGGTTTTCTACGATATCTACAATACCGATACCATTAGCTGCGCCAATTTCATTTAGAGTTTGTAAGATGGTAAGTGGAGACATGGCTTGACCATTCACCGCTACTGGAACACCTTCTTTGAAGTCGATGGTCACCATAGTTGGTACATCTGGAGCTTCTTCTGGAGATTTGCTAACTAAATATACATCATTTTTAGGTGCATTCTTAGGATCTTCTAAATCGCCACCTTCGTGGGATAAATGCCATACGTTTTGGTCCATAGAGTACGGATGTTTTTTAGTAGCCACCACCGGAATATCATGTTTCGCTGCATATTCCATGCAATCTTCCCGGGATTTCAATTCCCATTCCCGCCATGGAGCAATGATTTTTGTATTTGGTGAAAGTGCTTTGATAGTCAATTCAAAACGAACTTGGTCATTTCCTTTACCTGTGGCACCATGAGCGATGGCATCAGCACCTTCTTGTGCGGCAATTTCTACTAATTTTTTAGCAATCAATGGTCTTGCAAAGGAAGTGCCTAATAAGTATTTACCTTCATACACAGCGCCTGCTTTGACCACTGGCCAAATGTAGTCGGACACAAATTCTTCTTGCGCATCGATGATGTACGCTTTTGTAGCACCAGATTTGATGGCTTTTTTCTCTACTGCATCATAATCTTCTGGTTGACCTAAGTTCACACATACAGCGATAACTTCTGCGCCATAGTTTTCTTTTAGCCAAGGAATGATAACAGATGTGTCTAAACCACCAGAATACGCTAAAACGACTTTGTTAATGTTGCTCATAATGGACCTCTTTCTTTGTGTAATTCACTGCTGCGCAGTACCTGTTTCTATCTTATGAACGTATTATACTCCTTTGTGTATAATAATGCAAGTATATTTTATAAAAATTCTTTTATATACATTTTTATTCTATTAGCATTATATAACACCTTTGCAAAGTCTCTTATATTCTATAGTATAGATAGTCCTCATCATCCCTATTGTTGATAACCTATATATATGATATGATGAAGCCATGAAAACACTCATAAAACTGATTGTATGTATTGCACTACTAGCTGGAGGCCTCTATTGGTTCGCAGGCTATGCGCCGGATGGAAATGAACCTTCTGGAAAACATGTGCCACATACAGTAAAAGAACAATCTATCGAACAGGTGGAAGACCAACTGTCGAGGACAGATCGTATTAAACGTCTCTTCAACTTTACCCAAGCTGTGGAGGAGGCCATGGAGAAACGGGTGCCTAAAGAGCATCGCGTCCGCAGTGAGGATATCAATCCAATTGTTAAAAAAGCTTTAGTTGCAACGGAAGACAAACGCTTTTACGATCATGGAGCCGTCGACTTTTTTAGTATTGGTCGCGCCTTATATACAAATACAATAGCTGGCGAAACCGTAGAGGGTGGTAGCACGATTACACAACAGTTAGTAAAAAACCTCTTCCTCTCCTCAAAACGAATTATGTCTCGCAAAGTAGAAGAAGTATTTCTGGCGTATCTAATGGAACATTATTACAGCAAGGACGAAATTTTGACTATGTACTTGAACACCATTTATTATGGCAATGATCATTACGGTATCAAGTCAGCCTCAGAGGCTTATTTCAAAACAGAGCCAAAAGACTTAAATTTGAGTCAAGCTGCCGTTATTGCCGGTATTCCACAAGCGCCGTCTTACTTTAATCCAGTGAGCAATTTCGATGCCACTAAGCAGCGACAACGCACCGTATTAACACTGATGGCACAACAGGGTATCATTGCCTACCAAGACATTGATAAGGCCTACTATAAACGATTAGATGTACCTAGCCATTAAGATATACACTGCCTACCACACAGTATCAACATACCATCTAGTGTGTATTACAATACCATATACAAAAAGCAGAGATGAGGTGAATCGCAATCCACCTTATCTCTGCTTTTCTATGTATATATTTTTGTGACAATCACAAAACTTCTGAGCAAACTATCTTCCTAAGTTACCTACAGGCACATGGATGACACCACTAGACATAGGAGCAATCGTTCCTTGTTGATAGATCAATACGATATCATGGTTTTCACGAGCAAAGAATCCATCCGGTTTACCTGCCACTGCATCTGCATAGATTGCCTTCTTACCTTCTGTTGGCAACGCTTTCAGTCCTTTTTCAATCGTTTCTTTCGAAAGTCCACCAAAATCATTCAATGTCAACGTGCGTCCTGTTGTAGTATTGAATGTAAATCCTTTTTCTACATTTGTTCCATGAGAGGCATTGTCTTCTACCGTATAGGAGTTAATAGTAACAGCAAAAATTCCATTTCCATCTGCTTTTACATCATAGTTAACGTACAGATTTTGCTGCTCCCCTTCTTTTGCTTTTTCGTTCACTTTGTGAAGATCTTTACGCAACTTTTCCACATAATCCACCAATGTTTTATTGATGGCTTTTGTCACATAAGGACTCACAGACTGTACTTTAGGGTACGTAATATCTAAATGATTTTCCTTAATCATCTCAGGGCGAACTGTTACTTGCAAACGATCAGTGAAAGCTTTCGCTGCAGGTGCTACGATTTGCTTAGTGCCTTTGCGAGCTTTTACCGTTTCCTCTCGAACCAATCGATTCGCCTCTGGAGATGCCGTAACCGAAATTCGTTCACCCACTGCCAATGGCATTTCTTTCACTACTGTCACATCTGCTGCTTGCAACGCCGCTGGAATCAATAGACTGGTCAATATGGCTCCTAATATTTTTTTATTCATCACTATCTCTCCTTATAATCTGCTAAATATACGTATTTTATACCTCTATATATACCACATTCTACATGAACCTACCATGAATACTTTCATTATACCCATAGAAATCACTCATGTATACACAATTTAGCACTTTACTTATTGAAAGTCCTTGAGAATACTGATACAATGATTAAGATAGTAGTGTATTTTAAGGAGGTATAACTATGAAGCATGATTTTATGAGTCATGATATTAGCTTACCGGAATTAACAGTCAGAGGTATGCTATTAGGTGCGATCATTACATTGATCTTCACTGCATCTAACGTATACTTGGGTCTGAAAGTAGGTTTGACTTTTTCATCCTCCATTCCGGCTGCCGTAATATCTATGGCAATCTTACGCTTCTTCAAGGATTCTAATGTACTTGAAAACAACATGGTACAAACGCAAGCATCTGCTGCGGGTACCTTATCTGCAGTCATTTTCGTATTGCCAGGTCTTCTAATGATCGGCTATTGGCAAAACTTTGACTTAATGGAAACATTGTTATTATCCGCATGTGGTGGTTGTCTTGGGGTATTATTCACAATTCCATTACGCCGCGCTATGGTTATGAACAGCGACTTACCATATCCAGAAGGTCGTGCTGCTGCAGAAATCTTGAAAGTAGGCTCTACAGTTCCTGGTGAAACAGCAAAACAATCCGGCGGTATGAAAGAAATCGTATCTGGCGGCGCTTTAGCTGGTATCATCAGCTTTATTACTCAAGGCTTACGTGTCTTCGGCGAATCTAAATCTTTCTGGTTCCCTGTAGGCGCTGGTGCTACACAACTTCCATTCGGCTTCTCCTCTGCTCTATTGGGCGCAGGTTTCCTAATTGGTATTGCTAGTGGTATCGCTATCTTAATCGGTATGATCATTTCATGGGCTGGTTTCGTACCATACTTGACAAATCATCTACCAAATCCAGATGGTCTAGATGCCATCAAATTCTCTAGCACAGTGTGGAAAACAAAAGTCCGCTTCATCGGCGCTGGTACTATCGGCGTAGCTGCGATTTGGACATTATTAACATTGTTAAAACCAATTGCTGAAGGTATTAAATTATCTATCAAATCCATGACGGCAAGTTCTGAATATCGTGATACACACCGTATGGATACAGATATGAAACCATCTACTATCGCTGTTGTATTTGCTTTAATTATTATTGGCCTAATCATTTGCTTCTACTCTTTCGTATCCGCTATTCCAATGTCTGCAACTCTTGCTTGGACATTAGTGGTAGCAGGTATCATAGTAGCATTGTTAATTGGCTTCTTCGTAGCAGCTGCTTGTGGCTACATGGCAGGCTTGATTGGTACTTCTGCAAGTCCAATCTCTGGTATCGGTATCATCGGTATCATCGTATCCTCCCTTGTAGTTCTTGGTATTGCTTCTGCTAACGACTTATTAGCTACTCCAGAAGGCGTTAAATTCTCCACAGCTCTTGCCATCTTCATGACATCTGTGGTAGTATCTATCGCTGCTATTTCCAACGATAACTTACAAGACTTGAAAACTGGTCAATTAGTAGGTGCTACACCTTGGAAACAACAGGTAGCTCTATTAATCGGTTCCTTAGCAGGTGCCGTAGCCATCGCTCCAGTACTTGACTTGTTATACCATGCATATGGTTTCACAGGCGCTATGCCTCGTGAAGGAATGGATCCTGCCCAAGCATTATCTGCTCCACAAGCTACATTAATGCGTCAAATCGCAGAAGGTATCTTCAATGCAAACATGGATTGGACTTACATCTTCTACGGTATCATCGTAGGTATTGTGGCTATCGTTGTAAACTTGATTTTAAAATCTACAACAAAATCCTTAACATTGCCTCCATTGGCAATTGGTATGGGTATCTACTTACCTCCAACCTTGGAAATGCCACTTGTAATGGGCGCTATCATCGGTTACTTTGTAAACCGTTACATCTCAGAACGTGCAAAACAACGTGCTGGTGCTTACGCTGATGCAGACGTAGAGCAATCCAACCGTCGTGGCGTACTATTCGCTTCTGGCTTAATTGTTGGTGAAAGTATCATCGGTGTTATCATCGCTGGTGTCATCGCCTTCTCCGTAAGTACAGGTGGCAGCGAAGCTCCTCTTGCACTTGCTTTCACAGGCGATAAATCCTATGGTGATATCGCTGAATGGTTAGGCTTCGCAGCCTACATCTTCACGGCTCTTTGCTTAATCCGTATCGTTATCGCTACGAAATTCAACAAAGCTGAAGCTGAAGCTATCGAACAAATGAATAAATAACACACTACACATATCACAAAAGAGGCTGTAACTACAAAGTTACAGCCTCTTTTTTATGTTAAATACGGTTTTAAAATACTTGGAGATCTAGTAAATACTCCGCAAGAGCTGATTTATCTATCGACTCTTGTAAACAATATTAACTCCTACCATAACGATAGAGCCATACCAATCCATAGATACAACCTATGACAGTGGCAATCATGCCCCCAATGGATACATCCCATACAAAGGATAAGGCCACTCCAATCGTAGTAGCAATCGTAGCTACACAGGCACTAACGAGAATCATGGCTTTCACAGAGCGCACGAGCATAAATGCTGTGGCTGGTGGCCCTACCATGCAGCCAGTTACCAAGATGGCCCCCACAGTTTGGAATGAGGCGACAGTGGTCAAAGATGTTAACGTCATAAGACCATAGGACATCGCCATAGGCATGGCTTGGTATACTTTGGCACACACAGGATCAAAAGTCATGAGGATTAATTCTTTTTTGAATAAGCCGATCCAAATTATATTGATCGCACACACGAGGATGCCAATCCATAATAACATAGGCCCTACATCATAGCCACCTAGCGTAAACCGTTGGAATGTAGCAAAGGCTAAATCACCTAAAATCGCCGTATCTACATCGAGGTGTACATGTTTACCAAATAAAGTGACTAACACAATGGCCAATGCAAATAGGAAGGGGAACACGATACCGATGGCCGCATCTGGCCGAATATAACGACGTCGTTGCATCCATTCCACCGCATATACCGTACCGACTCCCATCGCTGTAGCACCAATAATCAACCAAGGAGAGTTCAAATCTTTTGTTACCAAAAAGGCTAGGACGATTCCTAAAAAGACTGTATGTGTAATGGCATCTACCATCATAGATAATCGGCGCAATACCAAGAATGTACCAATTAAGCTACAGCTAATACCTGTGACCGTAGCAATGGCCCAAATTTCTAAGATATGACTCATCGCATCCACCCCCTCACGAGGCGTTGCCCATTGGCCAGTACTAAGCTGAGCATAATCATCCCAGTCATAACGATAATAATCATAGGTCCTGTTGGCAAATTACCCCACAAGGCACTAATCCATGTACCTATGAAAGCTACCATACTCCCACTGATGGCACCTATGATAACTAAGGTACGAAGAGAATGTGTCCACTGACGACCAATCATAGTCGGTCCTATGAGTAAGGAACTGATGAGGATAACCCCTACTGTTCGTATCCCAATCACAATGGTTACAATCAATGCAACTCGATAGAAAAAGCGAACTTTCCGTACGGGGATACCCATCAATTGTGCTTCCACAGGGTCGAATACAGTAAGGCTCAATTCTTTCCAAAGGAGTATAACTCCACCCACAATACAGGTGCCACAAATCGCCATAAGCCAAATGTCACTTTGCATCATGGTCACAGCCTGCCCAAAGATAAATGTATTCAGTCCAGCTTGACCTGCATTTTCCATAGATTGCACTCGTGTCAAGAGGACTGTACCAAATCCGAAAAAAGCTGCTAATATAGTAGCTAAGGCTGCATCGAAACGAACGCCTTTTTGGGACGTGCGATACATGATATATTCTGCTACACAGGCTGCTATAATAGCCCCTAATAGTAGCATAGCAGTATCTTTTACCCCAGTGAGTAGAAAGGCTCCTACCACCCCAGGCAGGGTAGAATGAGCCAATCCATCACCTAATAAACTTTCTTGTCTCAGCACCGCAAAGGTTCCGATGACACCACACACAAGGCCTAGCATCACCGTTCCCAAAGCGACGATCTGAAACGTATATTGTTGTAATAATTCCATAAGCCCTCCTAGTAAGAAAATGTCTCGTCTAAGAGGTCTGAACCTACCACTTCTTGCACCGTTCCCATGCCAACGAGCTTGCGATTCACACAGAGAACATGGTCAAAATAGGCTTCTAAGGTTTGCAAATTATGATGTACAATGAGCAAGGTTTTTCCTGCTCCTTGCATGTCCTTCATAATCTTCACTAGCACAGCTTCTGTTGTTTTATCGATGCCTTTAAACGGCTCGTCTAAGATATATACATCTTGATTTTCTACCAGAGCCCTTGCGAGGAACACGCGTTGCTGCTGTCCTCCAGACAGTTGGGAGATTGATCGTTCTGCATAATCTAGCATACCCACTGTTTCTAGCGCTTTGGTTGCTTCATCTCGTTCCTTTTTCCCAGGACGTCTAAACCAACCCAACCTACGGTAAGTGCCCATCAAGACCACTTCAAAAACAGTGATAGGGTAATCCCAATCCACCGTTGATGTTTGTGGTACATAGGAAATGTGGTTGTATATACTAGTATTGTTGGAGCTTACATAAGCGGACTTACGGCCGCTTTGCACCTCTAGTTGAATCTGTCCAGTCACAACGGGAATGAGACCTAGCACAGCTTTTACCAAGGTGGATTTACCAGCTCCATTAGGACCAACTATGGCCGTCATCGTTCCTTTTTCAATCTGAAAGGATACATCTTCTAGCACTACATGTTCATCATATGCAGCTGAAAGATTCTCTACTTTCAGAATACACTTGTTTTCATTCATCATTTAAGAGCGCCTACAATCGTATCAATATTAGCTTTTACCATGCCAATATATGTGCCGCCCGGTGTGTCAGGAGAACCCAAGGAATCAGAATATAATTCACCACCGATAGCTACATCCCAGCCTTTTGCTTTACATGCTTCTTGTACCGCTTCAATTGTTTTATGAGGTACAGAGGATTCTACGAAGATAGCTTTGATTTTATGATCCACGATGAATTGCACCAAGTCATTCATATCTTTCGTACCAGCTTCTGTAGCGGTGCTTACACCTTGTAAGCCTTTCACTTCAAATCCATAGGCACGAGCAAAGTAGTGGAATGCATCATGAGCTGTTACCAATACACGAGATTGTTCAGGAATTTCTTTCGTTCTATCCTTGATGTATTGATCCGCTTCCTCTAATTCTTTCATGTACGCTTCGTAATTAGCTACATAATCTTTTTCATGAGCAGGGTCTTTTTCTACTAACGTATCTTTTACTACTTTTGCAGCTAGTTTCCAGTTTTGTACATCGAACCAAATATGAGGGTCTCTCGCATCCGGACCTTCTTCTTCAAAAGCTAATAATGTAGATGGATCCATATCTTTAGATACTTCTACTACTGTTTTATTTGCTTTTTTTAATTCTTGGAATACTTGGCCCATTTTACCTTCTAAATGAATGCCGTTCAAGAAAATAATATCACCTTTTTGTAAAGTAGATACATCGCCAGCACTAGCTTGATATAAATGTGGGTCTACCCCAGCACCCATTAAGCCTTGTACCTGTACATGATTACCACCGATTTTTTGTACTAAATCTGTAATCATCGTTGTTGTCGTTACCACTTGTAACGGTTTTCCTTCTTGCACTGTATCCGCTTGTTTACCACAGCCTGCAATCGCCAAAATACATACGGCGAATACAATACATAAACGCCAAAGTTTAAATTCTTTCATGGTCTTTCCTCCTTTACTACATATTTGGAATGTCCCGTCCATCCCTACATTAAAAATTCCATGAGTCTTGCTTATCTATACTATATCACAATTGATAGTATTTCTCAATATATTTTTTTTAATATGTATTTCAAAGAATGAAAGTATTAGCTATTACCTTCATTATCATTTACACTTATGATAATGGATGTCAGTATTTATAAGATCGTAAACACTGTCACTTCTCTAGCACAGTTCAATCGCACTGGAAACCAATGTCCTGACCCACGGCTTACATAAGCAAATAGCCCCTGTTCTTCGTAAAGTCCTTTCCAATACGGCTTATACACGGGAACCAGGTTCATCCCCCATAGATTAATTTGTCCTCCGTGGGTATGTCCAGATAATATTAATGGGATATGTCTACGGAATGCTTCCGGAATAAAGTTCGGATGGTGCGCCAACAAGATAGGATAGCCATGCTCTGGGATGCCTTTCATTGCTTCATCTAAGGCACGAACATTTTCTCCTTGTACATCATCTTTAAAATGATAGTCCATGCCTACCAAGTACACAGGACGAGGTCCATCTAATATCTGCTGATGGCTGTTGCGATACATGTGCATCTTAGTTTGGCTCAACCGCTTCCACACATGTTCTACATCCACACGGTATTCATGGTTACCTAAAATATAATCGATGCCATCAGGGAAATCTTTCACACGGTCATCTAAATACTCTGCCACCTCATCAAGGTATCCCAGATCATCGATTAAATCTCCGGTGATGACCAAACGATTTGGCTGTTCACTGGCAACGGCATCTATCATTTCTTTCAACTTGTCCATGCCAATGAATGGCCCTATGTGAATATCGCTGAGTTGTCCAATTTTGTATCCTTTCAGTACCTCTGGTCTATCTTTCAATGAAAGTTGTAATTTGCGCAATTGCAGTTCATTATTCCCTTGAAAGGCAGCCACTGATCCTGTAACACCCACCACAGCCGGTACCACTACTGCCGTGCGTTTGAAGAAGTTCCTCCGTGATACATCTAGAGAATCATCATGACTACGAGACTTATTTGCTAAGTACATGAGCCCATAAAAGATACCGAATACGGACAATATTCCAAAGGTAGCTACTAAGGCTACTACGAGTCCATTCAATTCTGTCAGAATAGGGCGCCCTATGGCAAGGCCTATTCCATCATGAACAGTATACAGGAATCGTTGCAATAGAATCGTCCCTATACCAATACCAAGACCTACCAAGAGCCCTCGCTTAAGGCCGTTGTGTTGCTTTGTCTGTCTAAAAAGGGCAATCAAATATCCAGTAACAGCCCCTAGCACAGCCATGCCGAATACTAAAATGCCTGCTAATATATATATTCTCATCTATATCACTCCTCGGTATAGATTAACAAAGATCAATGAACTTGCCATGAGGACCCGCCCAAGGTAACACATGAAAGGCCTCTTTACGGCAGAGAATCCAATCTTCCTTCAAAGGGATAATCTGACCTTGTGCTACCGCTTGTTGCACCGCTTCATCACCTTCCAAGACGATCGGATTCGACGAATCTATTGCTACCTCTGTAGCTTCCCCTCGGTATCCTTTCATAGTCCATTTGCGATGGCTAAAGATATGAGTCACTTCCTTTACCATAGGTCGATCCATGACGACCGTAACCCCAATAGATTTTAATAACTCAATTAGTTCTGCTTTACGGCTCTCTGCTGTGCCACCTTCCACACTTGGAAACTCCCACATATTTTGCAGTAATCCCTCTTTGGGTCTTCGATGCAATAGGTAGTACCCATCTACTGTAGAAATAATTCCTACGTATAATTGGACAGATTGTACCTTTGTTTTCTTAATCCGTATCGGTAATTGTTGCTCTGTCCCTGCTGCTTTTGCTGCACAATCCTGCACTAATGGGCAAGACTCACAACGAGGTGTTTTGGGAATACAAATAGACGCTCCAAAATCCATGAGGGCTTCGTTGAAATCGCCTGGTCGATCGTAGGGCATAGTCTCTTCTACCAAGGCGGTAATCCTCTTTTTTCCTACTGTACCTAAAATATCTTCATGGATATTATATAGGCGAGCATAGACACGAAGTACATTCCCATCTACGGCCGGTTCTCGAAGGTTATAGGCAATGGAAAGCACTGCCCCTGCTGTATAAGTACCTACACCTTTTAAGGATTCCATTTCTTTCCGTGTTCGTGGCACTTGGCCCCCATAGGTTTCTACCACTTCTTTCACACCTTGGTGCAAATTGCGAGCCCTAGAATAATACCCCAGTCCTTGCCAAGCACGGACTACTGTATCTTCTTCGGCACTAGCTAAACTTTCTAAGGTTGGAAATTGCAACACCCAGTTTTCAAAATAAGGACGCATGGCCTCAATTCGTGTTTGTTGAGACATAACCTCAGACACCCAAATACGATATGGATCTTTACTTTCACGCCAAGGCAAGTCACGCTTATGTACATCGTACCAATCTAATAAATGCCGTGTCCATGCCACTTGGCCTTGCTGTTCTACTTGTTTCACTTCATACCCTCATATATCCAAGCCGTCACACGGTCCACATCGTCACTCTCTAGGATTTCTTCTACGGCCATGAACTGCATGGATTCTATCGTACTATTATCTTCTTTGAAAGTAATAACACCTTTCAACTTCTCATCGCGCCAAATCCGTGGAATCCACTCTTCATCACCGGCCCACATATGGTCAAATGGCGTCTTCTCCAAGGTAAACCAATGGGGCTCCATTTCTTCCGATTCCAGAGGAATCCCTTGAAACTGTTCCACTATATATACATAACTAATATGGCTCAACTCAGGTGAATAAGGAAATTGAAAGTCCAACAGCGCCACTGCCTGTAAGTCTTCTTGCTTCACTAGCAAAGAGACTTCCTCAAACACTTCACGCACAGCGCAAGCACGGAAACTTTCACCGTCCTCAATTTTACCACCAAATCCATTATAATAACCGGCTCCAAAGCCACGTTTTTTTCGTCCTAATAAAAATAATTCTTCCCGTTTCGGAAAACATAATGTTGTAGGTCTCATAATTCCTCCTATTCTTTTTTTATTATATCATGTTTCACACTTTCATAAACATCGTCCCCTATGATACTATAGTACTAGTGAGGTGAACCATGAAAGAACCATTAATTTTTGATATTGCTCTGGGGCAAACAAAACCCGACAGCATGCACAATCGCGACGGGCACTGCCCATTTTGCGAGCCCTCGCAATTAACCGATATATTAGATACATCTGGGCCCATCATTTGGCTCATGAATAAATACCCTGTATTAGAACGCACATGGCCTACTGTTATCATTGAAACGCCACCCCATGTGCACACAGAATATTCTAAATTACCCTTTGCAGATGCGGTCCACATTTTAGAATTTAGCCGAACCAAATGGGAACAGGTGAAAGCCGACCCTCGTTTTGCATCTGTCTTATTCTTTAAGAACTATGGCCCTATGTCTGGCGGATCTATTTATCATCCGCATAGCCAAATCATTGGTCTAGAGGACTACGACTATCGCAAAGATATTCATGTGGAACATTTTGTAGGATGGCCTATCCATGAAGAAGATGGCCTTCGAATCACCTTATCGAATCGTCCTATCAATGGATTTTTCGAGTTTAATATGTGCTTCGATCCACAATTAGATACGCCTATTTTGGCCAAATACTTACAACGTATCTTACGCTACCTATTAGAAGGCTTTTCTAAATATGCGAAGTCTTATAATTTATTTTTCTACGATATTGGCGACGGCTTTCACTATACAAAAATTGTACCACGTTATGTGACATCTCCTCTCGTCATCGGTTACGGAATACCACAAGTATGCCATGAGGAACGAGCCTTAGAAGTCATTCGTCAAATCCAACCGTATTTACACAATCCTTTGGAGGTTTAATGAAAGTTTTTGCCATTGGCGATTTACACCTATCTGGGCAACCACCAACAAAACCTATGACCATCTTTGGTCCCCACTGGGATAACCATTGGGAGCGCATCCAATCTCATTGGCGGGAACATATACAACCTGATGATCTAGTCTTTCTCGTAGGTGATATGTCCTGGGCTATGCGCCTCAAAGATGCGCAAATCGACCTAGATGCGATCTCTGCCTTGCCAGGCAATAAGTTTATGATTCGTGGCAATCACGATTATTGGTGGACGAGCCTACAAAAAATGAATACCCTTATGGAGGGACGTATTACTTTTTTACAAGGTAGAGGTCTCTACCACAATGGCATCGCCTTCGGTGGCACAAAAGGATATATCTATCCTCAAGACCCTTTCTTTAAAGAAGAAGAGGATCGTCATATTTATGAACGGGAATTAATGCGTACAAAAGCTGCCCTAGATGCTATGGAAACAGCCATTACTGAAAGTGGCGATGATCCATCTCAGGTAACACGCATACTGTTACTGCACTACCCACCAACCTTAGAAAATCATGCCAATGGGTTTACAGACCTGTTAGAACAGTACCATGTAGATCACTGCGTATTCGGTCATTTACATGACAAAACGTCCTTTCAAAAAGTACCCTCCTATTGGGGGCATACACAATTACACTTAGTCTCAGCCGATGCTGCTAATTTTATGATGAAGGAGATACCATGAGCCGTATCCATAAAGAACACTTACAAGCAGGGTACATCTTTGGTGACCCTCATAACTCAGAATACCTATACCTACCAGCCGGCGAAGTAGGATCCAGCGACCCTCGATGCATATTCGAACAAGGCCCTACCAAAGAAGACCTAACCCTAGACGAGGCATGCCGTATCATCGATCGATATACACTAAAACCATGTAAACACCCTAGCCTAGGGAAACGGTCCTTTTAAGGTACCATCTACCTATATTGGTTGTACTATGTTTTGACAAATTTATTTATGTATATACTATGACAATATCATATGTCATTCATAATAGAATACCACCTATAATAAAATAAGTAGTCTTACGCGAAAAACTATGTTATACTAGACATAATAAAAGAAGAGCCATCAACGTGTCGTAGGCGTTAGGCTCATCTCAAATACTAGAAATTTGATTTGCCTAACGTGTTAAGTACTTGCAATACTTATCTTGACGTTAGGCTTTTCACTTACATATTTAAGTAAGTTAAAAATGCTATCACTAACATTCCAAATTGTATTAGTAAACTAAAAAATTCGAATGGTGTCATAGTATCACCTCCTCCTACTACTTAGGAAGAGATGAACCCAACTCACGTTGATAGTTCTTCTATATGTATAGTATAACACATTTTTACATTTCGTTAATATAGATTAAAATAATTATCAATTCCCTAAGGAACGCAGTTACGTGTAAAACACCAGAGGCGTTCCTTTTTTAGTCTAAATAAAGCAATACTAGAAGAGCACGACATAATTGACAAACCTAAGAAATGCAGTTACTTGTAGAACACTAGTTGCGTTCCTTTTGTATCTGAATAAAGAAACCCAGAAAAGCGCGGCATACTCCTGAACAAACCTACCGTAGGATCAGTTTGAGAAGGAGTGTGCCACGCTTTTCCCTTTGCCCTTAATCTAGACAAAAACGCCACTGGCTTCATAGTGAAACCAGTGACGTTTTATCGTAAGGGTATTTTATTTGTGTTTTATTTGTGTTTATATAGTAAGGGAGTTTTAAGGAGAGTAATACTAGGATTAGTATTTGCTAGTTTTCATTTTGACATTGATAATTTCGCCAGTCAATGCATCTACTTTGACTTCAGCTTCTTTACCACTGCCATCGATCATATCTAATTCATACATTAAACGACCATTATCTTTTTCTACAGACCAATCCATCGCTTCGAAAGTACCACCCACTTTTTCTTGGGCTTTTGTTTCTGCTACTTCTGGCATGATAATATCATTTACATCAAATGCTTTAGACATTCCATGCATACCTTTCATAGCTTGACCATACATCATAGAGCCATGTTGTTTCATATGCTTACCATTGCTACCGTGTTTCATAGGTTTTACTTCTGTACCTAAAATTTCACCAGTCTCTCTGATGTGCATTTCAATTTTTTGTCCGCCTGCATAGCCTTCTACTTCATATGTTGGGTTATGTTTTCCATCATAAGAAATAGATGTAATTTGTGCATCTGGATAGATGGATTTGAAAGTCGTTACAACACCTTTATAATCTACGTCACTTAAAGGCAATACACTAGGAACTACGCTACCTACACCATTCCAAGAGCTAATCTTTGCCATTTGATCTGCTGGCATGCTTTGCATCATAGCTGTATTCGCAGCATTTGCTACACCTGCTGCCATCATAAGTCCAGCGCCAAAAGCCATTACAGTTGCACCTAAACGAAACATTTTTTTCATAGTTTCCTCCTTCACGTGTCATACTAGACCGTGCATCTTAATTTTTTACCAAGAAACAGTAGCTGTTTCTAACTTGGTTATATCTTACCTCTTCTCTATGAATACATCATGAAAAAAATATGAGCCTTCTATGAAATTATTATGAACAATATATGAAGTTTTACAGTATCATATAGATACTATATTCACTGCCCTATATCATCTAGCATCTAATAATACACCATTGTATTCTCTAAGATGCATTGGACATATAAGCTAATCAACAGAGTAATACAAAAAGAGACAACACCGAAATGTTGTCTCTTTGTCTGTTTATTGTATGCTAGATAGTAATTAGTGCTTAACCATTGTTAAGATACCTTCCAATTGTGGGAAGAAAGCTTGTCCAAAATAAGTTAAAATACCAAAAGCGATTAGATATAACAAGAAGTATTTAGATACATGAACCATAATGGAACTTGCATCAATGGAGTGACGTAACTCATCTGCTTTTTGTGCATCAATTTTGTTTTCTTCAATGAATGTATTCAAAGCAGGTCCTACAGCACCAATCGCAATGGCAATACTTTGTGGGGAGAACATTTTACCAACACCAGCAGAGCCAGAGTTAGTTGCTGCTAACCACAATGCCAATGTATCGTGACCAGGAGTTAATTGATGGGCTGCTGCTGTTTGCAATGGTCCAAACAATACGTTCGCATTTGTACCAGAACCAGTTAAGAACGCGCCTAACGCACCAATAACAGGAGCAAATGCTGGATACATAGAACCAGTTGCTGCTACTAAAGCATTCGCAATCATGCCAGTCATACCAGAGTATGTCATCAATTTAGCTGTAACAACTACAGAAATAATTGTTACATATGTCAATTTTAAAGTTTTCAAGGTATTTGTCAATACTTGTTTTTGAGTTCCAAGACCTGCTTTTTGGATGAAACCACCAATCAAAGCAGAAATGAAAATCATAATACCAGGTGTTGCAATCCATACGAATGTGTAAGGTTTTGCATTTACGCCAGCATGGATAGGTACAGATGTTTTAAATACCATCAATGCATTATATACAGGTGGTACTAATTTGGAAGTACCAATCAACAAGATAAAGATTAAAATAAATGGGGATGCTGCAATTAAGCCTTCTTTAGCAGATACTTTTTTTGCTCCCATATCAACTTTATATTCTGGGTCGTTTACAGGCATAATTTTTGCAATAGCTATAATAACAGCCATGATAACAATAGAGGAACCCATAACGGCAAGTTCTGGACCACCTGCATACATATTAATTAATAACTCAGGAATGGCTAATGCAAACCCCGCTATAATAGTTTGAATAAATACGCCCTTAATTGCTTTCACGCCACCAGCAATAATACCAACAATAAAGAGTGGAGTCACTACATTTAAAATAAATAATTGCGCTGCAATGAATGTACCTAATTCAGCTGGCTGTAAACCAGTTAAAGATGCTAATGTAGTTGTTGGAATCGCAATAGAACCAAATGTTGTTGGAACGGAGTTCGCTACCAAACAAGCCAAGATAGATTTTAAAGGATCAAATCCTACTGCCACCATCATCGCTGCTGGAATCGCAACAGCTGTACCGAAACCAGCCATACCTTCCATAAAGTTACCAAAGCCCCAAGCTAATAATAATGCTAAAATACGCATATCACTAGTTACGGAAGACAACATAATTTTAATTGTATCCATGGCTTTTGTATGAACTACCAACTGGTATGTAAAGATCGCCGCTGTAATAACCAAAAGAATTGGCCATACTGCAAGAGCTACACCTTCCATAGCTCCAGTATACATAATATATGCATTTTCTCCATAATAGAATACGGCTAAAATATATGTACCAATTGCTGCTGCCAAACATGCTTTCCATGCCGGCATTTTTAATATTGCCAATGCTACGATAAGCCATAGTATCGGCAAGACTGCTAAAAATATATCCATATTAACAATCCCTTTCTTTTTTTTGTGAATCACTTAAATTCATCTCTAGCATACACACAGAGTGATATAAACAAATAGAGAGGAAATCCACAGATTCCCTCTCTCATATGTTCTAAGATGTTGACTGTTGCCAGTCTCTAAGAAGTATTCCTTAGGGATACAAAACTACTGATTCTGCATCGATAAAGATTTTTAAATTGTCAGTACGTACACTACGGATTAGTAGTTGGATGCTACTGCTTTAGGTGGCTCATAGTCGCCGAAGTATTTTTTAGGATCCAATTTTAACAAGTGACATACGTCGAACAATTCAGCCACAGTTTTATCGATAACTGGCACGCCTTCTTTACGGCAAACTTCGATAGCTTCTGCTTCTTTTTCACCATGAGTGTAGATGCGGTCAGCGCCTTCAGCTTTAGGAGCTTCACGAAGTTCTTGTAAGAATGTGGAGAAGTGTTTTTTAACGTCTTCTGGGTTACCGAAGATAGCTGGGTTGATAGCCATGAAACCATGACAGATGTTGGAACGGCCACCAGTCATACATTTATTGGATGTGCCACCTTGAGAGAAGATAGATGCGAAGATTTCGCAAAGCATACCGTAACCATAACCTTTGTGGGAACCTAATTGTTCAGTGTTACCACCTAGAGGCATGATACCACCACCAACGTGATCGGAGATGTTACCCAATACTTCGCCAGCATTTTGAGATGCTTTACCATCTTTGTTCAATGCCCAACCGTTAGGTAATTCTTTACCTAATTTGTTGTACATTTCTAATTTACCACGAGTTACTACTGTTGTAGAAGCATCGAAGAAGAAGTTGAATGGTTCAGCTGGCATTGTAAATGCGATTGGGTTAGAACCAAGCATTGCTTTACGAGCAAATGTAGGAACCATGATAGCTTCGGAGTTTGTGCAAGAGAAGCCAATTAAACCTTCTTTTAATGCAAGGTCAGCATAGTAACCAGCGATACCATAGTGGTTAGAGTTACGAGCAGATACGATACCGATACCGGATTCTTTAGCTTTTTTAATTGCCAATTCCATAGCGAAATGACCAACTAATTGACCCATTGCATCATGGCCTTCGATAACTGCAGATACTGGAGTTTCGAAAACAACTTCTGGTTTTGCATTAATGTCGATAAGACCTTTTTCGATACCTTTGTGGTAACGAACTACACGTTGCATACCATGGGATTGGATACCGTACATGTCGGACATCATCAATACGTCTTTGATGATACTAGCTTCTTCAGGACTGAAACCAAATCCTTCGAATGCGTCTTGACAGAATGCATTAAGTTTTTCTTCTTGGATGTAAACAAAATTTCCCATCTTTAAAACCTCTTTCCCTAACCATAAAAATACTTGTGACATCTACGAATACTCCTCAACAGATTGTCACGACTCTTGATACGTAAATTATAGCACACATGTACACCACATGGAATAGAAAACCCTTAGTTATCGCTATTTTTTCCTTATCATATATGCATAGTTACACCTGATTTATGTTATATTTATCACACGTTGATATGAAAAGTAGTATTCTTAAGCCTTTAATTAATTATTACTTTTAGTTATACATTACTCATATTCTTCATCATATCCTCATGTAATTTTTCATGCACATCGAAGAATATAAATAGAAATCTAACTTTTTCGTTCTTCTGTATCGACATATTTCTATAACAATGCTTATCAAGAATGATTACATATGAAAGTTTTTTCTATTTCTTGTTCTATTTTTTTCCTTTTTTGTTATCTTTTTTTGATCCAGATTCATCACTAATAGCAGCATTCATGTTTTTTGCGATTTCAAAAGCTGCATCATAATTTGGCATCGTTACAATATTCGTACTACCAATGTCCACTGTCGTTCCATCTACACGAGCGCCACCAATCGTATTATCATGGTACAACCGTGCTAGCTTGCCGGCTACTAAATAGGCTCTCATAGTAGGTGTATATTTACCACTTTGCGTACCTTCATAGACAGATTTTCCGTTGATGAAGACAATATTTTTATCTACTTTGACATGTTTACCAGAAAACTCTTCTAAGCGCTTTAAGTTATCTAAAATACGTTGTGATGTTTTAGGATGATTGTTTGGTGCAATCACTTGTGTGATTCCATCTGTATACAATTCACCATATTTATTTTTAATAACTTCCATTGCTACTGCTGCACCGCCTACATTGAAAGAAGAATCAGCTAGCAATTCAAATCCAAACTCATCTGCTTTTTTCTCTTGGGAAACACTAAATACTTGATTCTCTAAATAGTTTTCAGCAACCCCTGCTGCCACTAATCCCATATCACCTGAGTTGTATGTAGCTGCTGATAATACTGTAGACAACACCGCACTCTTTTTAGCACCATTCACAGAATCTTTATGCTCACCATGACCAAGTTCATGACCCACTACAGCCGCTAGTGCATCATCATCTAACATATCCATAGTTCCCTTATTAATTGTCATAACACGGCCTAGTGCCATAGAAGCATTAAAATCTTCATCAGGATTTACATACACTTCATAGCCTCTTTTTACTAGTTTAGATTTAGTAAGCTCATCTACTATTCGTTTGGCACGCATTTGATAGGCATAGTTATTATAAACTCCAGTTCGATCTTTTCGTTGTTTAAGCATTGCCGCTTGCCCTGCATCCGTATTGTCTAGTTCATTTAACTGATGATGCTCAGCTATACCGCCTAGAATACTTTTACCAATAGACTCTAGCAACGCATGCGCCTCCACATTTGGCATTCCACCCGCCAAAACTCCCAAGGACAACGCACTTACACACACTAAACGTTTCCAATTCTGTTTCATAATGCACCCCACTATTATAACGATATGTGTTCTCATAGACACACTTTCAAATATAGTATACTGTATCCTCTAAGATTTTGGCTAGATTCAAGATAGAAAAAGACTATCTTTCATATAGATGTCACTTACACCCAAAAAAGATAGTCTTGTATATATCGTTATTCAGTTGTTAATTACATACCAGGGTCGTCTTCTCGATACGCTAAGTCCCTGAATCTTGTATAGGATCCTTCGAACCACAATCGGACAACACCTAATTCACCATTACGATGTTTACGAATGATAACTTGTGTTTCTACACCACTACTAGTATCTTCTGTATCTTGATAGTTTTCACGATTTAAAAATGCTACAATATCCGCATCCTGCTCCAATGAACCAGACTCACGCAAGTCACTTAACATCGGCGTTTTATCTGCACGACTTTCAACACCACGGCTCAACTGTGAAAGTGCAATAAGCGGTACATTAAATTCTCTGGCCATTATTTTCAATTGACGAGAAATAGCAGATACCTCTTGTTGGCGATTGTCAGCCAGTTTTTTACCACCATTTTCCATCAACTGAATGTAGTCTACAACCACCAAGCCTAGTTCACCATGTTCTTGAATAAGTCGACGCAACTTTTTCTTCATGAGCTGTGGAGTCAGTCCTGATGTGTCATCAATATACAAAGGCGCTTCTGACAAATCATTCAATACGGATACCACCTTGCCCCAATCTTCTTGGCTCAATTGACCATTGCGAATCCGGCCAGAATCAACGCCTGCTACCGAAGCTAATACACGGGCTACTAGCTGGCTCTTAGACATCTCCAAGGAGAAAAACGCTACATTCTTTTTAGAGCGCATGGCTACATTTTGAGCAATATTCAATGTAAATGCCGTTTTACCCATGGATGGACGGGCTGCTACCAAGATCAGATCTGACTTTTGTAAGCCGCTCGTAAGGGTATCCAAATCTCGGAATCCTGTAGAAACCCCTGTCAAAATCCCTTTATGCTGTTGTAGTTCGCTAATGCGACTCACTGTCTCATACACAACATCTTTCATGGCGGAAAAGGAAGATTCACTCCTCGTTGCACCACTGATATCTAACACTAGCTGTTCCGCTTTATTGACGATATCTTCGGTCTCTTCTTCTTCTCGATAAGCCATAGCTTCCAGAGAATTGGCTACATGAATGAGGCGACGCAATTGTGCTTTTTCACTGATAATACGCGCATGCTCTTCCACATTATATACATCTAACATATCTGCCGTTAAAGACGTGATATAAATAATGCCACCTACGGCATCCAGCTTTTGTAATCGTCGCAATTCTTCTGCTAATAAAATATGATCGGCTCTGCGATTTTTATTGACTATCGTCACTAGTGCTTCATAAATAACCCTGTGATTATCACGGTAAAAGTCCTCAGCTTTCACGAGAGAACTCACCGTATCAAAGGCATCCTCATTGAGCAGAATCGCCCCTAAGACAGCCCTCTCTGCTTCCACACTATGGGGTGGTATTCGTCCTTCCATACTTGTCTCCTATCATAGAAAAGAGGGGCCTCAGCCCCTCTTTCGATTACCCTGCTACTACTTCTACAGTAATGGTAGCTGTAATTTCTGGATGCACGCGAATCAATACTTCATGAGTACCCAATGTTTTGATTGGCTCTTTTAAGTCGATTTTCTTTTTATCTACATCAACTTTCACTTGTGCTTGTAATGCATCAGAAATGTCTTTACCTGTCACAGAGCCAAATACGCGACCACCATCACCCATTTTCACTGGAACAGTAACAGACACTTTAGACAATTGACTAGCCAATACAGTAGCTTCATCAGAGTCCACTTGTTTTTTGTGCGCTTGAGCACCTAATTTTTGTTTTGCATTATTTAAATTTTGTGGAGTTCCTTCTAGACCTACACCTTTTTTAATTAATACATTACGACCGTATGCTTCAGATACTTCTACGATTTCGCCCTTTTTACCAACTTTTTTTACATCTTCTAATAAAATTACTTTCATTCTAATTCCTCCTCAGATTCACGTTGTAATTCTGTCATATAAGAAACGGCTACATCAGTCACCCAATGGCGGGCTTCTTTCAAAGATTTATTATAAATTTGAGCTCCCGCCACAGTGCGATGACCTCCGCCACCGACAGCTTCCATAATTACTTGCACATTGACTTTCCCTTGCGACCTAGCGCTCACACCAATGCCACCATCAGGCAGTACATAGAATACAAAACTAGCTTCTATGCCTTCCAAGGTAATCAATTTATCCCCTGTCTGTGCCGCAATCACAGTGGCATTTTGTGCGTTTTCCGGTGCTTCTGTGAAAGCCATATTCGCAACCTCTTCTGCAGATGCCAACATAGCTGAGCGCATACGCATGCCTTCAAAACTATCCATAAACAAATGTCGAACCAACGATACATCGGCTCCCGATCTTCGCAAAAAAGAGGCTGCTTCAAAGGTGCGCGCTCCTGTTTGGACCACAAAATTCTTAGTGTCCACCACAATACCCGCATATAAACCGCTGGCCTCAATATTCTTGAGCGTCACATGGTCAGGGAAATATTGAATCAACTCTGTCACCAACTCACTGGTGGATGACGTAGATGGTTCTAAATATGTAAGTAATGGAGAGGCAATAAAGTCAGATCCCCGTCTATGATGATCAATGACGACACGACGTGTTGACTTTTTCAAAGCCGCTGGAGCCGCTACCATTTCAGATCGATGTACATCGGTAACAATCACAACCGTGTTATCTGTTACAAATTGCTCCGCTTCTTCACCATCAATAATTAATCCTTTAAAATCCGGATGATCTACGAGAACTTCCACCAATTTACGAACTGCCGTCGAGTTTGGACTCAACGCAATATGCACAGGTTTATGCAAGGCTCTCGCCATGGCCGCTACCCCTACAGAGGCACCAATACTATCGTAATCTTCTCGATCATGCCCCATCACAAGAACACGGTCGGAATCCAGCATAATCTCATGCAAGGCATGAGACACCACACGAGCCCGTACACGAGTATTTTTTTCATTTCCCGATGTTTTGCCACCAAAGAACTTTACATCTTCCCCGTGATACACACACACTTGGTCACCACCACGGCCCAATGCAATTTCCAAGGCAGCCTTTGCCTTTTCCCCTTGTACTTTCACAGAATCCGTAGTCAAAGCAATACCCATACTAATGGTCGGCGGAATGTGCTTCGAGGTTGTTAAGGCCCGTATCTTATCTAACAGATTAAACCTTTTTTCCATCATTTTCAGCATTTCTGCTTTACTAATACTGAAAGAATACGTATCTTCTGTAGCGTTGCGAATGAATCCATCGTGCTGATCTATTTCCGTCACAATCAATCGATTCATATCTGACCACAATTGGGTATATTCGATATCGCTGAGACCTGTCCGCAAATCTTCAATATTATCCATAGTGATAAACCCAAGAGCTGGCACCATAGCCATAGCGTTGTTCTTTTCTCTTTCAATATCTGAAATATCATCGAAATAAAAAGCCATGTAAGATTCTAGTTCATCACTATCTACGTCGGAATACCTAGACTTAGGTGCTTCCAACGTTTTATAGAGGACGCGGTAATATTTACCATCAATCTCCTCATGAAAAAATCCAGATTTCCCCCAATACTTATCAATTCGCAAGGTAGGAATAAATCCACTTAATTTCATAGTTTTATTGGAATCATTAGGCAGCCAATCTTTGAATACACTATTGCTCCAACAAATCACATTATTTTCATCAATAATGACGATACCTACTGGTAAATTTTGCAATGCAAAGGTCGATGCTTGCGTAATTCCCTTCGCCATTCTATCGAATTGCGCCTTCCGACGATGTCGCCCTCTACGAATCGTACGACCTACAAACATATAGGCCCCTACGACTACGATGAAAGCCAACATAGCTAGCTGCCAATTCAAATATAATATAATGCCTAATAACAAAATAACGATGACGGCAGCAGTAATTTCAATCGTACTGTATTCAGTTTGTATATCCATGCTACCTCCTTTGTATTACTCAGTTCGTTTTTTCCACCGTTCCTCTAGATTCATGAATACATCTATAGCCCCAAAGATAGCTGCAGATTGAGACATGAACAATAATACAATGAGAACTAACCATTGTACGAATTTAGGTGGGTTATAGGTCTTTGTAATACGCCATGCACAAGACAAACCTCTTATAAATAGCATTATACCACCTAAATACATCAAATTATAGCCTATATATTCAAGACCTGGTACATATTGTTTTACAAAATAAGAAATAAGCCCTACTAAGAATAGATGCAATGCCCAATCTGGGATACGCCATCCTTGTATGGTTGGCATCTCTGGTACTTCATAAGTGCCAATTCGTTTGACTACAATATAAGTTAATCGGTTGATAATATAAGAAATAGCAATGCCAGAACAGAATAGGCCTGCTACTAGTACTTTTTTCATAATATCGATTTGCTGTTGCAATGTTGTCATAGCCAGGCTGACTTGATCTTCACCGAGACCTTGCTGTACATAGACTTCACGCATACTTGTTTCTATTTCTTGCTCTAAGGATGTCCACATCTGTACAGGGTCCATATGTACCATCCATGCAGACACCCAGAATTGAAACGCCACAGATATCATCAACACAATGGCCGGTAACAAAAGAAGCTTTGAAATCGACCACTTTTGGCGCAATCCATATCCAATCAAGATGCCGATAACACCAAAGACTCCTCCTTCAATCAGTGCCGTTAATGGGCCTAATAAAAAGGCAATTACGATGACTGCAGCTACCACAGATAGCACACTCCATCGAAGTCCATGTCGTACGCCTACAATAGCAATTGTCATAGGCACTAAAATCGATCCAAAGAACCCTAACATAGGGACACTCAGACCAATCATAGCAAAGATAATCATCAAGGCCGTTAATAAGCCTGATTCTACAATCGATCGACTACTTGTTTGATTCATATTGATTACTCCATAGTATCTCGGCCACTGCATACTTTGCAGGTCTGCCGTTCAATCACTAAATAAATAGACATATGACTATTGTCATATGCCTATTATATCATATTCTTTATACGTCTTGAATGATTGGCAGAATCATAGGACGACGACGTGTTTTTTCATAGAAGAATTTTCCTAATGTATCACGTACTACTGTTTTAATCGTAGTCCAATCTTTAATATGATCCATTTCGCATTTCTCTACAGCTGCATCCACACGACGTTGTGCTTCGCTCAACAATTCTTCTGCATCTCGCACATACACAAAGCCACGAGATAACATATCAGGTCCTGCTACGATAGTACCAGATGCACGGTCCATTGCCATAACAACTACAACCATACCTTCTTGTGCCAATTGTTGACGATCGCGGATAACGATATTACCTACATCACCTACGCCTAATCCATCAACGAAGACTTTACCCGCTGGTACACGGCCTGCCAATCGACCTGTACGTGTAGTGAACTCGAAGATTTGACCATTATCGCCAACTAATACATTGCTAGGTTTTACGATACCCATAGATACTGCAAGTTCACCATGTTTTTTCAACATGCGATATTCACCATGAACAGGGATAAAGAATTTAGGACGTACTAGATTTAGCATAGTTTTTAAATCTTCTTGGCTACCATGTCCAGATACGTGGATGCCACGATCCTTACCATATACTACATGAGCGCCTTGGCGCAACAAGTTATCGATCGTACGCCCTACTGCCGCTTCATTACCTGGAATCGGTGTCGCAGAAATAATCACTGTATCATTAGGGGTAATCTCTACTGTGCGGTGATTGTTAGTAGACATACGAGATAAGCCAGCCATTGGCTCACCTTGGGATCCTGTTGTCAAAATCATGATTTCATCAGCGCGATAGCGATTCATTTCATCATCACCGATGATAGTACCTTCTGGCACAGTCAAGTACCCACGCTCTTGAGCGATTTCTGTCACATTTACCATGGAACGGCCTAGCACCACTACTTTACGTTTTGTAGCTACCGCTGCATCAATAGCTTGTTGTAAACGAGATACGTTAGATGCAAACGTAGCTAGGATAACGCGACCTGTAGCTTCTGCTACAGCACGCATGATCGCTGGTCCTACGGAACTTTCAGATGGTGTAAATCCAGGTTTTTCTACATTCGTAGAGTCGGACATTAGTGCCAATACACCTTTATTCCCCAATTCAGCAAATTTATGAACGTCCATCAATTTACCATCCACCGGTGTTTGGTCCACTTTGAAGTCACCTGTATGTACTACTGTACCTACTGGTGTTTCTAAGAAGATTGCACACGCATCTGGAATGGAATGGTTCGTTTGGATAAAGCCAACCTTAAAGCATCCAATTTTAAATTCGTCTCCAGCTTTTACGATTTGTAATTTTTTTGCCTTTACATGATGTTCTTTTAATTTACCTTCAATCAAGCCGCATACTAAGTTCGTAGCATATACAGGCACATTGATTTCTTTTAATAAATACGCCAAGGATCCGATATGATCTTCGTGACCATGTGTAATCACAACAGCGCGCACTTTATCTTTATTTTCGATTAAGTACGTCATATCAGGAATTACGATGTCAACGCCGAGCATATCATTCTCAGGGAATGCCAAGCCCGCATCTAACACAACGATATCATCACCATATTGGAAGATGGTCATGTTTTTACCAATCTCACCTAGACCACCTAATGGAATAATTTGTAATTTATCTTTGCGCACATGAGTACGTGGTGTCTGTTCTTGCTTTTCCACACTTGTATTCGTCCGTTGTGGTCGGCGAGGTCCACGATTCCCTTGACGACGTTCTGTCCCTTCACCTTGCACTCGTTGGCGTGGAGCTCGTTCTCTATCACCTTCTGCTTTCACAGTAACACGACGGTTTTGTCCTGTTGTGCGTCGTGTACGAGTGGTTGGACGTTGACGTTGTTGTGTGCCTTCTCCTGCTGTCGCAGTCAAAGTCGTTCTTTCTTCTTGTATATTCAAAATTTCCTCCTACGGGACTATAGTTGTACTGTCTATACATACTACCATAGTCCATGACTATATAATCCCATCCACCGATGGTTGAGCATGTATCGGCATGTAAGCACAAATAGATATCTATTCCTGTCTGTATTGGTATAGCAAAACACTGTGAGAAACTTTTCTCACTATCTATGTCACATTTTTCTACACAGCTAAACATATACCTACCATATATGCTTAGGCACTGTGAGTTCTGGTGGAACCCGGTGGGTTCATAAGCCGATCAAAATAATTACTTTAATTATACTATACTCTATCTTTTCTAATCAACTAAGGCCCTTACAATTCAGCCCCAAAAATTTGCAATTCAACGTTGCACTTTACGCATTCTAGTTTTATAATGTAAACGAAGTGAAGTTTTTCTAAGTTTACAATTAGGAGGTTATGTTATGAACAAGGTAAGTATCCACAGTATTGCTGAAATCGGTATCTTAACGGCTATGATGACAATCCTTGGAGGATTGAAAATCCCCAATATCATCCCTGGTGTAGAATTCCAGCTGTCAGCTCCACTGGCTGTCGCTATCTGTGCTGCCTTTGGATTTCGCAAGTACATCATTTGCGGCTGTTTATCTAGCGCCATCGGTTTGGTACTAGGTACGCAAAATTTACTAAATGTAGCCATTGCTATGCAATTCCGCCTCATCGTAGGTTTCATTTTATGGGTCGGTAAGAACCGCATGTGGTCGATTCTCGTTTCTGGACCCATTGCCTCTGCCATTGCTCGCATTACAATTGGCCTGTCCTTTGGAAAAATGGTCATTCCTATGCTCATCGCCGCCGTACCCGGTATGATCTTTACAGTCATCGTAAGTCCTCTCTTTGTAGGGATTTTCCGCCGCTTACCTCGACTCGCTAAGACGACAACTATGAAAGTAAAACAAGGGTAAAATCTCATGGTATATAGTATTCGTATGCGCTCTGCCCAAGGCGGCCCTCACGAGCAGGGCGGCCAGCACATTTCCGGAGCAGAGCGATTAGTCTCCTTGGAGAATCTTACTAAGGTATCCCAAGAATTTTTAGAGCGTGCCCTTCATCATAGCAAAGGTCAACCTGATTTCATCAACCTACAAATTGATGAAATTCCTGACACCTCGGTGGTGAAAGTCCCCGCTCTTTCCATCAAAACCACAGAGGCTAGTTCCATTTCTGAAGCCCATGCTATAGCGACATCCTTATTGCAGAATGCCCATATCTCCGATCAGGCCATCACTGCAGCCTTTCATCAATTACAACAAAATACGGAGACTGTCAGTGGCGCTTGGTTAGTGCAAGCAGATACGGGAGCCATCCACCCTCAGACAGTTCGTGTGTCTCGTATGGATGCAGAACGAGAAGAAGATATCCATCAACATCTGCAATCACACCACTGTTCCTCTATGCATTCTAGAGAAGCCCTCATTTTGGCTAGTAAAGTATTGGCCTCTCCTCATATTGTAGGGGAACTCTGTTGGTCCGATGATCCAGATTACACCACAGGCTATGTATCCTATGGCAATACCTATCATCGCCTCAGCCCTATGAAAGACTACGGCAGCCCTATCGGTGGTCGTGTATTTTTTATAGCTCCATACACACCATTGGAAGAGCTCATTACCTATTTAACTTCTACACCCACTTGGGTGACTACGAAAGGGTAGTTGTATGTTTCAACGTTATCAAGCTGCCTTATCACAGCGTCAAGAGGAAGCTCAGTTTCGCTCTCCTCACACCTATACACCAGTAGATGCAACCCATGTTATCTATCATGGTAGCACCTATTTAATGATGGCTTCTAACAATTATTTAGGACTCACTCATCATCCACATGTACAAGCACGAGCTAAGCATGCGGTAGACACTTATGGCACTGGCTCCGGTGGTGCGCGCCTTACCTCTGGATCCTTTCCCTTATTTGAAGAATTAGAAACTAAACTTGCTGCCTGGAAAGGAACAGAAGCAGCGCTTACTTTCACCGCTGGATTTATGGCAAATCTAGGCACTATTACAGCCCTTGCTAAACCAGGTGATATAATTTTTAGTGATCAATGGAATCACGCCAGTCTCATCGATGGATGTCGTCTCAGCGGCGCTACCGTGAAAGTCTATCCTCACAAGGATATAGCAACATTGGAAGCTATGCTCCAGGACTCTGCTGCATCCTCGATGCGCTTCATCATTACCGATGGAGTATTTAGCATGGACGGCGATCTGACCCCTCTGCCTGAGCTATTAGACCTAGCCAATCGATATGATGCGCTTCTCATCGTAGATGATGCCCATGCCACAGGTGTGATTGGTGATGGCCGTGGTACAGCACATCACTTTCACTGTGAAAGCCCTCGTATCATCACCACTGGCACCATGAGTAAGGCCTTGGGTGCCATCGGTGGCTACGTTTGTGGTACTCAAACGATGATTGACTATATCATCAATCACAGTCGTCCTTTTATCTTTGCCACTGCCTTATCACCTGCTGATATTGGCGCTAGCATTGGAGCTTTGGAAGTACTAGAGGATGACCCAAGTGTGTATGCCAATCTCCGCATCAATACGGAGTATATGCACCATGCCTTACGTTCCTTAGGCATCCCTGGCTCCTCAGATACACCTATCTTCCCCATTATTATAGGATCCAACGAAGACACGCTCAGCGCTAGTCGAATCTGCAAAGAACACCGTATCATACTCAGTGCCATCCGTCCACCAACCGTCCCAGTCAACACAGGACGATTACGCTTAACCGTAACCGCTTCGCATACACAACAAGACTTACAAACAGTGATTGAAATACTACAAAAACTACCAACAGTAACAAAACTATAATATGGGCGATTCTAAATCACTATGTTACGTTTTGGCAATAGAGTAACCACTAAAACAAAAAAGAGGAACGTTAATCAGAAATATTAACGTTTCTCTTTTTACATTCAATTAAAATGCAACCTAGCAACGACTCATTTCCTCATCACTTGTTTCCTTCACCAATTGATGCTATTGTAATCTATGCAAAATTCTCAAACAACTGTAGTTCTCAATAACTTATTTCCAAAAAATCCGCATTACTTACTAAAAACATTAGCGCAGATCTGTTTTTAGAAGTGATGCGGATTTTTCCTCTGTTTTTCAAAGTAATGCGAATTTATATCTACAATGTTTCGCAAAACTCTTTAAATTGTTGCTTATATAAACCTGCCCCTCCATTAGCGGGGTGGCGCAACGTAGCTTGTACCTTCACACCATAGTCTTGCAAGGTTTGGCTCGATTTTTGTCCCACCCCAAGAATCTGGGCATCCGGAAATAACTTCATCAACTCTGATGTATATGCCCATCCTTGATCTAATTCTTCGTTGGTAGGCGTTCGATTCGTCAATCCATCATCCCCCTTATAAGGATGAAACGGAAAAATATTCCACAAGACGACTTCATAAGGATCCATGTTTGCATCTAACATAGCATTCCAGACCACAGAATCAGTAGGTTCATTAAAACCTTTCTCTCGTTGCGTTTGCTTTGTTATGAATACACTACTTCCATTGCTCGTTCGCGTCGGTTCTACTCCTGAAAACACCATAGTTGAAGACACTGTTGGATGAAATCCTAAGAGCATTCTTTCACAGGTCATAGCAATCCCCGTAAAGCGCCCGCCTTGATAGCCTACTGCTTCCGCTATAATCAGCATTTTAGCTTTTCCAATGCGTTCTTCCAAATAGGCCGATAATTGACGGCGCCGAATCAAACTCGATCGCTTATGTATATCATATCGCTCATCATAGTCTTTCCAAGGATTGAATACTTGCGGCGCTGAAAAAGCTTGCAATCGTTTCATAAACCGTTCTACTGACATAGTAATTCCTTTACTTAGTTCGCAAAATAGCTACTTTATCCGTTACATCTTGTCGGTGCAACAGCACGCCTACTTCCGAGGCTTTCAACGTATTTGCATCATTCATATTCGTAATAATCAGCAAATCTTCTCCAGCTTTCACACGGCGATAGAATTCTGACCGTGGCATTTGAGGCATCACATCTTTACCTTTCCACTTATCACTACGTGATTCCTTAGACGATGCATCCTCGTCATCTCCATAGACGCGAACTGGCGTTTTATCAAGATAGTACGGAATCGATGTTGCATAATCACCATAGTAATATATAGCACCTTGATAGGATGCAATATGTTGATGATATGTCACAGAAGACCGTATTGCTAGAAATGGCACTAATGCTTCCATCAGCACAATCCCTAAAATAGCAAGGGTTCCCACACCAACAGTGATAGGAATCATAATACGTTTTCGGTACCAATAGCACCCCAATAAAAATAACGTAAAGCCTACTACTAAAGCACGTAATATCCACCAAAATCCCCACGGTGCATAGAAGGAGCCAATCCCCAAAGCCCACCAAAAGACAAAGGTCGGTCCTAATAGCCACCACCATAGGCGACGTGATGCATCGCTTCGCATCATTTTAATCAATCCCCAAGAGCCAATAAAGCTAAAGGGTATCACAGATATAAACGCATAGGTTGGATATTTTGTAGCCATCACTGTATAAAACAAAATCGTTCCCCAGCCTAAGGTCATAGCATAGATATAAAAAGATGGCTTCTTTTTCCATCCTTGATACATGCCGTATAAAATAGCCCCTGTCCAAGGTAAAGACCCACCTAAGAATATGGGCAAGTAATACCACCAATGATTCGCTTCTGGATGTTCCGATTGGGTTGCTCTCGTCACATTATGTAAACCTAAGAACCCATTGATGAAATCCATCCCATGTGCACTATACATATAGCCATACCACGGTAAGACAATGAGAATAAAGGCTACTATCCCCTGCCAAGGAAATAAAGCTTTCACCGTCGACCATGAACGGCGTGTACCTGCATATACTAAGAACAACATTCCTGGCAACACTAACCCTACAGGTCCTTTAGTGAGTACTGCTATCCCAGAAAACACATACGCTGCGGCCATGTGCCATGGATTATTTGTCATAAGCCCTCGATAGGCATAGTAAAAAATACCCACTGTGGCAAACAATAGTACCATATCTGTTACGATACCATGTGCCATCACCCAAAATATGAGGGAAGTCCCCATTATACAAGCTGCGCCTAATGCTAATAACTTACGCCCCGATATAGTCCGTATACCTTGGTATAAAAAGGCCACTGACAACGCTCCAAATAGGGCCGATGGAAACCTCGATGCAAAATCTGTAAAGCCAAATACAGAATACGAAAGCGCTAGCAACCAATAGATCATGATGGGCTTATCATACCAAAAATGACCATAAATTTGTGGTGATAACCAATTACCAGACAGTACCATTTCTTTAGCTGTCAATGCATAGTTTGATTCCACTGGGTCAGTAACTGGCAACAAGTGATTGCCTAGCACATATATACCTATAAAACATATCCATACTATATAGGTGAGTCGATGTAGTTTCATAGGTTCCTCCTATTTTTGTTTTCGTTTCTTCCATAGCTTAATACCATAGAAAACAGCCAGCACCACAAAGACTGCTATCATGACCAATAGTAGCTCATGGTTATATTCAATCACATCTTTCCAATGTTCTCCTAGCTTCATTCCCAACCAAACTAACAAAATCGTCCACGGGATAGTTCCTAAGGTTGTCCAAATAATAAATGGCGTCATTGGGTATCTTGCCACACCTGCAGGGAAAGAAATGAATGTACGTACACCTGGCAGTAATCGGCCAATAAAGACTGCTGCTCCACCGTATCGATTGAACAATTTTTCTGCAGCCCCAAACTTATCTTCATTAAATAAAATATATTTCCCATATTTCATTAATACAGGACGACCACCATATTCTCCCAGCCAATAGGACAGAATAGACCCTACAATACCAGCAATAACCCCTACGATAATAGCTGTATTTAAATCAAATACACCTTGGAATACAAGATATCCTGCAAAGCCCAAAATAATTTCACTTGGAATGGGAATATTCGCATTCTCTAATACCATTGTCACAAACATGGCAAGGTATCCATAGGTTTCCATAAAATTCAATAAATAATCCACTGTACTCTCCTTGTTTATATGGATGTTACCCCATTATTCATCATCATCTTCATCTAATAAATAATCTTTTGCCATCCATTTTTTAGTAGATGTAAACGTAATCGTTACCCATTTTTCATTTGGATCACCACCGATGGCTAAATCAATTTCATTGCGTATTTCATCAAGTTCAACAATTGTCTGTTTGGCAAAGTTTTTCGGAATCAAAATATCAATTTCAATCATCTTTACATTACCATAGGCTTGCACGCTGGATACATAGTCTTTAAATTTATATTTTTGCATGAAAGAATCCATAATGAATTGAATTCGATTATGTAGTTTTAAAGGAGCCACTCCCATAATTTGTTTGACAGATGGAATAATAATCTTCAATGCAGATGGCATCATTTGTAAGGACAAAATAATCAATACAATCGGATCGACATAGACAGCCCATTCACCATAGCCAAATCTCTCTAATCCAAATGCTACCAAGAAGCTCACTAAAATACCTGCCTCTAACATAGCATCAATCGACCAGCTAATGTTATCAAACTTCACAAGATTGGACTGTAGCTTTTTATTTTGTTGATGCACGTACAAGTAATACGCTGTATCAGCAATAGTAAATACCGTTGCATAAATAATGGCTGGCCCTACATGAACAGCACGGCCTCCCCCTAATAAATCTGTCAAACCAGACAAGAACGCATAGCTTACGATCAGTAATGTAAAACTACCCTCTGCAATCAATACTAATGGCTCAAACTGCCAATACCCAAACTGAAAGCGCTTACTTGTTTCATTGGACACGAGTCGTGACGTAATGATCATCATCACTTTGATAATTACAGCAATGAAGGATACTACCCCATCTAATAAAATAGCACTAGATCCGCTAAATACACCCATCATGGTGCCACCAATAGCAACAAATGACATCAATATAGCAGATTGAATCAATAACCTCTGCTCTACTGCATGTTTATCTTGAATCATCATATACTTTTATATCTCCTTTTTAGGCGTCTCACAAAGACGCTTCACCTATACATGGATGCAACTATAAATCCATGTACGTTCAAAACCAACTATTTTATAGCCTATAGGCATGATTTCGGGTCTACACGCTATGAAATAGTTACATACACTTATATACAAGTATATAAAAAAATGGTGTATCACACAAGTATGATACACCATTTCTAACTTTTGTATGTTTAATAGAAATCTATTAATAGCTCATTCTATACAAAGAATATCATGCTTTATATAGCATATCACTAGTCCAATAGATTAAAATACATCCTTAGATTGTTTTTCTAGATCAAATTTATCAGAGATAAATCCGTATAATGTCCAGCCAACAAATGTTACGATAGAACCGTATGTCATTGCTTCTAAACCAGATGCATATAAAGCATACAAGCTATACAAGGAACCAATGAAAGCGATAAATGTAGTACCGCTTAATTCGCCACCTGCACGTCCAGCAGATTTCAAGATAACGATGATAGCTGCCATGGACAATAAGTAAGGGATAATATTAGTTACTACCGCAAGGTTAACTAATACTTCGAATTGCTCATTCAAAGATTCAGACATTGTCATCAATGCTAGCAAGGATTGAATGATTGTAATTGTAACCATACCAACTACTGGAGCATCTTTAGATGTAATTTTACTGAATAATTTAGGGAATAAACCTTCATCAGCAGATTGTTTGAATACGTTTGCAATTGTAAACTGCCAACCAAGTAAGGAACCGAAACAAGACATAACCATCAAGCCCATAACGATTTTACCAACTGTTGGAGTGAACATTGTAGCAAATGCTAAACCGAATGGAGCAGAGCTACTTACTAACTCACTTGCTGGCACAAGACCAAACATAATATTAGTAGATAATACGTAGATAATAGCTGCCCCTAATGTACCACCAAGTACGGCAATTGGTACGTTCTTTTCAGGATTATCAACTGCATCAGAGTTAGCTGCTGCAGATTCTAAGCCTAAGAATGCCCACAATGTCATAGCAATGGAGTTAGTTGCTGCTTCACTAAATGGCAAGTTGTTTACATTCCAGTTATCCATGTATAAATGACCGGAGAAGAAATACCAACCTGCAGTGGAGATAACGAATACAGGACCGATAACGCCCCATACAGTAAAGCTAGATACACGACCAGTGATACTAGCACCACCAAAGTTAAGAACTGTTGCTAACCATAATGTAGCAATTGTCCACATGGCTGTTGTAAATGGAGATAAGTTCGCATCTAAGAATGTTGCACCATAACCTACCGCAGAAATCGCAATGGCTACGTTCGCAATTAAAAGGGATACCCCATAGGTATAGTTCGCCATGAAGTTACCAGCCTTACCGAAGGAATATTCGGAATAGCCACCCATACCGCCGCCTTTTTTGCTATACATACCTGCTTTTGCGAAGGCATAGGCAAGAGCCATAGAACCTACGGCTGTAATTAACCAAGATACAATTGACAAAGATCCTACTTGCGCCAACTTAGTTGGAAGCATGATAATACCGGATCCCATCATGTTTACAGCTGTTAAAATCGTAAGCTGTAATACACTCATTTTATTTTCGCTTGTGCTGCTCATAGGCACCTCACTCAGGAAGGCTCAGCTAGGAGCAAGCTCCTAGCTTTACCTCATTATTAATAACTATTTATCAAATTCTTTTTTCAATACATAACCGAAGGCTTTTTTAGTTCCGTCTTCTTGAGTTGTAATGTATACACCTTGGATTTCAGGAGCGAAGCCCGGTAATTTATTGATACCTTCTTCTAATGCTAAGAAATAATCTCTAGCAGTTTCAGACCATCTTTCACCTGGTTGTACACAAAGTACTCCTGGAGGGTATGGAAGAGCGCCTTCCAATGCCATACGGCCAACAGCTTCTGTCAATGGAACAAGTTCACCATGTCCACGTACGAAGTCGAAGTTTGCTTCTTGAGGAGTTTTTACATATTCAGGCAAGTATTCGTGTAAGAATAGTTTCTTTTGAAGTTCGCTTACATTGCGATCTTTGTAGAAATCATGCATTTCTTGGCATAGACGACGGATTGTATAGCCTTTGTATTTATCGATGTTATTGTAGTAAATCGATGGCAATACATCTTGCATTGGTGCGTCTTGTTCAATTAATTGTTCGAAACGAACTAATTGTGCTACCAAGTCATCCATTTTTGTTTTGGATTCTGCTGGAGTCATCAAGAATAAAATTGTGTTCAAGTCACATTTTTCTGGGATGATACCATGTTCACGTAAGTAGTTAGCCAAGATATTCGCATGGATACCAAAGTCTTCATACTCACCAGTTTCTACGTTGATACCTGGTGTAATCAATTGGAATTTACATGGATCGATGAAGTATTGACCTGCACCATAGCCTTCGAAGGAATGCCATTTTGCACCTGGCTCGAATGCGAAGTATTTAACATCTTGAGCCATTGCTGCTGTGTCACCATCTTCCCATTTTTTACCATTTACAACTGGTGGTACTAATGGACGAAGGTATTTACAGTTTTTAAGAACTGCTTTACGAGCATCGATAACTGTTTCTACGCAATCTTTCCACAATAATTTACCAGCTTCCCCTTCATGGATTTTAGCATTGATGTCAAGGGATGCAAATAGTGGATAGAATGGAGATGTAGATGCATGCATCATAAATGCGTTGTTCAAACGTTTATGGTTTACATAGCGATCTTGTCCCTTAATATGGGAGTCTTTTTTATGTACTTGAGATGTTTGAGAGAAACCAGCTTGTTGTTTATGAACAGATTGAGTTACCAAGATACCAGGATCGTTAGGACCAAGTTCTAATAACAATGGACTGCAATCTTTCATCATTGGGATAAATTGTTCATAACCAACCCATGCGGAGTCAAACAAGATGTAGTCGCAAAGGTGACCGATTTTATCTACTACTTGACGAGCATTGTAGATAGTACCATCGTATGTACCCAATTGAATAACTGCTAAACGAATAGGGCGTTCAGCTTTTGCTTTTTCAGGATCTTGTTCTGCGACTAATTTACGGATATATTCTTCATTAAAGCAATGTTCCAAGATACCGCCGATAGAACCGAATGGGTTACGAGCTGTTTCTAAATATACAGGAGTCGCACCAGCTTGTACTAATGCACCATGGGAAATAGATTTGTGGTTATTACGATCGTATAAAATGATATCCCCAGGAGCTAATAATGCATTCAATACCATTTTATTCGCAGAAGATGTACCGTTCAATACGAAGTATGTTTTGTCTGCATTATATACTTGTGCTGCATGTTGTTGTGCGTCACATGCTGGACCTTCATGAATCAACAAGTCACCTAATTTAACGTCCGCATTACATAAGTCACTACGGAATAAGTTTTCACCGTAGAAATCATAGAATGCACGACCTGCTGGATGACGAGCGAAGAATTGGCCACCTTGATGACCTGGACAGTCAAATTGAGAGTTGCCATCTTCTACATAATCAGCTAATGCACGGAAGAATGGAGGTAACATTTCTTCTTCATATTTTTTAGCTGCTGCTTCAATTTGTTTTACATATAATTCGTAGTTTACTTCGTTACCATCGATAACACGAGTAATTTTACCTACAAATTCTGGTTTTACAGTAGAGTTCGCATCTTTTTTGATTAAGAATACAGGAATGCGAAGCGCTTCAATCAATGGGTTGCTCAACACTTCTTCATGATCTGCATCTGTAATCACAATCGCTGCTACATCAGAAAAATCTGTTTGATCTAAAGTCACTGCAAAACGAGTAATGCAATCTTCAAAGTCTTGTAGCGCATCGTGAGAGAACGCAATGTTTAAATGATTCATAATAAAGCCTCCTATTGCATACTATGAATAGACATAATTATTGAAAACCATTGTCGACATGGTAGCTATAGATATATAAATATACAGTAGCTATTTCATATTCATCTTACACCTAATGCCAATTTAATTCAACCTTAATTAACTATTTTTATTATAGCAATTAGTTATATTTCATCTCATTAAATGGCTAAGATAGTATATCCTATAGAATATTATTTTCTCTATTTCATCTTAATAAACACACTCATATCAACATTTCTCATACAAATCTCTTAAATTTTATCTGTAGAAAATAAAATTTCTTTTTTTATACATTAACTTTTTATTATTGATATCTTTTCTCGTTATAGGTTGTATTTCTTGTATGTTTATTAACTAATTGTCCACTGAGAATAGATTTAATGAGTTTTTATTCCTATTTTATTAATATATTAATGATTATATAATTTTAGCATTATCACATTTTTATTCTTGCATTTTTCGCATAGCATAGGTGTATTTTTAGCATGGCAGTCTTCTATTTCCTATACAATTACAAAAAAGAGACCCTATACAGAGTCTCTTTCATTTTATAAATTATGCAAATACATTGACTAAGTCAATTGTTTGATCACGGCCAGGTCCTACAGACACGATACCGATTTTTACACCTGTCACTTCTGCGATACGTTCTACATAGCGACGTGCCGCTTCTGGCAATTCTTCATACTTGCGGATACCGGAAATATCTGTTTTCCACCCTGGGAATGTTTCGTATACTGGTTCACATTTTGCTAATACATCCAAGCTAGCAGGGAATCCTTGTACTGCTTCACCATTACGTGTATAGCCTACGCAGATTTTCACTTCATCTAATCCATCTAGAATATCAAGACGAGTAATTGCTAAATAATCTAAGCTATTTAATGCAGCACCATAAGATACAACTGCCAAATCTAACCAGCCGCAACGGCGGGAACGACCTGTTACAGTACCAAACTCATGACCAGTTTGACGAAGGTATTCACCAGTTTCATCTAATAATTCAGATGGGAACGGGCCTTCACCCACACGAGTGGAGTACGCTTTTACTACACCAAAGATATTTTTTAAGTAGTTAGGGCCTACACCAGCGCCCACAGACGCACCACCAGCCACTGGATGAGAGCTTGTTACGAATGGATAAGTACCATGATCAAGGTCAAGCATTGTTGCTTGTGCTCCTTCGAACAATACTTTTTTACCACTTTGGATAGCATCAATCACAGCAAAGTTTGTATCTTTTACAAATGGACGCAATTGTTCCGCATAACCTAAGTAATCTTTTAAGATTTCTTCAAAGTTAACTGGCTCAAAGCCATAGACTGCCGTTAACATTTTATTTTTCAATTCTACGTTGAATTTAAGTTTTTTCTCAAATACAACTGGATCCATTAAGTCGCAAATGCGGATACCGATACGATTTACTTTATCTGCATAACATGGACCAATACCATTTTTTGTAGTGCCGATTTTAGCATCGCCTTTCACAGATTCTTCCGCTTCATCTAAGCGATTATGATATGGCAAAATCACGTGTGCACGGTCAGAAATATATAAGGATTTTGCACTTTTACCTTCTTTTTCAAGGTTTGCAATCTCTTCTAACAATACTTTAGGATCCACAACGACACCAGTGCCAATGATATTCATTTTATCATCATACAAAATACCGCTAGGCAATAGGCGCAACGCGAAAGATTTGCCATCTACTACCACAGTATGACCTGCATTATTACCACCTTGGCTACGTACCACTACATCAGCGCGTTCAGATAAATAATCAACGATTTTACCTTTACCTTCGTCGCCCCATTGTGTGCCAATTACCATACTTGTTGCTACATTGGTTCCCATATGAATTGCCTCCATTACACCTTTGAACATTTCATATTGCTGATTGACCTTCTTTGTGAAAGCAACCACCATGAAAGTTCTTCTATTTATTATTTAGTACTTGTAAATAGGCGTCTTACATAAAGCTATTTACAATCTATTATAGCATATATTGAAACAATTAGGGTAGATAGATGTCTTATGACATTCTATCTACCCTCCTAATTCTATTATTATAGTCCAAATCGAGCCATAATCGTATCAACATGACGCAACAATGGTTTTGGATCAAAGCAAGCATCGATTTCTTCTGCGCTTAAGTATTTTGCTATCTCTGGATCAGATTTTAATCCTGTAGCAAAATCTTTACCTTCTAACCAACGCGCCATAGCATGACGTTGTACCCAACGGTAGGCTTCATCACGAACAGCACCTTTGTCCACTAAATGCGTTAAAATCGTTTGACTAAATACAAGACCACCTGTTAAGTTCAAGTTTTTCATCATGTTTTCTGGATATACTAACAGTTTATCCACCGTACGTGTGGCTAAATGAATCATGTAATCCAATGTAATTGTTGCATCTGGCAAAATCACACGTTCTACAGAGCTATGAGAGATATCGCGCTCATGCCATAAGGCTTGATCTTCAAATGCTGCTTGTGCATGACCACGCAAGATACGTGCCAAGCCGCAGATTCTTTCACAAGTAATTGGATTCCGTTTATGTGGCATCGCAGAGGAACCTTTTTGTTTCGGGCTGAAATATTCTTCCGCTTCACGTACTTCCGTACGTTGTAAATGACGAATTTCCAAGGCAATACAGTCCAATGTTCCACCGATAACAGCAATCATAGACAATAATTCTGCATGACGATCACGAGATACTACTTGTGTCGCTACTTTCACAGGTTCTAGACCCAATTTTTCACACACATATTGTTCTACAAATGGATCAATATTGGAATACGTTCCTACCGCACCAGACAATTTACCTACTGCTACAGATTGACGAGCTTGTTCTAAACGAGCAATATCGCGGTCAATCTCGGACATCCAGTTCACCAATTTCACACCAAATGTGATAGGCTCTCCATGAATGCCATGCGTACGACCAATCATCGGTGTATATTTGAACTCTACAGCACGACGAGCCAAGACCTCGCGGAAATTGCGTAAACCTTTTAACAATAAGTCACAAGCTTGTTTCATCATGTATCCTAAGGCAGTATCTTTTACATCTGTAGACGTCAAGCCAAGATGAATGTATTTCGCAAACTCAGGCCCTACATATTCGCCGACAGCAGTGACAAAGGAAATGATGTCATGATTCGTTTCACGTTCGATTTCACGAATGCGGTCCACTTCGAAATTTCCCTTTTCACGAATCGCTACCGCCGCTTCCTTTGGGATAATCCCCAGCTCAGCTTGCGCCTCAGATGCCAATATTTCTACTAATAACATCGTATCGAACTCATTACGTTCACTCCAAATATGTCCCATCTCTTCACGAGTGTAACGATTAATCATACTGTCACTCCTTTATCTAATCCTCATGGATTTTTTTACTATCCATTGTGAAAGTCATACCTCATAGGGTTTTCTATATTACCTTATCATTATACAAAAATCGTGGGCAACTGTCAGCTATTAGTTGACAGTTCAACAATTATAAAGTGGTTGTCAACTAATAGTTAACAACCACCCAGCAACAGAAACTACCTTCTCAATTCTCTAAATATATCAAACTAGCGTATCAGAAGAACCACTACGTCGCTTCTAAAAACTGCCCTACGTGAAAGTTTTTAGAAGCAACATGGCTGTTCTGAGCAAATACTTTACATTAGTTATCCTAATTTTTATAGTACTCAAGCGAACTATCAACCAACAGTTAACAGTTCAGTTCCGCGTATTACGCACGCCTGCCGGGATAGCTCCTACCAAGCAAATCACGCCAAATGCTACTAATGCGATGGTACTATTATACTCCATCATTTGTAGCGCCGTTTTTCCTTCTATGGTATAAGCTAAAATGACTCCTATCAACGCCATGCTAATGGTTTGTCCCAAGAGACGTACTGTCGAAATAGTAGATGACGCAAAACTGATATATGTTTTCGGTACAGAACTCATAATCAAATTATTATTCGGCGGTGCAAAACTACTAACTCCTATACCAACAATGGCTAAGCTACTCATAATAATTGGCAGACTTTCAGTGAAAGTACCATAGGCCATGCTAAGTAAACCTATCCCAATAAGCACCATCCCCCATCGAGCAAATCGGGATGGATTGTGTCGATCCGATAAGGCCCCCATCCGCGGTGCCAAGAATACCATAATGCCTGTTTGGATGCACAAGGTCAATCCCGTCATACGAGAATCAAAGCCCATTATCATTTGTAAAAACAATGACAATACAAAACCTACACCAAAGGTGGAGCTAAAGTTCATCATCGCAGCTATACTAGACATAGTAAACCCTAGATTCGACGCAAATATTCTAACGGGAATGAGCGGATCTTTGCTATTCCATTCTTTATATCCTAAGACAGATAATGCTGCCATTCCCACTACAATAGCATAAGCACTCCACCAGAAACGAACCCACTCTGTAATACCAATCATAATTGCACTAATACTGAAGACATATAATATTAAACTACTGAAAGATAGATTACTATCTGGGGCATGCACCCACTCTTGTTGCAACGAACGAAAGGCCATCCCATTTGCCACCACCCCTAATAAGGCGGTAAACACAAAAATACTGCGCCAGCCATAATAGTAATTTAAAAGTCCCCCTAAGGCCGGTCCCAAGGATAACCCTAAATACACCATTCCTCCAATCATACCAAATGCATATCCACGTCGCTCCACTGGTACGGACAATGTCAAAATAGACATAGACGTAGTATACACAATACCTAAGGCAATCCCTTGCAAAGCCCGATAAAACATTAACATTTCTACGGAGTTCACAAAACACATGCATACAGATATCACCGTAAATACGATGCTACCTATATAAAATAACTTGCGTTTCCCGTACATATCCGCTAGCTTCCCAGCAGGAATCACCGCCACCGTACAACATAGCAGAAAGGCTTCCACCACCCATGCCATATCATTCGTAGCGGCTCCAAACTCGCGCATCATATCTGGAAAAGACATCGTGAGAGAACTCGATGCAAAAGGGTTCAAAAACGCCGCTAGCATCATCGTATATAAAACAGATTTCATGTAAATATCACTCCTCGTTTCAATATACTCTCATTATAACAATACAAATGAGGTTTTGAAAGATTCTACTTTTTAGATGACAATTCTCGCTAAGCATGATATAATTCAGTTGACAACAAGTTGACTAGTTCCATGAGAACAACAAACCCCCACAGCGCCTACTGTGGGGGTTTTGCTTTTTAAAGAGAGCTACCTCTAGATCGGGCTAGTTACCTTTAAACCATCTGCCTAACCACTTGCAGAAATATTGACTGATTATTCCTGCCACAACAGAGATTAACAAGTTGACTAGTATCTCCATGAACTCACCCCCTTCCTGTCACCAGTATCGGGGAGGTAACATCTACAGTATAGCAAAAATCCACAAACTATAAAATAAACATTCCAAACAAACTATACAATCCCCCTAAAAAACACATCACTCCACAAAAACATTCGTCAAGAAAAGCCGTGTTACTTACTAAAAACTTTCACTCAGTTTTTAGAAGTGACGCGGCTTTTCGCCTTTTCAGAAGCATTGCGGTTTTTCCTCCACCTAGAGTCCCCCAATAGAAACAACATATCTCCGCCCAGAGTATTACATGCAAAAGAAAAGCCATATAACTTCGAGAAAACTTTCACGTAGGGCAGTTTTCTGAAGTTATATGGCTTTTCGACATCATTTACACTCTTACAAGAGATATGTCGTTTCTATTTAAACTCGTTGCAAAGAGCAGCAAACACGTCTGCATCTGGTTTCACCACGTCATGCACTAATGCACGAGCATGTGGACCACCGTTAGCAGCATATAATGCTTGTTCAAAGGATGGTTTTGTTGTATCTTGATAAATCAAACCTGTTACAAGACCATTCGTTTCACCTAATGTAGCAAATGCTTGCGCACGGTTTGTTGGATCGTAACCTTCTGGCAAGTTTACTAAATTATCTTTGAAGTAATCATAGCCATTTTGTTTATTGTATGTTACGCAAGGGCTGAACACATTGATGAAAGAGAATCCTTCATGTTGCATACCTTGTTTAATCAAGTCCACCAATTGAGCACGGTTTACCATGTAGCTTTGCGCTACGAAAGTAGCACCAGAAGCGATAGCTGTTTCGCAAATTGGCAATGGACTTTCAAAAGAACCATGTGGAGATGTTTTAGTTACAAATCCCACGTCAGAGCGAGGAGATGTTTGGCCTTTTGTTAAACCATATACATGGTTATCCATAACTACATAGGTAACATTGACATTACGTTTGAACGCATGGATCGTATGGCCCATACCGATCGCAAAGGCATCACCGTCACCACCACAAACCACTACATTCATATCTTCATTCGCCAATTTCACACCTTGTGCATACGGAAGTGCACGACCATGTGTAGTATGCGCACCATAGGCATAGAAGTAACCACCGATACGGCTAGAGCAACCGATACCAGAGATAACAGCCAATTTTTCAGGTGCAATATCAAGAGCTGCTACTGCATCAGCGATAGCTGCTTGAACCCCATAGTGACCACAACCTGGGCACCAGTTAGGGCGGATATCATTTCTATATTGATTTGCTGTTGCCATTATAATACCTCCTTAATTGCCGCTTTCACATAAGATGTAGTAAATGGATTACCATCGTATTTTAAGCAACTAGAAAGTTTTTCTTTGTTCGGCATGTTGATGCGGAACAAGTTAGTCAATTGACCTGTTGCATTTTGCTCGCAGATCACAACTTTTTTAGCACTGTTATAGAATGGTAGCAATTGTTCTTTCGGGAACGGTTTAATCAAACGAAGTTGTAAGTGGTTCACTTTGTGGCCTTCTGCCTCTAATTCCACCACTGCTTCTTCGATAGCACCACGGCTAGAGTTAATGCCGATCACAAGAACATCTGCTTCCTCATGTTTTGCATTGTTCAAGAATGGCTCATATACGTCTGCTACTGTAGATAATTTGCGGAAACGTTTATCTGTTTGAGCCACGTGCATAGAAGGAGCCTCTGCTGGTTTACCTTCTTCATTGTGTTCAAGTCCAGTAGACAAGAATAGACCATTTTTCATACCTGGGATAGTACGAGGGGAAATGCCGCTTTCAGTCAATTCAAAACGTTTGAAGTATTTAGGAGCTTCCAATGCTGGCAACTCTTCTTCTTTCATCAAATTACCACGTTCGATACCAACGCGATTCAAATCGAATGTTGGTACAGATTGTTTATTCAAACCTTGTTGTAAATCAGGCATGAAAATCACTGGACATTGGTATTGTTCCGCCAAGTTGAAAGCATGTTGAATTTCATAGAAACATTCTTCAATGCTTGTTGGAGCAATTACGATGTTGGAATAATCGCCATGCGCATTGTAGCAAGCTGCATCGATATCGGATGTTTCTACTTTTGTAGCCATACCTGTAGATGGACCAGAACGTTGTACATCGATGATTAGCATTGGCAATTCAGCCATAGATGCCATAGATAAAGACTCAGCCATCAAGCTCAAACCAGGGCCAGATGTACATGTAAAGCCACGAACACCAGCATACACACCACCCATAGCCATCATACAAGCAGCAATTTCATCTTCTGTTTGTACAACAGTAGCACCGATTTTATCCATTTTCTTAATCATGTATTCCATTACTTCAGAAGCTGGCGTAATCGGATACGATGCCATGAAACGGGAACCTGCAGCAATAGCGCCCAATGCTAATGCTTCGTTACCAAGCAAGAACATTTGATCTTTTGGTTCTGGTTTATCTAATGTATCTACCTCTACATCACCCAATTGTTCTTTTACAAGTTGGTAACCCAATTGGAATGCTTGTAAGTTTTTGTTAATAATGTCTTCAGATTTTTTCGCAAAACGAGCTTTTATGGCTGTTAAGAATAGTTCTGTTTCAAAGCCCAATAGAGCAACAGACATACCCAATGCCACAATGTTACGCATCAACAAGGAACCTTGTTGTAACGCTGTTTCGGAAATTGGTAATGCTAAGCATGTTACGCCAGTTCCTTCAAATGCTTCAAAATTAGGATTTACTTTGCTATCACAAATAATAAAGCCGCCTTCGCGCACTTCTTTACCATGCATATCCACAGTTTCTTGATCTAATGCCACCAAGAAATCGATATGCTCACCGACTGTCATAATTTGTTCTAATGCGATACGTAGTGCAAATGTTGTGTGACCACCTTTGATACGAGATGCAAACAAACGTTGGCTATACAAGGAATATCCTTCTTTGGCAAGAATCGTAGCTAAAATTTCGCCACAACTTTCAATACCTTCACCTTGCTGACCGCCCATTTTCCAGATAAAATCTTTACGTTTTTGCAAGAGATTCACCCTCCTTAGGATTGTAATATAGGACTACAGAAAGACTGTATTTATTCAGTGTTTTCAATACACATCAATCTCTCAAAGTTCAACTCTTATAATAGCATTTTTACCGCTTTTCATCAATCAGATTCCCTATATTTATAAAGCATATTTATCTCTCGGTCTCTATCCATTTGACAAACAAAGCCAACGCCCTCTTCATATAGTTATTATCTATACCCCAAGGTATACAAAAACCTCGGCCAAGAGAAAAAAGCCGAGGTTTCTGTATTTGAGAAAAAAGAGAGAGAACATTTGAATTAACTTCAAATGTTTTGGGGCAATGGGGGGCGCCCCATTCGGTAAAAGTAGGGTCTTTTACCTGGGAAGGTGTAAGATAAAGCCTTCCCTATTGTAAGTTAGGTAGATAAAGAGAGAGATCTTTATCTTGCAAAGGTAGTGTGAACCCTTTGCTTGAGTTATTATAGCAAAGGATTGTGTAAAAGTAAATACACAAAATGATAAATTCCTATATTTTTTATATAGGTTTTACGTATAACCAATTGAGATTTTCTTACTTTCATCTATCAAAGGCCATATCTATTCGAGATTACTCTTCTTTTTGTTTCGCCAACAATTCTGCATGGGCCTTTTTAAATACAAAAGCATTTCGCACATGCGCTCGCATGCGCTCCTCTGCCAGCTCCCCATTACGATCATGAATAGCTTCCATAATTTGTTGGTGTTCTAAATCGCAGGAGATAGTCCGCGTTTTATCCGATGTACTAATATACATATCTCGATTCACCATTTCTCGGAAGTCTGCCAAATAGTCTGCTACCCGCTCATTGCCAGAAAATTCTGCAATCATCGTATGAAAGCGACTATTGATAGCCACTCGTTCTCCTGGATCTTCCGTATGGATGCCCGCATCACACACGTCTTGCAGCTCATCGAGTTGAGCTTGCGTGCATCGTTCTGCACACAATCTAGCGCCTAAGCCTTCCATCACTTCTCGACACTGATACATAGCTACGATTTCTTCTGGAGAATATCCTTTTACAGTCACGCCCTTCCAAGGTTTAATGACTACTAGATTATCTTTTGCCAGTTTACGAAACGCTTCTCGCACCGGCGTAGCGCTCACATTTAACTGCTCTGCAATACGTACTTCACTGAGCTTCACCTTGGGTTTTAATGTCCCAGTTAAAATCGCTTGCTTCAGGGACATATATACTTGTTCACTCAACGGTAATCGTCCGATTGAATCAATACTATGCAAACGATACTCTTCTGTCTTATCCATCTGATTCCCTCCGTGTTGCTTCACCCATAATATACTACCTAGCCCTCACTAGGTATTTCAGCAACAGTTTCTTTCATTATACGTGAAAGCATTCTAAAAAATCAACGTATCTATTGATAATTCCTATGGTATAATAATATATACTATAATTAATCTCTTAAAACTATGTGTATATAGAATAGGAATCAACCATGAGTCGTTGTTTAATTATTATCAACCCCGTATCTGGTGGTGGCAGGGCTCGCCGATACGTAATGGAGCTACAGTGGCAACTCAGCTCTTTATTTGATCGAATGGAGGTAAAATTTACTCGCCACGCAGGGGATGCCACACAATTTGCCATCGAAGCCTCCAACGAAGGCGTGGATGCCATCTTTTGCATGGGGGGAGATGGCACCATCAATGAAACTGTGAATGGTATCGTTCGAGCTGGGGGGCGTGCCAAATTTGGATTTATTCCCATCGGTACTGTTAACGACATGAGTCGCGCTCTAGGTATCTCTTTACAACCACTAGAAGCCATCCACGCTTTAAAAACCAGCGTTATTCGTCGTGTCGATGTCGGCCGTTGTAACGATACGTACTTCTGCAACAATATTGCCATCGGCGTGATCCCTGAAGTCGTGGCTTCTGTAACACCAAAAGAAAAACAATTATTAGGGCCACTTGCCTATTTTGCCAAAGGCGGACAAGCTCTATTCACCACGAAAGATTACCGCTTTAGCATCACCACAGAAGAAGGCACGAAAGAGTTTATGTCTCCCTTAGTCATCGCCCTTCTCACCAATGTAGTGTCTAGCTTTGAACACTTTATGCCCACTGCCTCTGTAGACGATGGTTACATGCGTATCATCATCTTCAAAGAATATTTCATTATGAACTTATTCTTTATTTTACCGCTCATTTTAAGCGGCTCCATCTATAACTCTAAATATGTGACTATATTGAAAGTCAAACAAGCTCACATCGAAGTATGCGATACTATGGATGCTTCTACTAATATGGACGGCGATATCGGTCCAGATGCTCCGTTAGACTTAGAAGTATTACCTAAGTTTTTACAAGTGTACGTGCCTACAAAGCAACGTAAGAAACCAGCACGTTTATTCCACAACCCATTACAACTATAACTATCTTGTTATATAACAGCAAACAAAAGAGGAACATGAATCCAACATCGGGTTCATGCTCCTCTTTCTATTTGTTCACTCTACAATAAAGTGTCACTATTTATTGTTGTATATCCTCTGTGACCTGCGCCTTCATAGGTTGTAACTCCACCGTTGTATGCCCCCAGTCCACAGGGTTGATACGTTTTACGCCTAAATCGATCTGCTCTGCAATACGACGCAATGTGGAATCTCGCACTACGATATTACGGATGCCACCGCCAATCGTAGCTGTTTCTCTCACTCGTACCGCTAGCCCTACATCTTCCATGACTAGCCCTTGCAAATACACATGCTGAATCCATGTATTACCTGTGTTGGAAAATACTAGTCCTATTTGACTATTAACAATATGAAGTCCATAGGCATTCCATTGTTCTGTCACTGTCGTCCCTGTTGGATCACCTGCCGCTGCAACTACTCCTTGTTGCATCTGTTCCATCCGAACATGACTCATCACTAAATTATGTCCATCCCAATGCAATCCATCGCCACTGTACATACCTTGCATTTGTACATCTTTCATATACATCTGTTCCACTTGTGTAGCTTGTACCATATGAGCTGGAGCATTTTTCAATACCACGCGTTCTAGGACAATCTCCTTGCCATTTTGTATCTCAATCAAAGAGGAGCGAGTGGAACTACCTTTTTCATAGCTGGCTCCTCTTCGCATAGCAGCTTCTACTTCTGATCGACTCAATACACCGTATTCTTCAAGAGTATCTTGCTCTATCTTTCCCACTTCTTGATCAATATCTAACCCTCGTGGTACTGGCTCTTTCCAACCACGACCATCAATGACACCACCTCGAATCACAACTCGTTCAATAGGCCCTGTTTCATCACCTTGTAGGTTCAAAATACCAAGATACGGAGTTCCTCCTGTGACGACATAGTTTGGCTTCACAAACGCGGAGCTTTCATCCACAGCCATCAACACCGCACCTTCATCTAGGTCTAATGTCATATAACTATGTAAAAATAACGCCCCTGTTCTGTATACCCCTTTTGCTACATGTAGTACTCCGCCTGCTGGTGTATCTCGTATTGCTTTTTGTAATGCCTGCGTATTATCTGTCACACCATCGCCAACGGCACCGTACGCGGTAGCTTCTAATCTTGGTTCTTTCGGCAATGTTTTATAGGGAACCTTTGATGATGTATATACACTCTCCCCTGCCGCATTGATCGCTTTCACCTGCACCATATACACCGTATCTGGTTGCAAGCCTATTAACTGTACCCGTGGTTCTAAACTATCCCCTACATGCTCAGGTCGGATCGTATGAGTTAATGTATCATTGACATATACATCATACCCTACAATTCCCGCTACATCTGATAATCTCCATTCTATCTCCATCGTTGTACTAGTCATCCCTACTGCAGGGGCCGTTATAGAAAAATCTCCTACTTGCACCGTATATTGTGTCACCGGTGCCGTATACTTTCTATACATATTCCACGTAAGACCTAAGAGGCCTACTAACAGAATGATTCCTATCATCCATACCCAATACACTCTATTACGCTTCTGTTTCATATACCTACCTATCTCACTATGTTATTAGATCATCTATCCTCAATCATGGCATTGAATCCATCCATAACTAGCATTTATACTATTATATCCATCTATGTCCATTCTACATGATTTACATAAATGGTCAATACTCAGTCTAATGAACTCAGCTTTGTAATTTGAGAAAGCGGTATCTGTTGCCCCTGTACCTTGATGGTTCGATGCACAGGATTGATAGCATCTAATACCCCTTCTACTTGATGATAGTGTCTCCCCGTGTAATAGATAACCCTCACTCGTTGTCCCCTAACCATAGAGTACAATTGCCTATCTAACTCTTCTAATTGCTCCTCTGAAAGTTTTTTACGATTCTCTGTATATCGCGCTGTTTCTTCTAGTAATTCTTGAAACCCCTTCAATGCAGCAAAGGGCATAAATTGTTTAGCCCTCTGTAACAATGTCATCTTCGGTCGTTTATGTTGCATTATGACCTCCCACCAAAGTATTGCGAAACTGCATCGTACCTTCTTCTTGCAAGCTACTCGCTCGCAGTATCGAGTTACCACCAAATCTCTCTTTAATTTCCAGTACTGTACGCTCCACTTGATACGATTTTTCTTCCTCTTTCGAATCATCAGAAAATAAGTCTTCCTCCCAAGGAACAGCCGCCCGATTCACTAAATCATCAAAGCCCACTGATAACTGCCGAATCTCTTGATGTTGATGAACAGTTTCTTTGTACAAATCCAATACCGCCTGTGAAAGTATCTCTAAAGAACAAGTATACTTCGACAGACGTCGTGATCCACCTGTGCCTTTTACAGTTCTATCTGCATACCGTACCCCTAAAGAGATATGCTTCGTCAACGCCTCTTCTGCAATGAGCTCTAATAGCAAGGATTCTACCATTTCGCGAAGAGGGACAAAACACTCCTCATACGAATAGTTCCGCAACAAAATTTGCCCTCTAGATAAAGAATGTTTAGCTGGGCGATACGCATGAATCTCTTTCATCGTACACGTCTCACGTCCCCACGCATGGTCAATCAATAGTTCTGCATTGACACCAAACTCCTTATACCACCTATCTTCTGGCACCGTAGTAATACCATGTAAATCTACTACACCATATTTGTGTAGTCGGCGAGCAATGCCTTTGCCAATTTGCCAAATATCTGTGATGGGCTGATGATACCATATCTTTTCTTTAAATGACTCCTCATTAAGCACACCAATCCCTTGCGGTGCATGCTTTGCTAATACATCGAGGGCCACCTTCGCTAAAAATAAATTACTTCCTAACCCAACCGTGGCGTGAATATGAGTGCGATCTAATACTTTATCTTTGAATAACAGAGCCAAGTCATAATATGATTTCTTATATAAACGGCTATAGGGAGTTACATCAATAAAATATTCATCAATAGAATACACATGTATATCTTCAGGTGCCACATATTCCAACAAGACTCCATAAATAGAGGCGGATACCTCCATATATCGTCGCATCCTAGGCTTTACTGCTATATATTCGATGGTAGATGGAATCTCGAATAATCGACATCGATTTTTTACCTCCAATGCCTTTAAGGCTGGAGAAATAGCGAGCGTAATAGCACCTAATCCACGAGATGCATCTGCCACTACGAGCGGTGTCGTGAAAGGATCAACTCCTAAATCTGCGCACTCTACAGAGGCATAAAAACTCTTCAAATCTAAACACATATAGACTGCCATACTATCCCTCCTCTATAGCAGTATAGTAGCATATTTGTTCTATACTTTCAATATATATGTTCGATGTATTCTATAATATAATACTATAATAATAACTATATCTTTAATATATCACTATGCAATAAACCCAACTCATTTTGCCCTATAACCCTCATTATGTCCTATAACCTTATATATTGGAAAATAAATAAAAAACAGGTTGCCCATATGGACAACCTGTTGTAAGTTTGTGTGATACTATTTATTAAGTTTCAAATTATAAGAAACGGTTCAAGGAAGCAGTGCTTGCCAAGTGACGGTTAGTCATACCCATTTCTGCTGGAGTGCAACCCAATGCAAGACCAATTAATTGGCTCATGTGGATGATAGGCATATCACCATTCATTGGAACAGTTGCTTTCGCTTCTTTTTGGAACATATCTAATTGCATTTGGCAAAGTGGGCATGGTGTTACGACACAATCAGCACCTTCTTTTTGCGCATCAGCATTGATAGAACCAGTCATTTGCATTACAGAATCATGTGCAGGGTATACTGCATGGAAACCACAGCAATCTAATTTACGGGAGAAATCGATTGGAGTAGCGCCTAATGCTGTAATCAAATCTGCCAAGCTTGTTGGGATTTGCATATCTTCGAAGCCCATTTCTTCTTCTGGACGAAGAATATGGCAACCATAATATTCAGCAACACGAAGGCCAGTCAATGGACGAACCACTTTTGCTTTCAAATTATCTAAACCATATTCGCGGATAAGAACCCACAAGAAATGTGTTACTTCGCTAGTACCTTTGTAGTTCATACCAGCTTCGCCAAGAATGTTGTTTACTTTTTGGCGAGTTACTTCATGATCATCAAGCTCTTTTTTAGCTTCACGAAGCATTAATGTACAAGTGTTACAAACTGTAAGGATATCTAAGCCCTCTTTTTCAGCTAACGCAATGTTACGAGCGTTAGTAGAAAGAGTCAATAATGGATCGATATCTTGTACGTGAGACGCGCCGCAGCAAGTCCATCCGTCTAATTCTTGAATTTCGATACCTAATTTTTTCGCTACTGCAACGGTTGCTAAGTAGTCTTCTTTAGATGCGCCTTCTAATACGCAACCAGGGAAAAATCCGTATTTCATTATTTTCCAGCCTCCTCTACTGCACGACCGATTGTACGAACACCTTCAATACCATTGACTGGTTTATGAGGAACTACCAACTCGAATGGATTGATTTTGCCATGTTTCCATAAACGAAGAGCATATAGACCTTGTTTTGCAGAATCCAATAATCCATCTGTTTTCAAGCTCATAGTTACTTCGTTTAGGCGACCAGTTTTTAACAAGTCTTGTTTGAATGCGATCGCATGACGAGTACCTTTATTAGATAAACCAGCTGCTGTAGCTACACGACGAAGGTTGGAAATATCTTTTTCTGGTTTCAAATGTTTTGGACAACGAGTGATACAGTTCATGCAATGCACGCATTTCCACAAGCCATGGTTGAACGCTGGTGTTGTATGTGCCATTGGAGACACATCACGGGAATCCATTACAAAACGATTAGCTTTTGTATATACATATGGATCTAAGAAGTCTTCACGGTTAGCAGACAATTTGTTACATTCGGAAGCACAGCATCCGCAAAGGATACATTCTGTGTTCATAACGAATTTTTTGAAGTCTGCCGCTGTTTGACGAGTACCAGTTTTAGTAGTGAATTCTGGTTTTACGAAAATCCAAGGAGCTACTTCTTTCAAGCGGCTAACTTTTGCTTCCCAATCAACTACTAAGTCACGAATCACATCGAAGTTACCAATAGGTGCTACAGTGATTTCATCAGAACCAAAACGTTCTGTTACTTCATCAATTTTAGCTTCACAGCCAAGCATTGCTTGACCGTTAACTTTCACGGAGCAAGCGCCACATACTGCGGAACGACAAGCTGCTACGAAAGTCAATGTTGGATCGATTGTATCTTTAATTTTTTGTAAGCCCCAAAGGATAGTACGGTCTGCTTCGTAATCGAAAGTATAAGACTGTACATAAGCGCGGCCTTCGTTAAAGCGGTGGATATGATAAGTAATTTGTCTCATCTTAGTACTTCCTTTCTTGTGGTTCGTATTTAGTGAACACTACATCGCGTTCGGACATTTCGTATTCGCCATTTGCGCCAAGTTTCCAAATTGTATGTTTTAAATATTGGGAATCATCACGTTTAGGGAATTCTTCACGAACGTGAGCACCACGGGATTCTTTACGGTTTAACGCGCCTAAAGCAATTGCTTTCGCTACTGTTAACATAGATTTAATTTCTACATAGTTAACGAATGCCATGTTGTAAGTGCGGTTGGAATCGCCTACGTAGCAAGTTTCATACTCTTTAGTCAAACGTTCAATAACTTCAAGAGCTTCTGTGATACCTGCTTCGTTACGGAAGATACCTACTTTATTCCACATAGCTACTGCTAATTCATCACGAATTTCAGCAACTGGACGGCCTTCTGTACGGGATGTAACTTCAACGAATTTAGCTTCCCATTCTTCAGCTTTTGCTTTCAATTCAGCATCGCAATTTGCAAATGTGTTTGTTTCTGCATAATCAGCAGCGCCTGCACCGGATACTTTACCGAATACAACGCCGTCTGCCAAGGAGTTACCACCTAAACGGTTAGCACCATGGATAGAGATACAAGATGCTTCACCAGATGCGAAGATACCAGGAACTTCTGTAGCACAAGTTTTATAGTCAACTACGTCGATACCGCCCATGATGTAATGGCAAGTAGGACGAATTGGCACTGGATCAGTTAATGGATCGCAATGTTCGAAGCAAAGAGCCAAGTCACGGATACCATGAAGTTTTTCGATGATAACTTCTGGTCCTAAGTGACGAAGGTCAGCTACTACGTATGCGTCAAGACCAGTTCCGTTGAAACCGCGGCCAGCTGCGATTTCATCTTCGATCGCTTTTGCTACAACGTCACGAGACGCTAATTCCATTTTGTTAGGAGCGTATTTTTTCATGAAACGTTCGCCCTCAACGTTTAACAAGTATCCGCCTTCACCACGAACAGCTTCAGACATCAAGATACCAGTTTTACCAAGACCAGTTGGATGGAATTGGATCATTTCCATATCTTTTAAGCCTACGCCCGCACGGAATGCTACTGCCATACCGTCGCCAGTGGAAAGGAATGGGTTAGTTGTACGAGTCCAGAATACACGGCCAGCACCACCAGTAGATAATACGATGGATTTAGCTTTGATAATTTCTACTTTACCTTTTTTCATATTCCAGATAACAGCACCGCCAGCTTTACCGTCTTTTACAACGATATCTAACAAGTACCATTCTTGTAAGAAATGTACGCCTTCTTTAAGACATTGTTCATATGTTGTATGAAGAATAACGTGACCTGTTTTATCCGCACTATAGCATGTACGTGGATAGGATTGTCCACCAAAGTTACGTTGTGCGATTTTGCCTTCGTCTGTACGAGAGAAAGGAGTTCCCATGAAATCCATTTCTAATACGCCTTCTGGGCAACGTTGACAGAAGAACTCGATAGCATCTTGGTCGCCTAAATAGTCAGAACCTTTTACTGTATCGAATGTGTGAACTTCTGTGGAGTCTTCTTTTGCTACGTTATTTAACGCCGCATTAACACCACCTTGCGCCATTGCTGTGGCAGAACGTGTTGGGAAAATCTTTGTGATCAATGCTACACGTAAACCATCACGTCGTGCAGCTTCTAAAGCAGCTCGTTGGCCTGCTCCACCACTACCTACTACGAGAACATCATATTGTTCCATACGTACCTCCTCAAAAACACTTGTCTTATTTTGAACTATACATCTTACATACTGTTCTTAAATAAGTAAATATTTTTACACTGCATATATGACTGATATATGCATTCAATCTATAGCTTTATTATATACGGTTATCTCAAGTGTTACAATTGTCACAGTTGCCCTTAAAATCCCCTTTTTTACAAGGGATTATCTTATTTTGATAACGTTTTTCATAAGTTTTATTAAAGCCTAAAACTTTTGCCTTTTTTCATCTATATTCTCATCTAATCTATACTTTTCTAGTGTACTTTTGTAGTCTATTTTAGACTTCCCATTATTACGCCTTTTTTTAGCTTCTATAATTTTTTCTCATCATTGAATTTTAATTTTAGAATAATTTGCCATTTACCTGTATTAATAAATCCCACATTCCTATATGATATGTTTTCTCATAATTAATTTCCTCGTTAATTGATATCTATTTTGCATTCTTTTTATTACTAAAAATCATATCACAAGATATTGATTTTTATCACACCTCGGACACAAGTAATATCTATTTTTTTCTATTTCTTTTCTCTGAAAGCACCGATTGTACGATGACTAAAACATAAAAAAGACGACAGAATTTTCCATCGTCTTTTTCTTATTCGGTTCTATTTTACTACTAGCGTTCTATCTTCTTTCTCACCCTGGTCTTTATGGATCAGCTAATACAATTATAATGTTCTCTGATTAAATTATTTTGTAAAGTACTATTTCCTCATTAGGGTATGCATTTTTGACATTGTTAAGCCGTTGAGAAAAAGCCACCTATATAGTATAATTTTAGAAGATGTTGTACTAATGCAACGCCTTAACATACAATATATTGATATTGAGTCTGTGTGAAAACATATCTATGCACTCTCATTTACAATTTGTAAATGGGAGTCCTTTTATGGTCAAGGGCTCATTCACAGAACGTGAGGATGTGCTTTCACATATATTCAATTTATCTGTATATTTCTTTAACTTACAATGTTAGATCATCAAATCTGTAGAAAAGGGAGAACTTTCATGAGCATTATGATCAAGAAACGGGATGGCCATTACGAGCCATTATCGGTAGAAAAAACAAAGAAAATGGTTGCCTTCGCTTGTTTAGGCCTGGATTCCTGTGACCCTATCGAACTAGAAATGGATTGTAAATTACAATTCGTAGACGGCATGACGACAAAACAAATTCAGCAAACGCTTGTTCAAACTGCCATTGAAAAGGTCATCCAAAAAGTAGATGACGGCTTCGGTAACATGGTAAACCGCATGAACCAAGATTGGCAATTCGTAGCAGCTCGCCTATACTTATTTGACTTATACAAAGAAGCTGCTATTAACCGCAAGTACAAAGCCTTTGGTTACGGTAACTTCACTGATTTAGTAAAAACCTTAGTCGCTGCTGGCCGTTATGCAGACTTTTTCTTAACACAATATACAGAAGCTGAATTAGAAGAGCTAGGCGACTATATTAAGCCTAAACGTGATTACCTATTTAACTATGAAGGTATTAAGTTATTAGCAGACCGCTATTTAGTAAAAGGCTTTAACAAAGAAATTTACGAACTTCCTCAAGAGCGTTTCATGGCCATTGCTATGCATCTAGCTGTCATTGAAGGCGACAAAAAGGTATACTACGCAAAAAAATTCTATGACTTAATGAGCGAGTTAAAGATGACTACTGCTACTCCAACATTGGCGAATGCAGGTACACCATTCCATCAATTGAGTTCTTGCTTCATCTCTGGTGTAGAAGATAATCTTTGGTCTATTTACGATGTGAATGCAAAATTCTCTCGTGTATCTAAACATGGTGGCGCTCTTGGTATTTATCTCGGTAAAGTACGTGCCTTGAACTCCGATATTCGTGGCTATAAAAATTCTTCTGGCGGTGTCATCCCTTGGATTCGTTTATACAACGATACTGCCGTTGCTGTAGACCAACTAGGTAAACGTAAAGGTGGCGCTACGGTAACACTTGACGTGTGGCATAAAGACTTCTACGAATTTGTTGAGCTTCGTACCAATAATGGTGATGATCGTCGTAAAGCACACGACATTTTCCCTGCTCTATCTGTACCAGATATTTTCATGGAACGTGTTATCAATCGTGAGCATTTCACATTGTTCGATCCACATGAAGTATCTCGTGTGATGGGTTTTCATTTAGAAGACTATTACGATGATGATACGAATAAAGCGTTCACAGAAAAATATTTAGCTTGTGAAGCCAGTCCAGATCTACACGGCATCGAGGTTAGCGCCTTAGATATGATGAAAAAAATCATGCGTTCTGCGGTAGAAACTGGTACGCCGTTCATCTTCTTCCGTGATACGACAAACCGTGCAAACCCTAATAAACATGCGGGTATGATTTATGCGTCTAATTTATGCCATGAAATCGCACAAAACGTTGGTTTCACTGATTTAGATGAAGAAATTATCCAAGACGATGGTTCCATCGTGACTCGCACAAAAGCAGGTGACATGGTAACGTGTAATTTGAACTCTATCAACCTAGGTCAAACCTCTGACGAAGAATTGGAAGAAAATATTGCTTTACAAGTCCGTATGTTGGACAACGTTATTACTATCAACCAATTCCCTGTGCCTGAAACTCGTGTGACTAGTGAAAAATATCGCGCTATCGGCCTTGGTACGAGCGGTTACCACCACTATCTGGTGAAACATAAAGTACAATGGGAAAGCGATGAGCATTTAACTGTGGCTGATACATTATTTGAAAATATTGCCTACGCTGCCATCAAAGCGTCTATGGAACTGGCAAAAGAAAAAGGGGCCTACCCTGCTTTCAAAGGTTCTCAATGGGAAACTGGGGAATATTTTGAGCGCCGTGGTTACACGTCTGAAAGATGGCAACAGCTGAAAGCTGACGTGGCAAAATACGGTATCCGCAATGGTTACTTAATGGCTATTGCTCCAACCGGTAGTACATCCAACATTGCTAACACCACAGCTGGTATCGATCCTATCTTCAAAAAATTCTTCATTGAAGAGAAAAAAGGTAGCTTTACACCAAAAACGGCGCCCGATTTGAGCAATGAAACGATGTGGTTCTACAAAGAAGCCCACACCATCGATCAACAATGGTCTATCAAGGCTTGCGGTATCCGCCAACGCCACATCGACCAAGCACAGTCTTTCAATTTGTACATTACGCCGCAAATGAAAGCAAAAGAAATTCTTGATTTATATGTGGAAGCCTATAAACAAGGCATTAAGACAATTTACTATATCCGTAACCAATCCTTAGAAATGGATGAGTGCACTAGCTGCTCCTCCTAATCTTTGGTGGGTGTAAACCTGATACATAAAAGAGCACGGCATGCTCCTCACAAACGGCATTTCATGATGTTTGTTCGGGGCACACCGTGCTCTTTTTGTATTTACTTTATAATAAAATTATGATTCAAAGATGTAGACGGAATAAAAAGAATCCATCATCGAGGATTACTTTCTCTCATAATTTTTTAATACTCTTTCAACCTGCTCTTCTAATTCTTCTCTGTTTGGAATATATAACGTATATTGAGATGCAAATATCTGATTAGACAAACTACCAAGAGCATATTCTGCCTGTATACTATCTTTATCAGTACAAAGAATAATCCCAATGGGTTCATTATCTGTATCGTCATTAATCTCCATCTTGTAATAATTAAGATACATATTAATTTGCCCTACTGCTTCCGGCATTAACTTTCCTGATTTTAACTCAATTAAAACATAACTTCTTAGTATCTTATTATAAAATACCATATCCACATAATAATGCGTATTTCCCAATGTTACTCTTTGCTGTGAACCTACATACATAAATCCCTTACCAAGTTCCAGCAAAAACTTTTCAATATGGCTTATCAATGCCTTTTCTAAATCACTCTCCATGATGGCGGTTTCATCTGGTATTCCTAAAAACTCAAATACATAAGGATCTTTTACAATATCGCTCGCCTTATGTATTTCATTGCCATGTAAGGCTAACTCCCACACTTTTTCTTTATTTTTATCTCCTACTGAAAGTAAAAGTCTTTCAAATAGTGATGTTTTTATTTGTCTTTTTAATTCTCTCACTGACCAATTCGCATTAATAGTTTCTTTTTCATAAAAATTTCTTTTCTGTTCATCGCTTATAGAAAGCAATTCACAATAATGCGACCAGCTTAATTTGCTAGACACTGTCTGGCAAATTGGATATGTCAAATAAAAGTTCCTCATATTTTGCAAATTTGACCTTGAAAATCCCTTACCATATTCTCTTGTTAATTTCTTTGATAATTCTATTATTAACTGTTTTCCGTATGCAGCTCTATCACAATGCCCCTGTTCCTCCTCAACTATAATTCGTCCAATCTCCCAATATGTTTGAACAAGAATATTGTTAACTGATCGTGCAATACTATTTCTTGCAGAGTCCATCAATTCTTTAATACTGAAATACACATCTCTTCGAATTGTATCTATTGAATCATCCATATATGCACCAACTCTCTAGCCCTTCATTGTATTTGTATTTGTTTTTATATTATATCACAGTTTATATATAGATATCCCTGCTCGCTTTCTTTTTCATCTGCTTTCAATCCTTTATAATCTTGAATGATCCCCAATTTTAACAGACTCGCCTCATTTCCAAACGTGTCGAATTGCACACGGTTACAGTTTCTATTATTAAGAGTTTCCCATAGCCCTATAAATTCTAATGTATTTCATTTATAATCAAAACTATACTAATATTCTATAATACTTTCGAGTATAATAGAATTAGTATGCACAATCTGCAATACTTTCGACTATACTCGAAATCATTGTTGGAATCTTTAATTGTTTCGAGTATAATAGAATCAATGAGAGTGAGGTGTTAGCTATGGAATATATTAAACGTCCTAAGTACTTAACCCAAATAAAACCATTCATTGATAAGCCTGTAATTAAAATTCTCACAGGTATGCGCCGTGTTGGGAAATCTACTTTATTAACGATAATTAAAGACACTATCTTACAAGAAGTGCCTGATGAACGCAAAGTTTATATTAACTTTGAATCCTTAGAATTTTTAGAGATAAACAATGCATCACTACTCGCTAAGTATCTCATGGAAACAACGAAACACTTAAATGGAAAACTTTACTATTTCTTTGACGAGATACAGTTAGTGGAAGATTGGGAAAAAGTTGTAAATGGTCTACGTGTTGATAAAGATTGCGACATCTATATTACTGGTTCCAACTCCACCTTAATCTCTGGCGAACTTGCTACACTTCTTGCTGGCAGATATGTAGAATTTGAAATACAGCCATTTACATTTGATGAGTTTGTAGAAGTATTCCAAGAAAAACAGCTTTGTAAGGAAGATCTATTCACTAAGTTTATCCAATTAGGTGGCATGCCTACCTTAAAATACTTTAACTTAGAAGAAAATAATAGTTATAAATATCTAAATGATGTGTATCATACGGTTTTGATCAAAGACGTATTGACACACAATAAGATTCGCGATGTAGATATTTTCAATCGAATCCTATCATTTACTATACAAAATATAGGGTCTCCCGTTTCTGCAACTAGTATTAAAAAGTATTTAAAGAGCGAACATCGGGATGTTTCCATTGATACTATACTGAATTATTTAGACTATTGTCAGCAAGCTTTCATCCTGAAAAAAGTGTCTAGATTCGATACTGTAGGCAAAAAAAATCTTAAAATCGATGAAAAATATTACCTTACAGATCATGGATTTCGGGCTGCCAAAGGATATTCTAATATGAAAGATATTGAAAGAGCCCTTGAAAATATTGTATATATTGAGCTGATATCTAGAGGATATACCGTAGAAATAGGCAAAGTAAAAGATATGGAAATCGATTTTATCGCCACTAAAGATAAAGAACGAGTATACTATCAAGTATCGTATCTCATGGAAACAGAAGCTACACGACAACGTGAGTTTGGAGTTTATGCACATGTACAAGATAACTACCCTAAGTTTGTTCTCTCCATGGATACCGTTGACTTTAGCCAAGATGGAATTGTTCATAAACATGTAATAGATTTTTTGTTGGAAAATGCGGAAGCAGGAAACATATTCTAGCATAGAGTACACAAAAAAGCACAGGACTGGTACTCCTGTGCTTTTTGATTGCCTAGCTACCTATCTTTTTAGTATAATAAAAAGTAGTACCAAAACTACATACCAATATTAGCAGGCGTCTAGCTATGCTTTTATAGTTCTCTATAGTATTAAATGGTAAAGTGAATGTCATCTCCTATGTTGACTTTCACCTAGACACATAGGAGATATCTCATGGAAAAGAAACTGATTTTTAATGAACATGGTGACCGCGGCACGCAAAGTATGGTGGGCGGTAATACGACAAATTTACGGGAATGGAATCGTATTAAGTACGATTGGGCGAATACATTGTATCGCACGATGCTGAACAATTTCTGGATTCCTGAAGAAATTTCTTTGAACGAAGATATTAAGCAATTTCCATACTTAACGGATAGCGAGCGCCGTGCCTTCGACAAGATCATTTCTTTCTTAAATTTCTTGGACTCCATCCAAAGCGAAAACTTGCCAAACTTGAGCCGTTATATTACGGCATCCGAAGTGGCTTCTTTATTGAACATCCAAGCGTTCCAGGAGGAAATTCACGCCCAATCCTATTCTTACATTTTGGATACAGTAACGAATCCAATTACTCGTGACCGCATTTATGATGAATGGCGTACGGACGAGCATTTATTAGCTCGTAACCGCTTCATCGCCGATATTTACCAACGTTTTAGCGATGAGCCATCGGAGCACAATTTGATCCGCACGATCATGGCAAACTATATTTTAGAAGGCATCTATTTCTACTCCGGATTTAGCTTCTTCTATACATTAGCTCGTCAAGGTAAAATGACCGCAACTTCCACTATCTTTAAATACATCAATCGTGACGAAGTGACTCACTTAGTATTGTTCCAAAACATTATCCGTGAGCTTCGCATCGAACGCCCTGAATTATTCACTACTGAACTAGAAACTGAATTAACACAAATGCTCCGTGAAGGTACAGAAAATGAAATCGCTTGGGGCCAATACATTACAGATGACAAAATCCTTGGTATCAATAATACATTAATCGAGCGCTATATCAAATACTTAGCAAACCAACGTGCTGATTCCATCGGCTTGCAACCGTTATATCCGGAAATCAAAGAAAATCCTATGGCTTGGATTGAAAGTTTCTCCAACTTGAACAGTACAAAAACTGACTTCTTTGAGGCGAAAGTTACGAACTATACAAAAGCAGCAGCTTTCGACTTCGACGATTTGGAATAAGAATGCCCATAAGGTTATATATATAAAAGCTACACGTAGATATTATCTATGGTGTAGCTTTTTGTTTTCCCTCTAAATCTGTAATCTTGCAACTTTAAAATTCAATGAGCCTAGTATTTAACTAGGCTCATTGCCATTAAAACCAACTCATATTGTCCTATAACCCTTATTTAATTAGAAAAAATGTTGGAACTACTCGTCTAAAAATAACTCAACATATATTATAGAACCTTTATTTTAAACTATTCATATAAGTAGGATATAAACAAGAATAAGCACTAGCCATACATAACTAGTGCTTATCTTCTTATGTCATAGTACTAACACTATACAATTAGTATTTCCAGTTTACACGTCCACCAAACGTTGTTCCTCGTTTTTGTCCGAACCAACCTTCTACATTAAGTGTTCCAGTAAAGGTATCCGCAGTGCTACCATAGGTAACTCCAACTTCTACAAGTCCACTAGATCCGCCTAAAGAAGGTGCTAAAGTACTTGCGCCTTTAACCGTCGCATGTGCTTCTCCTGAGAACTCATGTTCATAGGCCGCACCAACATATCCTGTGTAACTATTGCCTAATTGTTTAGAAACTTTGTACCCAAGACGTGTACGAAGACTATTGACACCTACAAATGTATAGGTTTCTCCTAAGCCTTCACCTTTCAATGTAGCAGTCGCTTCCCCTTGATGGCTATAGAATAGATTACCATATACTGTACCTTCGTATCCATTTCCATAAGATACTACTTTTCCTAACCCTACATGTGCTGCATAATACATATTATGTGCATCATAGGAAGTATGAACAGTTTTTGTTGCTGTTTTTATCTCATTACTTTCATAGTTATAGGATGTACGTCCACCACGAATACTACCTTCTAAATAGATGCCATTATCATAGGTTGTTTTTCCATATACACCAACACCATAATATTTAGCATTACCATCTGCACGAAGACCAGAATCTAAATGGCTATCGTAGCGAGCCCAACCCATTTCTACAAATGGACCCCAGTATGTTTTGCCTGCTTGTTTTCCTAAACCAAGAACTATATTTGTTCCATTAATATTGGCATAAGAACCGGACTCCACTCTCATACGACCATGACTCACGCCTGCAACGATTGGTGCTGTACTACTAGTATTAGCAAATGCTTTCACAATGCTATCTTGGCTATTGTTGATAACGCTAGATACAGCTGTACGAGTCTCTACAAAGGATTTTGTTTGTGGTAATACACTACCCGCAACAGTACCTGTACTTGGTGTTGTTGTGCCAGCTGCTGCTGGTGTACCTGTTGTGCCACCGTTTGCTGGTGTTGTACCTGTTGTTCCATCGTTTGTTGGTGTTGTTCCTGCTGTCCCACCATTTGCTGGAGTTGTACCTGCAGTATCACCTGTACTTGGTGTTGCTGAATTCACGGATCCACCAGTAGTTGGTTGTGTAGGGTTAGGTGTATTCTCTGTGGAATTTTCCTTAATAACAGCAATAACAGATTTAGCATCATCCCCCGCTTTAGCAGTAATATCATATGCCAAGGAAGCGCCTTGTTGTAATTTTCCGTATTGAGCACCTGTTGTTGTTACGCCATTCGTATTATAGATAAGTTTAATAGCATCCCCTGTATGTAATGCTGGTGCTTCACCAGACACACCTACATTGATTTTTGTATTAGATACATCTGTACCATTTGGATCGGTTACAGTAAGGATTGTATCTCCATTCACAACATCTTTAGGCAAATCAAAGTTGTAGATTTCAAAGTTCGATACTTGAGATAATGTAATTCCTTTGACCTTATTAAGATTTAAGGTATTACCAGTTTTAATATCGCCTGTAGCATTGTCTGAGAAATAATGACCGCCCCAGATAGCTACTTTCCCACTAGCCAATGCTTTCGCATTATTAATGTCTACAATATTACCAGTAGCTTCTACATCACTGACACCGCCGATAATAAAGTTGTTACCCTCTTGTTCTGCATCGTTCACTCGTTCAGGGTAAACACCATTAGCATCAATTCCATTAATATGATGCTTAGGTTGTTCATTTTTTACCTTGAATAATCCTTTTCCAGCAATGGAGCTTTCTCCAATAACGACAATATTCTTATTTGCTTTATTCGTTTTTGAAAAACCACCTATGACTTGACCTACTTTAGGTAGTACTATCGAATCTGACTCACTTTTTCCCATTTCCTTTTTTAATTCATGAGAATCCACCCGTCCAGAGTCCCCATTTATTTTGCCATTTTCAGTATCAGCAGAATCAATGCCTAGCAAGACACGATTCCCTATCACTTCTCTAGTGTTAATATTGGAAGTCGTTCCACTATCTGGTGTGCTACCTTCGTCAGAAACATCAGCAAACGCTCCAAATGCTGTACGCGATGTACCAGACGCTGCTACTACTAAGTTTTCTTTTAAGGAACCAGCTGAGGATGTGCTATCGAAAGCTGCAGCCCCTGAAACAAGCTGAATATCTTGCCCACCAGCAAGAAATACTCTATTATTAATAGCACTGCCATCACCTTGGCCTAATGCAGCTCCAGTTACATTTGCTATAGTACCTACATTACGCAAGATAACCATATTTTTCTCTGCATTTTTTGCTCCAGATACCGCTGATATTCCACCAGTAATATCACCACTAAACATTTCTATTCCATTTAGTTTCGCTGTTGCATTATTTGGCCCAGCTTCAGAATAACTAACAGTGTATGCTTCTTTAATTGTTCCGTTCACTAATCCTAGATAATTATCTTGTGTATTCTTACCATCAGTAACAATACCTACTTTAGGGCCCCATCCTGTATTTGAGTTTGAGTTTACACTCATTATATCATCAATTTGTTGTCCAGTTGGCTTCGTATAGAATTTCTTATCATCACGTTTACGTAAAGCTACATCAGGATCAGCTGATGATACGTCATTGCTGTCAACAGTAACCATGCTATTTTCTTTACCATCAACAAGAATAGTAAAAGGCACGCTTAGATTTGCATTACCAGAATTATCTGCCATCGCAGGCATCATCATTGTACTCCCCGCAATTACCGCAAGAATCACATAACGAAGTTGTTTTTTTCTCATTATGAAATCTCCCTTTCTTCATTATACATATATTACATCTTCATGATTTCTTCATGATACCTTCATAATAACAAATGTCCCCCCCCGTCAACATTTTTATCATTATGTATACAAGAAAAGAACATTTAAAAAGGTCTTCTTTAGGCTCTATAATAAATGTTGGGGCTACTCATATAAGAGTAGTCGCCAACATTCTTTTTTTGCAATAAAATAGACATATACAAACTCAA